>NZ_JBDGIV010000018.1:0-86792 GCF_057657255.1 Variovorax sp. Soil_C_19 | reverse complement strand
GCCTTCCCTCCGGGTTGGCCCGCATTGGGGCCGTCTGCGGCGTTGCCCGCGCTTGCAATGCTTCAGCATTGCTGCGCGCGGGCGCCTTGCAGCCAGCCCCAATGCGGGCCAACGCGATCCCCGTAAATAGGGTGAACAGGCCCTAAGCCGCAGCCGACTCGGCGATCTCCTGCGTGACGCGCAGGAACTTCTCCATGTCCGCGACCGAGTGGCAGTGCAGCGGCGAGACGCGCACCGTGCCCTCGAGGCCGAAGGCGTCGAGCATGCGCTTCGAGTAGATGCTGCTCGCCACGCGCTCGTACACCGTGACGCCGCGCTCGCCATACTCGACCACGGCCTGCGCGCAGTCGATGCGGTCGAAGCCGATGCCGATGATCAGGTCGCGCTTCGTGAGGTCCGGATGGTCGAGGAAGACCTTGACGCCGGCCATGCGGCGCAGCCCCGGCGTGGCCTCTATCCCGTCGAGCAGCGCCGCGAGCAGCGCCCGCTCGTGCAGCTCGATGTGCGCGATGCCGGCGGCAAACAACGCCCGCCGCTCATTGGCCTGCGAGAAATGGCCCCCGAGCCAGCAGACGTAGTCGACGACCTCGGTGAGCACGGCGAACTGCCAGGGCGCGGAGCTGCCGAGGTCCCAGAAATCGGGCTTCTTGCCCGCGAGCTTGTGGTGCGGCAGCCGCGCCGCACGGTCCGACACCCACGACAGGCCCGAGCCACGGCAGCCGAAGAACTTGTAGGGCGCGATGTTGATGCCGTCCACCGGCGTCTTCTGCAGGTCGATGAGCCCGTGCGGCGCGTGCTGCACGGCGTCGACCAGGATGTAGAGATCGGGCTTGATCTCGCGGGCGCGCTGCACGATCCGTTCGAGATCGAGCTTGGCCCCCGAGATGTTCGATGCATGGATCACGTTGAGCAGGCTCGTGTCCTTGTCGATGTGCCGCACGATCTCGTCGACGTCGACGCCGCCGGTCTCGCGGTTGCTGCGGGCCACGCGCAGTTCGCGGCCGCACTTCTGCGCATAGAGGCTCATCGCATCGAAGGCCGACGGATGCTCGAGCACCGTGGTGACCATGTTCGTGCCCGGCACGTTCTCGGCCACGGCGCGCACCATGTCGAACATCGCGCCCGACGCGGTCAGCGACGCATAGACGCTGCCGCCTTCGGCATTGAGCACGGTGCGCAGGTCGTCCGCGCCGCGGGCCTGGACCTGCTGCAGCTCGATCGCCGTGGCGTGCATGCGCTCGGTGTTGTCGGGCACCGCATCGATGGCGGCGAAGCGTTCGGCCGCGGCCTTCAGGCGGAACGAGCCGCCCGCGTTGTCGAAGTACAGCCGCTCGCGGCCGTGGTGGTCGCGGTCGACGTGCAGGAAGCGCGCCTTCACCTCGCGCATCAGCGCATCCGAAAACGCGAACCCGTTCGGGCGGATGGCATCGGACGGCATCCTCACACGCCCTTGTTGTTCGGGTTGCGGTAGACCTCGCGCACGGCATCGGACATCGGGAAGTTCAGGTTCACGTTGCGCGGCGGAATCGGCGACATGAACCACTTGGCATAGAGCTTCTCGATCGCGCCCGACTTCATCATCGCGGTCACGGCCTCGTCGACGATGGCCTTGAACTCGGGGTCGCCCTTGCGCATCATGATGCCGTAGGGCTCCTGGCGCAGCACGTCCTTCAGCAGCTTGTAGTCGGCCGGATTGGGCTGGTTGGCGACCAGGCCCGCGAGCTGCACGTCGTCGAGCACGTAGGCCACCGCGCGGTCGCTCGACAGCAGCAGGAAGCCGTCCGCCGTGTCCTTGCCCGCGATCTCCTGCACCTCGATGTTCTCGGTCTTGCGGAAGCCGCGCAGCAGCTGCATCGAGGTGCTGCCGGCCACGGTGGCCACGGTCTTGCCCTGCAGGTCGGCGATGGAGTCGATGCCCGAGCTCTTCTTGACCACGGCCGTGATGTTGGTCACGAAGTGGCTCGGCGCGAAGTCGACCTGCTGCTGGCGCTGCACCGTGTTGGTGGTGGTCGCGCAGTCGAGGTCGACCGTGCCGTTCTGCACCAGCGGGATGCGGTTGGTCGACGTGAGCATCGTGTAGCGCACCTCGATCTTCGGCAGGCCGAGCTTCGCCTTGATCGCCTCGACCACCTGCAGGCAGATGTCGTTCGTGAAGCCCATCGGCGCGCTCTCGGAGCCGGCTTTGTACGAGAACGGGAGCTGCGTGTCACGGCTGCCGATCTGCACCACGCCGCTTTCCTTGATCTTGCGCAGCGTGGGGCTCTCCTGGGCCGCCGCGGCGCCGCAGAGCAATGCAGCGGAGGCCGCCAGCGCGAGGGACAGTTTGAGGTTCATTCGAAAGTCTCCTTGGAAGATGAGGCAAGCCCATCTTCCGTGCCGCTTCAAATTTCCAAAAGCGATTTTTTGTGATCGAATCACATGAATAAAGCGACTCGGTCGAGGACTTACACACCGTGATGACATTCAAGCAGCTCGAAGCCCTCTACTGGATCGCCAAGCTCGGCGGCTTCGCGCAGGCGGCCAACCAGCTGCACACCACGCAGTCGGCCGTTTCCAAGCGGGTGCACGAACTAGAGCAGCTGTTCGACACGGCGCTGTTCGACCGCAGCCAGCGCAGCGCGCGGCTCACCGAGAAGGGCGAGGAGATGTTCGTGCTCGCGGGCCGCCTGCTCGAGCAGCGCGACGCCGCCGTCGAGCAGTTCGGCAAGCCCGGCGTGGTGCAGCGCCGGCTGCGCATCGGCGTGACCGAACTCACCGCGATGACCTGGCTGCCGCGGCTCGTGGGACTGATCCAGCGCCACTATCCGAAGGTGATCCTCGCGCCCGACGTGGACGACAGCCTGCAGTTGCGCGACAAGCTGCTGGCCGACGAGCTCGACCTCGCGATCGTGCCCCACACCTTTGCCGATTCGCGCATGCAGACCAAGGTCATCGGCCAGGTGAGGAGCGCCTGGATGTGCAAGCCCGGCGTGGTGGCGGCCACCGGCCCGGTCCGCCTGCACGAGCTCGCGCGCCATCGCATGCTGGTGCAGGGCAGCAACTCGGGCACCGGCCGCGCCTACGACGCCTGGATGAAGGAACAGGGCGTGCAGCCGGCCGAAAGCATCGTGGTGAGCAACCTCGTCGCCCTCACGGGCCTCACGGTGTCCGGGCTCGGCGTGAGCTACCTGCCGCGCCAGTGCCTCGAGCCGCTGGTGTCGGCCGGCATGCTCGCGGTGATCGACGTGGTGCCCGCCCTGCCCCTGGTGCGCTACGTCGCGATGCACAAGGGCGAGCACCGCAGCGCGCTGACCGCGTCGATCGTCATGCTGGCGCAGGAATGCTGCGACTTCACGCGCATGTTCCAGGCGCAGGCGGCCGAGGCGCCGGCACAATCGTCGGCATGAAATCGCGCAAGCAGACCTCGTCCACGCCCTTCATCCGCGTGGGCCCCAGCGGTGTCCATGGGCTCGGTGCCTTCGCGGCCCGCGACTTGCCCGCCGGCGCGTTCCTCGGCCTCTACGAAGGCCGGCGCTACTCGCCGCAGGACATCGCCGCAAGAAAGTGGGACGACCAGCTCACCTACCTCTTCAAGCTCTCCAACGACGAAACCATCGACGGCGCCAAGGGCGGCAACGGCACGCGCCACCTGAACCATGCCTGCGATCCCAATTGCGAAGCCGTCGAGGAATACGACGAAGCCGGCGAACTGCTGCTGAAGTTCCAGACGCTGGTGCCGGTGGACGAGGGCGAAGAACTCTTCATCGACTACGCACTGAGCGCCGACGACGGCTCCACGCCCGACCAGTACCCCTGCCGCTGCGGCTCGGCGCTCTGCCGCGGGACCATGCTGTCGGAGCCGACCGAGCCGGCCGAGCCGTTGGAGCGCGAGGGATGAAACAGGCCCATTGTTCGTCCACAGGAAACTGACTACTGCCGGCAGGCCCCTTTGTGCAAGGCCTGCCAACTCCGACACTGGGCGGCCCTTCACAACAACACGCCATCGGCCCGGCACGCGCCCGGCCGATGCGATTCGAGGACCGCCCTTCATGATGAATCCGCCCAGCAGCAATCCCTGCATCGACGACCTCGCGCCCGAGCCCGCGACGACAGCGGTGGCGAGCCGCTCCGCGTGGCTCGCGGTCGGCTCCATTGCCGTCGGTACCTTCGCGATGGTGTCGACCGAGTTCATGCCGATCGGCCTGCTGACGGACATCGGGCGCGGACTCGGCGTGTCCGATGGCACGGCCGGCCTGATGATCACCATGCCCGGCGTGCTCGCCGCGCTGGCCGGTCCGGCGCTCATCGTGGCCTCGGGCCGGCTCGACCGGCGCACCGTGCTGATCGCACTCACGGTCCTGCTGATCGCGTCGAACCTGCTCGCCGCCTTCGCGCCCAACTTCGCGACCATGCTGGTCGCGCGGCTGATGCTCGGCCTGGCGGTGGGCGGCTTCTGGACCTTCGCGCCCGCGGCCGCCACGCAGCTGGTGCCCGCGGCCTCGAAGGCACGCGCCATGTCGCTGGTGCTGGCCGGCGTGTCGGCGGCCACGGTGCTCGGCGTGCCCGCGGGCTCGTGGCTCGGCACGATGTTCGGCTGGCGCGCCTCGTTCGCCGTGACCGGCGCGCTGGCCGCCGCCGTGCTGCTGGTGCAGCTGTGGCTGCTGCCGGCCATTCCGCCGCAGCGCGCGATCGGCGCGCGCGACCTGCTCACGCCGCTCACGCGCCGCATGGCCCAGGTCGGCCTGCTCACGGTGCTGTTCTTCATCGCCGGCCACTTCGCGGCCTACACCTACCTGAAGCCGCTGCTGCAGCAGGTGTTCGGCCTGCCGGCGCATGCCGTCTCGACGCTGCTGCTGGTCTACGGCGCGGTGGGCTTCGTCGGCACCTTCGTCGGCGGCAGCCTGGTGGCGCGCAGCGTGCGCGGCACCACCCTGCTGGCGGCACTGATGCTCGCCACGGCGCTGCTGTTGTCGACCCAGATCGGCACCGGCATGGTGGCCGGCGCGGTCGTGGTGGTGATCTGGGGCGTGGCCTTCGGCCTGATCCCGGTGGCGCTCACCGGCTGGATGATGGAAGCGGTGCCCGACGCGCAGGAAGCCGGCCAGGCCCTGCTGGTGACCGGCTTCCAGGTGGCGATCGCCGCCGGCGCGCTGATGGGTGGCGTGATGGTCGACGGCTACGGCATCGCGAGCGCGATGGTGCTCAGCGGGGTGCTGGTGCTGGTGGCGGCGCTGGTCGTGGCCACGCTGGGGCGGGCGCGCGGCGGCGTGCCGATGGGCGTGATGCCGGAATGAGGCCCTAGTCCCCGAGCAGCTCCCCGATCGGCTGCAGGTCCTCGACCCGGTCGCAGATCGACTTGATCACCATCGTGATCGGAATCCCCAGCAGCAGGCCCCAGATGCCCCAGAGCCAGCCCCAGAAGATCACGCCGACGAACACGGCCACCGGGTTCATGCGGCTGGTGCGGCTCGTGAGCCAGGGCACCAGCAGGTTGCCGACGACGGTGTGGATCAACAGCGAGGTGCCGGCCACCGCGAGCGCCATCTCGATGGTGTTGAACTGCAGAAACGCGACCAGGCCAGCCGCGCCCATGACGATCACCGAGCCGATGTAGGGGATGAGATTCGTCACCGCGGCCACGATGCCCCAGACGGCCGCGTTCTCGAGCCCCAGCGCCCAGAAAGAGAGCCCGGTTGCCACGCCCACGAGCGCGCTCGTGGCAATCTGAACCAGCAGGTAGCGCTCGATGTTGCGCGTGATGTCGTCCAGCACGTGCACCGTGATCTTCTTCTTCTGCAGGCTCGGTCCGGTGATCTTGATCAGCTTGCGCCGGAAGGTGTTGCCCGAGCACAGCGCGAAGAAGGTCAGGAAGGCCACAAGCGTGAACTGCCCCGCGGCCGAGAGCAGCCCCACGGTGCCGCTCCAGAGGTAGTCGCGCACGTTGAAGGGCGGCCGCTCGACCACCACGCGCGCCACGCCGCGCCGGGCCAGCGCGCGCGAGTTCTCCTCGGCGGCGCGCTCGAGCTGCGACGCCGCCTGCTGCACGTTGTCGAGCGGGTTGGTGTTGGCGCTCCTGTTGGAGGTGCGTGCGACCTGGCGCAGCTTCTGCGCCGCGACCGGCAGCGAATCGACCAGCTGCGAGGCGCTGCCCGAAAGCGAATAGCCGGTCCAGCCCAGCCCCCCGAATAGCCCCAGCAGGATCACGGTGGCGCCGATCCAGCGCGGCAGCTTCCAGTGCTCGAGCCGGTCGACCAGCGGCGACAGCGCATAGCTCAGCAGCAGGCTCAGCATCAGCGGAATGAACACCGCCGCGGCCCAGCGCAGCGCGAACACGCTGGCAAGCACCGCGAGCACGACCAGCGAGGCACTGCGCACGTCGACCGGCATGTGCAGCATCAGCCGGTTGGGTTCCGGCTCGGGCAGCAGTTCGGGCGGCAGCGCGCCGGCCGGGGGTTTCGCCTCGGGGTCGGGCGGCAGCTCGGGCGGCTGTTCGGCGGGCTGCGGCCGGGGCGGGGCTTTCGGCACTGCGTCGGCGGCCGGGTTGTGGTTGTCGGTCATCGTGTTTTTTCCTTCAGGACATCGCGCACGGCAGGCAGTTGCCGCCGCGACACGGCGACCGGCTCGGGAACGGCCTCGAGCCGCAGCGCCCAGCCTTCGGCGTCTTCGCCGTCGTCGTATTTCTCGAGCGCGCGGATGGCCGCGCGGGCCACCAGCGCATTGCGGTGCACGCGCAGGAAGCGCTCGGGGTAGCGCTCCTCGAACTCGTTGAGCGAGCCGTCGAGGATGTGGCTGCGCGTGGCGGTGCGCACCGTGAGGTACTTGTGCTCGGACTTCAAATAGAGCACCTCGGCGAGCGGCACCCGCTCGGTGCGGCCGCGGTCCTGGATCAGCAGGCTCTCCTGCAGCGCGCTGGCCCGCAGCGCACCCCGCTCCTTCAGAAAGCGCTCGGCCTTCTGCAGCGCCTGCTGCAGGCGCTCGGCGCGCACCGGCTTGGTCAGGTAGTCGACCGCATCGAGTTCGAAGGCCGTGACCGCATGCGCCGCATGCGCCGTGACGAACACCACGGCCGGCGCGTCGTCACGCTGGCGCAGCGCGCGCGCCACCTCGATGCCGTCGATACCGGGCATGTGCACGTCGAGCAGCACCAGGTCGAGCGGCAGTTGCGCCAGGTGCTGCTGCGCCTCGGCCCCCTGCGCCGCCTCGGCCACCACCTCGGCCGCGGGCGAGCGGCAGTCGCGCAACAGGGTGCGAAGGCGCGATCGCGCCAGGGCTTCGTCGTCGACGATCAGGGTCTTGAGGGTCATGGTTCGGCAGGAATGGCAATGCGCACGCGGTAGTTCTTCTGGTCCATGCCGGCGCTGAACTGCATCTGCATGTCGTGCAGCAGGCGCAGCCGGTCGCGCACGTTGGCCAGCGCAATGCCATGCCCGCGCGGCAGCGGCTCGTCGGCCCAGCGCAGCGGCGGCAGGCTGTTGACCACCTCGATCACCACCACGTCGCCGCGGCGCTCGGTGCGGATGCGCAGCCTGGCGCCCTCGGGGCTGGGCTCTACGCCGTGCTTGATGGCGTTTTCGACCAGTGGCTGCAGCAGCAGGGGCGGCAGGCGCGCGCTGCTGGCGGCGGCATCGAGGTCCCAGCGGATGCGCAGCCGGTCGCCGAAACGCACCTGCTCGATCGCCAGGTAGCGCTCGGCCAGCGCGATCTCGTCGGCCAGCGTGCCCGATTCGCCCGGATCGGCCAGCGCCTGGCGAAACAGCTCGGCCAGGTCCTCGAGCATGGCCTCGGCCTTGGCAGGTTCCTCGCGCACCAGCGCGATGGCGCTGTTGAGCGTGTTGAACAGGAAGTGCGGCCGGATGCGCGACTGCAGCTCCTCGAGCCGTGCGGTGGTGGCGGCCGGCGTCTGGCCGCGCGCACGCAGCACCATCGCCGCCATGACGAGCACAGCGATGAAGCCACCCGCCACCGCGCTCGCGAGCCATGGCGCGGCGCCGAGCACACCGGTGAGCCGCAGCAGGCCGCAGCCGTAAAGCGCGGAGACGGCGCCGAGCGCGGCGCCCGCCACATATTGGGCCTGTTCCGGCAACCGCCCGAGCGGCGACTTGAGCCCGCAGGCCGCCACCAGCCAGAGCAGCGTGGCCGGCAGCGCGCCACCCGTGCTGGTGGCGGTCTGCACCAGCCATTCGGACGGCGACGACGACACGAAAAGCGCGGCCGTCGCCACCAGCGCCTCGACGAAAAGCACCGTGCGCAGCACCACGCCGATCTGGCAGGCGTCGAAGAGCCCGCGGCCGCTGCGCGAGGTCGAACGCCCTCTTTCCGGCGAAGCCGGCGGCTTGGACGCGGAGGTGGCCGATAAAATCGCCGGGTTGCGCATCACTGATACGTTGGGTAACCAACCATTATTGCCTCTGGCAGGCCTCCCATGACTCAAAACCAACTCGACAAGAAATCCGAAGCCTGGTCGGCCCTGTTCTCCGAACCCATGAGCGACCTCGTGAAGCGCTATACCGCCAGCGTGTTCTTCGACAAGCGGCTGTGGCAGGCCGACATCGAAGGTTCGCTGGCGCACGCCGGCATGCTCGCTGCCCAGGACATCATCAGCAAGCAGGACCACGCCGAGATCGCGCGTGGGATGGCGCAGATCCGCGATGAAATCGAATCGGGCGCCTTCGAGTGGAAACTCGACCTCGAGGACGTGCACCTCAACATCGAGGCCCGCTTGACCCAGCTGGTGGGCGACGCCGGCAAACGCCTGCACACCGGCCGCAGCCGCAACGACCAGGTCGCGACCGACGTGCGCCTGTGGCTGCGCGGCGAGATCGACCTGATCGCCGAACTGCTGGTGGCGCTGCAGCTGGCGCTGGTCGACATCGCCGAGAAGAACGTCGAGGTGATCCTGCCGGGCTTCACCCACCTTCAGGTGGCCCAGCCCGTGAGCTTCGGCCACCACATGCTGGCCTACGTGGAAATGTTCAGCCGCGATGCCGAGCGCCTGCAGGACGTGCGCAAGCGCGTGAACCGCCTGCCGCTGGGCGCCGCCGCCCTAGCCGGCACCAGCTACCCGCTCGACCGCGAGCTGGTCGCCCGCACGCTCCAGATGGACGGCGTGTGCCAGAACAGCCTGGACGCCGTGAGCGACCGCGACTTCGCGATCGAGTTCACCGCCGCCGCCAGCCTGTGCATGGTGCACATCAGCCGCATGAGCGAGGAACTCATCCTCTGGATGAGCCAGAACTTCGGCTTCATCCAGATCGCCGACCGCTTCACGACCGGCAGTTCGATCATGCCGCAGAAGAAGAACCCCGACGTGCCCGAACTCGCGCGCGGCAAGACCGGCCGCGTGGTCGGCCACCTGATGGCGCTGATCACGCTCATGAAGGGCCAGCCGCTCGCCTACAACAAGGACAACCAGGAAGACAAGGAGCCGCTGTTCGACACCGTCGACACGCTCAAGGACACGCTGCGCATCTTTGCCGAGATGATCGGCGGCATCACCGTGAAGCCCGAGGCCATGGAGGCCGCCGCGCTGCGCGGCTACGCCACCGCCACCGACCTGGCCGACTACCTCGTGAAGAAGGGCCTGCCCTTCCGCGACGCGCACGAGATCGTCGCCCATGCGGTCAAGGCCGCCACCTCGCACAAGGTCGACCTTGCGGAACTGCCGCTGGCCGTGCTGCAGCAGTTCAACCCGGCGATCGAGAAGGACGTGTACGACGTGCTGAGCCTGCGCGGCTCGCTCAATGCGCGCAACATCCTCGGCGGCACCGCGCCGGCGCAGGTGAAGGCGCAGATCGCGCGCCACCGAAAACGCCTGGCCTGAGCGTCAGGGGCGGCGCTTGTTCTACGCCATCCCGCTCGAGAACCGGCCGAGCTGGCGCCATCCGCCGTGGATGACGGTGCTGCTGATCCTCGTGAACATGGCCGTGTTCTGGGGGCCGCAGCGCAGCGAGGAAAAAGCCGAGCAGCGTGCGGCCCACTACTACGTGAACAGCGTGCTGCCCGCGCTGGAGCTGCCGCCCTTCGTGGCATGGCTCGAGAACACCGAGCCGGAACGCGGCAAGCTCGCCCGGCGCATGCTGCCGCACGGCGAAGCCCACGCGCAATTGCTCGCGGCCCTGCAGAACGACCGCGCGTTTCTGCGCAAGCTGCAGGCCGACGAGGTCATCACGCCCGCGAACCCGCGCTTCGATGAATGGAAGCACGAGCGCGCGCAGTACCAGGCGATGCGGCCCGCGCCGTTCACCACGCGCTGGGCGCAGGACTATGCCGAAGGCGCCGCCGCCAAGCCCTGGACCTGGCTCACGGCCGCGTTCCTGCACGGCAGCACCGGGCACCTGCTGGGCAACATGCTGTTCCTCTTCCTGTTCGGCTTCTCGGTCGAGCTGGCGCTGGGGCGCGGCACCTACCTGGCCTTCTACCTGCTCGGCGCGGTCGGCGCCTCCGCGCTGGCCGGCTGGGCCTATGCGGGGCAGCTCAACCACGGCGTGGGCGCCTCGGGCGCGATCTCGGCGCTCATGGGCATGTACGCGGTGATGTACCGGCTGCGGCGCATCCGCTTCTTCTACCAGCTGTTCTTCTATTTCAACTACGTCACCGCGCCGGCCCTGCTGCTGCTGCCGGCCTGGGTCGCGAACGAGCTGCTTCAGCATTGGGTTGGCGGCCAGGGCATTGCCTACATGGCGCACCTCGGCGGCCTTCTGACCGGGGCGGCGCTGATGGCCGGGGCCATGGCGCTCGGCCGCGTCAAGTCGCCCGACGCGGTGGCCGCCGAAACGGCGCGGAATGGCGACGACGACGGCAAGGACTTCGCGCGCCACGTGGCCACGGCGCGGCGGCTGGGCGCCGAGATGAAGTTCGATGCCGCCACCGCGGCATGGCGCGCCGCCGCCCAATTGCGCCCGCGCGACGCCGACACGCTGCGCGCCTGGTTCAACACGGCGCGGCTGCAGCCCGCGAGCGACGACTTCCACCAGGCCGCGCGCCGCATCTTCCGCCTGCCCGCCACCGACCCCGACACGCTGGCGCTGCAGCACGCCAGCTACCGCAGCTACCTCGACCAGGCCAAGCCGGGGATGCGCCTGCGGCCCGACGACATGGCCCGGCTCGCGCGCCGCTTCACGCGTGCGGGGCAGTTCCAGGATGCCGACACGCTGTGCCGCGTGCTGCTGAAGACCGCGCCCGCACACCCCGAACTGGCCGACACGCTTTCGGTCTGCGCCAACGGGCTGCTGCATGCGGGCGAACGCGACATGGCGCGTGACTGGCTGCCGCACCTGCTGCGGCTGGCGCCCAACGACATGGTGACGCGCGCGCTCGAGCGCGCGTAGACCCCGGCCGCCGAACCCTCAGGCGATAGGCCGCAGCAGCCAGCGCACTTCCTGCGTCTCGGCACTCTCCGGATAGCGCGATTCGAGCGTCGCGAGGATCGGCTGCGCCATGTCGGTGCGGCCGAGCCCCTGCACCAGCACCCGCGCCGCGAGTTCGTAGGCCTGCGGGATCGCCGCGTCGCCGCGGAAGCGCCGGTCGAAACCCGACAGCAGCGCGAGCGCGCCGTGTGCATCGCCGTTGCGCCATTCCGCGCGGGCCAGCGTCATCACCGTGACGGAGTCGTCGAGCGCAAAACCCTTGTCCTTCTCGCGGCAAGCCTTGAAGACCTTCAGCGCCTCGGAGGCCAGGTCGCGCCGCATCAGCAGCGCGATGAAGCGCCGCGCATGGTCGAGCAGCGTGGCCGCCTTGTCGGGCACGAGCAGCAGCACGCGGTGGTAGCGCCGGTGCGCCGCCAGGTCGTCGGCCGCTGCCGTGCGCTGCGCTTCGTAGGCCACGCCGAGCGCGCCGGGCAGGTCGCCATCGGTCACCAATTGCGCCACCTCGGCGTCGGTGCGCTGCGCGGCGATCTGCTCGGGCGTGCGGCGGTCTGCCGGCGCGCCGTCGTCGCGTCCACCGCCGGGCAGCAGGTCAATGCCGAAGGCATCGTGGTGCTGGTACATCACATAGCCGAGCAGGCTCGCCATCACCCAGCCGAAATAGATGAACGCGAAATTGGCGATCGGCAGCACGATCAAGCCATCGATCACCGGCAGCAGCAAACCGATCGCGATCTGCGCACCCGAGCTCAGCAAGAACAGGAAGAAGCACAGCAGCGCGTACGGCCAGCCGATGATGCGCATCGCATCCATGATGTGGCCGGGATTCATGGCCTGGAAGAAGCTGGCCGACTGCACCAGCACGATCACCGCGGCCGGAAAGGTGAACGACACGACGAACAGCGCCACGGTGCCGAGCACCGGCTCGAACCAGGCGAGCCAGCCGATCACCGCGCCCTGCACCAGCGAGATGGCGAACAGCTTCCATGGCAGATGGGTCCAGTCGGGGTCGAGTGCGCGCGGAAAGTCGGCCGAGCGCCAGATGCCCTGCGCGCCGAGCGCCGTGACCTTGAAGCCGTAGCGGCTGGCCGCCAGCACGATGCCAAGCTCGATGACCAGCAGCGACAGCGCGGAGGGCAGGATCGGAACCAGCTGAAACAGCATGCTGCTGAACGCGAGCAGCAGCCCGTAGCCCAGCGGCCGCAGCTGCAACGGGAACGCGAAGAAGCTGTTGAGCCGATGCCAGAAAGGCGGCGGCAGCGCCGGCGATTCGCCGGCGGCAGTGGTGGTGTGGGTGGCGGTCGCGCGCACGATGCTCGCCCGCTACGGCGCGCCCAGGCAGGGCGTGCGCACGATCGCAATTTTCTTCATTCCTCGTTCGCACGCGCTGGTGCGCCCCGCTCCTCGTTTGGGGGCGGAGTATACGTGTCCGAAATGTTTCCTAGCGCGGCAAACGAGGCCCGGCGGGGCTTCAGCCCGCGCGGTAGAAGATGTAGTCCGCCTGGTACTTGACGATCTGCTTCTGACCCATGTTCGACGCGCCGCAGGCCATGGCCGGCGCCACGCCGCCCCGGGTTGCCACGCGCTGGATGTAGCTCACGCCCTGCATCGCGCCCGCGCCCATGGCGGGGTTCGCCTTCACGAGCTGGTGCGGGATGTTGCCAGTGCCGTTGGGCGCCACCGCCACCTGGGTGGCCGTGAGCTTGGAGCCGTCCATGCTTTCCCAGGTGGCCGGTGGGCCGTAGTACTTGCCGACCTGCTTGCCGGCACGGTCCATCAGGCGGGCGTCGGGGCCGACGAACACCCATTCGTGCTGGCCGGGCATGTTGGCCTTGGCGCGGCATTCGTAGGTAATGTCGCCGGCGCCCACGGTCTCCATGAACACGGCGTGACCCGCCGGCACCTTCACCGCGTCGGGCAGGCTGGCTTGCGAATACATCATCGTGGGCTGGCTGGGGCCCATGCCGGAACAGGCGGCAAGGCCGGCGGCGGCAGCGAGGGCCGTCAGGGTGCGGAAGGTCATGGTCGGTTCCTTGTGTGGAGGTTTGGACAGGGTGATGAATGCCCGGAAGACCGAGCACGGGCGCGGCGCGCCGCGTGCGGTCTCGCTGCCTCTACGCAGGCCGCGGCCAACTGGATTCACATGGACAAGCTGAATCCGCGCGCACCCCGCCGCCGTACCTGGGTGATGCACGCCCATGCCCCACAATCCGCGCATGACAGTACCCAGCCCAGACGCCGAGCTGATCGCATTGATCGACCGCATCGGCCGCCGCGACGAGGCCGCCCTGCGCGAGCTCTACGACCGTACCTCGCCGCGCCTCATGGGTCTGGCAATGCGCGTGGTGCGGCAGCGCGAATGGGCCGAGGACGTGCTGCAGGAATCGTTCATGACGGTCTGGCGCGCCGCTGCCGACTACCGCGGCACGCTGAGCCCGCCGCTCGCCTGGCTGGGCCTGATCGTGCGCAGCCGCTCGCTCGACCTGCTGCGCCGCCGCACTGCCGACCGCGCCCAGCTGACGCAGGAGTTCGACGAGCTGATGGCCGAGACGCTCGAATCCGATGCGCCGAACCCCGCCGACACCGCCGATGCGAGCGAACAGGCCTGGGCGCTGCACCAGTGCCTGAGCCAGCTCGAGGCCCGCCAGCGCGAGGTCGTGAGCCTGGCCTACCTGCGCGAGCTGAGCCATGGCGAGCTGGCCGAGCAGCTCAAGCTGCCGCTCGGCACGGTCAAGACCTGGATCCGCCGCGGGCTGGAAAAGCTGCGCATCTGCATGGCGCGCTTCGCGTAGCCGCCACGAAAGCAGCCCCGCCATGAAACTACCCCCACGCTCCCCCGCTTCGCGCGGTCCGCTGCCCCCCGAGGGGGCGCGTCAGTGCCTTCGGGCGGCCGGGCGCCACTGACATGAACCTCATCGCCCACCCCGAACTGCTCGACCTGCTGGCCGCGAGCCATGCGCTCGGCACCCTGCGCGGCGGCGCCCGCCGGCGCTTCGAGACCCTGGCGCGCGAACAGGCGCCAGTGCGCGCCGCGGCGCTCGTATGGCAAAGCCGGCTCGCGAGCATGACCGAGCTGCAGCGCCCGGTCGTGCCCGACGCCGCAGTCTGGACCCGCATCCGCAACATGATCGAGGCCGAGCAGGCGCAGCAGGCCCTTGCGCGGCAGCGCCAGGCGTCTGCGCCGCCGCCCGCGCAGGGCGGGTGGCTGCGCAGCCTTGCGCTCTGGCGCGGCGCGGCGGCGGCCGGCGCGCTCGCCACGGTGATGGCGGTGGTGGTCGGCGTGAACCTGCGCGAGCAGCTGCAGAATGCGCCGGCCATCCAGTACGTCGCCGTGCTGTCCGACGACAACGCCGCCGCTTCGATGCTCGTCACCTTCGACCCGAAGAAGCGGCAGCTCGTGCTGCAGCGCGTGGGCAGCTACGACGAGGGCGCCGACAAGTCGCTGCAGCTCTGGGCGCTGCCGCCCGGTGGCGCGCCGCGCTCGCTCGGCGTGCTCGACCATGCGCCGGCGCTGCGGCTGCCTGCGTCAGAATCCGATGTTCGCGTGCCCGCGCTCGCGATCAGCCTCGAGCCCAAAGGCGGCGTGCCGAGCGAGCGCGGCCCCACCGGCCCCGTGCTGTTCAAGGGCGCGCTGATCGAAAAGACGACCTGACCGACTCCCCTGCCCCCGTGTTTGCCATGCCCTCGATGATGAAATCCGCGCTGGCGGCCCTGGCGCTCGCCGCCGCCACCGTGTTCGCCGCCCAGGCCCAGACCGCGTCGGCCGCCTTCCCCTACGAAGCCGACGGTTCCACCACGGTTGAGAACGCCTCCGACTACCTGGCCGCCAAGGCCCGCTGGCACAACGAGCTCGCGGCCTTCGCGCGGGCCGACCAGCAGCGCTTTCCCACGCCCGGCGGCGTGGTGTTCGTGGGCAGCTCGACCGTGCGCATGTGGAAGAACCTGTCGCAGGACTTCAGCCAGCTGCCGCAGATCGTCAACCGCGGCTTCGGCGGTTCGACCCTGGCCGACTGCAGCCTGTTTGCGCGCGACCTGGTGATTCGCTACCGCCCGCGCCAGGTGCTGGTGTATGCCGGCGACAACGACCTGGCCGAAGGCCGCACCCCGCTGCAGGTGCTCGAGAGCTTTGCGCACTTTGCCAACACGGTGCGCGCCGAGCTGCCCGACACGCGCATCAGCTTCATTTCGGTCAAGCCGAGCCCCTCGCGCGAGCACCTGCTGCCGCAGGTGCGCGAGACCAACAACGTGATCGCGGCCTACCTGAACCGGCTGCCGAACAGCGAATACATCGACATCTACACGCCGATGATCGGCGCCGACGGCCGCCCGCGGCCCGAGCTGTTCCTCGGCGACCGGCTGCACCTGACGGACGAGGGCTACCGGCTCTGGCGTTCGATCATCGCTGCGCATTTGCCGGGCACCTCGGCGGCCGCCCCGGCCCCAGCGCCCGCGCTGCCCTGAACGCAAAAGGCGTGACTCACTTCACGAAGACCTGCCCGTTCGGCCTAAAGAGCCGGATTCCCGACGCGAGACGCCCTGCCGCTGGCTAGACTCGCGGCGCATTCCGCGGATTGCAGCCGCGTGCGCTGGCATCCTTCTTTCAAAAGAAAAAAATCGCCGCATCGGACGGCAAGGGAGAGTCTCAATGTTCATGAAACCCTGCTCGGCGATCCTGCTGTCGCTGCTCCTGTGCGCATGCGCCACCCAGCCCGAAGCGGTATCCGCTCCACCCGCGCAAGCAGCCAAGAAGGCGGATGCGGCCAACGCGCTCGTTCGCCGGGCTGCCGAACTGGTGAGGGCTAGAAAGCACGCGCAAGCGCTGCCGCTGCTTGATGAGGCCATTGCCCAATACGAACGTGCATACCGCCAACCCGGTGTCCTCATCTACTCTGCGCGCTCCGGCCCCGAAACCCTCGCCTACGCACTTGTGGGTACAAGAAGAACACCCCCGCGCGTGTCTATGGCGCCGAATGGGGGCTCGCCTATTTCCTGAGAGGCTTCGCGATGGTCGACCTCGATCGGCTACCCGAGGCCAAGGCGGCGTATGACGCAGCCATCGCGCTCTCTCCGCGCAATTCGCAATACCTGTCGGAACGCGGGCACATCCGTGGGCTCGAGCGCGATTGGCCGGGGTCGCTCGAGGCCTTCGATGAAGCCCTGCGCGCGGTGGAACTCACACCGCCAGCGCTGCACACCCAGGAGCAAACCCGCGCCTTGCGCGGCATGGCCTTTGCGCACGTCGAACTCGGCAACCTCGACGCCGCGAAAGCGCTGCACGCGCGGGTGCTGCAAATCGATCCGGCGAACACGACGTCTCAGAACGAACTTCGGTACATCCGGAACCTGAAGGCGAAGCGCCGCTAGGCCCGTGCCGGCTCTGTCGCCGCCTCGTCGGCGGGCGGCGGCACGTCGGCGCCGCGCGAGACCCGCGCCACCGCGTACATGCCCCCGAACACCGCCAGCAGCAGCAGCCCGTCGCCCCACCAGGGCCGCGCGGTCTGGCTGTCGCCGTAGAAGGCCAGCACCAGCAGCACCGCGACCAGGTGCGCGCAGAACACCGGCAGCGAGGCCGAGCCCATGGCCTCGAGCCAATGCAGGCGCGGAATCCGGCGCATGAGCCAGGGTCCGAATCGCACCGCCAGGACGCCGAGCGCCAGCAGGTTGACGAGCCGCAGCGGCCCGAGCTGCCATTTGTCGAACAGCAGGTTCAATTCGACGTCGCCGCCGAACGGCGCCTGGCCGTTGATGCCGTGGTGGCGCCACCAGAACCCGTAGAGCGCGATCGCGAGCGCCGGCGCCCAGATCCAGGCCGGAAAATGCAGCGGCCGCGCATCGGGCATGTTGCGGCTGGCGCCCATGCACAGCCCCGCGAACCAGAGGAACTGCCAGGCATAGCTGTTGAACGCGCCCATCTCGTGGAACGGCACCGGCAGGCCCAGCCAGCGCACCGCCAGACCGTAGATCCACTCGCTGAGGCCGAACTGCGCCAGCGACCAGATCACGACGCTCGCCACCATCACCGCGGTCCAGCCGTGGCGCATCGCGAACGCCAACACCCAGGGGCTCAGCAGCATGAAGAAGATGTACATCGGCAGGATGTCGAGCAGCGCCGGCTCGTAGATCAGCAGCAGCCCGAAGACGAAGCCCTTGCCCGGCTCGGCGAGGTAGTACGACACCAGGTTCTTGACCGCCGGCTGGTCGATGTGCAGCCCCAGCGCGGTGATCACGGTGAACAGGAACAGCAGGGTCGCGGCCTGGCACAGGTACACCTTGAGCACGCGGCGCCAAAAGGCCTGGCGCATCGGCTCGACGCCGCGCACGTGGCCGATCCGGCTGTAGACCAGACCGGCGACGAAAGCCGACAGCAGCACGAAGCCCTCGGCCGCCGAGACGAAGCCGAAGGGCTGGCCCAGCGGATCGGTCACGCGCGTGGGCAGGTGCGTGACGGTCATCAGCACGAGCATCAGCCCGCGCAAGGCGTCTATTTCCCAGTAACGTTTCATCGGTCGGCGGCGAGGTCTCGGTGGCGGTCTGCGCGGCGCACGCACGACGTAGCCAATTGTATGAAGACATCATGCTCGCCCCTCGGCCGCCGGCATCGCCGGTGGTCAGCACCCTACTTCCAGGATCAATCAACTTCGCGCCCGCGGCCGCGAAATGCTTGACGTTGCGCGTCGCGATCGCAGCACCGTGCACCACGCCCGTTGCCGCGTTAAGAGGATCGTGGTAATTGCGAACATGCGCCCACGGCAGCTGTGCCGCGCGGCGCGCAATCATGCGGTCGACCGAAAGAATGCGCCCATCGAAGGCGGGCGGAACCATCTCCTCGAGCCAGCGATTCAAGATGGCTGCTTGCCGCTCGCCGCCGCGAAGGGCCAGCAGGCTGATCCCCGCTGGATTTCCAGAACGGTGACCACGCTGATGTACATCGAGCCGGTCGATCGAGCAGCCATCCAGGCGCGAACAAGCCGGACAGGTCTATCTCTCGGGCGCCCCGCGGTCGACGCCCTTCTCGCTTTCCTGAACCTCTTTGATGGTCTGCGCGGGTCGCTCGCCGCGCTCAATGTTGATGGCCAAGATCTCGCGCGCATGCGCCACCACGGCGCTGCGCTGCTGGACGGTGATTCCGTCCGCTTCGGCCTTGCGCTCGATGGCGGCCAACTTGGCGAAACTGCCTGCCAAGGCAGGATTCTTTTTTTGTGCGTCCTCCTGCGATTCCTCGCGGAATGACTTGGCCGCGTCCAAGTCCTCGGCCCTATAGGCCGCTTCCTTGATGAGCTTTTCCAGCCCATCGGACTTCCTGAACGGCGCTACGAACATTACATAGGCCCGAGTCTCGGCCGGATTGCTGGTCCTCAGTGCGCGATCTTGATCCAGGCCGGGAAAAGCACGCTGCATCACTTCCTTGTCGCGGGCGATGTAGAGCCGATCGCGGCTGGCCGCGTCGACGTCGGTGGTTCTCCAACTGAATTCGACGCCAGCTTCGCGGGCGATCTGCGCCGTGAAGGCGCGCAGCGTGCGGCTATTGCCCTCCTTGAACGGGTGCAGGTGGTCAAGGTCGCCGTACAGCTTGGCCATGTGGCTGGAAAACTGCTCTGCGTTCAGGCCCCGCAGCCTGTCAGGGCCGCCGAATTCGGCCAGCACTTTTTCGACACCGGCATCAACCTGGCTACGCGGCGCATAGTGGACGGGATAGCGGCTGCGCGAAGCCTCAAGCGAACGCCCCTTGACCCAACCACCCGGGGCATCCGGGCGGTACTCACCCGGTGCATGGTGTGGCAGGTCTTGGAAGATGCGGCGGTGGATCTCTTTCAGGTGTGCCGCGTCGAATTTGCCTTCTACTGGCGTGCGATCAAGTTCCGCTATTCGCCCAAAAGTGAGCGCGCCTTCGTTCCGCTCTACCCGCTGACGATCATCCATGCAGCACAGCGGCCTTGATGGCTTCGATGTGCTGGTCGCCAGTCAATTCACCGTCGATGAATCGGCGGTTGATCTCCTCGATCTCGGGCGACAGGATGAAGCCCTCGTAGCGCACGCTGCCGCGTGCGTTGTCGATACTCGCCTGACGACGTGCGCGCTCTTGTGCGCTGATCTGCGAATGCAGTTTCTGCGGCTTCGTCAGTGCATTCATGGTCTTATCCAGTTCAGACGTACGTTGGTCACCTGATCGCTCTTCCGTTGTATATCACAGGGGTGCGAGACGTGCCGCCTCCGGCGCTCTACTGCGCGCGCATCTTGCTGCTGGCTGCGCAGGGGCTGCAGAACGAAGAATCGCCGATCAGCTCGACATCAAGCCCGTGCAGGTTGCTCGCTGTCGTGAGCGCTACCTGGAGGCGGGGCTTCAAGGCATCGACCGCAATCTGCGGCACGGCGCACCGCCTGAACGCAACACCGCACTCGCGTCCGGCACGGCCGGCCTGCCTCGCAAATCGGCTACGCTGCGCGCTGCTTCAGGTGGAGAAACAATTGAAAAGAATCATTCCAGCATGGCTCCTGGCCACCGCCGCCCTGTGGGCCGGTCCCGCCATCGCCCTCCAGATCACCAGCCTCACGCCCCAGGGCGAGGTGTCGCGGGTGCGCCAGGTGGTCGCCAAGTTCGACCAGGCCGCTGTCGATTTCGGCGACCCCAAGGCGCCGGCGCCGCTCGCGGTGAGCTGCACCGACGCGCAGGCCGGCAAGGGCACCGGCCGCTGGACCGATGCGAAGCAATGGGTCTACGACTTCGAGAACGACCTGCCGCCGGGCGTGCGCTGCACGGTGACGCGCATCGCGACCTTCAAGCCAGCCTCGGGCGGAGAGCTGACCGGCCCCGAACGCTATCAATTCAATAGCGGCGGGCCGTTCGTGCGCAACGTCATGCCGGGCACCTATGGCCGCATCGACGAGCAGCAGATGTTCGTGCTCGAACTCAATGGCGCGGCCACCGTGGAGAGCGTGCGCCAGAACGTCTGGTGCGCGGCGGAAGACCTCGGCGAGCGCATTCCCGTGCGGCTGCTCGAGGGCGCACAGCGCGCCGCCCTGCTCAAGGCCTTCGGCCGCGACAAGGCGGCCGAGAAGGAGCCGCTGCGTTTCGTGGCGCTGCAATGCAACCGCACGCTCACGCCGGGCAGCAAGGTGCAGCTCGTGTACGGCAAGGGCGTGGCCACGCCGTCGGGTGTGGCCAACAACGTGGAGCGCCGGCTGGGCTTCCAGGTGCGCGAGCCGTTCGCGGTGTCGTTCAGCTGCGAGCGCGAGGACGCCCAGGCCGCCTGCCTGCCGCTGCGACCGATGCAGTTGCAGTTCAACGCGCCGGTCACGCGCAAGATGGCCGCGCAGATCCAGCTCAAGGGCGGCGCCAAGCCGGCGCCGGCCAAGCTCGGGGACGAGGGCGGTTCGCCGAGCGACGACGACGTGGTCAGCGCGGCGAGCTTCAGCGCGCCGTTCCCCGAGGACACCGCCTTCACGATCGAGCTGCCAGCCAAGTTCGAGGACGCCTCGGGCCGCGCACTCGCATCGCCCGGCAGCTTTCCGCTGAAGGTGTCGACCGGCGCAATGCCGCCGCTGGCCAAGTTCGCGGCCTCGCCGTTCGGCGTGGTCGAGCGGCTCGCCGAGCCCGACATGCCCGCGATGATGCCGGTGACGGTGCGGCGCGTGGAGCCCGCGCTCATGGTGCAGGCGCTCACGCCCGGCAAGGTGAGCGACATCAACCCGAAGACCGACGCCGAGATCATTGCGTGGTTCCGCAAGGTGCGCCGCTACGACGACTACACCGTGAGCCGCGAGCAGGCACGCAAGGACGTCAAGGGCACGTTGCCGCCCGTCATCGAGCGCAACGAGCGCAGCCACGTGCAAACGCGCATGCTCTCGCTGCTGGCCGGCCAGTCGGGCGTGAAGACGCTCGACATGCCCAAGGCCGAGAGCGGCGACCCGCGCCCCTTCGAGGTCATCGGCATCCCGCTGACCCCGGGCTTCCACGTGCTCGAGATCGCTTCGCAGAAGCTCGGCGATTCGCTGCTCGACGAGCGCTACGGCGCCGGCCGCACGATGTACGTGCGCACCACTGCGCTGGCCACCAACCTGGCCGTGCACTTCAAGCTCGGCCGCGAGAATTCGATGGCCTGGGTCACCACGCTCGACAAGGGCAAGGTGGTGCCGAATGCCGAAGTGCGCGTGTCCGACTGCCGCGGCGTCGCGGTCGCCTCGGGCACCACCGATATCAACGGCATCGTGAAGCTCGCGGGCGTGTCGCCCGACGCGCCCAGCTGCAACAGCCCCGGCGACTACAACAGCGACGCCTGGTTCGTCAGCGCCCGCGCCAAGGACGACAAGGGCGTCGAGGACCTCGCCTTCACCTGGAGCGACTGGCAGCGCGGCATCGAGCCCTGGCGCTTCAACGTGCCCACGAGCCTGCAGGCCGAACCCGACCGCGTGGCCCACACCATCTTTGACCGCACCCTGCTGCGCGCCGGCGAGACGGTGTCGATGAAGCACCTGCTGCGCACGCAAACCAGCAAGGGCTTCGGTCTGCCTGAGAAAGATGCAGACCAGCCCGCCACGCTGGTCGTCACCCACACCGGCAGCGGCCAACGCTTCACGCAGCCGCTGGCCTGGCGCAAGACGCCGACCGGCGGCCTGAGCGCCGAGAACACCTTCGCGATCCCGCCCGCCGCCAAGCTCGGCGTCTACCAGGTCGCGCTGCAGGCCGGCGACGGCAAAGGCGATGGCAACGGCGAGAGCGACGGCGATGGCCGCAGCTTCTCGACCGGCCAGTTCCGCGTCGAGGAGTTCCGCCTCCCGGTGCTCGAAGGCCGCATCGCACCGGTCGAAAAGAAACCGCTCGTGAACGCGACCTCGGTGCCGGCCGAAGTGCAGATCAACTACGTGGCCGGCGGCGCGGCCGCCAACCTGCCGGTGCGTGTCTCGGCCATGGTGCGCGGCAAGAGCCTCGGCTTTGCCGACCACGAGGCCTTCAGCTTCCAGCCGCCGCGCGTGCAGCCTGAGGGGTCGCAGGCGGCCACCGGTGCCGACACCAGCGCATCGGGCGAGGAAGACCCGAACGCCGCCAGCGACACGCGCGTGATCGCCGACAAGCTGCCGCTCACGCTCAACAAGGACGGCGCCGGCCAGGTCACGATCGACAAGGTGCCCAAGGTACGGGCCGCGCGCGAGCTGCTGCTCGAAGCCACCTACGCCGACCCGAACGGCGAGGTGCAGACCCTGCGCAGCACGCAGACGCTGTGGCCCGCCTCGGTGATTGCGGGCATCAAGACCGAAGGCTGGGTCTCGACCGGCCAGAAGCTCAAGTATCAGGCGCTCGCGCTCGACCTCTCGGGCAAGCCCCAGGCCGGCGTGACGCTCAATGTGCGCGCGGTGGCGCGCACCACCACCACCAGCCGCAAGCGCATGGTGGGCGGCTTCTACACCTACGACAACAAGACCGACATCAAGGAGATCGGCACCGTCTGCAGCGGCAAGAGCGACGCGCGCGGCCTGCTCCTGTGCGAATCGGAGCTCAAGGAAACCGGCGAGGTCGAGCTGATCGCCAGCGCCACCGACAGCGACGGCCGCGATGCGCGCGCCGCCAGCTCGGTCTACGTGACCAAGCAGGGCGAACTCTGGTTCGGCGGCGAGGACAACGACCGCATTGACGTGCTGCCCGAGAAGAAGAGCTACCAGCCCGGCGAGACCGCCAAGTTCCAGGTACGCAGCCCGTTCCGCTTTGCCACCGCGCTGGTGTCGGTGGAGCGCGAAGGCATCATCGAGACCCACGTGGTCAAGCTCGACGGCAAGGACCCGACCGTGAGCCTGCAGGTCAAGCCCGAATGGGGGCCGAACGCCTACGTCAGCGTGCTCGCGCTGCGCGGCCGGCTGCACGAGGTGCCGTGGTACAGCTTCTTCACCTGGGGCTTCAAGGCCCCGCGCGAGTGGTGGACCGCCTTCTGGTACGAAGGCAAGGAATACGTCGCGCCGACCGCGATGGTCGACCTCAGCAAGCCGGCCTACCGCCTCGGCATGGCCGAGATCCGCGTCGGCGCGCGCGCACACCAGATCGAGGTGACGGTGGCCAGCGACAAGCCGGCCTACCCGGTGCGCGGCAAGGCGCAGGTCACCATCACCGCCAAGCTTCCCGACGGCAAGCCCGCGGCCGGTGCCGAAGTGGCGCTCGCCGCGGTCGACCAGGCGCTGCTCGAGCTGATGCCCAACGACAGCTGGAACCTGCTCGATGCCATGCTGCAGCGGCGCAGCTGGGGCGTCGCCACGTCGACCGCGCAGATGGAGATCGTCGGCCGGCGGCATTACGGCCGCAAGGCGGTGCCCGCGGGCGGCGGCGGCGGCAAGGGCCAGACGCGCGAACTGCTCGACACCCTGCTGCTGTGGAACCCGAAGCTGGTGCTCGATGCCAACGGCCAGGCCGTGGTGACGGTGCCGCTCAACGATGCGCTCACCACCTTCAAGATCGTCGCGGTTGCCGATGCGGGCACCGGGCTCTTCGGCACTGGCCAGGCCAGCATCCAGGCCACGCAAGACCTGCAGATCATCAGCGGCCTGCCGCCGCTGGTGCGCGAGGACGACGAGTTCCGCGCCCAGGTCACGCTGCGCAACACCACGCAAAAGCCGATGAAGGTCGAGGCCACGCCGCGCGCCACGTTGCTCACGCTGGCGCCGCAGACCGTCGACATCCCGGCCGGCGAAGCCCGCGAACTGGCATGGACCGTGACCGCGCCCGCACAGCTCGCCCAGACGCGAGCCGAGGCCATCCTGTGGGAGATCGAGGCCAGGGACACGCTCGGCGATGCGCGCGACGCGCTCAAGGTGCGCCAGCGCATCGTGCCCTCGGTGCCGCTCACGGTGCAGCAGGCCACGCTGGTGCAGCTCGACGGACCGTTCACCATCGACGTGGCACCGCCGGCCGACGCACTCGCGGGCCGCGGCGGGCTCAAGCTCGCACTGCAGCCGAAGCTCGCCGAGGGGCTGCCGGGCGTGCGCGACTGGTTCGCCAACTATGCCTTCACCTGCCTCGAGCAGAAGACCAGCAAGGCCGTCGGCCTGCGCGACGCGAAGATGTGGCAGGGCGTGCTGGCGCAGCTTCCGACCTATCTCGACAGCGACGGCCTCGCGAGCTACTTTCCGCCGCGCGACGGCGAATCGAACCGCGGCAGCGACATCCTCACGTCGTACCTGCTGGCGGCCACGCACGAGGCCGCGGCGCTGAACCCCGCCTTCGCGCTCGCCGACGAACAGCGTGCGCCGATGCAGGCCGGCCTCATCGCCTTCGTCGAGGGCCGCATCCAGCGCGAGTTCTGGAGCCCGCGCAAGGACCTCGACGTGCGCAAGCTCGCAGCACTCGAGGCGCTGTCGCGCTACGGTGCGGCCAAGCCCAGCATGCTCGGCAGCATCACGATCGCGCCGAACCAATGGCCCACGAGCGCGGTGATCGACTGGCTCGACATCTTGAAGCGCATGCCCGATGCGCCGCAGCGCCAGCAGCGGCTGGACGAGGCCAACAACGTGCTCAAGGCGCGGCTGTCTTATCAAGGCACCAAGCTGGTCTTCAGCACCGAGCGCGACGACTACTGGTGGTGGCTCATGACCAACGGCGACGTCAACACCGCGCGCCTGCTGCTCAGCGTGATGGACGATCCGGCGTGGCGCGACGATATCGGCAAGCTCGCCAACGGCTTCATCGGCCGCCAGCAGAACGGCGCCTGGCACACCACCACCGCCAACCTCTGGGGCGGTCTCGCGCTCGAGAAGTTCTCGAAGCTGTTCGAGAGCACGCCGGTGGCCGGCATCACGGCCGCCACGCTCGGCAACGCGAAGGCCCAGGTCGACTGGGGCAAGGTGGAGCACGTGAAGGCCAGCGACCCGACCGGCGCGCCGAACCAGACCACCTTCTTCGGCGCGCCCGCCTCGCCCGGCAACCTGAAGAACAACACCGTGTTCCTGCCGTGGGCGGCCTCGCCATCGGGCGCGCCGGTGCGCGACACCCTGCTGGTCATGCAGCAGGGCAGCGGCAAGCCGTGGCTCACGATGCAGTCGATCGCGGCGGTGCAGCTCAAGGCGCCGTTCGCAGCGGGCTACGCGCTCAAGAAGACGATCACGCCGGTCGAGCAGGCCGTGGCGGGCAAGTACACGCGCGGCGACGTGCTGCGCGTGACGCTCGAAGTGAACGCCAGCGCCGACATGACCTGGGTCGTGGTGAGCGACCCGATCCCCGGCGGCGCCACCATCCTCGGCTCGGGCTTGGGCCGCGACTCGCAGATCGCCACGCAGGGCGAGCGCAAGTCGGGCGCCGGCTGGCCGGCTTTCGAGGAGCGCAGCTTCGAGGCCTTCCGCAGCTACTACGAGTACCTGCCCAAGGGCGTGGTCAAGGTCGAGTACACCGTGCGCCTCAACAACGTCGGCGACTTCGCGCTGCCGCCGAGCCGCGTCGAGGCGATGTACGCGCCCGAGATGTTCGGCGAGACGCCGAATGCGCGGGTGAAGGTGGAGGCGGTGAAGTAGCAGGTACCTAGAAGTGGCCGGCGGCGAAGACGGCCGCCGCCTTCGCGCGCTCCACCAGGGCTCGGCTGCGTTCCTGCACCATCTCGCAGATCGGCAGCAGGAAATTCCTTTCCTCGTCGGTGTAGCCCTGCGCGTCGAGCACTGATCCCGCATTCGACATCGCACGGGCAAGCCGCGCGGCCTCGCGCTGCAGGAGCGTCCTGCCGATGCCGCACTGATGCGCGAAGTACGCCAGATTGAAAGGCGTGAGTTCGTCCCAGCCGAACGCATCGCCCACGGCCATGGCATAGCTGTGGTCCAGGTGGGGATACCGTTCGACGCTGACGAGGTCGTACCAGGGCGACGGCTCGAGCAATTCGCCGTGCACGAAGAAGGAGAAGTTCTTTCCGTGGGCGGCGGCGTTGCCGATGACCGATTGGAAGAGCACCCAGCGCAGCATCTCCAGCTTCGCCCTCGCCGGCCGCCGCAGGAACTTCTCGATGCCGAAGAGCCTGCGCAGGCTCATGCCGTCGCGGTAGCTGGCCAGTTCGCCGGCATGGCCGAGATGGCGTTCGTACTTCGCATCCACCGACATGTCGCAGGCCTGGCACGCGTCGATCACGTGCAGCTTGCGAACTTCGTCGCGGCTTCCTTCTGCCGTGCGTCGGCGGTCGAAGCGTTCGACGACCAGGACCGGGGTGGGCAATCGCATGACCGAGACGTGCGCCACCGCATCCGTGTAGCTGGCCGCCAGGCGCATGCAGTAGTGCTCGTTGACCACCAGGTGGGGCGTGCGATCGGTGCGGGGCTGCGGCTTCAGGATGTAGGTCGATGCAAGCGGCGGTTCGGGCAGCCACATCGCCGCATCCGGGTCCAGTCCCGGATCGTGGGCCGCGAAGACGACGAGCTTGTCCTGGTAGCCGGCGATGGACATGCGCAGCCTGCCGTCCCAGACCGCGAGATCACCTGGCTCCGCCTGGACGATCCGTTCATGGAGCTCCGCGCGCGGCAGCGCCCGGGCTTGCACGCGCGCGGGCGGCGCTTGATCGGGGGCATGAAACTCCAGCGCGCCCGTGGTCTCGCCGCCCATGCTGCGCAACAGCGCGAAAGCATTCCCCGGGGTGATGTGCAGCTGTTCGATGGCCGCGCGCAGCGGCGCCCCCTCGGGAAACAGGTTGACGATGAAGCGCCGGATGGCGTTCGAGTCGTAGCCGCCTTCGGGCGCTTGCCACGGCAGGGCCGGCGAAAGCTGGAAAAGCTTCTTCCGTCGCCAGGTCTCGTCGTAAGAGAAGCTCCATCGGTCTTCACGAGGCGTGAAGGTGAGTTCGCCCACCCGCTCTTCATTGCCATGGCTGACCAGCAGCCGAAGCACGGCGCCCTCAGCCGCGTTCATCGCGCAGCGCTTCGGGGTCTGGCACCATGCCGGCCAGCGCCTCCTTGGGGCCCACGAGCATGGCCAGGCCCAGGCCATCGAGCACGGCGAGCAGCTTGTCGAGCCGAACGGCGCCAACGCCGTTCTCCAGCCGCGACAGCGTGTCCACCGAGACGCCAACGAGGCCTGCAGCATCGTCGATGCGCAACCGCTGCCCCTTGCGCACGGCCTTCACGTACGGGCCAAGCGCTCCGGCTGCATCGACAAGCACCGCTTCTTCACGCGTTCCGGTCATTTGGTCTTCCAGTCATGCGGCGTGCGACGGATCAGCACGCCTGGTTTCTGAAAAACCGAAATTCTATGTTCCTGGCGACCTGAACGGTGAGAATTTCTGAAAATCCGAAACAATGGCGTTCATTGCAATAAATGAGCAAATATTTCCGAAATTCCGAAATAACCCTCTCGGGACGCGATCGACGGCACTCAGCGGTAGAACGCCTCGACACGGCCCTTGAGCTTGATCAGCAGCGGCTTGCCCTTGCGGTCCACCGTCTTGCCCGCGGGCACCTTGATCCAGCCTTCGCTGATGCAGTATTCCTCCACGTCGCCACGCTCCTTGTCGTTGAAGCGGATGCCGATGTCGTGCTCGAACACGGCCGGCACATGGTGCGGGCTGCGCGGATCGGTGGAGAGGTGGTCGGGAAGGGGCGGCAGGGCGGCGGTATCGGTCATCGGTGAATGCGTCTTTCAAGTCGAGGGCCGCGGCAAACGAGTGCGCGGCGACGGACGCGCATGATAGGCCCTCGCCCACCGCGTCTAGCGCCGCCTGGCCTTCTTGCCTGCCTTGGGCGGCGGCTTGGGGCCGAACCCCAGCGAAGCGCGCGCCAGCGCATCGGCTTCGTGGTTGCGGTGTCTCGGCACCCACTGCAGGCTCGCTTCCTCGAACGAGGCGAGCAGTGCACGGGCCGCTTCGTAGAGCGCCGCCAGGCGCACGATCGGGCGCGCTGCGGCGCCGCCGAGTTGCTCCACGAGGATGCTGTTGTCGGTATAGGCCCGCACGGCGGTCGCGCCCAGCGCCTTCAGTTCGCCCAGCGCGAGCGTGAGCGCGCGCAGTTCGGCCTCGTTGTTGCAGCCGACCGCATGGCTCGCCTGCGACAGCGCATGGCGGGTGCCGTCGGGCGCGGTGATGACGGCGCCGGCGCCCATGCGGCCCGGGTTCGGCATGGCGCTGCCGTCGCAGTAGACGGTCCAGGCGGGCGTCGTCAACGCTGCGTGCTCTTCAGCAGTTGCCGCGCTGGATGCCTGCGAGGTTTGCGCAGGGCCGCTTGCCCGGCGGCGGGCCCGGATCCACCGGCCGTGGCGGCCTCGGAGGACGCACGATCGGGCGCCCGCCGTCGTAGTACGGATCGGGCCCCCAGCCGTAGAGCGGCGGCTCGGGCGGCGGCGGCGGGGTGCGCTCGTCGGCGTAGCGCGGAATGATCGCCGGCCCCTGCGGTGCGGCAGCGGCCGGCGGGCTTGCCGGCGGTGCCGGCGGTGCTTGTGGTGGCGCTGGCGGCGTGGCCGCCGGCCGGCGTGCTTCGCCGGCCGAACCGGGCGCAGGCACGACCGAGAGCGGCTCGCTGATCGGCACCTGGCGCGACAGCTGGCTGCCGGGCGGGCACGGGCCATCGGTGTAGATGATGCGTCCACCCGCGTCGGTGCAGCGCACCACGTCGGCCGCCTGCGCCTGCGGGCCGAAAGCGGCCGCCGCGGCGACGGCCGCCATGAAGAGGAACAAGCGCCGCGTGCGCATCATGCGACGCGCAGGCCGGCGGGCCCCTGCGCCATGTGTCCGATGACCGCGGCCTGCGCGAAGCCTTCGTCGCGGAACACGCCGAGCACCGCGTCGACGGCCTCTGGCGCGCAGCTCACGAGCAGCCCGCCCGAGGTCTGCGGATCGGTCAGCAGCGCCTGCGCGGTGGCGGGCAGGCCGGGCGCCAGTTCGACCCCGGCGCCATAGCCGTCCCAGTTGCGGCCCGAGGCGCCGGTCACGAAGCCTTCGGCCACCATCGCGGCCACGCCGTCGAGCAGCGGCACCTGCGCCCAGTCGATGACGGCGGTGAGCCCCGCGCCGCGCGCCAGTTCGAGCGTGTGGCCGGCCAGGCCGAAGCCGGTGACATCGGTCATTGCGTGCACGCCCGGCATCGGTGCCAGCGCCATGCCCGGCGTGTTGAGCCGGGTGGCGTTGTCGATGAGCTGGCGGTAGCCCGCGAGCGGCAGCTGCTCCTTCTTGAGCGCCGCCGACAGCACGCCCACACCGAGCGGCTTGCCGAGCACCAGCACGTCGCCCGCCCGGGCCGCGGCATTGCGCTTGACGTGTGCCGGATCGACCAGCCCCATCGCGACGAGGCCGTAGATCGGCTCGACCGAATCGATGGTGTGGCCGCCCGCGATCGGGATGCCCGCCGCGCGGCACACGTCCTGGCCGCCGCGCACGATCTCGCCGATCACCGCCAGCGGCAATTGGTCGACCGGCATGGCCACCAGCGCCAGCGCCATGATCGGCCGGCCGCCCATGGCGTAGACGTCGCTGATCGCGTTGGTCGCGGCGATGCGGCCGAACTCGTAGGGATCGTCGACGATGGGCATGAAGAAGTCGGTGGTCGCAATCAGCGCCTGGCGATCGTTGAGCCGGTAGACGGCCGCGTCGTCGGCGGTCTCGATGCCCACCATCAGCTCCTGCGGGATCGGCCCGGCGCCGCTGTTCTTCAGGATCTCGGAGAGCACGCCCGGCGCGATCTTGCAGCCGCAGCCGCCGCCGTGCGAGAAGCTCGTGAGCCGCAGCGGCGCAAGCGGATTGAGAGGGGACGTCGTCGGTGTGTCGGTCATGCCGCATTATCGAAGCGGCGCGCCCCGGGCGCCGCCTGCGGGTTTCTACAATCGAGGGCTCCGCGTTCTCCAGGCGCCCTGTTGCGTCCATTTCCCCCATGAAGCCCTTTCTTCGCATTGCCCTTGCGCTTTCGCTCACCGTCGCCGCCCTCGGTGCCTCGGCCCAGGGCAAGGTGCTGCGCGTGTCCGCCATTCCAGACGAAGCGCCGACCGAACTGCAGCGCAAGTTCACGCCGCTCGGCGACTACCTGAAGAAGGAAACCGGGCTCCAGGTGCAGTTCACGCCCGTGACGGACTATGCCGCCGTGGTCGAGGGCCTCGCGACGAACAAGATCGACCTCGCCTGGCTCGGCGGCTTCACCTTCGTGCAGGCGCGCATCCGCACGCAGGGCGGCGCGGTTCCGATCGTGCAGCGCGCCGAGGACGAGGTGTTCACGAGCAAGTTCATCGTGCCGATCGACAGCACCGCCAAGACGCTGGCCGACCTGAAAGGCAAGACCTTCGCGTTCGGTGCGCCCTCCTCCACCTCGGGCAGCCTGATGCCGCGCTACTTCCTGATGCAGGCCGGCATCAACCCCGAGAAAGACTTCAAGACCGTCGCCTTCTCGGGCGCGCACGACGCCACCGTCGCCTTCGTGGCCGCCGCGCGCGCCGAGGCCGGCGTGCTGAACGCCTCGGTCTGGGACAAGCTGGTCGAGACGAAGAACCCGAACGCCGCCAAGGTGCGCGTGCTCGCCACCACCCCCACCTACTACGACTACAACTGGACCGTGCGCCCCGGGCTCGATCCCGCCCTCACCCAGAAGATCACCGACGCCTTCCTCAAGCTCGACCCCTCGAACCCGTCGCACAAGGAGATCATGGCGCTGCAGCGCGCAAGCAAGTTCGTGCCCACCAAGTCGTCGAACTACGACGGCATCGAGGCAGCGGGCAAGTCGGCGGGCCTGATCAAGTAAGCAGCAGCCAACGCACGGAAGGCCGCTTCGCGTGAGCTTCTCGATCGACACGGCCGGCGTGGTGCACCCGAACGGCCAGCGCGCGCTGGCCGGGGTGTCGCTCGCCGCACGCGCCGGCGAGCGCATGGCCGTGATCGGCCCGTCGGGCGCCGGCAAGACCACGCTGCTGCGCGTGCTCGGCGCCGCGCTGCGCCCGACCGAAGGCAGCGTGCGGCTGCTCGACGCATCTCCCTGGCAGCTCGACGCCGCCGCGCTGCGCAAACTGCGCGCACGCATCGGCACCGTGCACCAGGCGCCGCCGATCGCGCCACGGCTGCGCGTGGTCACGGCCGTGCTGTCGGGCCGGCTCGGCCAGTGGTCGACCGCGCGGGCGATCGCTTCGCTGCTGCGCCCTTCGGACATCGCGGGCGCGCATGCGGTGCTGTCGCGCCTCGCGCTCGAAGACCGGCTGTTCGAACGCTGCGATCGCCTCTCGGGCGGCCAGTTGCAGCGCGTGGGCGTGGCCCGCGTGCTCTACCAGCGGCCCGCGCTGTTGCTGGCCGACGAGCCGGTCTCCGCGCTCGACCCGACGCTGGCCGAGGCCACCGTGCATGAGCTGGTCGCGCAGGCCGAGGCCACCGGCGCCACGCTGGTCGCGTCGCTGCATGCGGTGGACCTGGCGCTGCGCCGGTTTCCGCGCATCGTCGGCATGCGCGATGGCCGCGTGATGTTCGATCTGCCCGCGGGCGACGTCGACGCCGCCATGCTCGACGCGCTCTATGCGAGCGAAGGCGGGCTGGAGGCCGCGCGCGCCGCCGCGCAGGCGCCGCAGGCCGTGAATGCGCTGCGCGAGCCGGCCTTCGTGCCGCCGGACTGTCCGTGAGCGCAGCGTTTTTACCCACGCGCGATCCGCAGGCGCGCGTGCGCCTGGGCTGGACGCTGCTCGCGCTCGCCATCGCCTGGCCCATGCTGCAACTGGCCGAGTTCAATCCCTCCGCGCTGTTCGCGCCGGGCAACCTCTCGGTGGTCGGTGGCTTTCTCGCGGGCTTCCTGCCGCCCGAAACCGCGCCCTCTTTCCTGGTGCTGCTGGGCCGCGCCACGCTCGAGACCCTGGCCATGGCCACGGCCGGCACCGCATTGGCGTTCGTCATCGCCGTGCCGCTGGCCTTTGCGACCACGCGCGCGCTGTCGGTTTCGCGCATCGGCCCCGGGCCCGGCCGCAAGCTGGGCGCGGTGCTGCGGCAATCGGGCCGGCTGGTGCTGATGGTGCTGCGCGCCATTCCCGAGATCGTCTGGGCCCTGCTCTTCGTGCGCGCGCTCGGCCTCGGCCCGGGTGCGGGCGTGCTCGCGCTCGCCATCACCTACAGCGGCATGCTCGGCAAGGTCTACGCAGAGATCCTCGAATCGACCGACACGCGCCCCGCGCGCGCGCTGCTCGAAGGCGGCAGCGGGCGCATCGCGGCGCTGTGCTACGGCCTGCTGCCCAACACCGCGCAGGAGCTGGCGTCGTACACCGTGTACCGCTGGGAATGCGCGGTGCGCGCCTCGGTGGTGATGGGTTTCGTCGGTGCCGGCGGGCTCGGCCAGTTGATGGACCAGTCGATGAAGATGCTCAACGGCGGCGAAGCCAGCAGCATCCTGCTGGTGTTCCTGCTTCTCGTGCTGCTGGCCGATGCGCTGAGCCATGCGCTGCGGAGGCTGCTGGCATGAAGGCACCGGTGTGCGTGCGCTGCCGCGTGGCCGCGCTCTCGATCCTCGTGGCGGTGGCCGCGAGCTTCGTCTACCTCGGCGTCGACTACAGCGCGCTCGCGAGCGGCGAATCGCTGCGCTTCATGGGCCGCTTCGTGCGCGAGTTCTTTCCGCCCGACCTGTCGCGCGGCTTTCTCGCCAAGGTCGGCTGGGGCGCGCTGCAGACACTGGCCGTCTCGGCGCTCGGCACGGTGCTCGCGGCCGCGGCGGGAGCAGTGCTCGCGCTGGCGGCCGCGGGCCGTGCGGGCGCGGTGCTGCGCCACGCAACGCGCTTCGTGCTCAACCTGCTGCGCAGCGTGCCCGAACTCGTGTGGGCCGCGCTCATGGTGCTGGCCGCGGGCATCGGGCCGTTCGCGGGCGCGCTCGCGCTGGCGCTGCACACCGCGGGCGTGCTCGGCCGCCTGTTCGCCGAAAGCCTCGAGAACGCGCCGCGCGAGCCCGAACAGGCGCTCGCCCTCGGCGGCGCCGGCGCCGTGGCCGCCTTCGGCTACGGCAGCCTGCCGCTGGTGCTGCCGCAGTGGGTGGCCTATGCGCTGTATCGTTGGGAAATGAACATCCGGATGGCGGCCGTGCTCGGCTTCGTCGGCGGCGGCGGGCTCGGCCAGCTGCTCTATTTCCACCTGTCGATCTTTCAGCAGCAGCAGGCCATGACGGTACTGATCGCCATGTTCGCGCTGGTGGCGCTGGTCGATCTCGCGAGCGGCCGGTTGCGCGCTACCCTGGGACATGCCCATGCCTGACCATCCCAACCCCCGCCACCAGCCGACGCGCGTGGCCGACCTGCCGCGCTTCGACACCATCATCGACGCGCGCTCGCCCTCGGAGTTCGCGCTCGACCACATTCCCGGCGCCATCAATTGCCCGGTGCTCGACGACGAGGAGCGCCGCATCGTCGGCACCATCTACAAGCAGACCGGCGCCTTCGAGGCGCGGCGCGTGGGCGGCGCGATGGTGGCGGCCAACCTTGCGCGGCACCTGCGCGAACGCTTCGGCGAGCAGCCCCCCAGCTGGCGCCCGCTGGTGTATTGCTGGCGCGGCGGGCTGCGCAGCGGCTCGATGGTCACCTGGCTGCGCCTGGTCGGCTGGGACGCGCAGCAGCTCGCGGGCGGCTACAAGAGCTACCGCCACCACGTGCTCGCGCAGATCGAGGCCGCCGTGCCCCAACTGCAGCTGCAGGTGATCTGCGGCGCCACCGGAAGCGCCAAGACGCGCGTGCTGCAGGCGCTGGCCGCGCGCGGTGCGCAGGTGCTCGACCTGGAGCACCATGCGAGCCACAAGGGCTCGCTGCTCGGCGCGCTGCCCGGCGTGCCGCAACCTTCGCAGAAGCAGTTCGAGACGCGCATCGCCACCTGCTTCGAGACGCTCGACCTCGCGCGCACGGTGTACGTGGAAGGCGAGAGCGCGCGCATCGGCAGGCTGTCGGTGCCCATCCCGCTGGTCGCCCAGATGCGCGCGGCCGCCTGCATCGAGGTGCAGGCCGATGCCGCGGCGCGCCTGGACTACCTGCTGCGCGACTACGCCTACCTCGGCGACGATCGCGAGGCGCTCGCCGCCCAGCTCGGCAAGCTCAAGGAGATGCAGGGCAAGGCGGTGGTCGAACGCTGGCAGCAATGGGCGTTCGAAGGCGCGCTCGCGCCGCTGTTTGCCGAACTGATGGCGCTTCACTACGATCCGCACTACGAGCGCTCGCAGGCGCGGCACTTCGCGCAATGGCCGCAGCGCCGGCAGGTCGCGGCGCCCGATCTCACGGAGGCGGGCATCGAGGCGGTGGCCGACGCGATCCTTCGCCTCGGCTAGCGCCGCCGCCCCTTCAGGACTGGAGCGAATCACCCATGTGTAGAAGCATCAAGACCCTGTACAACTTCGAGCCGCCCGCCACCGAGCAGGAGATCCGCGCCGCCGCACTGCAGTTCGTGCGCAAGCTCAGCGGCTTCAGCGTGCCGTCGAAGGCCAACGAGCAGGCCTTCGAGCGCGCAGTCGACGAGGTGGCCGCGAGCGCCGGACGGCTGATCGGCGCGCTGGTCACGAGCGCCGAACCGCGCGACCGGGCCATCGAGGCCGAGCGCGCGAAGGCCAGGTCGGCGGCGCGCTTCGGCACCTGAACGTTATTCACTGGAGAAAAACACCCATGCCCATCGAACTCTGGCTCGCCTTCGTCGCCGCCTCGGCCGTGCTGCTGGTCATCCCGGGGCCAACCATCCTCACGGTCATCAGCTACTCCATGTCGCACGGCCGGCGCGCCAACGTGCCGCTGGTCGCGGCGGTGGCGCTGGGCGACTCCACTGCGCTGGTGGTGTCGCTGCTCGGCCTCGGCGCCCTGCTGGCGGCCTCTGCGTTCTGGTTCACGGTGGTGAAATGGGCGGGCGGGTTGTACCTGCTCTATCTCGGCATCAAGCTGCTGCGCGCCGGCATCGGCAACACTGACATCGCGGCCCCGGCCGCGCCCGATTCGCGTTGGCGGCTGTTCGCCAACACCTACCTCGTGACGGCACTCAATCCCAAGGGCATCGTGTTCTTCGTGGCCTTCCTGCCGCAGTTCCTGAGCCCCGCAGCCGACGTGACGCGCCAGCTGTGGGTGCTGGCGATCACCTTCGTGGCGATGGCGGCGCTGAACGCCACGCTCTATGCGGTGTTCGCGGGATCGGCGCGCAGGTTGCTGGCCTCGCCGCGTGCGCAGAGGCGCTTCAACCTTGCGGGCGGTTCGCTGCTGAGCGCGGCCGGCGTCTGGGCATTGTTGGCACGCCGGCCCGCCTGAGCCGCCTCAGCGGTTCGGATTGTTCGGCCGGCGGTCGTAGCGGTTCGGCACGCCGTCGTTGTCGCGGTCGCGGTCATAGCGGTTGGGCACACCGTCGCGGTCGCGGTCCCAATCGCCATGGGCCGGGCGCGGCGGCGGCGGACGGTCGTAGGCGGGGGCGACGACGCAGCCGGCCAGCACGGCCGATGCGACCAGCAGAAGGGGCAATGTCTTGTTCATGATTTTCTCCTTGGCGTTGTGGGAAGCCGGCCTGCGCTGCGGCAAACCGAATCCGCATTGAAGTCCACCTCCGTCTCGACGCGGTATCCGCTGTGAGGCTCGCACGTGAAGTTCGTTACGGGATGTGGTGCGTGTTGCGACTTTGGACATTTGGCCGCCCAGGCGAAGGCAGCGGCGCGCCTGTTTCGGGGTAGGTGCAGTTCCCGTGGCGGGATCGTCGGGCGTTTGGCCGAGAATGGCGCGCAGCGCCTTGCTCGCACGCTTCTTTTTCCATGCCGTACCGCCCGCCCCTCCTCGCCCGACACCGCCGCCTCGCCATGGCGCTGGTGGCTGCCGTGGCATGCGCGCACGCGGTACCCACCGCCGCGGCGGTGATGCGCTTCGACGAGGTGAAGCGCGGCTTCCGGCCGTCGGACACGGCGGTGCTCGACCGCCACGGCGAGTTGCTGCAGCGCGTGCGCACCGACGCCAGCGTGCGGCGCGGCCAGTGGATCGCGCTGGCCGACGTGTCGCCCGCGCTGCGCACGGCCATGGTGCTGAGCGAGGACCGGCGCTTCTACGAGCACAGCGGCGTCGACTGGCGCGCGGTCTCGTCGGCGGCCTGGGGCAATCTCTGGAACACGCGCACGCGCGGCGCATCGACCATCACGATGCAGCTCGCCGGCCTGCTCGACGAGGACCTGCGCCGCGCCAACAGCGGCCGCACCCTGTCGCAGAAGATCGGCCAGACGGTGGCAGCCGCGCAGCTGGAACGCAGCTGGCGCAAAGACCAGATCCTCGAGGCCTACCTCAACAGCGTGCCGTTCCGCGGCGAGATCGTGGGCATCGATGCACTCTCGCGCACGCTGTTCGGCAAGGCGCCTAGCGGGCTCGATGCGCGCGAGGCCAGCGTGGCCGCCGCGCTGGTGCGCGCGCCCAATGCCAAGCCGGCGGTCGTGGCGCAGCGCGCCTGCGACGTCATGCGAGCCATGGCGCCGGGCGAAAAGATCGACTGCGAGGCGCTCGACATGTTCACCAGCGCCGCGGTGCAGCGGCGCGCCTTCGATGCGAGCGAGGGCATCGCGCCGCATGCCGCACGCCGCGCGCTGAGGGACCTGCGCGAGTCCGCCGCGACCGGGCGCGAGGACGACGCCAGCGTGCGGACCACGTTGCGCGCGCCGCTGCAGCGCTTTGCGCTCGAGACGCTGCAGCGCCACCTGAAGGAGCTGCGCGGCCGCCATGTGGAAGACGGCGCGCTCGTGGTGCTCGACAACGCGAGCGGCGAAGTGCTGGCGTGGGTCGGCTCGTCGGGGCCGCTGAGCCAGGCGGCCGAAGTGGATGCGGTCACCGCGCTGCGCCAGCCGGGCTCCACGCTCAAGCCGCTGCTCTATGCGCAGGCCATCGCCGAGCGGCGCATCACGGCCGCGTCGCTGATCGACGATTCATCGGCGCAGATCGGCACCGCCAGCGGGCTCTACATTCCGCAGAACTACGACCGCCGGTTCAAGGGGCCGGTGTCGGTACGCACCGCGCTGGCCGCATCGCTCAACGTGCCGGCCGTGCGCACCCTGGTGATGGTGTCGCCCGAATCCTTCGCGCGCCAGCTGCGCGCCGCAGGCCTGCCGCTGCGCGAGAGCGGCGACTACTACGGCTACAGCCTCGCACTCGGCAGCGCCGAGGTGTCGCTGCTGTCGCTGGCCAATGCCTACCGCGCACTCGCCAACGGCGGGCGCCACGGGCCGACGACGCTGGTCGCGCGCGCGCCTGCCGCCGTGCGCAAGCCCGTTGCGCCGGTGTTCGATCCGCGTGCGGCCTTCATCGTCGGCGACATCCTGTCCGATCCGAATGCACGCATGCGCACCTTCGGGCCCGACAGCCTGCTTTCCACACGCTTCTGGACCGCGGTCAAGACCGGCACCAGCAAGGACATGCGCGACAACTGGGCCCTGGGGTGGTCCGAGCGCTACACGGTCGGCGTGTGGGTCGGCAATGCGAGCGGCGCCGCGATGTGGGACGTGAGCGGCACCACCGGCGCGGCGCCGGTGTGGGCCGAGCTGATGCGCTTTCTGCATGCGCGCGAACCGAGCCGCGCGCCGCGCCCGCCGGCCGGCGTGGTCGCGGCGCAGGTGGCTTTCGGCGCGGGCGAAGACGGCAATGCGCTCGAAGCCGCACGCAGCGAATGGTTCGTGCAGGGCACCGAACAGCCGCTCTTCGCACTCGACACCGGCAGCACCGGCGCACCCGCGGGCGCAGTGCCTGCGCGCATCACCGCGCCGGCCGACGGCACCATCATCGCGCTCGACCCCGACATCCCGCCGTTGCATCAGCGCGTGCGCTTCGAGTCCGAAGGCCGCGGCGTGCAGTGGCACCTCGACGGCAAGCCGTTCGCGCGCGGCAACAGTGCGCAATGGCTGCCCTGGCCGGGCCGCCACGTGATCGAACTGGTGGACGCCACGGGCAAGGTGGTCGACCGGCGCCGACTCGAGGTGCGCGGCGCCGGCGTGCTCGCCAAGAGCGCAAGCCGGCGTTAACAATTGCCCTGCCGCCGACTGCGGCATTCCGGCTCGGCCAGAATTCATCCAATGATTCAATGACCCACCGGGTCGTTCGCCCCCTTTCTCTTCTTCGCATCCATGCTCCTGCAGGCACCTCGCACTTCCCTGGCCGACAGCGCGGCCAACAGCATCCGCGCCGAGATCGCGGCTGGCCGCTGGCCGGTCGGCTCGCGCATTCCGATCGAACCGCAGCTCGCGCAGTTGCTCGGCGTGAGCCGCGGCACCGTGCGCGAAGCGGTCAAGACGCTGGTCTCGCGCGGCCTGCTCGAAGTGCGGCAGGGCTCCGGCACCTACGTGCGCTCGGGCTTCGATCCGTCGGCCAGCCTGCAGAAGCTGCGCCGCGCGAGCCTGCGCGACCAGTTCGAGGTGCGCCGTGCGCTCGAGGTGGAGGCCGCGCGCCTCGCGGCCGTGCGCCACACCGCCAAGGACTTGCGCAACCTCCGGGCCCTGCTCGCCAAACGCGGCGTGCCCGATGCCGGCGACGGCGGCGCGGCCTTCGTCGAGCGCGACCTCGCCTTCCACCTCGCGATCGTCGATATCTCGGGCAACCTCGCGCTGGCCGAGACCTGCCGCTTCATCGGCGGCTACATCAAGGAAACCATCGCCAGCACGATGCACACCGCCCTGCCCGAGCCCGACAGCGCCGCGCATGGCGCGATCGTCGATGCCATCGCGAGCCGCGATCCCGACCGCGCGGCCGAGGCGGTGCGCACCTTCCTGTCGCCGATGATCGACGCGCTCGCGCGGGAGGCGGAATGAGCGCAATCCCCGTGCAGACGGTGGCGGCCAGGGAGTTGCTGATCGACGCCGAGGCCGACAGCCTGCCCGCACCGCGCGCCACGCCCGCGCCGAGCCTGGCGCGCCGCGTCCTGCTCGGCGCCAGCGTGGTGCTGATCGCCTTCAACCTGCGCCCCGTGTTCGCGAGCCTCTCGGTGGTGCTGCCGGAGATCATCCAGGCCACCGGCCTCTCGGCCACGGCCGCGAGCCTGTTGACCACGCTGCCCATCGTCTGCCTCGGCGCCTTCGCGCCGCTCGCGCCCTGGCTCGGCCGGCGCTTCGGCACCGAGCGCACGCTGCTCGGCTGCATGCTGCTGATCCTGGTGGGCACCGCGTTGCGCGGCATCGGCAGCATCCCGCTGCTGTTCGTGGCCTCGGCCATTGCGGGCAGCGGCATCGCGGTGGCGAACGTGCTGCTGTCGGGCCTGGTCAAGCGCGACTTCGCGCAGCACGCGGCGCTGATGATGGGCCTCTACACCATGGCCGTGTGCGGTGGTGCGGCCAGTGCCGCGGGCCTGACGGTGCCGCTCGAGCATGCGCTTGGCGGCGGCTGGACCGGCGCGCTCGCGATGTGGGCGGTGCCCGCGCTGCTGGTCACGCTGCTCTGGGCGCCGCAGGCACTGCCGCTCGAACCGGTCGCGAGCGAATCGGGCTTCACCGTGCGCGGCCTCTGGCGCGATCCGCTGGCCTGGCAGGTCACCTTCTTCATGGGCTTGCAGTCGGCGCTCGCGTACATCGTGATGGGCTGGCTCGCGCCGATCCTGCGCGAGCGCGGGCTCGGCAGCGAAGTGGCCGGCTACGTGGTGTCGCTCTCGGTCATGACGCAGGTGGTGACCTGCCTCGTCGTGCCCGCGCTCGCGGTGCGGTTGCGCAACCAGCGCGCGCTCGCGGCGGTGCTCTCGCTGCTCACCGTGGCGGCCATGCTCGCGATGCTGATCGCGCCGCTCGGCGGCGTGTGGCTCTGGGGCGTGCTGCTGGGCATCTCGCAGGGCGGCACCTTCGCGCTCGCGCTCACGATGATCGTGCTGCGCTCGCGTGATTCGCACATCGCGGCCCATCTCTCGGGCATGGCGCAGGGCGTGGGCTACATGGTGGCCGCGCTCGGCCCGCTCGTCGCGGGCCTGCTGCACGGCTGGACCGGCAGCTTCCGCGCGTCGGCCTGGCTCTTCGTCGGGCTCGGCATTGCGCTGGTGCTGGCCGGCCTCGGTGCGGGCCGCACGCTCTACGTCGGGGCGGTGACGGTACCGCGGCGTGGAGGAGGCGCCTGAGAACCACCGCCCGAGCGTGCCGCGCGGCCGGAGCGGATGACATTCTTGTGGCTGATCCGGGAGGTTCGTCACGCGATGCTGGCTTTTCAATCGACGGGGCCGTGCCGCTGCGTGCACGCCCGATATAGTCCGCCGAAACCGCCACTCAACCGCCGTACAGGACGACATGAACAAGCTTGCAGAACAGATCGCCTCGACGTTGCTGCCCGGAATGTTCCTGCCCGATGCTTTCGAGCAGCTGTTCACCTGGATCGAAAGCCGCGAGCTTTATGTCGATGCCGAGAAGGGGCGTATCGGCTTTCTTTTTCCAGACGCGGAGATGCAGGCCGGATGGATCGATAGCAGCCGGCCCGGCGGTACGCTCATCGAGTTCGCCGCGCAGGGCAATGCGCATCTCAAGTACTGGTTCGGGCACGAGCGCCCCGAGGTGCTGAACCGGCTTTGCGTGTTCGCGAAGACCGGCGCCGATGGGTCGATGGCCGCGTTCTGGCTGGACCCCTCCGGACAGCAGAGGATCGTCCACCTCGGGTCCGGCTCCGGATCGACGATGGTCTGTGTTCTTGCAGACACTCCTGTCGATTTCCTTCGCTTGCTGGCCATCGGTTACGACGAGATCTGCTGGGGCGAGCAATTCGCCGAGCCGCCAGCCACCCAGCCAACGGATGAGACGTTCGCAGTCCAACCCAACAAGGCCTTCCAGGAATGGGTCTGCGCCACCTTTGGCGTGACGCTGCCGTCAGCGGGATCCGAAATCGTTCCGCACCCCGACAACATGGGCGGGTCCGACTCCCAGGATGCGTTCAATCGCTGGGTGACGGCGAACGTTGCCTAGGCGTCCCAGCTACTGCGGCCCGCCGCAGAACCCGACCCGCTCGGTCGTGGTGGCGGCGAAGTGCAGGCGCGAGGTGGTGGCGGCGTTCGCGGGCGCATGCGCCGGCCAGTCGCTCTGCAGCCAGGTGTATTGCCAGCGGTAAGGCTCGCCGGGCCGCACCGGTTCGCCATAGGTGATGCGCAGGCTGCCGCTGCTTTCGTCGTGGCAGTGCTTCGACTGCTTGTATTCCTTCTCGCTGAAGCAGGCGCGGACCATCTTCGTGCACGAAAAAGGAATGCCCTCGGCCACCATGCGCGTGCCTTCGAGCGGCACGAAATCGGCCTTGCTGAACGCGGCGCCGCCGCCCGAATACGACTCCGACACTGTCTGCACCACGGCCACGGCCCACTGGCCCTCGGCCACGGGATAGAGCGCGGGCGCGAGCGACAGGTCTGCCCCCGACATCGGGTTGCCAGAGTCCTTGCGGATGGCTTCGGCATAGCCGCTGAAGTCGTGCAGCCGCTGCAGCTGCCAGCCGCCCGCGCCTTTGCCGCTGCCGCCGCGCTGCACACGCGCAATGGCAAGCGGCTCGACCGAGACCACCGCATAGTCGCCTGCGGCGCCGCCACGCGGCTTGTACAGCCCCAGCGCCTGCGCGACGCAGGGCTGGGGCAGCAGCGCGCAAAGGCGCACGCGCCAGTCCGGATCGACCGCCTCGGGCTTCTGCACCGCGACGAACACCTGGGCCGATGGCGTTGCCGCCAACGCCGGGCCGGCGGCCATCGACAAGGCAAGGAGCATCGGCAGCGCCGAAGCAGCAGCGGGGAGAAAGGCGGGCGGCTGGTTCATCGCCGGCAATGGTAGCGACGCGATGGCAAAGATGCTGCTACCAAATAATGCCAGGCTACCCACTGCCCGCACCGATGGGGTAGCCTTTGCCGTGGGCCGCCGTGGCCCGCAACGCATGGAGCGACGACGCATGACCGACAGGATCCTGGTTCTCTATGGCTCGTACCGCTCGGACCGCATGGGCATCCGGCTCGCCGACTACCTGGTCGCCGGGCTGCGTGCGCGCGGTGCCGACGCCGAACTCGTCGACGCCCAGGCCGTCGGGCTGCCGATGCTCGACCGCATGTACAAGGAATATCCCAAGGGCAGCGCACCGCCGGCCATGGAAGCCCTGGCACAGAAGATCAAGGCCGCCGACGCCTTCGTCTTCGTCACAGGCGAATACAACTGGGGACCGCAACCGGGCCTGAAGAACCTCACCGACCACTTCCTCGAGGAATGGTTCTGGCGCCCCGCGGCCATCGCGAGCTACTCGGCGGGGCGTTTCTCGGGCGTGCGCTCGGGCACGGCCTGGCATTCGATCCTGTCGGAAATGGGCATGGTCGTAGTGTCGAGCACGCTCGCCGTCGGGCCGATCTCGCAGACGCTCGATGCGGCAGCCAAGCCCACGGGCAGCGCGGGCGAGTCGCTGGACCGCGCCTTCGGCCGCTTTGCCGACGACCTCGCATGGTGGACCGAAGCGGCACGCGCGCAGCGCTCGCGCAAGGCACCGCCTTACTGAGCACGCGCGGATCGCCCGCGCAATCTGGCAGAGAACGTGAGGCCTCTCGTTGCCTTTGCGCGCGGGCTTTCCTACACTCGGCGCCATGCAACGCCAGGCTCCCATCCGCGACACATCGCGCACGGTCTTCACCGTGCGGATGATGGCGGGGTCGCACCAGACCCTCGCACATCCCTGAGCCCGGCGGTCAGCCTCCCCCTTCCCTTTTTCAGCATTCACATCGACCGCCGGGCACCCGCCCCGCGCGGTGGCGCGCCCCTTTCTGCGGGCATGCCGCGCTTTTTTCCAAGCTGATTTCTCCCGCTGTTCGCGGCCGCATCGCCTCCATGCAGGCGGGTGCGGCCGCGGCGGCCTTGCCATGCGGAAAGAGCACCGATGAACATCCAATCCATCCTCGCGCTGACGGACCTGTCCGTGCGCGGCCTGCACACCGTGGCGCGCGCGGCCTTCCTTGCGCAGGCGCACGGCGCTCTGCTGAAGATCATGTATGCGCCCGCGGCCTTCGCGGCGCCGGCCGATGCCGACGCGGCCCAACGCCTTGGCGCGCTCTGCCTCGAGACGGCCGAGGGCTTCGGCATCCTCGTGAAGAAGGTCGACGATGCCAGCGGACGGTTCGATGCCGCCGCGGAAGAGGCGCGCTGGTGCGACCTGATCGTGATCGGCGACGAGGTCGACCGTTCGCTCCCGGCCTTCTTCCACGGCCAGGCCGCCGAGCGCCTGCTGCGCAGCGCGGCCAAGCCCGTGCTGGTGAGCCGGCTCGCTGCTGCTGCGGCGGCGGGCGGCTACGCGCGCATCCTCGTCGCCGTCGATCTGCGGCGAGACGCGGGCGCGCTGGTCGACATGGCCTGCGCCTTCGACGGTGCGGCCGAGGTCGAGATGTTCCACGCCTTCAGCCCCGCGTACGAAGGCAAGCTGCGCTACGCCGACGTGTCGACGCGCATCATCGAGCACTACCGCGAGACCTGCGCACGCCATGCGCGTGAGCGGCTGCTGCGGCTGTCGGACGCGTCGAGCGCGCGCCGCAACCGCGTAGTCTCATCTGTCGGGCGCGGCGACCCCGCGCGCCAGTTGGCCGTGCAGCAGCAGTACACCCGCGCCGACCTGCTGGTGGTCGGCAAGCGCAGGCGCCCGGCGCTCATGGACTTTCTCTGCGGCAGCGTGGCGCAGCGCGTGCTTCGCGGGGCCGCGAGCGACGTGCTCGTGGTGCCGCACGACGCCATCGCCCAACGGCAGGCGCGCTTCAGATGCGAGGTGCGGATGGACTGAATCCGCCGCCTCAGCGCCCCGCGCCGCGCGGTCCGAACATGATGATCGCCATGCCGATGAAGCACACCGCCACGCCGACCCAGTCGCTCGTGGATGGCGTCACCTTGTCCACAGCCCAGAGCCACAGGATGGCAACGCCGATGTAGACCCCGCCGTAGGCCGCATACACGCGGCCCGCGGCCGTCGGATGGAGCGACAGCAGCCACGCGAAAAGCGCCAGGCTCAGTGCCGCCGGCACCAGCAGCCAGGCCGAGCGGCCTTGCTTGAGCCAAAGGTAAGGCAGGTAGCAGCCGACGATTTCGGCCAGCGCGGTGACGATGAAGAGGCCGAAGGTCTTGAGAACGTCCATGGCGCCTAGTCCCGAAACCAGATCTTGAGCGTGACGTACACCGCATAGCCCAAACCGAGCACCAACCAGGCAAGGAAGAACATGTTGGCCCAGTAGTCGCCAGCATTCGTTGCCAAGGTGTAGACCTGCATCTTGCAGGCCTTGCCGACGCATGGCACTTCGCCCCTGACCAGCGCGCGTGCGAACTCGAACAGGAAGTAGCAGGCCAGCGCAGCGGCCATCAGCAAGCCCACCGGCCCCGCGACCCCTTCGTTGCGTTCGCCGTTCTCGTTCCAGCGCCCCTTGCGGAGCTGTTTCTGCCCGTATTTGTACCAGGCGAATCCAAGCAGGAGCATCAGAAAGTAGTAGAGGGCGGTGATCATGTCGTCGAACCGTGGCGCTGTGAAAAGAGCGCGTCGGCACGGATCGTATCCGAGCAACGGAGCGTCACGTCGACGACCGCTGTGCCCTGTTGGACGCAGGGCGTCCCCGTCGCCTGCTAGCCCGAATACCCCGCCAGACGCGGCAGGAACAGCACCAGGTCGGGCCACACCGTCACCAGCGCCAGTGCGCCGAACATGACCAGCAGGAACGGAAAGGCTTCCCGCACCAGCACCGCCATCGAGACATTGGCGATCTTGCTCATCATGAACAGCAGCAGCCCGTAAGGCGGCGTGACGAGGCCGATCATGATGTTCAGCACCGCCATCACGCCGAAGTGCACCGGGTCGATGCCCAGCGACACCGCGGTCGGCAGCAGCACGGGCAGGATGATCAGGATGATGGTCGAGCCTTCGAGGAAGGCGCCGAGCACCAGCAGGATCAGGTTGACGAGCAGCAGAAAGGCCATCGGCGAAAGGCTCAAGCCCTTCATCGCGGTGCTCAGCGTGGCGGGAATGTTCTCCGACGTGATCACGTAGTTGAACACCAGCGCACCCGCGATCAGCATGCCGATCGAGACGCTCATGCGCGCGCTCGACAGCAGCGACTGGTACAGGTCGGCCCAGCGCATGCTGCGGTAGAGCCCGACGGAGATCAGCAGCGCATAGGCGGCGGCGATGCCGGCGGCCTCGGTGGGCGTGGTCACGCCGCTGTAGAGGCAGCCGAGCAGGATCACCGGCAGCATCAGCGCCGGCAGCGCTTCGCGCGTGATGCGCGGCATCTCGCGCAGCGGCACCCTCGGCTCCACCGGAAAGCCGCGGCGCCGCGCGAGCACGTAGATCAGTGCCATCTGCACCGCACCGAGCAGCAGGCCGGGCAGCACGCCGCCGATGAAGAGATAGCCGATCGAGGTGCCCGACACCAGCGCATAGAGCACCAGCGGGATCGAGGGCGGCAGGATGGGGCCGATCACCGCCGAAACCGCGCTCAGCGCGGCGGCGAAGCCCGGCGTGTACTTGCCGTCGCGGGTCATCATGGCCTGCATCAGCTTGCCGGAGCCCGCGGCATCGGCCAGCGCCGAGCCCGACATGCTCGCGAACACAATGCTCTGCAGCACGTTGACCTGCGCGAGTCCGCCCGGAAAGCGGCCCACGAGCGCATTGCAGAAGCGCAGCAGCCGGTCGAGGATGCTGCCCGAGCTCATGATGGTGGCCGCGAGGATGAAGAGCGGAATCGCGAGCAGCAGAAAGCTCGAGTAGGTGCCGTTGAGCAGCTGCTCGGCCGCGGCGCCCATGTCCATGCCCTTGAGGTACAGGTACAGCACCGAGCCGGCGATCATCGCGTGGCCGACGGGCACGCCGAGCAGGCTGAGCGCCACGATCGCGTAGAGCGCCAGCGAGAGGGGACTGGTGAAATTCACAATGCGGAGGGAGAAGCGGATGGATCGGCAGGCGCGGTGCGCGCGGGTCCGCGCACGAGCAGGCGAAGGTTGCGGGCGATGACGGCCACGACGAAGACGAGGTAGATCGCATAGAGCCAGTCCATGCGAATGCCGAGGTACGAGCTCTTCTCGACCTTCATGAAGCTCACGTAGTCGTACGACGCGGGCAGCGACATGCCGAACAGCACGATCACGCCGAGCGAGGCCACGGCGCCGGCGACGCGCCGCACGCGCCGGCTGGCGATGCCGGCGACGATGTCGATGCGGATCTCTTCCTCGTCCTTCAGCACGAAGGCCGCGCCCCACAGCACCAGCCAGAGCCAGGCCGCGAGCGAGAGCTCGGTGGTCCAGCCCACGGGCCAGTCGAAGATGTAGCGCGCAGCGATCTGCACGATGAAGGCGACGAAGATCACCGCCAGAAGCGTGGCCGCAACCGCCTCGGCGAAGCGGTGCAGCAGATGGAGGATGCGGCCGAGCATTGCAGCAGCCGCCTTCACTTCATGGCGTTGATCTTGTCGAGCATGCCGGCCGGCCAGCTCTTGGCGTCGGCCGAGGCGAGGTACGCCTTCTGCGCATGTGCACGGAAGGCGGCGATGTCGGGCGCATACACCTCGAGCCCCTGCTTGCGGAAGCTCTCGGCCAGTTCAGCCTCGCGCTTCTGGTGCTCGGCGGTGCTCCAGGCGATGGCCTTGTCGGCGGCGGCCTGGAAGGCCTGCTGCTTCGCGGGCGCCATGCCCTGCCAGGTCTTCATGTTGACGGCCAGCACGTCGAAAGCCACGAGGTGCGAGGTCAGCACGATCTGCGACATGACCTCGTAGAACTTCATGTTCTGCACGTTCGGCAGCGGGTTGTCCTGGCCGTCGATTGCGCCGGTCTGCAGGCCGGTGTAGGTCTCGGCGTAGGCCATGGGCGTGGGGTTGGCACCGAGCGAGCGGCCCAGCATCTGCCAGGTGTCGCCGGGCGGCATGCGCAGCTTGATGCCGGCCAGGTCGGCGGGCGCGTTGATGCGCTTCTTGGGCTTGATGCCGACGTGGCGCGTGCCGAAGAAGGTCGGCCCGAGGATCTTCACCTTGAGCTGGTCTTCGACCATCTTCTTCATCTGCGTTGCGAGGTCGCTCGCGAAGAAGCTGTTCAGGTGGTTGGCGTCGCGGAACAGGTAGGCCGAGGTGAGCAGCGACCATGCGGGCACCTGCTTGGAGATGTCCTGCGGCGCTATGTTGCCCATCTCGAGGTTGTCGCGCTGCAGCGCCACGAGTTCGGTGCCCTGGCGGAACAGCGTCGAGTTGAGGAACATCTCGACCTTGAAGTCGGCCTCGATGTCCTTGGCGAACTGCTTCATCATGTCGGCGCGAATGTCCTTGTCGGAGAACACGGCGGCGAAGCGCAGCGTGGGCTGGCCCTGGGCCCAGGCCGGCACGGCGGCACCGGCGGCCAGCGCGGCACCCGCGCCCAGCAGCGTGCGGCGGTCGATGGAACGGTTCATGGTTTTGTCTCCTGTTTTCTCTTGGCGATTGGAATGATGAACGAAGGCGAAGGCGGGCTCAGGCCGCGGTGGCCGCCGCGGGCTCCGGCGCCAGCCGCTGGGCCAGCGCCCGGAGCGCGAGCTCGTAGCCGAAGGGCCCGAAGCCGCAGATCACGCCGGTGGCCGCCAGCGAGACCAGCGAATTCTGATAGAGCGCGTCGCGCCGATGGATGTTGGTCACGTGGACTTCGGCGATCGGCTGGTCCAGCGTCTTGAGCGCATCGAGCAGCGGGATCGAGCGGAACGACAGCCCCGCCGGATTGATGACGACCGCCGCGGCACGCTCGCGCGCTTCCTGTACCCAGTCGACGAGCACGCCTTCGTGGTTGCTCTGGCGAAATTCGCAGCCGAGGCCCAGTTCGTCCGCCACGCGGCGGCAGAGCTGCTCCACCTGCGCCAGCGTCGTGCTGCCGTACAGGTGCGGCTCGCGCACGCCGAGCAGGTTGAGGTTGGGGCCGTTGAGGATGTAGACGATGGGACGCATGCGGCCGATTCTTCGGCCCGGCCGCCAAAGGCTTTCCAGACTGGAAACCTATTTCATAATGCGGCGCATGAGCATCTCCCTCGACCGTGGCCTCTCCGTGCTGGAGCATCTCTCGCACCATCCGCAGGGGCTGCCGCTGACGCTGCTCGCGTCCGAGCTCGACATTCCGCCGAGCGCCTGCCACCGCTTGCTCGCGGAGCTGCAGCGCCGCGGCTACGTGCGGCAGGCACGCAAGCAGGGCGACTATGTGCTGACCACCAAGGTGGTGTCGCTCGGGCTCGGTTTCCTGAGCGGCGCGGGCATCGTGAACGTGGCCGAGCCGCTGCTGGAGCGGCTCGGGCAGGCTTCGGGCGAGCTGGTCCGCCTGTCGATCGTCGACGAGGATCGCCTGACCTGGGTCGCCAAGTCGCAGGGCCTGCGCCAGGCGGGGCTGCGCTACGACCCCGACATGGGCATGGACGCGCGCCTGTCGTGCACCTCGTCGGGCCATGCCTGGCTGATGACGCTGAGCGACGAGCGCGCGCTCGAACTGGTCTCGCGCCAGGGCTTCGGCACGCCGGCCGAATACGGTCCGAAGGCGCCCACGACGATCCGTGCGCTGCTCGGCTACCTGCACGCGGCGCGGGTGCGCGGCTACGCGATGATCGACGAGGTCTTCGCGCCCGGCATGTCGGCCATGGCCGCGCCGGTGTTCCGCCGCAAGGAAGTGATCGGCGTCATCAGCATCGCGGGGCCGCGCACCCGCCTGGGCAGCGACCGCATGCACGAACTCGCGCCCGCGCTGCTGGCCGCCACCGCCGAGCTCGGGCCGGTCAGCAATGCGTCGAGCCTGTTCGGGCGGCCCGCGCTCGGCAAGGGCTGATCGGGCCCGCTTCTTCCCGCGCGGATTGCAGGATCAGGCAAGAACGCCGTTCGATTCGTCTACCGCCCGCCGCAGTGTCGGCACGAAACTTCCCTGCATGGCCGGCGCAGCCCCTGCGCCATGCTTCAGACAGACCGCAGAGGAGTTTCACATGAGCGCAATCCAGGAGAAAGTCGTCCTCATCACCGGCGCGAGCGGCGCCATCGGCGAAGCCACTGCGCGCCTGCTGGCACGCCGCGGCGCCAAGGTGGTGCTCGGCGCCCGCCGCACCGAGCGGCTCGAGGCGCTGGCCGGGCAGATCGCGACCGAAGGCGGCACCGCGAGCTGGCAGCGGCTCGACGTGACGTGGCGCCCCGACGTCGAATCTTTCGCCGAATTCGCGCTCGAGCAGCACGACCGCATCGACGTGCTGGTCAATGCCGCTGGCGTGATGCCGCTCGCGCCGCTGTGGACGCGCAAGGTCGACGAGTGGGAGCTGATGATCGACGTCAACCTGCGCGGCGTGCTGCTCGGCATGGCGGCGGTGCTGCCGACGATGCAGGAACAGGGCGCGGGCCACATCGTCAACGTGGCGCCGGTGCCGGCCGAGGGCGTGTCGCCGAACTCGGCCGTCTACTGCGGCACACAGTATGCGATCGACGCGGTTTCCGAAGGCCTGCGGCAGGAGCATGCCGGGCGCATTCGCGTGACGGTGGTGCGCCCCGACGTGAGTGCGGCGAACATCACGCTGGCCGACCACATCGCGGCCTGCAGTGCGTTCGAGCGCATGGTCACGCGGCGCCGCATCGCGGTGCCCGCCGAGGCGGTGGCGCGCTCGATCGCCGGCGCGATCGAAGGCGGCAGCATTGCCGCGCCACGCCGCCCGGCATGGCGGCCGCGGCCGGCCGAGCACGCCGCGTTCTGACGCCGTTCAGGCCCGCGGCTCGGCGGGCAGGTAGATCCGCGTCAGGCCCTTGGCGATGGCGTCGACGATCTGCTCCTTGCGCAGCCCGATGTGCTCCTTGAGCACGCGCTGCGCCGCGGTTTCGTCGCGCGCGGCCAGCGCCTTCAGGATCTGCTGGTGCTCCTTCTGCGTGGCGTTGCGCCCCACGTTCTCCATGTCGATCCAGCGGATGAAGCGGATGCGCTCGTTCAGCACGCCCAGCATGCGGCGCAACTCCTGGTTGCGTGCCATGTCGGCAATGCGCAGATGGAAGCCCTCGTCGAGCTCCACCAACTGCTCCACCGGCGCATCGGGCGGCGCCTTCTGGCTCGCAGCCAGGTAGGTCCGGGCCTGGGCGATGTCCTCGTCGGTGGCGCGCAGGATCGCCAGCGACAGGCAGGCGCTTTCGACGGCCACCCGCGCCTCGTACAGGTCGAGCGTCTCCTGCACATCGAGCGGACGGCGCACGAAGCCGCGCGTGGCGGGCAGCAGGAAGCCGTCGTTCACCAGCCGGGCCAGCGCCTCGCGCACGGGCGTTCGGCTCACGCCCAGCCGCTCGGCCAGCTCGATCTCGCTGAGGCGCTCGCCCGGCTTGAGCTGGTAGGAGATCGCCATGTCGCGCAGCGCCTCGAAGACGCCCGAGCCCCGTTCGCGCCGCAGCTTGGAGATGGGTGTGACGGGGCCGGGCGCGACCACCGGGCTGCCGCTTGTCTTGTGCATGTTTTTAAGTATACTGAAATGCGTTCTTAACTGGACCCCCACAGGGTCCACCCCGCTGGAGCTTATCGAATGTCATCCATGAACGGCGCGGACGCGCTGGTGCGCATGCTGCAACTCAACGGCGTCAAGCACATCTTCGGACTGTGCGGCGACACCAGCCTGCCCTTCTACGACGCACTGGCGCGCCTCGACCACGGCATGGACCACGTGCTCACGCGCGACGAGCGCAGCGCCGCCTACATGGCCGACGCCTATGCCCGCGTCACCGGCAAGCCCGGCATCTGCGAAGGTCCGAGCGGCGGCGGCGCGACCTACCTGCTGCCCGGACTGGTGGAAGCCAACGAATCGGCCATTCCGGTGCTGGGCATCACCTCGGACGTGTCGGTCGGCGCGCGCGGCAAGTTCCCGCTGACCGAACTCGACCAGCAGGCGCTCTACCAGCCGCTGACCAAGTGGAACACCACGATCGACCGCGTCGACCAGATCCCGCACGCGGTGCGCAGCGCCTTCCGCGCCATGGTCACCGGCCGGCCCGGCGCCACGCACATCTGCCTGCCCTACGACGTGCAGAAACACGCCATCGATCCGGCTGAGGTCTGGGCGCAGCCGGGGCACGACCGCTACCCCGCCTACCGCTTCGCGCCCGACCCGGCCGAGGTCGAACGCGCGGCCGACAAGCTGGTGGCGGCGCGCTGCCCGGTCATCGTGTGCGGCGGCGGCGTGGTCATCTCGGGCGGCCATGCCGCGCTGGAGGCGCTGGCCACGCAGCTGAACGCGCCCGTCTGCATCACCATCAGCGGCAGCGGCAGCCTGCCGAGCAGCCATCCGCTGAATGCGGGCGTGATCGGCACCAACGGCGGCGTCGAGGCCACGCGCGATGTCATCGCCGAGGCCGACCTGGTGCTGTTCGTCGGCGCGCGCGCGGGCTCGACCACCACCGAACACTGGAAGATGCCGGCACGCGAGGTAGCGATCCTGCACCTGGACATCGACCCCGGCACCATCGCCACCAACTACCGCACCGACGTGGCACTGGTCGGCGACGCACGCCTGGGCCTGGCCGCGCTGGCCGCGGCGGTGGGCGAGCGCATCGCGCACCGGCCGGCCGATGCCGCCGACGGCCGCGCGATCGTGGCGCGCAGCCGCGCGCAGAAGCAGGCCTTCTTTGCCGGGCTGGCCCGATCGACCGATCGCCCGATCAAGCCCGAGCGGGTGGTCGATGCACTGAACCGGCTGCTGCCCGCCAATGCCGTGGTGGTGGCCGACCCCGGCACGCCGTGCCCGTATTTCGCCGCCTACTTCGACGCACCGCAGGCCGGGCGCCACTTCATCACCAACCGCGCCCACGGTGCGCTCGGCTTCTCGATGGCCGCAGGCGTCGGCGCGGCGTTCGGCCGGCCCGACGCCATGGTGGTCTCCGTGATGGGCGACGGCAGCTTCGGCTTCACCTGCGGCGAGATGGAAACCATCGTGCGACGCGGCGTGCCGTTGAAGATGATCGTGTTCTCCAACGCGGTGTTCGGCTGGATCAAGGCCAGCCAGAAGACCGGCTACGACGAGCGCTACTACTCGGTCGACTTCAACCGCACCGACCATGCGCGCGTGGCCGAGGCCTTCGGCGTGAAGGCCTGGCGCGTGGAAGACCCGAGCGAGCTGGAGGCCGCGCTCAAGGCGGCGCTGGCGCATGACGGTCCGGCGCTGGTCGACGTGCTCTCGCAGCCGTTGCAAGACACCGCCGTGCCGGTCAGCCAGTGGATGGGTTGAGCAAGAATCGAGCGTCCAACAGCAGTCACTCACATCGAAAGGCCAACAAGATGCAGTTCCCGATCCATCGCCGCCGCGCCCTGCTGGCCGCGGCCGCCCTGAGCCTGGCGGGCGCCGCCGCGGCCCAGCCGTCCGACGCGCCGCTGCACATGGTGGTCACCTTTCCGCCTGGCGGCAGCACCGACATCGCGGCGCGCATCATGCAGCCCGAGCTCGAAAAGCGCCTGGGCCGCCCGGTGGTGGTCGAGAACCGGCCCGGCGCCGCGAGCCAGCTGGCGACCAGCCACGTGGCCAAGTCGGCGCCCAACGGCAACACCGTGCTGGTGGCCTTCGACACGCACGCCATCAACCCCATCGCCAAGTCGCGCCTGCCCTACGACACCTTCAAGGACTTCACCGGCGTCACGCTGGCGGTGCGCTTCCCGCTGGTGATCGGCGCCTCGGCCTCGGTGCCGGCCAAGGACCTGCGCGGCTTCATCGACGCGGCGAAAAAAGAACCGTCGCGCTTCAGCTACGCATCGACCGGCGTCGGCTCCATGAATCACCTGGTCATGGAAGACATCAAGCGCCGCGCTGGCGTCTATGTGCTGCACGTGCCCTACGGCGGCGGCGGGCCGGCCGTTCAGGCGGTGGTGGGCAACGTCTCGCAGCTCACGCTGCTGAGCTACGCCGCGCTCAAGGGCCAGATCGCCGCAGGCAAGATCAAGCCGCTGGCCGTCACGGGCACCGAGCGCCTGCCCGACCTGCCGGACGTGCCCACCGTGGCCGAGTCGGGCTTTCCGGGCTTCCAGGCCTATTCGTGGATCGGCATCTTCGCGCCCGCGGCCACGCCGGCCGACAAGCTGGGCCCGCTCACCGAAGGTTTCCGCGCCGCGCTGCAGGCGCCCGAGGTGAAGAACAGGCTCACGCAGGCGGGCTTCGAAGTGATGGCCACCGATGGGCCGGGCGTCGACCGCCATGCGCGCGCCGAGTTCGAGCGCTGGACCGCCTTCGTGCGCGAGACCAAACTGAAGCTGGAGGAATGACGATGCCCATGGCGCTGGACCATGTGGTGATCGCGGTCGAATCGCTCGACGAGGCGGTGGCCGACTACCGGCTCGCCGGCTTCAACGTCATTGCCGGCGGCAGGCATCCGGGGCGCAACACCGCCAACGCGCTCGCGGTGTTCGACGACGGCAGCTACCTCGAGCTGATCGCCTACTCGGCGCCTTCGCCCGAAGAGCGCTGGTGGCGCGTGCTCGATGCGGCCGGTGAGGGCCTGGTCGACTTCGCGCTCTGGCCAGAGGACATCGATGCCGCCGTGGCCGCCGCGCGCAAACGCGGGCTGGCCGAACTGACCGCCGTGCCCGGTGCCCGGCAGCGGCCCGATGGCGTGCGCATCGCCTGGAGCTCGGCGCGGCAGGTGCGGCACGACCTGCCTTTTCTCTGCGCCGACATCACGCCGCGGGCGCTGCGCGTGCCCGAAGGCGACGTGCGCCGCCATGCCAACGGTGTGCGCGGCATTGCCGCGGTGCAGGTCGCCGTGCACGACGTCGAGGAAAGCCTGGCGCGCTACCGCATGCTGCTCGGCCCCGATGCGATGGCCGGTGATGGCCGTGTGCGCCTGCAGGGTTTCGACATCGCGCTGCACGCCGAGCCCGGCCGCTCGCGCGGCGAAGGGCCGAGCGCCATCACGTTGAAAGTCGATGCGGCCGGCAACCCTGGCCAGATCGACCCGGCGCTGACGCACGGCGTGGCGTTCGCGCTGACCGGTTCGTAGCACCGGGGGGCCCGCGTGGGGCTTGGCTAACATCGCCCCATGGTTTCCACCACGCGCCTTCCGTCGACCCAGGGTCTGCTCGCTTTCGAGGCCGTCGCGCGGCTGCGCAGCGTGAACCTTGCCGCCGAGGAGCTCAGCGTCACGCCGAGCGCGGTGAGCCACCGCATCCGGCAGCTCGAACTGCAGCTCGGACTCAAGTTCTTTTCCGGCGGCGATTTCGGCCTCAGCACCGACGGCCTCGCCTACCTTGCCCGCGTGCGCGAGGCCATCGCCGCGCTGCAGCAGGTGCCCGGGCGCGAGCCCGCATCGCAGCTGCGGCGGCTGCGCGTGGCCGTCACGCCCACCTTCTCGCGCCAGATGCTGCTGCCGCGGCTGGCACAGTTTCGCGATGCCTATCCGAACATCGAACTGATGCTGCAGGTCACCATGCCGGTGCGCAACCAGACTGCCGAGGAAGCCGACCTCGAACTGCGCTTCGGCAGCGGACCCTTTCATGACCGTGAGTTCTGCCAACTGCTGGCCGACGATGTGTCGCCGGCCTGCAGCCCGGCCTACCTGGCACGCCACGGGCCATTCGAAGAGGGCTTTGCGAGCGAGGCCGAGATCGCGCGGGCCCAGCTGCTGCGCACGCCGCTCGAGTCGTGGCGCATCTGGTTCAAGGCCTGCGACATCGGACTGCCCGAGCCGGCCACGGGCCATCAGTTCAACGACCTGGGCCTGGCCCTCGACGCGGCCGCCGAGGACTTCGGCGTCGTGCTGATGCACCTGCGGCTCGGCCGCGCCTGGCTCGAGAGCGGGCGGCTGGTGCGGCTTTCGGCGCGCAGCGTGCCGTCGCCCAATGCGTACTTCCTGTGCTGGCGCCCGGGCGCGATGGAGCGCTGGGAGTGCGCGACGTTCGTCAAATGGCTGCGGCAGGCGCTGCGCGACGGCGCACAGCCCTGAATTCTTTTCAGCACCGCCGCGGGTATTTTTCAGATCGGCCGCGCCGCGGCGCGCCACACTCGGCGCGGGCGCAGCCTGCCTGCTGTCCATAATGGCGCGCCAACGCCGCACCGGCCGACCCCTACAAGCGATACCGAGGAGACACCCCTTGCCCGACCTTTCCAAGATCACCACCATCGAAGACCTGCGGGTGATCGCCAAGCGACGCGTGCCGAAGATGTTCTACGACTACGCCGATTCCGGCGCGTGGACCGAAGGCACCTACCGCGCCAACGAAAGCGACTTTCAGAGCATCAAGTTGCGCCAGCGCGTGGCGGTGAACATGGAGGGCCGCAGCACGCGCACCACCATGGTCGGCCAGGACGTCGCCATGCCCGTGGCCATTGCGCCGACCGGCCTCACGGGCATGCAGCATGCCGACGGCGAGATCCTCGGCGCGCGCGCGGCCAAGGCCTTCGGCGTTCCGTTCACGCTGTCGACCATGAGCATCTGCTCGCTCGAGGACATTGCCGAACACACCGGGCGCCATCCGTTCTGGTTCCAGCTCTACGTGATGAAGGACCGCGACTTCATCGAGCGCCTGATCGAGCGCGCCCGCGCCGCCAACGTGTCGGCGCTGCAGCTCACGCTCGACCTGCAGATCCTCGGCCAGCGCCACAAGGACATCAAGAACGGCCTGACCGCGCCGCCCAAGCCCACGCTGAAGAACCTGATCAACCTTGCGACCAAGCCGCGGTGGTGCATGGGCATGCTCGGCACGAAGCGCCGCACCTTCGGCAACATCGCCGGCCATGCCAAGGGCGTGAAGGACCTGTCGTCGCTGTCGTCGTGGACCGCCGAGCAGTTCGACCCGGCGCTGAGCTGGGCCGACGTGGAATGGATCAAGAAGCGCTGGGGCGGCAAGCTGATCCTCAAGGGCATCATGGACGTGGAAGACGCACGCCTGGCGGCCGCGAGCGGCGCCGATGCGCTCATCGTATCGAACCACGGCGGACGCCAGCTCGACGGCGCGCCGTCTTCCATCGCCGCGCTGCCCGCCATCGTCGATGCCGTGGGCCGCGAAATCGAGGTCTGGATGGACGGCGGCATCCGCAGCGGCCAGGACGTGCTCAAGGCGCGCGCCCTGGGCGCTCGCGGCACGCTGATCGGCCGCAGCTTTCTCTATGCCCTGGGCGCGTACGGCGAGGCGGGCGTGACGCGCGCGCTGCAGATCATCCACCGCGAGCTCGACCTCACGATGGCCTTCTGCGGCCGTACCGACATCGACACGGTGGATTCGGGGATCCTGCTGCCGGGGACGTTCTAAGCCCCCATCGGCTGCAGGCTTGCGGCAACGGCTGACAAGCACGCCCCAAAAGGCGTGCCGAGAATGACGGTTCCAACAACATCGCCCTCGAGGCGGCAGAAACCATCATGACCGTAGCTCAGCCCGGCGCCGGAGGCCTTTCGGCGTCCGCCGCATCCACCCTGTCTCCACCCCACTACACGCCCGAAGAGAAGCGCCACCGCATCTTCTCGATCATGGCGGCCTCGTCGGGCAACCTCGTCGAGTGGTTCGACTTCTACGTCTACGCCTTCTCCGCGCTGTACTTCGCGTCGGCCTTCTTCCCCCAGTCGGATCCCACCGTTCAGTTGCTCAACACGGCCGGCGTGTTCGCGGCCGGCTTCCTCATGCGGCCGATCGGCGGCTGGCTGTTCGGCCGCATCGCCGACAAGGTCGGGCGCAAGACATCGATGCTGATCTCGGTCACGATGATGTGCGCCGGCTCGCTCGTCATCGCCTTCCTGCCGACCTACGCGCAGATCGGCGCCTGGGCGCCGTTCCTGCTGCTGGTGTGCCGCCTGTTCCAGGGGCTGTCGGTCGGGGGCGAGTACGGCACCACCGCCACCTACATGAGCGAGGTGGCGCTGCGTGGCCAGCGCGGCTTCTTCTCGTCGTTCCAGTACGTCACGCTCATCGGTGGGCAGCTGCTCGCGGTGCTCGTCATCGTGGTGCTCGAACAGCTGCTCACCGAGGCCGAGCTCAAGGCGTGGGGCTGGCGCATTCCGTTCGTGATCGGCGCCGTGGCCGCGGTGGTGGCTCTGCTGCTGCGCCGCACGCTGCACGAAACGCAGAGCGCCGAGGCCAAGGCCAACAAGGAGGCCGGCACCATGGCCGGGCTCTTCAAGCACCACATGCCGGCCTTCTTGACCGTGCTGGGCTACACCGCCGGCGGTTCGCTGATCTTCTACACCTTCACCACGTACATGCAGAAGTACCTGGTGAACACGGTGCACCTGCCGATCAAGACCGCAAGCTACGTAATGACCGGCGCACTGTTCGTCTACATGTGCATGCAGCCGGTGTTCGGCGCGCTGTCCGATCGCATCGGGCGGCGCAACAACATGCTGCTGTTCGGCGGCCTCGGCGCGCTCGCGACGGTGCCGATCCTCACGGCGCTGCAGCACACCACCAACCCCGTGGTGGCCTTCGTACTGATCGTCGTCGCGCTCGCGATCGTGAGCTTCTACACCTCGATCAGCGGCATCGTGAAAGCCGAGATGTTCCCGCCCGAAGTGCGCGCCCTCGGCGTCGGCCTGGCGTATGCCGTGGCCAATGCGATCTTCGGCGGCTCGGCCGAATACGTGGCGCTGGGCCTCAAGGCGCTGGGCCACGAGTCGGCCTTCTTCTGGTACGTGACCGTGATGATGGTGGTGGCCTTTCTCGTGAGCCTGCGCCTGCCGCGGCAGGCGAGCTACCTGCATCACGACCATTGAGCGCACGACGGCAGATTCAGGGCGCGCGCGACGGCACCCGACTTTCCAGCGGCGGCGGCTGCCATGCCGGCTGGATGCGGCAACCGTTCTTGCCGTCGGTGTCGTAACGTGGCATGAGTGCCGTGCAGCGCGCGGCAAGCCGCTCGGGCGTGGGCTTCTCGCCCTTGTCGATCCAGTCGAGCAGCGCATCGAAGAGCGCGGGGTACTGCGACTCGGCCAGGTAGCTGTGCTCGCGCTCGGCGCTGAAGCTCTGTACCAGCAACTCGCCGGTGCCCGCGGCATCGCGGATGCGGCGGTAGGCGCTTTCGAGCTCGACGAAGGCGGTCGGGTCGTCGATCGCATGCAGGCCCAGCGTGGGCAGCCCAGTGCGCCCCGTCGGCTGGCTGTCGGCCGCGAGCGCGCCCTTGGCCTGCGGATCGGCCGCATAACGCATCACGCCGGCGTTCAGCGCGTCGGCCTCGGCGGGGGTCGGCGCGGCGTAGCGCACGCCGACGTTGCCGAAGGGGTTGCGGCCACCGAGCCGCAGTTGCACCAGGTCCTGGAACAGCCAGGTCGCCCAGTTCAGGTGGCCGACGAGCGCGCGCTCGGGAATCTTCACCGCGGCCAGGATGGTCTTGAGCCGCGCGGCCTGCTCGGGCGTGCGCTGTGCGGCCGGCAGGCCGACGCCGGTGCATTCGCGCACGCGCTCGGCCAGGTCCTTGCGCGTGAGCTTCGCGTCCATCGGCAGGCCTTGCCAGAGCGGGTATTGCGGCTCGTCGGGGCGCGGATGGTTGCGGCACACGTATTGGTAGACCACGCGCAGGTCGAGCCGGAAATCGTAGGCGCTGTTGCCGCCGCCGAGCACGCCGCTGGTCAGCAGCAACCCGTCGTACGGACTCTTGACGGCGCCGCCCGCGGGCGCATAGAGCTCGGCCGCCTTGGCGGCCACGCCCGCGCCGTAGCTCTGGCCGTGCAGCAGCGTGCGGCGCGGCGGACCGAAGTGCTGCACGACGATGCGGCGCAGCCGCTCGGTGTCCTCGGCGGCCATCGTTACGCCGTAGCCGCCGCGGCGGTAGCTGGAGCCGGCCCATGCGTGGCCCGCCTTCACAGTGATGGCCCAGCGCTTGAGGTCCTGCTCGCTACGCGCGAGCCGCGGCGGACCGGTCTCGGGGCCGCCATGCGCATGCATCACGAGCACCCCGCGGTTCCAGTCCTTCGGGATCGCGATCCAGTAGAACGCGCCTGCGCCGTCGGCGCCCGTGTAGCAGCGCGCGCCCTCGGGCACGGGCTGCGGGCACGTAGCGGGCTCAGGCGCGGTGGCGCGGGCGGCATGCGCGGAGTTCACGCCGCTCATGAGCGCGAGTGCGAGACCGGCGGCCGAGGCCAGCCGTGCATGTCGCCGAGAGGAAGCCTGTTTCGTGTTCATCAATGCCTTGCTCCGAGTTCAAGCGCCGCATCCGTGCCAGAACCGGTCACGAATCCCACGACGCCGCTGTTGAAGATGAGATGCCCGGGCCGGCCCGCATCGGCCTCGGCCACGCCCGGCACCGGCGTGTCGTAGCGCAGCGCCGCTGCGGCCCCGCGCAGGTTGAAACTGCTGCCGGCCAGCGTGGCTTCGCCGGCCTGCCCCGCCACGCTGACCATGGCGTAGCTGCCATCGGCCGCGCCTGCGGCCAGGCTCTGCTGCGCCGCGTACAGGCGCAGGCCGAAATTCGCGGCCGATTCGCGCACCAGGTGCAGCGGCAGCGCGGCGCCGTTGACGAGGCCGATCACCATCGAGCCCGTGAGCGTGCCGCCAGTGGTGGTGGCGCCGCTCGTGGGCGAGGTGGTGCGCAGGTCGAAGGCGTTGCGTGCGGCGTTGTAGCTGATGTAGCCCTTCTCTGTGTCGGTGCAGGAAGCGTCGTAGACGATGAAACTGGCGGCATGGCGGCAGTACTGGAAAGTGCCCGCATTGCGCAAGCGCACCGCGCCTTCGTAGGCCACCGGGCCCGCACCGCCCTGCTGCACGCCCACCGCATTGAAGATGTTCGCGACCGGATTGAACACCGTGGGCGTTGCCGCGTTCTCGAAGGTGTCGCGGAACGCAAGCAGCGGCGCGAAGCCGCCGCCAGCGGGCGCGTTCACGCCGCCCAGCAGCACGCCGCCGGCCGCGAACGAGAACACCGCGCCGCTTTCGCCGCTCGTGTAGCTGCACTGCCCCTGCGACACCAGCGCGCCGCTGCGCACGGTGCCCGCCGCGCGCTGCAGGCTCGCATCGACGGTGACGGTGTAGGCCATGGTGGCAGGATCGATCGCCACGCTGAGTTCCTCACCGAAGCTGTTGCCGCCCTTGTAGGTGGTGGGTGCCGCGGGCAGGTTCGGGCAGGCGAGCGGGTCGCCCACCTCGGTGACGCAGCTGTAGTTGACGGCCGCATCGAGGCTGCCGCTGCCACGGTACTTGGGCCAGGCCGGATAGCGGCACAGCGGGCGGGTGCGGCCGTAGGTGCCGGCCACCGCATCCACCGCGATGCCGGTCTCGGGGGCCAGGCCTTTTTCGGCCCAGCCTTCGAGCGCGGCGAGCGAATCCCAGTTGGGAATGAACACGCCGGTGCCGTGGCCCATGCCGGGCACGGTGTAGAAGCGCACGCTCTCGTCCACCGCGGCCTGCCCGAGCATGGCGACCATCTGCTTGTAGTAGTCGATCGTGGAGTTGGGGCTGATCACCTCGTCGGCCAGGCCGTGCAGCATGATGAGCTTGCCGCCGCGCGCGAAGAAGGGCGCAAGGTTCGGGTCGGTCGCGTCGGACAGCCGCGACACCTCGGCCACGCGCGAGGTGTACATGCCGGGGTCGAGCGGATCGAAGGCCAGCGTGTCGAAGTCGGCCACGCGGGTGACGAAGTACTTCACCCACTGATCGCCCGTGACGTACATGTTCGCATCGGCCGATGTGGCCGGGTTCCCCGGCACCTTGCGCGTGCCGAGGTCGCGCGAGGTGTACGGGCCGGCCACGAGGGCGCCTTCGAGCAGGTTATAGCCGCCGGCACGCCGCACGCCGTTGGCCAGGCTGTAGCCGGCGAACTCGAGCGGCGATTCGATGGTGCGGACCGTCGCGAGCTGCGCGTCCGACAGGCAGCCGTCGCCGTTGTCGGTGCCGCCGCTGCAGCGCAGCGAGGCGAGGATCGGCGCATTGAGCTGGCGGCAGCTCTCGACGTTGCTCACGATGGCGTCGGCCGCGCCGTCGAGCCTGTCGCACGCATCGAGCACTGTCTTCTGCACCAGCAGCGTCTTGGCCACGTTCATCCAGCCGGCACCGCCATTTGTGTAGAGCGCACGGCCCACGGCCACGTTCGACAGCCGAGTGCCGGTGTAGTTGAGCGCGGGCTCGTTGGCGATCACGCCGTCGTAGTCGAGCGGCCAGCGCTGGATGTGGCTGAGCGCGTCGCGCCCTCCCGTGGAGGTTCCGAGGAAATAGGCTTTCTCCGGCTCGACGCCGTAGCGTGCGAGCACCAGCGCCTGGGCCACGTCGCGCGTTTTCTTGAGTGCAAGTCCGCCGTAATTGGCGAGCTGCTCGTCGTTGGCTGCGAAGCGCGCGTCGGTGATGCTGCTCGACTGGTGGCCGGAGTCGCCGCCGTAGGTGGCGTAGCCGAGCGCAAGCGGCGCGGGCTTGGCCGCAGGCCCGAAGCGGATCGCCTCGGTGCCGTCGATCAGCACGCCGTTGAACCCGCCGCCGCCGAAGTGGATGGTCTTGCGGTTCCACTGCTCGGGCAGGTTGAGCGCGAACTGGATCGCCTGCGCTGCAGGGTCCACGGGCTCGATGGTGCCGCGCACACGGCAATGCTCGCCGAGCGTGTTGCCCGGATCACCGGCCGCAACGGGCGTGGCGCTGGTCACGGTGGCGCCCCCCGTCGGCAGCCCGATGGCCGAAGCCGGCACACTCCTGCCGGCCAGTTCGGCGCACGAGAGCACCGGCACCACGGGCGGCGGCGGCGGATTGTCAGGCGGGTCTTCGCCGGATGGGTGACCACCTGCGGCCGGCGGTGGCAGGAAGAAGCCGCTGCTGCTGCCGCCTCCCCCGCCGCCGCAAGCGGCCAGCGCCAGCGACACGGCAAGCGCAGCGCCGTACGGGCGGCAGGCGCGGAACATCGTCTTGGGCATCGACGCGGGCGGGCGCGGTGGGCGCATGGGTTCGTCTCCGGCATGCAGTCTCGATGGACCGCTTGTTGTTTGATCAGGCGGCCGGACGATAAGTCGACGTATGACTTCGGGTCAAATAAGATAAGCCGCCTGTTCAATATAAAAAATATATGAGAGACAACCCATGGACATCCGCGCGCTGAAGTACTTCACCGCCGTGGCCGAGACGGGCCACATGACGCGCGCCGCCGAGCAGCTCGGCATCCAGCAGCCGCCGCTGAGCCTGCAGATCAAGGCGCTCGAGCGCGAGCTGGGCATGCTGCTGTTCCGCCGCCATCCGCGCGGCGTGGCGCTCACCGATGCGGGCCGGCTGTTCCTGGCCGAGGCGCTGCGCATGCTGCAGGACATGGAGGCCATGAAGCAGCGCATGGCGCGCGTGGCGAGCGGCCAGGCAGGCACGTTGTCGGTCGGCTTCACGAGTTCGGCCGCGGCGCACCGCTTCATGCCCGGCGCGCTGCGCGCGTTTCGGCGCGCGCACCCCGACATCGATTTGCAACTGCGCGAGGACCACGCCGCCGCGCTCACCGAGGCGCTGGCCGCCGGTCGGCTGCATTGCGGCCTGCTGCGCGTGCCGGTGGCGCGGCCCGAGGGGCTGATGTTCGAGACGCTGCTGCGCGAGCCGGTGCTCGTCGCGATGCCGAGCGACCATCGGCTGGCGCGCGGCAAGGGTGCGCGCCCGCTGCCGCTCGCCAGGCTCTGCGAGGAAGGCATCATCCTGGTGCGCCGCCCCGGCGCGCCCGGCCTCTATGCCGATCTGCTCGCGCTGTGCCTTGCCAAGGGCCTGCGTCCACGCGTGGTGGCCGAAGTCGACCGCATGATGACCAACCTCAACCTCGTGGCCGCTGGCGTCGGCCTCTCGGTGGTGCCGGCCTCGATGGCCGGGGTGCATGCGGATGCGATCGCCTATGCGCGCCTCGCCGATGGCGGCCAGCTCGATGCGCCGCTCACGCTGGTGTCGCGCGCCGACGAAGACAGCCTGCCCGCGCAGCACTTCGCCGCGCTGCTGCGCCGGCTCGCCGCCGAGGCCCCGCGGTCATGATGAACACGCCCGCGCCGTCGCGCCGGCATTTCGTGCGACAGGCGGGCGCGCTGCTCGCAGCCGCCTGCGCCGCGCCGCGCCTGGTGCTGGCCGCTGCGCCGGCGTGGCCGCTGCGGCCCCTCCGGCTGATCGTGGTGTACCCGCCCGGCGGTGTCAGCGACGGCATGGCACGTGCGCTGGCCGAGCCGCTCGCGGACGCCCTCGGCGTGCCGGTGCGGGTCGAAAACCGCGCCGGTGCGGGCGGCAGTGTCGGCATGGATGCGCTCGCGCGCGCCGCACCCGACGGCTGCACGCTCGCCTTCTCGGCCATCAGCCCGCTCACCCTGCATCCACTGCTCGCACGCGTGGCCTACGACCCGCTGCGCGGCTTCGCGCCCGTGGCCAGCGTCATGCGCACGCCGGTGCTGGTGGTCGGCACGCCGGCCTTCGCGGGCCGCAGCTTCGACGACCTGGTCGGGTTGGCGCGCAGCCATCCCGGCGCGTTGCGCTGGGCCACCTCGGGCGTGGCCACCCTCGGACACATGGTGCTGGCGCAGGTGCGCCTGCAGGGCCGCCTCGACATCACGCACGTCCCCTACCAGGGCGGCGGACCGCAGCTCAACGATGCGCTCGCGGGGCACTTCGAGGTGCTGTCGACCAACGTCGCCGCGCAGCAGCTGCAGTACATCGATAGCAGCCGGCTGCGCGCGCTCGCGGTGGGCGCGCCCGCGCGCATCGAGGCGCTGCCGCAGGTGCCCACGCTAGCGGAACTGGGCTTCGAGAGGGCGAACCGCGATTCGCTCTTCGGCATCTTCGCGCCGGCGCGCACCCCGGCGGCGGTGGTGCAGCGCCTCAATGCGGAGATCAATCGACTGCTGGTTGGCGCGCCGCTCGCAGGCCGGCTGCGCGAGGCGCACAACATCCCTGCCGTGGGCAGCAGCGACGACTTTGCGCGCGAGATCGCGGCGGACCGGCGGCGGAACCGGGAACTGGGGGCTGGGGACCGGTCGCAGTTCGACTGACCGACCGCTCAGGCCTCTGCGATCCAGAGGCCGGGGTAGTCGCGCACGAAGGCGTCGCCGGTCACCTGCAGCGTCGCCGCATAGTCGAAGCGCTTCGCCTCGTAGCCGTAGGCATCGTCGGCGGTGCGCTCGTAGCGCTGCATGAGTTCGGTGAGCACGCCGCCGCCGTCGAGGTCGACCCAGGCGGCCGGCGCGTCGGCGCCTTCGCCCACTGCCAGATGAAGCCGGCGCAGCTGCAGCAGGTTGGTGGCCGGCGTGAAGCCGAGGTCGAGGTCGATGCAGTGCGACAGGTCGGGCACCGGCTCGTCGTTGAGCTTCCAGAGGCCGCGCGCATCGCGCGCGATCGCCAGGTCGACCGCCGCGCCACCGAGCCAGCCGCGCACGGTGCCCCACTGCGTGTGCCAGTGCAGGTCGCAGCGCACGCGGTAGTGCAGCTGGCCGTTGCGGCCGTCCTCGAGGCGGAACACGGCGGCGCCGTCGAGCTGCCATGCCGAGGCGTTGCGCTCGAGACGGCAGGCGTCATGGCCCGGTACGTCGAGCCGGCGCCACAGGATGGATGCGACGGTTTGCATGCCACGGATGATCGCGCGAGCGCGCGCCCGAGGCAAGCGTTCTCAGGGCGCGAGCGCGGCGAGCACGTGGTCGAGGAATTCGCGTGCGGTCGCACCGAAGTCGGGCGGCAACCAGTTGCGCTCGAACAGCCGCGCGAAATCGGCTTCGAGCGCGGGATGGGTCTGCACGAAATCGGCGATCTCGGCGCGCAGCGCGTTGCGCTCGCCGGGGGTCGAGTCCTGGTTGTACTCGGCCATGATCTCGGCGCCGGTCTCGCCGAAGAGCACGTCGGCACCCTGGCCGAAGTAGACGCTCGTGAGGTTCTCGAGGAGTTCGTAGCGGTGCATGGCATCTGCTCGTCGAAGAGTTTTCGAGGTGGGAACGCCAGCATGCCACGGCGCCGTCCGGCTAACATCCTCCGCTCGATCATTTCAGGAGCGTGCACGTGGAATCCTGGTTCGCCGACGCCAAACCGATCACCGCGCTGGAGCCCGAGATCGCCTTTCACCTTTCGGAAGAATTCCAGGCCGCGGCCTACCAGCGGCCCGAGCCGCTAGTGCTGCCTTCGTTTCCGCGCGCGGAACGGCTGCAGGTGCGCAGCGCGGAGCTGCCCGGCCACGAGGCGGAGCTCGCCGCCTACTACCGCCGCATCGTCGACCTCGCGCGCCGGCATGGCATGAAGCTGGACCAGGTGCGGCAGTATTTTTGGCTCGACCTGCGCTTCGACAACGAGGCGGCGGGCGTGCGCCTGTCCTTTCCCTGGTATGACACCTTCGCCGCCATGGACCATGTGCTGCAGGCGCTGGCGGGAACGGACGAAGGCCTGATCTACGACGACCAGGACCAAGGCTGGGAACTTGAAGTGTGGGCACGCAATGGCACGCTCTACATTCGCGAGAGCGATCCCGACTCCGACGACTTTGGTGTCGCGGTGACGCTGCCGCGCGCAGGCCTTCGGGACCGCATCGTCCCGCTGCGTGCGCGCACCCAGCAGCTCATTGCGGCCCTCGCCAAGGAACTCGGGGCCGACGTGTGGACCACGGGCGAGGCCGCGGGCTTGCTGTAGCCGCACGACTCCGACGGTCAGGCCGTTACGCGCTCAGCCGCGAAGCGGCAACGCAAGCAGCACGGACCTGAGGAATTCTTCGGCGGTGTTCCCGAATTCCGGCGGCCGGTACGAGCGGTGGAAATCCCGCGAGAACACCTGCTCCAGCTCGACCGGGTCGCGGTGCGCGTTCATGAAATCGACCATCTGCGTGCGCAGTGCGTGCACCTCGCCGGCTGTCCAGGTCTCACGCAGGCTCGCCATGATCTCCTCGGCCGTTTCGCCGAAAAGGATGTCGGCGTCCTGGCCGAAGTAGATGCTGGTCAGGTCGCCCAGCAGGTTGTAGCGCTTCGGCACAGCCACGGCTGGTCTCAGATCGGATATGCGGTCAGGATGTAGAACGGCTTGCCGTTGTAGCTTTCCATCTTGAGGATGATCCGCACGCCGCTGAGGTCGTTGACCGCCGTGCTGCCGAACTGCACGCCCCGCCCGACCACGTAGCCCACCACGTGTTCGATTTCCGGCGACTTGCTGCCGGCCGCCGCGGTGCGCGACCACGCCTTGACGGCAGCCGAGTTGGCGCGCAGCGTCTCGGAGATGGCGCGCTCCGCGATGGCGAGATCGCTGAAGGTCGACACGGCCTTGGGGCCGGGCCGCGTGGGGGTTCGCACGCGCGCCAGGAGCTGGGCATCGGTCTGGCCCACATGGCGGGCCATGGTGTGGCCGCCGAGCCGCGTTCCTGCAGCGGCCTCGTGCTGCACCAAACGGATGCGGCCGCCCCGCATCACCGAGACGATGCGCGCGGCGCCAAGGCCGGCGGTTACCGCCAGCGGCACCGCCACGTCCACTGCCAGGCCGATGCCCTCGGCCGTCTCGCGCGACGCGCCCAGCGCCTCGGCGGCCGAGGTCGCGGTGACTGCCGTGGCGGTGCGCTGCGGCACGCCGGTCCAGACCTGACGGCCCGAGGTGGAGAGCGTGTCGAAGCCGTGCACGCCCAGCACCACGCAGCCGGCCTTGCTGACCATGGTGGGTTCGGGCGCAAGGCACAGCACGCCGGCGCCGACGAGTTCGACCACGCCGCCCACGAGCCCGACCGTGCCCCAGAGCCGGTTGCTCAGGCTGGCGGATTCAGGCACCTCCTGGTCGCCGAGCACCGCCGCCATCTGCACCGGTGTCAGGGCGATCGTCATACCTTCGACTTCGTCATCCATGCCGGGGATTCCTTTCGTTGCCATGGGTGTGTTCATGCCATCGGACGGTCGGGTCAAAACCGTTGTCGGCCGCATTCTGGCATGCAGGCCAGCCGGGCGGCAGCGCCTGCAAGGACACCCCGGCCGCGAGACAATCGGGGCCGTGAGTTCCTCGCCCGCGCCAACACCGCCACTTCGCCGCATCGCCCACCTCGACATGGACGCCTTCTTCGCGTCGGTCGAGCTGCTGCGCTATCCGCAGCTCAAGGGCCTGCCGGTGGTGATCGGCGGCGGCCGCCGCAGCGTCGACGAGGCGATGCGCAACCTGCCGCCCGGCGGCACGCTGGCCGACATTCCGGTGGGGGCCTTCGCGCGGCTCAAGAACTACGTGGGCCGCGGCGTGATCACCACCGCCACCTACCCGGCGCGGCAGTTCGGCGTGGGCTCGGCCATGGGCCTCATGAAGGCCGCCAAGCTCTGCCCGCAGGCGATCCTGCTGCCGGTGGATTTCGACGAGATCCGCAAGTACTCGCGCACCTTCAAGAAGGTCATCGCCGAGATCGCGCCCTTGATGGAGGACCGCGGTGTCGACGAGGTCTACATCGACTTCACCGACGTGCCCGGCGGCCAGCGCGAGGGCGGCCGCACGCTCGCGCGGCTGATCCAGAAAGCCATCTTCGACGCCACCGGGCTGACCTGCTCGATCGGCGTGGCGCCCAACAAGCTCATCGCCAAGATGGCGAGCGAGTTCAACAAGCCCAACGGGATCTCGGTGGTGTTCGAGGACGACCTGCAGACGCGCATCTGGCCACTGCCCTGCCGCAAGGTGAACGGCATCGGGCCCAAGGCCGACGAGAAGCTCAAGCGCCTGGGCATCGAGACCATCGGCCAGCTCGCCGCCTGCGAGCGGGGCTGGCTGATCGAGAACTTTGGCAAGTCGACCGGTGCCTGGATGCACGAGGTCGCGTGGGGCCGCGACAACCGGCCGGTGGTGACCGAGAGCGAGCCGGTCTCGATGAGCCGCGAGACCACCTTCGAGCGCGACCTGCACGCGGTGCGCGACCGCGCGGAACTCGGCGCGATCTTCACCCACCTGTGCGAGAAGGTGGCCGAAGACCTGCAGCGCAAGGGCTACGTCGGCAAGACCATCGGCATCAAGCTGCGCTACGACGACTTCAAGATCGCCACGCGCGACCAGACCATCGACCGCTTCACGAACGACGCGAAGACGATCCGCCACACAGGCGGCCTGTGCCTGAAGCGCGTGCCGCTCGAACGACCACTGCGCCTGTTGGGCGTGCGCGTGGGCGCTCTGGCCAAGGCCGGGAGCCCCGAAGCGCTGGCGGCGCCGGGCAATGCGGTGCCGCGCGCCGCCGCCAGTGCCGCCGTGTCGGCCACCGCGTCGCTGTTCTGAGAAGCGGACCTGCAATGGCACGCTGGCTCCGGCGCGTCGCGTTCTTGCTGTCGGGCCTGGTGATGGTTGCAGGGCTCTACGTGGCCGCGGCCTGCGTGCTGATGTTCTGGCCCGCCAACCCGGCTGCGCGCGTGCCGGCGCAGCCGCCCGCGGTCGAGGCCTGGGTGCTGAGCAACGGCGTGCACACCGACCTGGTGTTTCCGGTCCGCTCGGCCACCATCGACTGGGATCAGCTCTTTCCGCCGGCGCACTTCAAGGCCGTGGCGCCCGAGGCCGAGTTCGTCGCCATCGGCTGGGGCGACCGCGAGTTCTACCTGCACACGCCGACCTGGGCCGATCTCACCGTGCCGCGCGCCTTCGGCGCCCTGCTCGGCGGCAACCGCGCGCTGCTCCACGTGACCTATCTCACGCGTGCCCAGCTACAAGGCAATGCCTGGCACCTGCCGCTTTCGCAGGCACAGTACGCGCGGCTTGTCGGCTACGTGCGCGCGACGCTGGCCGAAGGCCGCGCCACGCCCATCGCTGGTGCGCACTACGGCAACGACGACGCGTTCTACGAGGCCGAAGGCGGCTATCACCTGTTCGAGACCTGCAACACCTGGACCGGCCGCGCGCTGCGCCAGGCGGGCGTCACGGTGAGCCGATGGACGCCGTTCGACTTCAACGTGACCTGGCACCTGCAGCCGTTGCAGCCGCCTTGAGCGCGCTCAGGGCTTCGGCACGCCGCGCTGCCACCGCGGCCAGTTCGCGACGATGTGGTCGACCACGCGCGTGCCCACGAGCGCGATGTTCTCGACCGTCTCGGCGAAACCGCCGGCCGTCTCGCCGGGCGCCGGGTCGAGGTGCTGCAGCGTGGTCTCGTTCGGATTGCCCTGGTCGAAGTTGACGGCGCCGCGCAGGCTCATCACGCGGCCGGTGCCGTGGCTGCGCTGGATCACCAGCGTGATCGCGGCAGCTTCCATTTCGGTGATGACGTAGTCGTCGGCGCCGTAGAGCTTGGCGATGTACTGCGCCTGCTTCGACATGCCCGGGCCGTGGAAGAAGGTGTCGCCGGTCATGTGGGTGCCGGTGGTCACGGAAGGCGCGCGCCGCGCGGCGGTGTCGGGGTAGCGCAGGCGGTACTTGCGCGCGCTGTCGGAATCCTTGAGTGGTGTGTTCGCGCTGAGCTTCATGGCCCAGCCGACCAGGTCGGGGTCGAGCTTGAAGCGGCGGTATTCCTCGTAGCCTTTGCGCGGCATGAAGGTGGGTTCGCCGGGCTTGTTCTCCTCGGGCGCCCAGCGGTGGCCGAGGTCGTAGTCGACGAGCCAGGTGGCCCAGCTCACTTCGCCGATGGTGCCGCGCGCGGGCGGCGTGCCGGCCACGCCCGAGATCACGTAGTACGCCTCGGAGAAGTCGAAGCGCGGATCGAGCAGGATGGCCTGCATCGAAGCCGATGAATTGACCTTGCCCATGCCGAGCACCGCACCGCACACGCCGTCGGCATTGCAGTAGGCCGGCTGCAGCGCGCCGCGCACAGCGACGGGCTGGGCGCCTTTCCAGTAGCGCTCGTACCAATGCTGGAACTCGCCCGCGCGGTCGCCGCTGTTCTGGCCGATCTCGAACATGGCGGCCACGAAAACCTTCACCTTGATCGGTGCGGCCGCGGCCGTGCGCGCGGGCGGCACGGGCGCGGTCGATGCGGTGGGTGCGGCGCAGCCGGCGGCGAACAGTGCCGCAACGCACACGGCGGCCAGTCGAGGAACAGACATCATTTTTCGGGAACTCCAGTGAAGACGAAAGCGCCGCAATCGCACCGGTGGCGATTGCGGCGTCCTACAGGCGCCCATTGTCGGTGCAGGCACAAGCGCTGGGTACGCCACCACGCAACCCCCATGCCGGCCCGCTCCAAACCGACCTCCTCGACCGCCCCGCCCTCGAAACCGGCACCCACAGCCGCGTCCATCGCCAACGGCCTCGTCTATGTGAACCCCGACATGCCGGGCATCCAGCGCCTGAAGCATGGCGACCACTTCCGCTATCGCGATCCCGAAGGTCGCTGGGTGCGCGACGCCGACGAGCTCTCGCGCATCCGCCGGCTGGCGATTCCGCCGGCCTACACCGACGTGTGGATCTGCCCGCTGCCGAACGGCCATCTGCAGGCGACCGGCATGGATGCGCGCGGGCGCAAGCAGTATCGCTACCACCCCGACTGGCGCCTCCACAAGGACGAGACCAAGTTCGAGCGGCTCGAAGCCTTCGCGCTCGCGCTGCCGCGCATCCGGGCGCGCGTGGCACGCGATCTGCAGGACGGCGGCGGCGGTGGTGCGCCGGGCCGGCACCGCGTGCTCGCGGCGCTGGTGCGGCTGCTCGACACCACGTTGCTGCGCGTGGGCAACGAGGAATACGCGCAAAGCAACCGCTCCTACGGGCTCACCACGCTGCGCAACCGGCATGTGGCGGTGAAGGGTGCAGCGCTGAATCTGCGCTTTCGCGGCAAGAGCGGCGTGATGCATGAGGCGAAGCTCGACGATCCGCGCGTCGCGAAGGTGGTGCGCCAGTGCCAGCAGTTGCCCGGCCAGGCACTGTTCCAGTACCAGGACGAGGACGGCACGCTGCACAGCGTCTCGTCGACCGACGTGAACGACTACCTGGCCGAAGCCTCGCCCGGCGAGCGCTTCACCGCCAAGGACTTCCGCACCTGGCACGGCACGGTGCAGGCGTTGGAGCTGACGCGGCTTGCCTGCGAGCCCGGCCGTGCGGCCGCCGACGGCAGCCGCTACACGGCCAAGGAGATCCTGGCGGCGGTCGCGAAGCAGCTCGGCAACACGCCGGCTGTGTGCAAGAAGGCGTACGTGCATCCGGCCGTGCTCGCACTCGGCAGCGCGCTCGCGGGCGCCGAGGGCGATCCGTCGGCCGAGGTGCTGCGCCAGATGTCCGCGCGCACCGCGACGGCCGGCCGCACGCGCGGCCTCCATGCGCCGGAGCAGCGGTTGCTCGCGTTCCTGCGATTGAACCGGCTGCGCTTGGCGCGGGGGCTTCGCGCGAGTCGCAGCAACGGCAAGGCCGCCGCGCGCAGAAAGACTCAGCCGGCCGCGAGGGAGAAGCAGACGCTGTCGCGTTCCAGCGCGACGGTGTAGCCGAGGTCGTCGGCCAGGCTCTGCAGCGCGATGGCGTCGATGGCGAGCGCGCGCGGGGCGCGGTGCGCATCGAGCACCGGGCTGGTGGCGCCCGATGCGCGCGGCGTGCCGACCAGGCACAGCGCATCGTCACCGCGGGCTTCGATGCGGATCGCGCCGGTCTCGGTTTCGCCGTCGTGCAGGTAGCCGAGCGCGCCCAGGAACAGATAGCGCAGCGCCGCGCCCTGCGGCCAGCGCGTCTCGTCGGTGCCTGAAGCAAGCGCCGGATCGACGTCGAGCGTGATGCCGTGCATGTCGAAGGCTGCGCGCATCAGGCCGACGCATTGGGCGACCAGCGCACTGCGCGTGATGCCGTCGTCGGCGGTGGCGAGTTCCCAGTCGCGCAGCGAGCGGATGCCTTCGACGAGTTCGGACATCTGGTGGTCGATGAGCGCGACGCGCTCCTCGCACGCCGCGGCGTCGATCGTGGGCGCGCCGACCTGGCGCTTGAGCATCAAGAGGGCCATGCGCATCACCGACACGGGGGCGGCCATGTCGTGGCGCAAGGCGGGCAGCGCGCGCGTCAGCAGTTCGTGGCGCACGCCGGCGGCGATCCAGCTACGGGCCCCGGGCGAGGCCTTCATCGCGCGTGGGGAGCCGAAGAAGGCTCCGCGCCGATGTTCGGGTGGGCCCGCACCGGGGTGCGAGGCGCGGCAAGGGGCACGTTCACGTTGCGCGTCCTGAAGCGAAGAAGAGGCAAGCAGTATCGTGCCCGCTCCCGGCGCCAGGTGTAGGAGCGTGCCTACGGTTATGGTTTGCCGAGGTAGACCCGGACGTCCTTCACTTCGACCCCCGCCGCCGCCACGGCCGAGCGCAGCTGCGCCTCGGTCACGCCCAGCGTCTGGGTCCAGTAGCGCACCTCGTGCGGCTCGTTCACGTTGATGCGGCTGCGGTCCTGCGGGCCGCGTTTGCTCAGGTCGTCTGCCATGGTGTTGTTTCCTTTTTCAGCCAGCGTTCGCTGTATTTAGTGCCGATGAACGATGCGCCAGACGGCCGCTGCCGCGCTGGAGGACGGCGGCGCGGGCGCATGCAGGACAGGTCCGAATCGACCGCCGGCATTCGCAATTTCCGAAGGCTGGGTTCCGCAATCGCTGAACCACGAAGGGGCGCAGCGGCATAGATTCGGAGCATCCACCCACACCGAAGCCGATGACCCACGCCAACGACCAAAAGAACTTTCCCGACATCCGCGATGCGGTGCGCGGGCTGTGCGCGCAATTTCCCGACGCGTACTTCCGCCGGGTCGACGAGGCGCGCGGCTATCCCGCCGAGTTCGTCGATGCGCTCACCAAGGCCGGCTGGATGGCCGCGCTGATCCCGCAGGAATACGGTGGCTCCGGCCTCGGGCTCACCGAGGCGTCGGTCATCATGGAAGAGATCAACCGCTCGGGCGGCAACTCGGGCGCTTGCCACGGCCAGATGTACAACATGGGCACGCTGCTGCGCCACGGCAGCGAGACCCAGAAGCGCGCCTACCTGCCGCGCATCGCGAGCGGCGACCTGCGGCTGCAGTCGATGGGCGTGACCGAGCCCACCACCGGCACCGACACGACGAAGATCAAGACCACCGCCGTACGCAAGGGCGACCGCTACGTCATCAACGGCCAGAAGGTCTGGATCTCGCGCATCCAGCATTCGGACCTGATGATCCTGCTGGCGCGCACCACGCCGCTCGCCGAGGTGAAGAAGAAATCGGAAGGCATGTCGATCTTCATCGTCGACCTGCGCGAGGCGATCGGAAAGGGCATGACGGTGCGCCCGATCCCGAACATGGTGAACCACGAGACCAACGAGCTGTTCTTCGAGAACCTCGAGATCCCGGTCGAGAACCTGATCGGCGAGGAAGGCCAGGGTTTCAGGTACATCCTCGACGGGCTCAACGCCGAGCGCACGCTGATCGCGGCCGAATGCATCGGCGACGGCTATTGGTTCATCGACCGCGTGACCGCCTACACCAAGGAACGCGTGGTGTTCGGCCGCCCGATCGGCCAGAACCAGGGCGTTCAGTTCCCGATCGCCGAGGCCTTCATCGAGATCGAGGCCGCGAACCTGATGCGCTACGAAGCATGCCGACTGTTCGATGCGCGCGAGCCCTGCGGAGCCCAGGCCAACATGGCGAAGTACCTCGCGGCCAAGGCGAGCTGGGAGGCGGCCAACGCCTGCCTGCAGTTCCACGGCGGCTTCGGCTTCGCCTGCGAATACGACATCGAGCGCAAGTTCCGCGAAACCCGGCTCTACCAGGTGGCGCCGATCTCGACCAACCTGATCCTGAGCTACGTGGCCGAGCACATGCTCGGGCTGCCGCGGTCTTTTTGACTCGCCCCCAGGCTTCGCGCACTTCGTGTCGCTTCTCCACCCCCTACCGGGGCAACACCTGAGGCCCGGCAAAGCCGGTTCCTCGGTGTTCTAGGCCCACCCCCGAAGCGGCTCACTTCGTGTAGCCGCCTCCCCCTCAAGGGGGCAACACCAGCGGCCCGGCAAAGCCGGTTCCTCGGTGTTCCACGAAAGGATCCTTCATGACTTCCGCCACCATCGACCATCCCAGCCAGGTGCTTGCGACCTTCGCCGCCGAGTTGAAGCTCGCGGACATTCCCGCGCCCGTCCTGCGCCGTACCGAGGACCTGGTGCTCGACTGGCTCGGCTCGGTGCTCGCGGCACGCGCCGCGCGGCCGGTGCGCAGCATCGAGCGCTTCGCGCTGGCCATGGGACCGGCCGAAGGGCCGAGCGAGCTGCTGACCTCGCGCCGCACGACGTCGCCGGTGTTCGCGGCGCTGGTCAATGCCGCGGCCTCGCACTTCGTGGAGCAGGACGACGTGCACAACGGCTCGGTGTTCCATCCGGCGGCGGTGGTGATCGCGCCCGCGCTCGCGGTGGCGCAGAGCCTCGGCGCGAGCGGCGCGCAATTGCTCACGGCGGTGGTCGCGGGCTACGAGGTGGGCATCCGCGTGGGCGAGTTCCTTGGGCGCTCGCACTACAAGACCTTCCACACCACTGCGACGGCCGGCACGCTCGCTGCCGCGGCGGCCGTGGGTAACCTGCTCGCGCTCACGCCCGCGCAGATGCTCCACGCCTTCGGCTCGGCCGGCACGCAGTCGGCCGGCCTCTGGGAGTTCTTGCGCGACGCGGCGGACTCCAAGCAACTGCACTGCGCGCATGCGGCCGCGAGCGGGCTGATGTCGGCCTACCTGGCGCAGGACGGCTTCACGGGCGCCGCGAAGATCCTCGAAGGCGCACAGGGCCTGGCGGCGGGCATGTCGAGCGATGCCAATCCGGCGCGGCTCGTCGACCGGCTCGGCATGCGCTGGGCGCTGGCCGAGACCTCTTTCAAGTACCACGCCTCGTGCCGCCACACGCATCCCGCAGCCGACGCGCTGCTGCAGGTGATGACCGCGCACGGGCTCCGCCCGGCCGACGTGTCGCACGTGATCGCGCACGTACACCAGGGCGCCATCGACGTGCTCGGGCGCGTGGCGGTGCCTGCCACGGTGCACCAGGCCAAGTTCTCGATGGGCACGGTGCTCGGGCTGATCGCGGTGCATGGCCGCGCAGGCCTCGGCGAGTTCGACCGCGACTTTCTCGCCGACGAGGTGGCTGCCTTCCGCGACAAGGTGGCGATGGCACTCGACGCCGAGGTCGATGCGGCCTATCCCGGGCGCTGGATCGGCAAGGTCAGCGTGCGCACCACCGACGGCCGCACGCTGCACGGCCGCGTGGACGAGCCCAAGGGCGACCCGGGCAACAGCCTGAGCCGCGCCGAGATCGAGGACAAGATGCAGCGGCTGGCGCAGTACGGCGAAGGCGTGACCGCCGAGGAGGCGAAGGCGCTGTGCGGGCGCGTGTGGGCGCTGGAGACCACGCCGCGCATGGCGCGATGGCTGGGCTGACTTTCAGGCGAACAGCCGCCCCTGCCCCGGCGAACGCGCATCGAGCCCCGCCGTGCGCACGAGGTCCCAGAAGCCCGCGGGCGAGCTCGACACCACGGGCACCGACAACCGCGCCTCGACTTCGCGCACCGCGTCGAGCGTGACGAGGCCGCCGCACGAGATCAGGATGCCGTCCGCGCCGGGCTGCGCATCGAACACGCGCAGGCACAGGTCGACGAGCACCTGCGTGGGCACCTGGCCCACGGCCTGCACGTCGGAGATCGCCAGCCCTTCGAGCGCGAGCGGCTCGAAGCCGCTGTCGTCGAGGTAGCGCCGCAACTGCGCGTTGACCTCGTCGATGTAGGCCGTGGCCACCGCCACGCGGCGCACGCCCAGGTGGCGCAGCCCGCCGGTGATGGCGTTGCTCATGGTCGTGCAGGGCAGCCCGGTGGCGCGGGCCATCTCGGCCTGCAGTTCGCGGTTGAAGGCCGCGCCGCGAAAGAAGCTCAGCGAGGTGCCCATGAGCGAAACCGCGCTCGCGCCCTCGGCCTTGAGCGCAACGGCCTTCTCGACCACGGTGTCGATCACCTCGGTGTAGCCGCGCGTGGAGATCTCGCCGAGGCCGAGGCCCAGCGCGCTGAAGCGGATGCGCTCGCCGTAGAGCAGCGGGCCGTCCACCGGCACGGCGCCGGCGGCCGGTGGCACGATGAGGCCGAGGTGGGGCACGGCCATCATCACTTGCCTTCGGCCACGATGCCCTGCTCGGCGATGATGCGCTGCCAGCGCTTGGTCTCCTCGGCCATGTCCTTGCCGAGCTGCGCTGGCGTGGCATAGGCGCGCAGCGTGCCCTGGGCGGTCGCCGCGGCAGCGGCTTCGGGCGTGTCGAGCACGGCCTTGACCGCGGCCGACAGCTTCTCGACGACCTCGTCGGGCGTGCCGGCCGGCGCGAGCACGAAGATGCGCGGCGCCACGTCGAAGCCCGGCAGCGCGTCGGCCATTGCGGGCACGCTTTCGGCGCCCTCGAGCTTCGCGGTGTTCATCAGGCCGATGGCGCGCAGCTTGCCGGCCTTGGCCTGCGCCATGCCGGCCGTGGCGCTGACCACGCCGATCGGCACCTGGCCGCCGACCACGTCGGGCACGATCTGCGCGGCGCCGCGGTACGGCACGTGCACCACCTTGCTGCCACTGGTCTGCTTGAGCATCTCGAAGCCCAGGTGATGCACCGTCCCGACGCCCGAGGTGGCATAGGAGTAGTGTCCCGGGCGGGCCTTGAGCTCCTTGACGAATTCGGCCGGCGTCTTGGCCGGAAAGTCGTTGCCCGTGACGATCATCAGCGGCGAGACGAACGCGCCCGCCACCGGCCTGAAGCTGGTGAGCGGATCGACCGAGGCCCTGGGCTGCAGCAGCTTGGCGGCCAGCAGCGCGCTGTCGCCCATCATGAGCGTGTAGCCGTCGGGTGCCGACTTGGCGACGAATTCGGCCGCGATCATGCCGGTGGCGCCGGTGCGGTTGTCGACCAGCACCTGCTGCCCGAGCACGGTGGCAAGCCGGGTGCCGAGCAGCCGCGCGACCGCATCGACCCCGCCGCCGGCCGAATAGCCGACCACGAGCCGGATCGGCTTGTCGGGGTACTTCTGGGCCCAGGCGGCGGGAGCCGCGAGCAAGGTCGCAAGGCCGAGGGCCGTGGCCGTGCGCAAGGCGTGGCGACGGGCGGGGCGAGTGATTTCTCTAGCTTTCATCATGTCTCCAGGTTTTCTGTCAATGCCGTCTGCGCGGCTCTATTCAAGTGCACCCGCGGAACGGGCTTTGCCCGGCCGCCGGGTGCGCCCCCCAGTGGGGGAAGCGCCGAAGGCGCAACGGGGGGCGTCCTTCCTATGCCTTGCCCTTGCCGCCGGAGGTGGGCAGCTTGGCGAGTTCGCGCACGCGGTCGGCATTGGGCGAGAAGCCCAGCCCCGGTGCCTCGGGCAGCGTCAGCCAGCCGTTTTCGGGCACCGGGAGGCCGTCGAAGATCTGCTTGAGCATCTCCACCGCCACATAGTGGTATTCGACCAGCCCGCCGTTCGACACGCCCGCATGCAGGTGCATGTTGTGGAACGGCCAGGCGCCGCCGTTGTCGATCGGCACGTTGAAGGCCGCGGCCATGCCGGCGATCTTCAGGCACTGCGAATAGCCACCCGAGATCGTCACATTGGGCTGCAGCACGTCGGCGGCCTGGTTCACCAGCAGGTCGCGGAAGCGGAAGGCCAGGCCTTCGTTCTGGCCGCAGGCGAGCGGAATGCGCGTGCGGCTGCGCAGCGTCGCCATCTGGCGCACGTCGTTCTGCGTCAGCGGCTCCTCGAAGAAGCTGATGCCGTAGGGCTCGATGCGCTGCGCGAGTTCGCTCGCATGGAACAGGTCGAGGCCGCAGTTGGCGTCGACGTAGAGCTTCACGTCGGGGCCGACGGCCTCGCGCACGGCGGCGACGCGGCGCACGTCCTCGGCGATCACCTCGTCGAGCGGGCGCGGCTCGTCGCGGCGCGCGAGCGCGTGGTTGCCGACGGTCATCTTCAGGCGCTGGAAGCCCTGCGACACCCACAGCTTCGCAGCGGCGGCAAGCTGGTCGCGCTCGAAGAAGCCGAAGCCGAAGGTGGCATACACCGGCACCTTGCCGCGTGCGCCCCCGAACAGGCGCCACAGCGGCTGGCCGAGCGCCTTGCCCTTCAGGTCCCACAGCGCGATGTCGAGCGCGGCGATGGTGTGGCTCGCATAGCCGGTCTGCCCGCGCGGCGAGAGCAGCCAGTAGAGCTTCTCCCAGAGCCGCTCGGTGGCCATCGGGTCTTCGCCGATGAGCGCCGGGCCGGCCACGTCGCGCACGGCGGCGGCAATGATCTCTTCCTCGGTGATGGCGGTCATGCCGTGGCCGACGAGACCGGTGTCGGTCTCGATCTCGGTGAGGCACAGCGACAGCGATGTCTGCTTGTTGAGGCCGACCACGTCGATGGTGACGGGAATGTTCAGTGGCGTGGCGCTGACGCGAACGATCTTCAAGTGCATGTCTCCTTTGGTTTGCACGCATCTTTGCGCGGCGGCCGCGGGAGAACAATTCTTTTTTGGCGAGCGCGAGCCTTCGTGCGGCGCGAAGGCTCGGCGTCGGCGCGGCGTCAGTCGGGCCGGCCGAGGTGGTCGAGCACCGAGCGCGCGGCCACGGTCAGCTCGTTCAGCCGGCGCACGCACAGCAGGTGCCGGCGCGCGGCCCAGGGCGCATCGAGCTTGAGGCAGCGCAGCTTGAGGATCTGCAGCTGCGGGAGGATCGCCGCATAGGGCAGCAGGCCGATGCCGACGCCCTGCTCGACCATGCGGCAGACCATGTCGAAGCTGCCCACCTGCATGCGCACCTTGAGCGGCACCTGCGCCTCGAGCGCGGCGGCCACCATCACCCGGTGCAGCGCCGTGCCTTCGCGCACCACGATATGGTCATGGCGCAGCATTTCGTCCACGCCGATGCGCCGGCGCCGCGCGAGCGGGTGGTCGCGTGCGACCACCACCGCCAACTCATCGCTGCGGTAGGGCAGGCACTCCAGGCCTTCGGCGGGCGTCTGGCCCTCGATCACGCCGATGTCGGCCAGGCCGGCCTGCACGGCCTTCACTACCTCGGTGCTCGCACGCTCCTGCAGGTCAATCTTGAGCACCGGGTGCAGCCGCAGGAACGAGCCGATCTGCGCCGGCAGGAACTGCGCAATGGCCGATGCGTTGGCGGTGATGCTGACCACGCCCGCCACGCCGTTCTGGAAGTCGTCGAACTCGGCGCCGAGCCGGTCGAGCGCCGACAGCACGGCGCGCGCATGCAGCAAGAGGCCGTGGCCGGCCGAAGTGAGCGTGACGCCGCGCGCATGCCGCACCAGGAGCGGCAGCTTCGCGCGCGCCTCGAGGTCGGAAATGCGCTTGCTCGCGGCGGCGAGCGCGATATGGCAGCGCTTGGCACCTTCGCTGATGCTGCCGTGGTCGGCCACGGCGGCGAAGAGGCGCAGCGACTTGAGGTCGGCGGACAAGGCGAGCGGGCTCTCGGGATGCGCGCGGGGTTTACTGCCGCGCGGTGCGCACGTTCGCCGGCAATGCCTGCGGCGAGCTGGTGCGGAATGGGTTGATGTCGAGCCCGCCGCGGCGCGTGTAGCGCGCGTACACCGCGAGCTTGTTCGGCCCGCAGCGCTTCCAGATGTCGGTGAACATGCGCTCGACGCAGGGCTCGTGGAACTCGTTGTGGTTGCGAAAGCTCACGATGTACGCGAGCAGCCCGGCCTGGTCGATGGCGGGGCCGCTGTAGCGGATCTGCACACTGCCCCAGTCGGGCTGGCCGGTGACGAGACAGTTGCTCTTGAGCAGCCGGCTCGTGAGCGTCTCGTTCACGGGCGGCTGGCTGGTGTCGCTCGACAGCAGCTCGGGCGCGGGCTGGTAGTGGGTGCACTCGATGTCGAGGCGGTCGAGGTCGAGCCCGTCGAGCTCGTGCACCGGCTCGCGGTCGAACATGTCGGGCGCGAGCAGCTTCACGCCGATGCCCGCGGCCTGGCCGCTGCCGCGCCAGAGCGCTTCGGACAGATCGGCACGCAGCCGGTCGCGCACCGCCTCGAGGTTGGCGAACGGGCTGCTGTTGAAGCTGTTCAGGTAGAGCTTGAACGATTTGCTCTCAATGATGTTGGGCGTCTCGCAGGGAATGGTGAAGTGCGCGATGGCGAGCTGCGGCTTGCCGCGCAGGTTGAGCCAACTGACCTCGAACGCGGTCCAGAGGTCGGCGCCGAAGAACGGCAGCGCACCGGCCTGGATGCCCATGGCTTCGCGCTGGGTGGCCCGCGGAATCGGGAACAGCAGCGTGGGGTCGTACTTGTCGGCGTAGTCCGAGGCGCGGCCGAGCTGCGACTGCTCGGGCGTGTTGGGGCCGGAACCGGCGTTGGGGGGGATGTTGTCGAGGCTCATGGTGTGGGGTGCTCCAGCGCCGCATTCAGGAACGGCGCGATATGGTTGACGAGGATGGCGCACACCTCGGGCGGCAGGTCGTGGCCCATGCCGGGAATGCCGATGAACCGGGAACCCGGGATGCGCTTGGCGGTGTCCACGCCGCAGGCGGTCGGCACCAGCGCATCGGACTCGCCGTGCAGCACCAGCGTGGGGCACTTGATGCGCGCAAGCAGCTGAGGCCGGCCGGTATCGGCACCGATCGCGAGCATCTGCCGGAAGATGCCGGACGGCCGGTAGGCGCGCCGCATGCTGAAGGTGAGGCGCTCGGAAAGCGCCTCGGTGCTCTGCGGATAGGTCGGGCTCTGGATGAGCTTGAGCAGCCGGACGCTGTGCGCAACGAGGTCGGCCTCGCCGCCGCCGAGCGGACGCCTGAGAAGCATGGCCGCGACGTCGCTGCGCGGCCCCGGCAGGCCGCGCGCGCCGCTGGAGCTCATGATGCTCACGAGGCGGGTCACGCGCTCGGGCCACTCGGCCGCAAGGTGCTGGGCGATCATGCCGCCCATCGAGGCGCCGACGACATGCGCCTGCGGGATGCCGAGTGCATCGAGCACGCCGAGCGAATCGCGCGCCATGTCCTGCAGTGTGTAGGCCGAGCGCACCTGCAGGCCGAGGCGGTGGCGGATGGTTTCCCACACCACGTTGCCGGTGCCGGCATGGTCGAAGCCCTCGCTCAGGCCGGCATCGCGGTTGTCGTGGCGCACCACGCGAAAGCCCGCATCGACGAGCCCCTGCACGAACTCGTTCGGCCAGCCGATGAGCTGCATGCCCAGGCCCATGATGAGCAGCACCACGGGGCGGCCCTCGCCGCCGGTGTCGTCGACCTCGATCTGCAGGCCATTGGCGCGAACTTTCATGCGCCTACCGAAATTCGCGCTCGCGCAGCCACTTGGTCGCGACCCATTTCTCGCCCGCGAGAACCGGGGCGCCGCCATGCAGCGTGCGCGTGCCGGGGTCGGGCGCGTCGTAGCTGAAGAACACGCCGGTGCCGCGCACGGGCGCCACTTCGAGGCCCACGTCGGGGAAGGTGGTGGCGCCGCCCTGCTCGGGCTCCTGCAGGTACATGACGAGCGTGGCGACGCGCTGGCCGCCGCGCTTGAGGATGGTGGGCGTGCCGGGCTCGTCGGGGTCGAAGTAGTCGAAATGCGGGCGGTACTGGGCGCCGGGCGCATAGCGCAGGATCTGCAGGCCCTCGCCGAATTCGAGCGGCCAGCGCAGCAGCCGGGCAATGCGCGCTTCGAGGCGCGCGACGCATTCGTTCTCGCCGCGCTCGAAGAACATGCCCTCGCTGGTGCGGTCGATGTTCAGCACTTCGCCGCCGGTGCGCGTCTCGACCGTGAGCGAGCGCGCGAGTCGCACCCGCGCCGCGGCGATCAGGGTCTCGCACTCCTCGGGCGACACGAGGTTGCCGAAGACCACGACGCGCGGATGCTGCAGTGTCTGCAGCACCTGCACGCGGCGGTCTCCCGCGTCGATGTAGAGCGGCGCGCCCTCGAGGTCGGGGCCGGGCATTTCGGTGCGCCGGGGCGGCTGCACGGCTTCGAGCGAGGGAAAGCCCGTCTCGAGCTGCGCGAGTGCGAGGTCGGTGGCCGCGTCCTGCCACCCGGCCTCGCGCATCGACGCGCGCAGCGCAGGCACCGAGTGCCCTGCCGCAAGCTGCGACACCAGCCATTCCTTCAGCTCGGGACTGATCGCCTGTGACATCTCAAGTCTTCCTCCTGAAAACGAGCCGCTCGGCACGGGATGCCTGCGCGTCGAAACCATAACCCTCGAGGTCGAATTTTTCCAGCGCCCGCGGCGTAGCGGCCTTGTGCAGCACGGCCCAGCGCGCGAGCAGCCCGCGTGCGCGCTTGGCATGGAAGCTCACGATCTTGTAGCGGTCGGTCTTCCATTCCTCGAACACGCATTCGACCACGCGCGCCTTGAGCGCCTTCAGGTCGACCGAGCGGAAGTACTCCTGCGACGCCACATTGACCACCACCGGGGTGCGGTCCGCCACAAGGCGCTCGTTCAGAAGCTCCGCGATGCGCGTACCCCAGAAGGCATACAGGTCCTTGCCGTGCCGGTTGGCAAGCGGCGTGCCCATTTCGAGGCGGTAGGGCTGCAGCAGGTCGAGCGGGCGCAGCACGCCGTACAGGCCGCTGAGGATGCAGACGTGCGCCTGCGCCCAGGCCAGCTGCGCGGCAGTGAACGAACGCGCATCGAGGCCGCCATAGACGTCGCCGTCGAAGGCGAAGGCCGCCTGGCGCGCGTTCTTCGGCGTGCTCTTGCCGGCCCAGGCCTGGTAGCGCGCCACGTTCAGGGCCGAGAGCTTGTCGGACAGGTGCATCAGTTCGGAGATCTGCTGCGGCGACTTCTCGCGCAACAGCCGGATCAGCTCGGCAGAGGGGCCGCGCGGGGCCTCGAAATGGGGAATGGTGGCGGGGATCTCGGCGGGAACGGGGGTGTCGTAGTCGAGCGACTTCGCAGGGGAGAGCAGGAACAGCATGCCGGAATTATCAGTGGCGACCGCGACATGAAGGCCGCCGGTAAAATCGCCGGCAATCCCACCCTGTCACCAGCGGCACCCGAGGGTGCCGTTTTGCATTTGCCATGAGCGAACCCATCTCCCCCATTGCCCAGCCCGGCCTCGAGAGCCTGTCCAAATCCTTCGAACCCGCCGCCATCGAGGCGCACTGGGGCCCGGAGTGGGAGCAGCGCGGCTACGCCCGTGCCGGCTTCCGCGGCACGCAGCAGTCCAAGGACGGTGCCGAGTCGTTCGCGATCCAGCTGCCGCCGCCCAACGTGACGGGCACGCTGCACATGGGCCATGCCTTCAACCAGACCGTGATGGACAGCCTGACGCGCTACCACCGCATGAAGGGCGACAACACGCTCTGGGTGCCGGGCACCGACCATGCCGGCATCGCGACGCAGATCGTGGTGGAGCGCCAGCTGCAGGAACAGAAGATCAGCCGCCACGACATGGGCCCGACGCCGGCCGAGGCGCGCAAAAACTTCGTCGCCAAGGTCTGGGAGTGGAAGGAAAAGAGCGGCAACACCATCACCCGCCAGATGCGCCGGATGGGCGACACGGTCGACTGGAGCCGCGAGTACTTCACGATGGACGACGACCTCTCGAAGGTGGTCACGCAGACCTTCGTCGCGCTCCATGAAGAAGGCCTGATCTACCGCGGCAAGCGCCTGGGCAACTGGGACCCGGTGCTCAAGACCTCGGTCAGCGACCTCGAAGTCGAAAGCGAAGAGGAAGACGGCTTCCTCTGGCACATCGCCTACCCGCTCGAAGACGGCAGCGGCACGCTGACCGTGGCGACCACCCGGCCCGAGACCATGCTCGGCGACACGGCCGTGATGGTGCACCCGGAAGACGAGCGCTACCGGCACCTGATCGGCCAGCGCGTGCGGCTGCCGCTGGTGGGGCGGCTCATTCCGGTCATTGCCGACGACTACGTCGACAAGGAATTCGGCACCGGCGTGGTCAAGGTCACGCCCGCGCACGACTACAACGACTACGCCGTCGGCCAGCGCCACGAGCTCGAGGTGATCGGCATCCTCACGCTCGACGCCACCATCAACGAGAACGCGCCCGAGAAGTACCGCGGCATGGACCGCTTCGTGGCGCGCAAGGCCGTGGTGGCCGATCTCGAGGCGCTCGGGCTCATGGTCGAGATCAAGAAGCACCGGCTCATGGTGCCGCGCTGCACGCGTTCGGGTGCGGTGGTCGAGCCCATGCTCACCGACCAGTGGTACGTGGCGATGATGCGGCCCGGCGCCGACGGCCAGTCGATCGCGCAGAAGGCCATCGACGTGGTGAAGTCGGGCGAAGTGCGCTTCGTGCCCGAGAACTGGGTCAACACCTACAACCACTGGATGGAGAACATCCAGGACTGGACCATTTCGCGCCAGCTCTGGTGGGGCCATCAGATTCCGGCCTGGTACGACGAGGACGGCAATGTGTACGTGGCGCACGACGAGGCCGAGGCGCAGGCCAAGGCGCCGGGCAAGCAACTCCGCCGCGACGAGGACGTGCTCGACACCTGGTATTCGTCGGCGATGGTGCCCTTCTCGTCGCTCGGCTGGCCCGAGAAGACGCCGGAGCTCGACCTGTACCTGCCTTCGAGCGTGCTGGTCACGGGCTACGACATCATCTTCTTCTGGGTCGCCCGGATGATCATGATGACGAAGCACTTCACGGGCAGGGTGCCGTTCCGCGACGTGTACATGCATGGCCTGGTGCGCGACGCGCAGGGCAAGAAGATGAGCAAGTCCGAGGGCAACGTGCTCGACCCGGTCGACCTGATCGACGGCATCGCGCTGCCCGAGCTGCTCGACAAGCGCACGCAGGGCCTGCGCCGCCCCGAGACCGCACCGGCGGTCCGCAAGAACACGCAGAAGGAGTTTCCCGACGGCATTCCGGCCTTCGGCGCCGACGCGCTGCGCTTCACCTTTGCCTCGCTCGCCTCGCTCGGGCGCAACATCAACTTCGACAGCAAGCGCTGCGAGGGCTACCGCAACTTCTGCAACAAGCTCTGGAACGCGACGCGCTTCGTGCTGATGAATTGCGAAGGCCAGGACTGCGGCCTGCGCGAGCACACGAAGGAAGAATGCGCCGTCGGCGGACCGGCGCACGGCTACCTGAAGTTCAGCCGCGCCGACTTCTGGATCGTGTCGCAGCTGCAGCGCGTCGAGGCCGAAGTGGCCAAGGGCTTCGAGGAATACCGGCTCGACAACGTCGCCAACGCGATCTACCAGTTCGCCTGGGACGAGTTCTGCGACTGGTACCTCGAGATCGCGAAGGTGCAGATCCAGACCGGCGACGATGCGCAGAAGCGCGCCACGCGCCGCACGCTGATCCGCACGCTCGAGGCGCTGCTGCGGCTCGCGCATCCGATCATTCCGTTCATCACCGAGGAACTCTGGCAGAAGGTGGCGCCGGTGGCCGGGCGCGAAGGCGAATCGATCATGGTGGCGGCCTATCCGCAGAGCCAGCCCGCGAAGATCGACGAGGCCGCCGAGGCGCACGTGGCGCGGCTCAAGGCGCTGGTGGACGCCTGCCGCACGCTGCGCGGCGAGATGAACGTGTCGCCCGCCACGCGCCTGCCGCTCTACGCGGTGGCCGACGATGCCGAGGGCGCGGCGTTCCTGCGCGATGCGGCGCCAGTGCTGCAGGCGCTCGCCAAGCTCAAGGAAGTGAAGGTCTTCGACGACGAGGACTCGTGGGCCGCGGCCGCCGAGGCTGCGCCCGTGGCGGTGGTGGGCACGGCGCGGCTGTGCCTGCACATGGAGATCGACAAGGCCGCCGAGAAGCTGCGCATCGGCAAGGAGATCGCGCGCGTCGAGGGCGAGGTCCAGAAAGTGAACGGCAAGCTCGGCAACGAGGCCTTCGTGGCGAAGGCGCCGGCCGCGGTGATCGACCAGGAGCGCAAGCGGCTGGCCGATTTCAGCGCCACATTGGAGCGTTTGCGCGACCAACTTGTGCGCCTCGGCTGACACATGTCAATTCGGGCAGGGTTTAGCATAAGAAGGCGGCATTTAGATGCCGCTTTTCGACCGTAAACCTTCTTCTTCAACCGAACGAACAAACGCCCGAACTGTCCATGCCCACACCCTCGACACGCATCCGCAAGGCCGTATTCCCCGTTGCCGGGTTCGGCACCCGCTTCCTGCCCGCCACCAAGGCGCAGCCAAAGGAAATGCTGCCGGTTGTCGACAAGCCACTCATCCAGTACGCGGTTGAGGAAGCCTACGCAGCGGGCATTCGCGACATGATTTTCGTAACTGGCCGAAACAAACGTGCCATCGAAGACCACTACGACACGGCCTACGAACTGGAGAGCCAGCTAGAAGCCAGCGGCAAGACCGCGCTGCTCGACATCGCGCGCTCGGTGATGCCCGACGACATGACCTGCTCCTACGTGCGCCAGCCTCGCATGCTGGGCCTCGGCCATGCGGTGCTCTGCGCCGAGCACCTGGTGGGCAACGAGCCCTTCGCCGTGCTGCTGGCCGACGACCTGATGGTCGGCCCGTCGGGTGGCGAGCCGGTGCTGGCGCAGATGACGGCCGCCTTCGAAAAGCTCGGCGCTTCGCTGCTCGCCGTGCAGGAAGTGCCGCTGGAACACGTCAAGCGCTACGGCATCGTGGCCGGCCAATCGATCGGCGACGACCTCGTGAAGGTCGACCGCATGGTCGAGAAGCCCAAGCCCGAGGACGCGCCGTCGCGCCTTGGCGTGGCGGGGCGCTACATCCTCACGCCCGGTGTGTTCGACGAAATACGCAACCAGCCCAAGGGCGCGGGCGGCGAGATCCAGCTCACCGACGGCATCGCCGCGCTGATGAAGAAGGAAGCGGTCTACGCCTATGCCTACAAGGGCACGCGCTACGACTGCGGCAGCAAGGAAGGCTTCCTGCAGGCCTCGGTGGAACTGGCACTCGCGCACCCCGAGGTCGGCGGCCAGTTCCGCGAATACCTCAAGAGCCTCGAGCTCTGAAACGGAAAGGGGCCCCGCGCAGTCTGTGTAAATAGTCTGCCGCCCGCTTAGATCGAGATGCCCCGCGAGAGCGGGGCATTTTTCGTTAGGCGAGCG
>NZ_JBDGIV010000017.1:0-89368 GCF_057657255.1 Variovorax sp. Soil_C_19 | reverse complement strand
TCGCTCTTGTGTCCCACCACCAGCCGGCGTTTGAGGTCTTCCAAATCGTCTGTCATTTACGTTCCCACGTTGCTCTATGTGGGAACGTAGGCTGTCAGGTCATAGCCTGCGGCTCAAGGACGTGGTTCGTTGACCGCATACCTCACGTCTCCGTCCGTCTCGAGTATCGCCAGGCGGATCTGCCCCAGATGCTCGACGCCGCGTTGGCGAAGCTCCATGAATAGTTCAGATGAAGACATGTTCAGGCCATCGAGGGAATCCAGTCTGTAGAGTCCATCTTCGATAACGGTGATGGGCCTTCCGTCCATCCACCCCTCAATCCGTTTGCTGCGGGTCATCGCAAACGTTGTTATGCGGTACAGCCCCAGGAGCGTCAGGAACACCACGGCGACCGGAATAACAGGTACATCGTCATAAAACGACACCTCGCCTGCTGCAGAACCCAAAGTGAGGATCACGACCAGCTCGAACAGCGAGAGCTGTCTGATCCCTCGCCGTCCACTGAACTTCAGAAATAGAAAGACGGCGGTATACGAAAGAAGGTGCGCAGGGCGACTTCTGGGGGTCAGTTCAAATCCGGGGCGATTCACTAAGCCCAAGTCAGCGGTTGTACCGTCAGCCTGTAACCACTCCCGCGCGTCCGAAGCAACGTGAATTCATTTTCGCCGCCGAGGCTCAAGCGCGAACGGATTTGTGACACGCACGCAAAAAGCGCACGCGAGCGGTTTGCGGCTCGCGAACGTGCCCAGTGCAGCTCCAAAAGAGTCTCGTGGGAGACGGTCCTTTCGAGATTGCAGAAGATCGTGAGGGCGACGTCGAACTGGCGCGGATGAAGGTGAATACTCTGGCCCTTCGCGAAAACGAGATTGCTGCCGTCCAGAGAAAAGTCGTAGTGCCCCCAGGACACCACCGGTCTCGGGTCGGGCTCTAGCGTTCCGGCGTCAGAGCGCCTTGCCGCAGAGTGTTGCCCACAGACATCCGGAAGACGCAGGAGCCTCGCGCTCGCGAGCGTACGAGCGTGTCGAATGGGTATCTCCACGATGTCCCTATGTGAGCAGCAATACGGCCGTCTTCTCGCGCGACGTCGAGCAAGATGCGGAGGATCAGGCGCTCGAAGCACTTGAGGCGCTTCAGCGTCACGACCAGACCTCAGGCGTTGGCCTATCCCAAGGACGCGTGCCTTGTCAAAGCCTAAGCGCCCGGAGTGGGATATCTCGGACGTTCTCTGTCAAGAGGCATGCAGGCAACCCTGCAGTGCCCGCATCAAGCGCGATGAACGCCGGGGTTCAATTGGCGGGTGCCTTGGACACCAGGTCCAGGCACTGCTGACGGCGCCAGACGGTCTCCCGGACTGCCTTCTTTCCCTCGTCGAACACGACTTTGTATTGGCACACGAGGTAGTTGCTGGATTGCGGCAGCCGGAACTTGAAGTTGTAGTCCCATTCCGGACCGCGCGGCCCCTGCGCGTCGCGCAGCGGTTGTCCGAGCAGGCTTTGAACTTGAGCCGCTGCCACACCGGCTGTGATCCGTCGGAATGCCGCCGGCTGTGTCACCACGCCGTCGCGCAGGAAGGGCTCGCGGAAGTCAGGGCGGCGCGCATCCACATCCCGATACTCGAGCTTGTTCGGATTGCTGACCGGATCGACGGGATTCTCCCGTGCAAGGGCAGAAGACGCGCCAGCGGCCAGCGCGAGGCTCAGCACGAGGCGGGACACGTGATTGGTTCGGAAAGACTTCATGGGAAGGGTCCTCATTGGAAGGGGGTTGCAGATGAATCAACGCTCCCGCAGCGCTTCTCGCGCGCGGTTCAGCGGTTTGGTCAGGTAGTCCCAGACGGTTTTCTGGCCGGTCTGGATGTCGGCCGTGGCGACCATCCCTGGCACGATCGGGAAGCGCTTGCCGCTCTTGCTGACCAGCGCGTCCGAGTCGGTACGCACCAGCACAGGGTAGTAGACGACCTCCGGCTTGACCTCGTCGCGCAGGGTGTCCGGCGCGATGTTCACGACCTTGCCGTCCAGGCCGCCGTAGATCGAGTAGTCGTAGGCAGTGATCTTCACCAGCGCGCCCTGGTCGGGATGAATGAAGGCGATGTCGCGCGGCGAGATGCGCACCTCGACCAGCAGTTGGTCGTCCAGCGGTACCAGCGTCATCAACGAACCGTTGGGCGGCACCACGCCGCCGATCGTGGTGACGTCCAGGCTCTTGACGATTCCGCGCACGGGCGACTGCAGTGTCAGGCGATCCAGCATGTCGGCCCGCCCTCGGACCACGGAGGACAGCGACTTGACCTCGGCATCCGCCTTGGCCAGCTCCTCGCGGCTGCGCACCATGTAGCTGGAACGCGCTTCGGCAATCTTGAGCTCGAGTTCGGCGCCCTGGCGCTGCAGGCGGATCAACTCGACATTGCTGGCCGCGCCACTCGCGACCAGGGAGCGGGTGATCTCCAGCTCTCGGCGCACCAGACCGAGCGCTTGGCTCAGGCCGCCCACGGTCTCCGCGAGGCCTGAACGGCGCGAGCGGAACAGGGCCGCTTCCGAGGAGGTCAACTGCGGCCAATCCTGAAGTTCAGCCGAAAACTTGATCTCGCCCTGTCCGTTGACTTCCGCGCGCAGGCGCGCACTGCTGGCGAGCGCCGCGCGGTAACGCGCCGCGGACTCTTCGACGTTCGACTCGCCGCGGGTGGGATCGAGCTGGGCCAGCACTTCGCCCTTCTCGACGATCTGCCCTTCGCGCACGCGCAGTTCGGTCAGGATCCCGCCTTCGAGGGACTGGATGCGCTGCTCGCGCGAGCTGGGAATCACCTTGCCCGTGCCACTGGATACCTCGTCGATCTGGAAGTACCAGGCCCAGGCGAAGAACGCCGCCAGGAGCAGCGCTACCAGCCACACGACCCGCCCGGACTTGCTGGCGCGGACTTCATCGTAGTCGTCCAGATTCGGAAGGCCCGCGGCGCGCGGCGCATGATCCACGGCGCCCTGAGGCCTGATCGTCAGACCTGCACTCATGATGCATCGCTCCCTGGTTGTTCGTCCTGCTTTCGCGGTGGCTGGCTTTGCACCTGCACACGATGGATGACCCGCGGCGACTCCGGCCTGGCCGCGGCGGTCGCTGAACTCGCGGGGGCGCCTTTGCGCAGTTGCGCAAGCACCTCGTCGCGCCCGCCGTCCATCACGATGACGCCGCGGTCCACCACGATGACCCGGTCGACAGCGTCCAGTACTGCGGGACGGTGGGTTGCCACGACGAGTGTCCGGCCGGGGGCAAGCGTACGCAAGGTCTTGAGCACATCTCGCTCCGACACTTCGTCCAGCATGGCGGTCGGCTCGTCGAGAAGCAGCACGCGAGGCTCTCTCAGAATCAGGCGCGCGAGAAGCAGGCTCTGCCGCTGCCCGCCGGACAGGCCGAGCCCGCCCTCTTGCACCGGATGGTCCATGCCCGCGGAGAGCTGACGCACGAAGGTCCATGCGCCCACGGCCTGCAACGCATCGATCAGCTCGGCGTCGGTGGCATGCGGTGCGCCCAGCGTGAGATTCTCCCGCAGCGTGCCATGGAAAAGCCGCGCGTTCTGCGTCAGCAGGGCCACGTCGCGGCGCACGTCGGCGGGGTCGATGTGCGACAGGGCCACGCGGTCCAGCAGGACCATGCCGGCCTTGGGCTCGAGCAGACCCGACAGCGCCTGCAGCAGCGTGGACTTGCCCGCGCCGTTGCGCCCCAGTATGGCGATGCGCTCGCCCGCACGGATGTTCAGCGCCTTGACACTGAGCGCCTGCGTACGACCATCATGGGTGAACGCAGCCTCGCGGAACTCGTACTCGCCCTGCAGGGCCGGGCGATGGATGCGCGTGCTGTCGGGCGCATGGTCCACCGGCAAGTGCATCAACTGATCCAGGCCCTGGCTCGCGACACGCGCCTGCTGCCACCGGTTGAGCACCTGGGTCACGCCCGCCAGCGGTGCGAGCATGCGGCTCACCAGGATGGAGGCGGCCACCAGCACGCCTGTGCTCATCTCGCCGGCAATCACCATCGGGGCGCCGAAGAAGATCACCACGGCGAAGGCGCCTCCCTGCACCGTTTGCAGCCAGTTGTTCAGGCCATTGAGCAGTGCGCGCAGCTTCAAGCCCGATTCCGCATTGATGGCGTTGTAGTGGTTCCATTGGTTCTGGAAGCGGGGTTCCGCCTGGAGCACCTTGATGTCCTCGATTCCCTGCACCGCCTCGACCAGCATCGCATTGCGCAGCGACGCCTCGCGCATGCTGGCCTGTGCGAGCTCGCGCAACCTGCGCTGGGCCAGCAGGCTCGGCAGCAGCAACAGCACGAACGCCGCCAGCGGCACCAGCACCAGCGGGCCGGCGATGAACCAGAACACGACACTGAACAGCAGGAAGAATGGCAGGTCCGCCGCTGCCGTGATCGTGGTGGAAGTAAGCATTTCGCGCACCGGCTCCAGCTCCCTGACCTGCGAGACGAAGGTACCGGTCGCACGCGGGCGAGCGGTGTTCCTGACCCGCAGCGCGTGACCGAATACGCGGTCCGAGATGCGCAGGTCGGCGCGCTTTCCAAGCACATCGGTGATGCGCATGCGCGCACCGCGCATCATCGATGCGAAGAGCAAAGACAGCAGAACACCACCGAACAACACCCAGAGCGTTGGCTCGGACTGTGCCGGCACGACGCGGTCGTAGACCTGCATGGAGAACAGCACGCCACCCAGGGCCATCAGGTTCGTGACGAACGACGCAATCAGAATGTGCGCGAAGGGCCGCAGGTCCGCCAGCACGATGCGGCGCAGCCAGTGGCGCTCGACCGGCTTGATATAGCCGTCCACGCGCGAATCCGGTGCGGACTGGATCGGACGAAGCACGGCGAGCGCCTGCACATGGGGCTGGAGCTCCTCGACGGTGCGCGTGCTTTCTGCGCCCTGGTCTCCGCAAAAGGCCAGACGCAGCCCGTCGGCCGTGATGGCCGTGACCACCGCCACCTGGTCACCGTCGAGCTGAACGACCACCGGGAGGCGCCAGGGACTGAGTGCATCGAGGCGAGGCTCCACGTGGCGCAGCGCGAGCCCGGCCTGCTGCGCCATCTGACGCACGCTCTCCTCCAGCGTCAAGCTGCTGTTCCAGTCGGTGGCGACGCGGATGCGTTCGGGCGATGCGTCCAGCTGGTAGTGCGCGGCCACGGCCAGCACGGCGTCCATCCAGCCATGCGCGAGGCCGGAGAGACCGCGCGGGGTCGCGGCCTGCGAGGCCTCGACTTCCTCGTTGTTCCCGGTTTGCGAGACGGTGGCGTTCATCGCATGCTCCCAGCGGCGCTGGCGCGCAGATCGTCGATGCCGAATATCGCGCGCAACTGACCGGTCTGGTAGAGGCACTGCACCGCGAGACGCTGCAGCTCGTGCGCGCTTTCGGCCTGCTCGAAACGCACCGCGTGGTACTCCTGCTCGGCGTTGAGCAAGTCCAGGAGCGAGCGCGTGCCCAGCTGCAGGTACTGCTGCTTGTACAGGTCGCGCGTGGAACGGATGCTGTCGACCCGCGCGGCCAGCACCGGCAGGCGCTGGACCTGGCCTTGCGACTGAGCAAGCGCATCCTCCAGCGCCTGGCGCGCAGCCAGCTCTGCCTGGGCTCGCGCTGCATCTGCCGCGCTCAGCGCGTAAGCGGCGGCGCGCTTGCGCGACTGGTTGCCTCCGCCCTCGTAGAGCGGCGCCGAAAAATTCAAGCCGACGGTGGTGTTCAGGCCGTTTTCGCCGGGCAGGCGCGAGCGGGCATCCAGGCCGCGCCCGACCGACCCATCGAGCGACAGCGTGGGCAACAGCTGCGCCTCGGCAGCGCGAAGGTCCGCCTTGGCGATCTCGCGCTGAGCATCGGCCAGCTGCACAGCGGGCGGGTTGACCGGTTGCGTGCCCATGCCCGCCCGACAGGCCCCGTCGAGCGCAGCCGGAGGGGTATCGGTGATGTCGACAGGCGAGCGAGAGCCCGTGAGGTGCATCAGATTGACGCGCCAGCGGGCGAGCTGCGCATCGGCAGTCAGCTGCTGAGCACGCGCGGCCTCCACGCGAGACTGGGCCTGGACCACATCCGAGCGCGAACTCGCGCCTTGGCGGGCGCGCTCGAACACCAGATCGGTCAGCGCCTGAACCCCACGGATTTGATCGCGTGCGATCTCGCCCAACTCCTTCTGGCGGTGGATCTCGATCCACGAGAACGCCGTCTCGCGCGCCACCTCGTCCGCGGACAGCTGGGACTGTGCCTTCGTGGCGGCGACCGATGCCTCCGCCTGGTCCACCGCACTCGCGACCTTGCCGAAGTCGTAGAGCACTTGCGATACGGAAAGCTCGATTGTGTTCAGGCGCCGGCTCTCATAGGAGCCGATGTTGCGATTGCTCAGCTGCGAATTGATGCCACCCCGTACTTGGGGGTAGTAGCCTGCGCGCGCCGTCTCGATGCCTTCGGTCGCCTGGAGGATCTGCTGCGCGGTCGTCCGAACACTGGGGTGCCATTCGACTGCAGCACGCATGGCCTGGGGCAGGCTCAACCGGGCGGACTGCACCGCGCCGCCCGACACTGGCGGGTGGCCGGGTGAGGTTGGCGTGGCCTGGGTCTGCGCCCGTACCACGCCTGCGAGCGCCAGCAGGCAAACCACGACCGCTGCAGGAGCAGTCGCATGCTTGCGCGGAGCGCCGGTAATAGAAAGAAGCATGGAATAAGAATGGAAAAAGGAATCGGGACGATTGCCTTGCGCGATGGCGAACAGACCGGCAAGCACGCAAGGCTCCCACCTGTCGAGCGGGTGCCCTGACAGGTGGAATCCGCCACCAGCGGCTAGCGCCGCCGTGGAGGAACGCCGCGCTTCTTCATGCGCCGTTAGGCGTACATCGCTGCAGCATGGTGCAGTTCGTCGTCCAGCGCGCTGGCAACCGGTGCAACGAAGGTCTGCGAATCTCCGCTGCCCGATCCCGCGTCGGTCGCAGCGTGTGCCTCCGTGGTCGTGTGCAGCGGCGGGAAGGCAGCATTGAGCAAGCCCTCGAAGGACGATCCGGAACTGTCGCCGGAACTCAGCAGGTCCGTCTTCCAATTGGCGTCGTCCCTCTGGCCCGCGTTGTCCGGCGCTTCGAGGGCGTCCACCGCCTGCAGCCCCAGGGAGTCCGTGGCCGCGAAACTGAAGACGGAGACTGGCGGACTGCCGAACGTGATGTTCAGCGTCTGGGTCGCCGTGTTGCTCACGTCGCCATCTCGGTCCGTGACCTCGTAGGTGATGGTTTCGGAGTAGTTGGCCGGCATCGCCTGATAGTTGAACTCGCCCGTCTCGAACTCCACGAACAGCGTCCCACCTGCCTCTGTGGTTACCGTCACCGTTTTGGCAGTTGAATCGAAGACGTAGTCGGGTGCGCTTCCATCCGGCGTCACGGTCAGGTTGCCGGTCACAGTGTCGTAGGTGTAGACATCGCCGTCGACTGTCATGGTCGAGACGTAGCCTCCGTCGCCCCCGAACCCTTGACCCTCTCCGAGGCCGCCAGTCAGCAAGTTGCCCACGGCCGGTGGACTGATCGTTCCTTGAAGCACATCGTCGAGTTCGCTTGTGTTGCTGATGATCAGACCGTTCTTGTCGGTTCCGTCCAGACCCGTGCTCCCGTCGAACGCGATCGGATCGACCTGTGCGGCGTGACCAGCGTTGAGGCTGTTGCCGATGCCGATCGCGTACGAATTGATGTCCCGATCTGCCAGGAACGCGCTCCAGGTCGCCTCCCGATCCGGCGTGATTCCCGCGCCGTTGTTGGGTTCGCCGTCCGTGAAGAAATACGAGACGTTCTGGACGTCAGGCCCGACCAACTTGCCAGCGGAATCGAAGCCGTTGGCACCCATGGCGGCCTGCAGGGCGGACCAGTAGTTGGTCGTTCCATTGGAGGACAGCGCATTGATCGTCGAGATCGCCGTTCCCGCGTCCATCCAGTTTGCGTAGGCCTGGCCGCTGGTGCTGAAGGTCACCAGCTTGACCATCACGTCGCCATAGTCGTCGTAGCCTTCGATAAGGTTCTGGATGGCTTCCTTGGCACGCTGTAGCCGAGTGGGCGTCTCATTGGCCATGCTGCCCGAGAGATCCAGCACCACCATCAGATTCGTCTGCAGTGGCTCGACGTTCACGGAAGTCTGACCGTCGCCGAGCACCGGCGCGTCATCTTGCACACTGATGTTGAAGCTCGCCGGCGCGCTGTTGTTCACGCCATCGGCGACTGCGGCCGTGAAGGCGAGCGACAGCGCGTCCTCTCCGCTTGCCGGGTGGTCCATCGGACCCGTCAAGGTCGCGGTATAGGTCGCAGAAAAGTTGCCCGGCGTCGTCTGGCTCACCGAACCCACCTGCACCGTCATGATCGAGGTCACGACCCCGCCGATCACCGCGCTGCCGGTCAGCGTGCTGGAAGCGGCATCCCAGTTCCATGTCACGGGCTGCCCTTGCGCAGTGATGCCGGCGGGGCCGCCGAGCGACACGACAAGATCGGCAGGCGCGGTGCCCGCGTCGTCGACGATCGAGAGAGTACCGTGGGTCACGGCGGAGTGGTCCAAGCCCGCGTAGATGCCGCCGGGCAGGGCATCCTCGTAGACCGGGCCTGCAGAAGTAGCGCTCAATGCCGGCGCTTCGTTGACGTCCTGCTCCGAGAGCGTGACGGTGATGTCCCTCGTGCCGCCGGCGCCATCGCTGGCCTGCACGGTCAACGCGTGGACGTTGGGGCCTGCCTCGTAGTTGTTGGCCTGCGCACTCACGCCCGCCGCAGTCAGGGTGATGCGACCATCGGCGTCGATGGCATACCACCCGTTTTCGTTGCCCGCCGTGATGGCGTAGGTCGCCGAAGGGCCGTCCACGTCCGTCGTCCTGACGACACCCAGAACGTCTGCTTCCGTGCTGTTTTCGTTGTACGAGAACGAATAGCTGCCCGTCGGGTTGTTGTCGTCGCCGATGAACACAGGCGCATCGTTGACTGGGTTGATCGTCACGTCCACCGTGCTGGTGGCCGTGCCGCCATTGCCGTCGCTAACGACGACGGTGAAGCTGTCGCTGCCGTTGAAGTTCGCACCCGGTGTGTACGTGTAGGTTCCGTCCGGATTGACGACGACGGTGCCGTTGGCGGGCGGCGCGCCCGCCACGTAGCTCAGGCTGTCGCCGTCCAGGTCGACGCCAGTCACCTGTCCGTTGACGGGCGTGTCCTCGGGCGTGGTCAGCGTGTAGTTCGGAACGGTGGGCGCATCGTTGGTCGGGCTGACCGTCACTTCCACCGTGCTGGTGGCCGTGCCGCCGTTGCCGTCGCTAACGACGACGGTGAAGCTGTCGCTGCCGTTGAAGTTCGCACCCGGTGTGTACGTGTAGGTTCCGTCCGGATTGACAACGACGATGCCGTTGGCGGGCGGCGCGCCCGCCACGTAGCTCAGGCTGTCGCCGTCCAGGTCGACGCCAGTCACCTGGCCGTTGACGGGCGTGTCCTCGGGCGTGGTCAGCGTGTAGTTCGGAACGGTGGGCGCGTCGTTGGTCGGGCTGATCGTCACTTCCACCGTGCTGGTCACCGTGCCGCCGTTGCCGTCATCGACGACAACGGTGAAGGTGTCCGTGCCGTTGAAGTTCGCACCCGGTGTGTACGTGTAGGTTCCGTCCGGATTGACAACGACGGTGCCGTTGGCGGGCGGCGTGCCCACCACGTAGCTCAGGCTGTCGCCATCCAGGTCGACGCCTGTCACCTGGCCCGCGACGGGCGTGTCCTCGGGCGTGGTCAACGTGTAGTTCGGAACGGTGGGCGCATCGTTGGTCGGGCTGACCGTCACGTCCACCGTGCTGGTGGCCGTGCCGCCGTTGCCGTCATCGACGACGACAGTGAAGCTGTCCGTGCCGTTGAAGTTCGTGCCAGGCGTGTACGTGTAGGTGCCGTCAGCATTGACGACCACGGTGCCGTTGGCGGGCGGCGTGCCCACCACGTAGCTCAGGCTGTCGCCGTCCAGATCGACACCCGTCACCTGGCCCGCAACGGGCGTGTCCTCAGGCGTGGTCAGCGTGTAATTCGGAACGGTGGGCGCATCGTTGACCGGATTGATCGTCACGCTCACCGTGCTCGTGGCCGTGCCGCCGTTGCCGTCATCGACGACGACGGTGAAGCTGTCGGTGCCATTGAAGTTCGCACCGGGCATGTACGTATAGGTACCGTCGGCATTGATGACCACGGTGCCGCTCACCGGTGGCGTGCCAACCGAATAACCCAGGCTGTCGCCGTCGAGGTCGACGCCGGTCACCTGTCCGTTGACGGGCGTGTCCTCGGGCGTGGTCAGCGTGTAGTTCGGAACGGTGGGCGCATCGTTGGTCGGGCTGACCGTCACTTCCACCGTGCTGGTCACCGTGCCGCCGTTGCCGTCGCTAACGACGACGGTGAAGCTGTCGCTGCCGTTGAAGTTCGCACCCGGTGTGTACGTGTAGGTTCCGTCCGGATTGACAACGACGGTGCCGTTGGCGGGCGGCGCGCCCGCCACGTAGCTCAGGCTGTCGCCGTCCAGGTCGACGCCGGTCACCTGGCCATTGACGGGCGTGTCCTCGGGCGTGGTCAGCGTGTAGTTCGGAACGGTGGGCGCATCGTTGGTCGGGCTGACCGTCACGTCCACCGTGCTGGTGGCCGTGCCGCCGTTGCCGTCATCGACGACAACGGTGAAGGTGTCCGTGCCGTTGAAGTTCGCACCCGGTGTGTACGTGTAGGTTCCGTCCGGATTGACGGTCAAGGCGCCGTTGGCGGGCGGCGTGCCCACCACGTAGCTCAGGTCGTCGCCGTCCAGGTCGACACCGGTCACCCGGCCCGCGACGGGCGTGTCCTCGGGCGTGGTCAGCGTGTAGTTCGGAACGGTGGGCACATCGTTGGTCGGGCTGACCGTCACGTCCACCGTGCTGGTGGCCGTGCCGCCGTTGCCGTCGCTAACGACGACGGTGAAGCTGTCGCTGCCGTTGAAGTTCGCACCGGGCGTGTATGTGTAGGTTCCGTCCGGATTGACGGTCAAGGCGCCGTTGGCCGGCGGCGTGCCCACCACGTAGCTCAGGTCGTCGCCGTCCAGGTCGACGCCGGTCACCCGGCCCGCGACGGGCGTGTCCTCGGGCGTGGTCAGCATGTAGTTCGGAACGGTGGGCGCATCGTTGGTCGGGCTGACCGTCACTTCCACCGTGCTGGTCACCGTGCCGCCGTTGCCGTCATCGACGACAACGGTGAAGGTGTCCGTGCCGTTGAAGTTCGCACCCGGTGTGTACGTGTAGGTTCCGTCCGGATTGACGGTCAAGGCGCCGTTGGCCGGCGGCGTGCCCACCACGTAGCTCAGGTCGTCGCCGTCCAGGTCGACGCCAGTCACCTGTCCGTTGACGGGCGTGTCCTCGGGCGTGGTCAGCGTGTAGTTCGGAACGGTGGGCGCATCGTTGGTCGGGCTGACCGTCACTTCCACCGTGCTGGTGGCCGTGCCGCCGTTGCCGTCGCTAACGACGACGGTGAAGCTGTCGCTGCCGTTGAAGTTCGCACCCGGTGTGTACGTGTAGGTTCCGTCCGGATTGACAACGACGATGCCGTTGGCGGGCGGCGCGCCCGCCACGTAGCTCAGGCTGTCGCCGTCCAGGTCGACGCCGGTCACCTGGCCGTTGACAGGCGTGTCCTCGGGCGTGGTCAGCGTGTAGTTCGGAACGGTGGGCGCATCGTTGGTCGGGCTGACCGTTACTTCCACCGTGCTGATGGCCGTGCCGCCATTGCCGTCATCGACGACAACAGTGAAGGTGTCGGTGCCATTGAAGTTCTCACCCGGTGTGTACGTGTAGGTTCCGTCCGGATTGACAACGACGGTGCCGTTGGCGGGCGGCGTGCCCACCACGTAGCTCAGGCTGTCGCCATCCAGGTCGACGCCTGTCACCTGGCCCGCGACGGGCGTGTCCTCGGGCGTGGTCAGCGTGTAGTTCGGAAGAGTCGGTTCGTTGTTCGGCTGCACCGTCACGTCCACCGTGCTGGTGGTCGTGCCGCCCCGGCCATCGGTGATGACGACAGTGAAGCTGTCCGGACCGTCGTATCCGGCTTCGGGCGTGTACGTGTACTCCCCCGTCTCTGGATCGATCACCACCGTGCCATGCGCTGGCGGCTCCCCCAGCACATAGGTCAGCGTGTCCCCATCCGGGTCACGAGCGACCACCTGGCCGTTCCCGCTGTGACCCGCACGCACTGCGATCGGATCGGCTTCGCCCGTGGGCGCCCTGTTCAAAGGTGGCGGCGCAACCGGAGGAAGGGAGAACCCTCCACCTCCTCCACCACCACCCGCGGCAGCCGCCGCCCCGATGCCGAGCAGCCCCAGCCCTGCGATGAGCCAGCCAGGCAGCCCTTCCGACGCCGCGGCCACGGGCACGCCGTCGAGCCATTCGATCTCGGTGAAGTGGAACTCGGACCAAGGTCCGGTGTACTGACCCCACCAAAGGACGCCTGCTGCATCCTCCAAGACGAGGTCGTTACGGCCCCCTTGCGCATACTCATTGAAGAAGCCCTGAAGGACCGTGGCGCTACCGTCGCGCATGGCCAGGACCAAGTCGCTGCCGCGACGCTCGAACCTGACGACGCTTTCCGGTGCAATCTTCAGGTGAATGACAGAAGGTTTGTCGAGAGAGAGTGCCTCGACGCGCGTGTCGACGACCGCGCCACCATCCTTGGGAACAACTTGAATTTGGTTCATCTTTTGAGTGGAAATGAGTCGGGGCAGCAGTACTCCGACTTCTGGACGAGAAGATCAACCAACCGGTTGATCCTGGGACGATACAAATGCTACACGGCTATTGATTCAATGCACTTCATTTGCAACTTGAAAGAACGCAAATGTAGACAAACGTGAAATATTTGGCAGCCTTTTCGCCAGTTTTACAGTCCGCGGCGTCAAAGCGTTGTGCTGCTGAAACTCATCAGTCGTCGCAACTGCTACTAAAGTTCGGTGACACCTTTTTTAATGTGGCGGGTCGACGAATGTGTGCTTGCAGTTTCGGTACAGCGGACGTACCGGATGTTGCAACTATCCGCCAATTGTTTCCTGTGTAATTCCTGACCTTTTATGACCGTTTATGACCATTTATGCCGGATATTCACCGCCAAGGCCCGCAGGCACTAATTCAAAGATTGCAGTGGAAATTCCGCGAAGGACTGCGGTCGGTCGGTTCCATCTGGATTTGATTGCCGGGGTAGATTACTTGGCGCATTGCAGGAAGCTCAATTCGCTCCGCGGTGCGATGGGCCCCGAAGGATCAGGCCCCATCGAGCGCAGGCCCCGGCCCGCAGCGAGCGCTGTGCCGGGGTAGACGACACCCGGCACGCGGCGACACCTGCGACCGGGATCGAGGCGGTGAAAGTGCAGGCGCCGGAGACGCTTTTGCGCAACGTCGGACCCCGGGCCTCGACGGGCAACAGGTGGCTACCGCCTGCGTGCGCTAAATTTTTCGACCCGTTCCGCAGCGGCTAAAGAAAAACCTGTCTGCTTTGAGGAAAGCGCTGCTCAGTGCGCAGCCGTTGTGCCGGCAACGGCAGATGCTGGACGGGCATCGCGACCTTCACGGTGTACAGGCAATTGGTAACCCCGCGTCGCGAAGGCAATTTGCGCTGCATCACGCCCCAGGCGGCCAGTATTCAGTGGGTAGAGCAGGACGGCCAAGCCGGCGACCCACTCTCGATCGATCTCCCTACCGCAGAGCCTGCAGAATTCGCCTATGAATTCTCGCCACCATGTCTCTCGGGCGGAGAGCGAGTTGTTGCGTACTTTGCTTGGTTTGGAAGGTCCCACGTGAACGATGCGAGCGAGGGTGGCCATTGCGTCTTTTTTTAGGGTTGAACGTTGGCGAATTAGACGCTGAGCGCGGCTCTTTGGATAGCGCCGGACGTCGGCCGAGCCACCGTCCGCGTCCGAAACGCACAACCGTCGCGGCAGATGCGGAAACGTCTCATGCGGGTAGGGCAAGGCAGCCCCATGGTTCATCTGGCTCACCGAGAGGCCAGGCCCAATTGGGGAGCCGTCGTCATCTTCTCTGTGCGTGCGAAGGCCGACTCGCTTGTCGGCGGCGTAGCCAATCAACGCGCTGGTGCGCCCGCGTTCAGGGCTTCGATCCGGCTGAGAGCGACTCTCCTACGCCCCCGGAGCCGGCGAGCCTGCCTGCCGCCTCGCTTGCCGTCCCCCAGGCGTCATTGAAGGCTCGGGCGCCGAGGCTTGGCCGGGCGTGCGTGCAAACCAACGAAAGGCGATGCGATTGCTCTGTCGATACCACCGCCTGAAGAGATACCCGTCAGCGACTTCGCCGTGGTCATTCACAGGCACGCCAGCGGCACGCAATGCCAAGACCTCCTCCGTACCGTCGAAGTGGGCAGGCAGGATCACCGTGACGGTCGCGCTGTGCGTGTTCGGAGTTCGTCGCATCCATGGTTCCTTTTCTAGATTCGCGACATCGCTGGAAGTTGTCCTGGCGGGGCAGGTACCCCGCCATCGTGCCGCGCTTCGCGAACCTAAAAGGTCACTCGATCCAGGTCTGTAGGACGATGTGAAACACAGTGGATGCAACGCCGAAAATGCGGGAATACATCACAGAAATCTTCGCCGCGCTCGGAACAGGCATTGCGCTGTAATCCACAGACGGCGGTTCAAGCATTGACCTGCACGGGGGTCTGCTGGTGATGGACCAGTTTCCAGGCGCCACCACTGGATGCGTACGAGGAACTGCACAGCGCGCGATATTGCGCTTCCTTGCGCTTCGCAAGCGCGCGGTAGACCAGCACCACCACCACCCCGGAACCTGCACGCAGGATCCGTCGTTCGCTGATGGACACGTCGACCCAGCGTGGCGCGGCCTCCACCGCGGCGAGAACCTCCTTGCCCATCAGCACGCCGGTGGGGTCTGGAAAGACCATGGCGGCATCGTCGCGCATGTCGCGACGATATGCCTCGATGCCCTGAAGCCAGAAGGCCTCTTCCATGCGCCATAGCGTCAGATCGTCATCGGCGGTGTTGTCGTTCATGAGCGTCTCCTGTTCAACGGATGCGGGACAAGACGGGCGGCGGCATACGAGCCATGCTGCGCACGCTTTCCCCGCCGGTGCCTACGCTACCATTGCACTCGAACGCGCTCGACGGGCTCCGTCGGGCCCTCGTTGATCAACAGGTCCCATCTCGAAGGAACGCCCGTGGGAGACAGCAAGTCCGCAGACCGCTGAGCCGCAACAGCCCTTGTCGTTGTTGCGGCGATCTACCCTGATTCAGTGATTCACCAGAAGGCAGGTCGCCGCCAGATTTCTTCATCTGTGCGGACTACTTGCCATGCCTGACAAATCCACGCCCCTCTGGGCGTACTCCCTGCCTTCGGCACTCTTGCTGATGGCCCCCTTCGACCTTCTCGCCTCGCTGGCCATGGACGTGTATCTGCCGGTCATTCCGCAGATGCCGGCGGCGCTCGGCACGTCGCCGGCGATGGTCCAGCTCACGCTGAGCGTCTACATGGTCGTGCTCGGCCTGGGACAGGTGCTCTTCGGTCCCTTGTCGGATCGCATCGGCCGACGCCCGGTGGTCCTGGGCGGTGCGCTCCTCTTTGCCGTGTCATCCTTCGCGCTGGCGATGACCAGCAGCGGGCCGTCCTTCCTCGCGCTGCGCGTCCTCCAGGCACTCGGCGCATCGGCCGCGCTGGTGGCCACTTTCGCGACGGTCCGCGACGTCTACGCCGACAGCCCGCACAGCGGTGTGATCTACGGCCTCTTCGGTTCGATGCTGGCCTTCGTGCCTGCGCTCGGCCCCATGCTCGGCGCCCTCGTCGCCGTCGGGCTCGGCTGGCGCGCGATCTTTACGATGCTCGGCATCCTCGGATTGCTCGCATTCGGCCACGCACTGCCCAGATGGCACGAAACGCGCCCGCACCGCAGGCCAGGAGAGCGCCGCGTGCTTCGCTCCATCCTCGCAAGCGCATCGTTCTGGATCCACACGCTCGGCTTCAGCACGGCAATGGGGGCGTTCTTCGTGTTTTTCTCCACCGCGCCGCGGGTGCTGATGGAGCGGCTGGGCCTCTCCCAGCTCGCGTTCAGCGCCGTCTTCGCCACGGTGGCCCTGGTGATGATCTTGACGACGCGCTTCGCGCGAACTTTCGTGTCGCGCTGGGGAATCGCTGGCAGCCTCATGCGCGGCTTGTGCGTCATCGTGGCGGGCGCATGCATTCTCGGCGCATGCACGCGCGCAGCCGAACCCTCGGTGCTGACATTCGTGCTTCCCATGTGGCTGATCGCCGTGGGCATCGTTTTCGTGGTGTCGGTCACGGCCAACGGCGCGTTGCAGGACTTCAGCCACGCCGCGGGCACGGCCGTTGCGCTCTATTACTGCATTCAGAGCTTGATCGTTGGGGGCCTCGGCACCACCGCGGCGGTCGTGCTTCCCGGCGACAGCGCGTGGCCCCTGATCGCCTATTGCCTGACGCTGGCCACCGCAACCTTCCTTGCGATGGCGATCGACCGGCTGGCGAGGCATGAGCGGTGAGCGTGTTCTGAGCGTTCCCAGGACGACGGAGTGCATGCGCGCCGTGCCAGGCGCAGGGCATCGCTCGTCCGGCCGAATCGCCGGCCGCGCCGATGCCCGACACCACCATCAGAAATGGCCGACGTCACCTCGACAGCGCGTGCCTAAGCTGGGCTTTCCGTTCGCCGATCCGGCGGACCTTTCCAAGGAGCTGAACATGTCGGATTCCAAGATCACCGATGAGAAAACCAAGAAGGCCGCAACAGGCGTGGGCGCTGCCGTCGGCGGAGCAGCAGGCGGCGTCGCGGGCGGTATGGCCGCCGGAGCGGCGATCGGCGGCATGACCGGGCCGGTGGGCGCTGCGGTCGGTGCCGCGGCCGGTGCGGCCGTCGGCGCGCTCACCGGACGCGGGGTCGCGGCAACGGCCGACCCGGACCTCGAGGAAAGCTACTGGCGCGACAACTACACGACGCGACCCTACGTGGCCAATGGCCACAGCTACGACGACTACGGCCCGGCCTACCGCTACGGCGCCGAGGCGTACAACCGCCATCCGGGCCGGGCCTTCGACGATGTGGAGAGCGATCTCGGGCGAGACTGGGACACATCGCGCGGCAAGTCGAACCTGCAGTGGGAGCATGCCAAGCATGCCTCGCGCGACGCCTGGCAGCGCGTGAGCGACACGCTGGAGCGCGCCATTCCGGGCGACTCCGACCGGGACGGTCGCTGAGCGGCGGGCCGGTCCGGCCTGATCGGCGGGCCGTCGTCACGCGAGCGGATGCCTGATGTAACGTACACGGATGGCATCACAGGGACTCGAACCTTTTCCCGTCGCAGCCGCGGGGTCTGCAGCAACGCACCTCGGCCCCTCCGCGCCGCGCGCCGGCCGGATCGGCGAGCTCGCGCGCCTGCTCTCGCGGCATGCGCCGCAGGACGGCGTCTGCGCCACGCCGATTCCGCGCGTGTCGGCGATCCGGCTGTCCGCACCCGGCGACGAGCTGATCCACGCGCTGCATCCGCCGTCGGTTTGCATCATTGCGCAGGGCGCCAAGCGCGTGATGCTGCGCGACGAGGTCTACACCTATGACGCCTCGCGCTTCCTGGTCTTCTCGACGGACCTGCCTGTCAGCGCCCAGGTCGTGCACGCGAAGTTCGACGCGCCCTACCTCTGCTTTCGGCTCGACTTCGATCCGACCGAAGTGTCGGAGCTCGTGATGCAGCTCGGCACCTCCGCGATGCCGCGGGCGGCCACGGCACGCGGGCTGTTCCTCAACAACGTGAGCGACGACATGCTCGATGCGGCGATCCGCATCATGCGACTGCTCGATTCACCCGAGGACGCGGCCATGCTCGCGCCGTTGGCGCTTCGGGAGCTCGTCTACCGTCTGCTGCGCAGCGAGCAAGGGGAGCGGCTCGCGCAGGTGGCACGCGCCGACAGCCATGCCGCGCGCGTGATGCGTGCGGTCGCGTGGCTCAAGTCCAACTTCGCGGAGCCGCTGAAGGTCGAGGCGCTGGCGAGCGAATGCAGCATGAGCGCCTCGTCGCTGCACCACCACTTCAGGGCACTTACCTCGATGAGCCCGCTGCAGTATCAGAAGCAGCTGCGCCTGCAGGAGGCCCGCCGCCTGCTGCTGAGCGAACGCATGGAGGTCTCGCAGGCGGGCTTCAGCGTAGGCTACGAAAGCGCCTCGCAGTTCAGCCGCGAGTACAGCAGGCTCTTCGGCGTGCCGCCGTCGAAGGATGTCTCCCGCCTGCGCGCATTGGCCTAGAACTGCCCCTGCCCGTCGCCAGTGCGGTCATGAACCCATCGCATCGCCTGCTGCTCTGCGTGCCGGGTTGCCTCTGCCTCGGAGCCATACACGATCTCATCCGTATCGTTCGGCAGTTGTGTCTCTTCCTCGTCCGCGGGCGTGCGGACAACGACCACGACCGGGCGGTAGCCGCCGGGTGCGGGCTCGGCGCGAAGCTCGAAGCGGAATCCGCGGTATTCGAGGGAGTGGCCGTCGGAAACGGGTGTGCTGTTGTCTGTCATTGGTGCTGTGCCTGAGGAGTTCGCGGAAATCTTGCACGACCTTCCCAGCGGCTGCTGCAGGCACTCGGAGGCGCCGCTTGAAGGACGGCGCGCCGCCGACGCCGTCCCCCCCGCTCAGCGCCGGCCCGCCTGCGGCACGGCCGCCGCGGCACTGCCGGCCAGCCCGCGCTCCTGCAGCGCCTGCGAGGCCTCGATCGCGCGCGGGAAGCCCGCGGGAACCGTGACGAGATAGACGATCTCCTTGAGCTCGTTGGCCGGCACGCCGGCGTCAAGCGCATAGCCTGCATGGATCTTGAAGAACGGCCGCAGGCCCAGCGCGGCGAAGGCCGCCATCGCCGACAGTTGCCGCGTACGGGCATCGAGCACCTTTCGATCCCAGACGCTGCCGAGCGCATAGCCGGCCGTGGCTTCGGCGAGGAACGGGAACTCCTGGCGCATCGCCTCGTAGGTCGGCTGCGGCTTGCCGCCGTTGAGCTCGAGCAGCATCTGCTCGCCGCGCGCGATGCGGGCATCGGTCGCACCCGGGTTCGCCTGCGCCGTCGCGCCGGCGAGAAACGCCATTGTGAAGAGGCACGCGGCCGCGAGGCATCGGGAATGGAATCGTCGTTGCATTGCAAATCTCCTGTGGTTCAGATCTCAGAACGCACCGTCGGTGGCGACCGACAGGCTGGCGAAGGCTTCGAGTTCGGCGCGCCGGCGCTCGAAGGCGCCACGCGCAAAACCAAGGGCGTCGGTGCCGGCGACGAAGTGCAGCGGCGGCTTGGCCATCGCCGCGAGCTCGGCCACGACGCGCCCCAGCTTCTCCGGGTCGCCCGGCTGCTTGTGGTTGTAGCTTTCGTAGGTGGCGCGCGCCGGCTCGCCGGGCGAGCCCCCGTAATCGGCGATACGGCGCGAGCCGTACTGCACCGAGCTCTTGTCGAGGAAGTCGGTGCGGAAGAAGCCCGGCTCGATGATGGTCACGCGAATGCCGAACGGCGCGACCTCCAGCGCAAGGGACTCCGAGAATCCCTCCACCGCGAACTTGGCTGCGCAATAGACGGACGAACCATCGAAGCCCATGAAGCCGCCGATCGACGACAGGTTCAGGATGTGGCCGCTGCGCTGGCGCCGCATCAGCGGCAGCACCGCGCGCGTCACGTGCATCAGGCCGAACACGTTGGTGTGGAATTGCCGTTCGACGTCCGCGCTGTCGATCTCCTCGAACAGCCCGAGCTGACCATAACCCGCGTTGTTCACCAGCACGTCGACGCGGCCGAAGCGCTGCTGCGCGGCCTCGGCGGCGGCCGCCGCGTCCTGCTCGCGCGCGGCGTCGAGCGGGAGGCAAGCCACTTGGTCGGCATGCGCGGCGTACACCTGCTGCAGCTGCTCCACGTTGCGCCCCGTCGCGACCACTCTGTCGCCGGCGGCGAGCGCCGCCTTCGCGATCTGTGCGCCGATTCCGCGACCCGCCCCCGTGATGAACCAGACCTTGCTCATTTCCAGCCTCCATGTTGCGGCGCAATGTGCGCCCGTTGAACATGGCCTTGATCCTAGGAAGCGCACCCCCGCAGCCCTTGCACGATCCTGGCGGGGACTTGCCCGATCCGACGTGCGTGCGTCGACCGCCGATCAAACTCGGAATACTGTGAATTCATACAGTATTTGCGGCATAATTCGGCGCATGGACCGACTCCCCGCCACCCTCTGGATCGCCGCCTGCGCCCACCGGCTGCAGCAGCAGTGGCACACCGTCGATGCGCGCGAGCTCGAGGATGTGGCACGCGACCTGTTCCGCGACGAGCAGCTGCGCGCCATGGACCCGGAGGCTGCAGCCGTGCAGTGGCTCAGGCCGATCACCGAAGCCGCCTAGTTTTTCGCTGGACCGGTATCGCCTGTCCTGAAACCCGATTTGCCGTTGCCTCGACGACTCCTTGTGCGTGCGGGGCTGTTGAAGCCGTGCGGCGTCAACGCTTTCCGCCCAGCCCTGTGCTGGGTTTTTTTTGGCCCGCCAGCGCCACGGCCATGATGGGCTTGGCCCATTGCGGCACCTGGCCGAGCGCGATGTGGGAGACCACGCGCCCGCCTTCCATGTGCAGCAGCAGCAATGGTTGCGGCCGCTGGCCGGCCTTGGGATCGCCTTCGGCACTGTTGTCGTAGACGCGCAGGCTCGCCAGGTGCGGCAGCAGCCGGACCAGGTTGGCGCGGCTCGTCTCGTAGCGTTCGCGGATCTTCGCTTCGGGAATGTCGTGTCCGCCCGCGGCCACCCGGGCCCGCACGCGCTGCAGATGAAGCTCCGGCGAGGCGAGCCCCGCGTACCAGAGATGGACCTGGGCGCCCTGCTCGGCGCCTTCGAGAAGCATCTGCGGGATCGTCCTCGCACCCAGCGTGGTTTCGAACGCGAAGTTCAGTTGCTGCGCCAGTGCCCGCTCGAGCCCCTGACGCCCAAGTTCCCAGGCCTGGGCATTCGCCGCCTCCGACGACAGGCTCGGGTCGGCCTCCCAGAGTTCGCGCGCGGTCAGGTCGGGGTTGAAGTAGTCCACCTTCTTCTGCAGCAGCGCAGCGCCGCCCACGCTGCTCTTGCCGGCGCCGTTGACGCCGGCCAGCACGAAGATGCGCGCGGGCATCAGCGTCGCGGTGCTGCTGCCTGCGCCACGGCTGCCTCGCCGAGTTCGGCCGGCGTCATCGCGAAGGCGTCGGCCATGGCCTGCGCGGCAGGCTCGCCCTGCATGCGCGCGAACATGTCGTCGAAGCGGGACGTGAGCGCCTCGAGGTTCGGCTCCGCGGCCTGCTCGAGCTTGAGATAGCGTTCCACCGACATCAGCACCATCGAGGGCTGCTCATGCCGCGTGATCACCACCGCCCCGCGCGCCATCACGGTGCTGGTCACGCTCTGCATGCCCGAAGCCAGCCGGGTGGCCGAAAACGAAGGCAGGTCGCGCGTCAGGCGCTCGATCTCGGCGGCAGATCGGACGGAAGCGGTGTTGACGGCCATGGCGGCTCCTGAAATACAGATATTCCCCATTTTACCCATTTTGGACATCTGGAAGGAGATCGCCCTGCGGCTGCGCGGCACTGGCACGGATCCCTTGATGAAAGCAGCGATCCCGCCCATGATTCCTTGGGAAAAGCCCGCACTTAAATCATCATGGTGAGAATTTGAACGCTGATTGGCTGATTGCTCCGCACAAGGGGATCGGACGTCTTGCTTTCGGGCTTTCGCGGGAAGCTGTCGCGTCAGTGGCATCCCTCTATGGAAAGCCGGGTCCGCTGAAATCCTATGCGGCCGTCGCGTCTGATGCGGAAGAAGTGATAGCCCAGTGCGGCGCAACCATGTCGGTAGAAACGATAGCCGCCATGAGGCTCGCAGCGCGGGAGGTAGCGAATCTCGCAACACAGAACTTGACCACGGGACAAACGCCGATCCTGCTCGAGTACCGGGATGGCGGTCTTGACGGGGTTACTGTCGAGGCCCGACACAGGGAGGCAAGTTTCGAGAGCCAGCTGGTTTTTGCACTCGATGCGCTGGAAGTGCTGCGCTTGTTCGAACGTGCGAACGGCGCTCCGGGCCGATATCGCTCCGAAGAGGCGGCCTTCGACAATATCGCGGTCTCGCTCTATCGCTTCAGCACGACGTCATCAAAGGGCGAGGTTTGCGCGAGCCCGGCGGCGGGCCCGGATTTCAGCGCACGTTCTGTGACGCTACGCAGCAAGCTTTACCGGCCAGCAGACGAGCTCGACGAGTTCATGACGTTTTCTTTCGACTAGAGGAAGACGTCGCGAACGTCTCGGTTGACGCCGGCATGCACCCCTGGCTACATTCCCCGAGAAGTTCCTGGAGAAGCCACTTGCCCAGAGATATGTACTTCGTGTTCGCTCTCGTCGCGATCGCCGTGCTCGCAGGCAATCTGATTGCAACGGTCACGATATGGCGCAGCGATTTTTACTCACCGCTGCAACGCAGGCTTCAGTTGGCTCTGGTGTGGCTGATTCCCGTGATCGGAGCTGCATGTTGCATCAGCTTCGCATCCCTCCACAAGCGCCCGATTCCCAGGTCCGACAAGAATTTCCCGGCGCCCGATTCCTTCCAGTTGCCCGGCGGTGAGGCCAACGGTTCCTGAATTCGGCGATCAGCTTGCCGTCCCTGGCCATCCCGCGCCTTGCCGTGCCGTAATGCGCCTTCACGGCGATTGCCGCTCTTCCGCATGCCGCGCAGCGATCCAGGACAGCGCGCCGACATCGGCGCCACCCTTTTCCACGACCTCGGTGCCTGCCATCGTCAGCCCATAACCATGCTCGTCCTCCCAGGCGCAGCTGAAGTCCAGACCCATATAGGGCCCGCCGGGGACGGGGTATAGATTGATGTTGTTGAGCCGAACCAAGGGCAGCAGCGTGGCCTCGTCCCAGTGCTCGGGGAGTCGGAACGCGTCGTCGGCCAGGACGGTCGAGTCCTCGATGGCGCGCAGAGAAGGCAGATCAGCCAGCATGGCGTCGAGCACCGCGCGGTAAAAGGCCGCATCGTTCTCGAGCAGCCACCGCGCTGCTTCAATCATCGTCGCATCGGGCGCGTCGCCGGATCCGTCGTCGTTCTCGAGATAAACCGTCACCTCGCCGGCTTCGGCGATGCGGTCGGGCCTGGCATAGCCTGGCAATGTCGCCAGTGCGGTTGCGCCGCGAAATCTCGCGATATGGGGCAAGGGCAAGGCTGTCACCCAGACACACGAGCTTCCCTTGGATCCATAGAGCGTTGGCAGACCCTGCACGTTCAGTGGAACATCGCTCGCGGAGATATGGGTGGTGTTCATGGTTCCAAGTTGCTCCATGTGGTCCAGTGTTGTTCTCAATCTTCGCCGGTTACGAAAATCTCAGAGCTTTCTGCAGGGCAACCGAGTTTTCTCTCGGCGATCCGCCAGAGCCAGACGATCGGAATGGCAGGGTCGCAGGCGGGTCGTTCGACCGAGTATGAGATCGATCGCTCGACCATGTCATGGGCATCGAGCCGTCCATCGAGTCTGATGCGGCAGAGAACCTCCGGCGAAGCTGCCTTGGTGAACCGGACACTGAAGTTGTACTGCCGCAACATCGTTCCTTTCTGTCGTATCCGAGAGAAGTTCTGACGGCTATCGAGCTACCGAAAGGTGGCCGCGAGGCGGCATTGCCACAATTCCATCGGCACCGCAATCCCGGAAACGCAGGAGACCGGCAGCGGCTGTTGCAGGAAACACGCACTTTAGCCGGCAAATGCAAGCCTGACAGGGCCTGATATCAACATGTAACCTTAAGTTTGCACGAAAATCTCGCAGCGAAAAAAACCAACATCGAGATCGCCATGACCCTGGACGAACTGTTCGCCGACGCCCACCTGCTACCCACGGTGCCGAAGGTAGTGTTCGATCTGATCGAACTCCTGCGCAGTGAAGACACCTCCATACCGACGGTGGCGCGCAAGCTCGAGCTCGACCAGGTGCTGAGCGCACGGGTGCTGAGGATGGTCAACTCCCCCTACTTCGGGCTGCGCCGCAAGATCGTCTCGATCCAGGACGCGATCCAGCTGCTGGGCTTCTCGGCGATTCGCTCGCTGGTCGTGAGTTCGGGTCTAAAGGGCACCTTCCAGAAGGTCGATGGGGTGAACCTGCCCGCCTTCTGGGCGCACAGCCTGCGCGTGGCGGCCGTCGCCCGCTACCTCGCTGGCAAGGCGCAACGCGTTGACCAGAACCTGGCTTTCACCGTGGGCAGCATGCATGCCATCGGGCACCTCATCATGGCGGGCGCCATGAAGAAAGAGATGGCCGAGCTCAACGCCTTGCACCCGTTCGATGTGATGGGCCGGCTCGAAGTGGAAAAGCAGAAGTTCGGCTTCCACTATGGCGACGTGGGCAGCCGGCTCGCCGCGGGCTGGGATTTCGCGCCCGAGTTCGTCAGCGCGCTCTCGTGCTTTGCCGATCCGCTGCAGGCCGCACAGGCCGACCCGCTCGCCAACGTGCTGCACCTCGCGGTCTGGCGCGTGGCGCTCGAGCGCGCCGGGCTTCACATCGCCGACGCGGCGCACGTCTGGCCGGCGCGCTCGGCCGATGCCATCGGCCTGTCGGAAGAGACGGTGCAAGCGATGCCGGCGCCGCGCGAACTCGCCTCCGACCTCGAATCGATGATCGCCTGACCGAGGCCCACCCCAGGTCTTCAGCTACCCAGCGACGCGATGCGCAAGCGAAGGCAGTGCGCGAAGAACGCGTCGAGTTCGGTCGACTTGTCGAACACCGCATCGGCGCCGAGCGCAAGGCAGCGGCAGCGCATCTCCGCAGTGGGGTAGTTCGTCAGCACCACCACGTATCGGCCGGCGGCGCGCCCCTGGCACGCACGCAGCACGGTCAGGCCGGAACCTTCCGCGAGGAAGAGGTCGACGATGGCAAGCTGCCACGCTGCATGTCGCTCGAGCGCAGTGATCGCCTCCTGCGCCGTCACGGCAGAGGCGAGCACCTGCACACCCGCAAGTTCTTCGAGCGCCGGAATCAGGTTGTTCCGGATGGTCTCACTGTCCTCGACGAGGATGGTGGCGAGTGGCTGCATACGCTTTCTTTGAATGAATGCGTCCTTGCCGGAGAGGAGACGCGAACCTGAGTCGACTCCTTTTTACGACGTGGGTTGTTCCGGGTTGTAGGCCGGCTCCTCCATGCACCGAAGGTGCAGAGGACCAGCGCCAGCCGCACGGGCGGCGAGGGTCAGCCTTCCGGGGACTTCTTCTGGAGTTCGGCGGCCAGCGTGTCGGCAACCTTCTCGAGCGCTTCGACCGATTTGGACAGCCGCTTTTCGATGCGCTCGGTCTGGACGATCGCACGGTCAACCTCGTCGGTACGTTCCACCTCCGGGATCTCCTTGTCGAGCACGGCATGAACAATGGCGAGTTCGTCCGCGGCCGTCTCGACGGCTTGCTTCACGTCCTTGCTCTTGTCCAGTGCGCGCTTGACGGGATGGGCGCGGGTCTCTTCTTGCGGATTCGGGTGTGGCATTCGGTATTCCTTCGGGTCCCCGTTGATCGTAAGCCGCACCGTCGGCTTCGGCATGCTTTTTACACCCCTGTCCACAGGGATGCGGCACCGGACAGACTCACTTGTATCCTTTCGTACACGGCTGTGCGCCTTCGGCCTACAACGGGCGGCCCGCCACCCACAACAATGCAACATCATGCAAGTGGAAGCCTTCGATCACGACCCGCAGGCGCTCGCCGCACAGGCGGCCGAATGGCGCCGCCGTGCGCTCAGGGGCGAGCGTCAGGCGCGCGGCATCGCCCACGCGCTCGAGGTGAAGGTGCGGCAGCTGCAGCGCGGCCACGCGCAGCCCGCCGACCTCGAACTCGACACACGCCCGCTCGCGCCGTGGGAACCCGACCGGCGCTGGTGGCGCCCCTGGCAGCGCAGCTGACGCCACCGCGCGGAGCAGCTCGCTTCGTGGGACGCCGTTTGCAGCACAAATGTGCTACATTGGCTTTTCAGCCGACATTCCGTGCCGACCATGTCCACCACCACCATCCGCATCGAAGACGCCTTCAAAGCGCGCATCGCCGCAGCCGCAGCGCGCGCCGGCAAGTCGTCGCATGCGTTCATCCTCGATGCACTCTCGGACACGGTGGAGCGCAGCGAACTCGACGATGAACTCCATCGGGTGGCGGACCACCACTGGGCAGCGCTGCAGAGAACCGGCGAGACGGTGCCCTGGGACGACGCAAAGGCCTACCTGCAAGCGCGTGCCAAGGGCGAAAAACCGCGCAAGCCGCAGCCCCGGGTGCCGGCGCCCTGAGGCATGCCCCGCATTGAATTGGCGCCTGGGGTCTTCGACGACCTCGAGCGAGTCATCGATCACATGCTGCGCCACGAGGCGGTGGACGTTCCGCAACGGGTCGACAAACTTCTCGAAACGATTCAGGTTTTGGCCCACAGTCCGCTGATTGGCAGGCCGGTCAAGGACGGCAAGCGAGAACTCGTCATCGGCAAGGGCGCGCGCGGCTATGTCGCGTTGTACCGGTACCTGGCCGACATCGACGTGGTGTTCATCCTGGCCGTGAGGGCACAGCGCGAGTCCGCGTTCAAGCACTGACGGCCGTCAAACCGGCACGGCGTGCCCTTCTTTCAGCAACCGCCGCAGCACCTTGCCCGTGCCGCTGGCAGGCAGCGAGTCGCGCACCTCCACCTGGCGCGGCACCTTGTAATGCGACATGTTCTCGCGCGCCCAGGCCAGCAGCGCCTCGGCGTCGAAGGCGGCCGAGGCGGGCACCACGAAGGCCTTGATCACCTCGCCCTTGTCGGGGTCGGGCACGCCGATCACCGCAACCTGTCGCACATCGGGATGCAGGATCAGGATCGATTCGACCTCTTCGGGGAACACGCTGAAGCCCGAGACCTTGATCATCTCCTTCACGCGACCGATGAACGACAGGTAGCCCTGCGCGTCCATGCGGCCGATGTCGCCGGTGTGGACCCAGCCGTCGCGCAGCACCTCGGCAGTGGCCTCGGGCCGGTTCCAGTAGCCGTGGAACACGCCCTGGCTTCGCACCGCGATCTCGCCGCTCTCGCCCACCGGCAACGTGCGGCCGTCGAGGTCGATGATCTTGAGCTCGACGCCGCGCCCCGGCACGCCGTTGGTGCCCCAGCGGATGCCGTCGCGCGGCATCAGCACGTCGTTGGTGTGCGTCTCCGACAAACCGTAGCCGGCCTCGTACACCAGGCAGCCGTTCGCGAAGGCGCTCCAGCGCTCGGCCAATTCCTCGGTGAGCTTGATGCCGAAGCTCGTGGCCATGGTGGTGTGCAGCGACGACAAGTCGAAGCGCCGCGCCTCGGGCTCGTTCATGGCCGCGACCAGCATCGGCGCCATGGCATACCACCAGCTCACGCGGTTCTGCGCAATCGACTGCAGCACCGCGAACGCATCCATGCGGTTGAGCAACACCACGGTGGCGCCGGTGTAGGCCAGCATGGTCACGCCGCAGATCATGCCGGCGATGTGATAGAGCGGCGCCACCGCGAGCATCACGTCGTCCTGGCGGATGCGGAACATCTCCTGCCCCACTGCCGTCTTGTAGAGCGCGTTGCGGTAGCTCAGCATCGCGCCCTTGGGCATGCCGGTGGTGCCCGAGGTGTAGGTCATGAGCGAGACGTCGTCCATCGACAGCGCTACCTCGGGCGCCACCACCGGATCGGCGCGCTGCACCACCACCGCATGGAAGTCGATCGTGCCCTCGGGCAGTGGCCGGCGCGCGGCCACTTCGTCGGGCACACGCACGTTCGGCGCATCGGGCAGCAGGTCGGCATAGCGCACGCTGAACACATGCGGCACCTTCACCCGGTCGGCCACCGACTGCGCGATCGGCGCCAGGTGGTCGGCCACCACCAGCGCCTTCGCGCCGAGGTCGCCGACCTGGTAGGCGAACTCGTGCGCCTTGAACATCGGGCTGCACGGGCTCACGATGCCGCCGATCTTCTGGATGCCGAAGTGCGCGACCAGGTACTGCGGGCAGTTCTGCATGAAGAGCGCGACGCGGTCGCCCTTGCCCACGCCGCGCTCGTGCAGCGCCTGGGCGAAGGCGTCGCTCCAGCGGTCGAGCTCGGCATAGCTGATCGCACGGCCGTACCAGACCAGCGCCGCCTTGCCGGGCTGCGTGCGCGCATGGCCGCGCAAATATTCGTGCAGCGGCTTCTCGCCCTGCAGGTAGTCGGGGGTGTCGTCGTTCATGGGCAATGGGTGAAGTGGGTCTACAGGCCGAGCACGTGCTTGGCCATGATGTTTTTCTGGACTTCGGTGCTGCCGCCGTAGATGGTCATGGCGCGGCAGAAGAGATAGGTCGCCACCGGCCCGAGCGCATGCGCGGGGCCGATCGTCGCGTTCTCGGGCCCCTGGCCGAACAGCGGCCCGGGCTGGTAGCGCAGTGCATCGGGACCGCTCGCCTCGACCAGCAGCTCGGTGATGCGCTGCGCGATCTCGGTGCCGCGGATCTTGATGAACGACGACTTGCCCGGCCCCACGGGCACGCCGGCCTGCATGTCCGACAGCGTGCGCAGCAGGCCGATCTCGAGCGCCTTGAACTGCGCCTCGACGGCCGCCACCTCGCCCATGAAGCCGGCATCGTCGGCCAGGCGGCGGCCGCTGCCGCTGCGCACCTGCGACGCCACGCGGCGCAGCTTCTGCAACTCCTGCGTGATGAAGCGCAGGTTGGCGTTCTCCACACGCTCGTGCTCGAGCAGGAACTTGGCATAGGTCCAGCCGCGCCCTTCCTCGCCGATGCGGTTGCGCTTGGGCACCTTCACGTTGTTGAAGAACACCGCGTTGAGGTAGTGCCGCCCGTCCATCATGCGGATCGGCTGCACCTCGACGCCCGGCGTCTTCATGTCGATCAGCAGGAACGAGATGCCCTGCTGCCGCTTCGCCTCGCGCCCGGTGCGCACGAGGCAGAACATCCAGTCGGCGAAGTGGGCGAACGAGGTCCAGATCTTCTGGCCGTTGACGATGTAGTGGTCGCTGCCGTCGTCCTCGGCCGCCGTCTGCAGCGCCGCCAGGTCGGAGCCTGCGCCGGGCTCCGAATAGCCCTGGCACCACCACACCGACGAATCGCGGATCGCGGGCAGGTGCTGCGCCTTCTGTTCGTCGGTGCCGAAGGTGTAGATCACCGGCCCGACCATCGCCGGGCCGAACACCTGCAATTCGGGTGCGTGCAGCTCGCCCGCGACGCGGTTGAAGATGATGGTCTGCATCGGCGTCCAGGCCTGCCCGCCGTGCTCGCGCGGCCAGGCGCCGGTGAACCAGCCCTGGCGTCCGAGGATCTGCTGCCAGCGCATGTAGTCCTCGCGACCCAGGTGGCGGTCGAGCCGCACCTTCTCGCGGATGTCCGAAGGCAGCTCACGCGCGACGAATTCGCGCACCTGCGCCTCGAAGGCCTTTTCTTCCGGCGAAAGATCGAGATTCATGCCGCCGGGTCCTCGGCCACCTGCGCATGGCGCCGCAGGTGCCAGCTGCTGTCGCCGAAGCTCACGCCGATCATCGACAGGCGCTTGAAGTAGTGGCCCACCGCAAGCTCCTCGGTCACGCCCATCGCGCCGTGCAGCTGCACCGCCTCCTGGCCCACGCGGCGCGCGGTGCGGTCGATCTCGATCTTGGTGGCCGACAGCGCCTTGCCGCGCACGGCCGGGTCGGCCTCGCGCAGCATCAGCGCGCCGTACAGCGCCATCGAGCGCGCCTCGTCGAGCGCGATGTACATGTCGACCATGCGGTGCTGCAGCGCCTGGTTGGTGCCGATCGGCCGGCCGAACTGCTGGCGCGTCTTGAGGTAGTCGAGCGTCATGTCGACCAGCATGGCCATCGCACCGACGGCCTCCGAAGCCACGGCGGCGATCGCCTGGTCGACGACCAGCTCGAGCGCGGGCAGCGCCCCACCTTCGTCGCCCAGCAGCTGCACCATGCTGGCCCGCACGCCGTCGAGGCGCAGGTCGGCGGCGCGGCTGCCGTCGTGCGTGGCATAGGCGCGCACGGAAAGCCCTGGCGCCTCGGCGTCCACCAGGAAGGCCGAAAGCCCGCCGCGCTCAGCCACATCGCCCGCGGTGCGCGCCACCACCACGAAGTGATCGGCCACGCCACCGCCATGCACCAGCACCTTCTCGCCGTCGAGCGACCAGCCTTCGGCATCGCGGCGCGCGGCGGTGGCGCAGTGCGCGATCTCGTAGCGCGACGCGGGCTCTGCATAGGCCAGCGCCAGCTTGTGGCGCCCGGCCATCATCGGCTGCAGCCAGCGCTCCTTTTGCGCCGTGCTGGCCAGCGCCGCGAGCATGCCGCCCGCGAGCACCACGTTGGCCAGGTACGGCTCGAGCAGCAGGCCGCGGCCAACGCCTTCCATCACGATGCCGGTGTCGACCGCATCGCCGCCGATGCCGCCGTCTTCCTCGCTGAAGGGCACGGCGAGCCAGCCGAAGTCGGCATAGCTGCGCCAGTGGCGCTCGTCGTGCCCGGGCTCGCTCGCCACGAGCCTGCGGCGATGGGCGAAGTCGTATTCGTCGCGCACGAAGCGCTCGACGCTCTCGCGCAGCTGGTTCTGTTCGGGGGTGTACTGAAGGTCCATGGATGTCTGGCGTGTTGGCTTTGGAATGTGGTGCCGGGGTCGTTCACAGCGCGAGGTAGCGCTGCTGCACCTCCGGGTGGCTGTCGAAGGCGGCCCAGTCGCCCTCGAAGACGATGCGGCCGGTGTCGATGACGTAGACGTGCTGCGTGCAGCGGCGCGCGAACCAGATGTTCTGCTCGCACAGCAGCAGCGCGACGTTGCCCTCGGTGCAGGTGCGCACCACGTCGCGCGCCATCTCCTCGACGATGATCGGCGCGAGCCCTTCGGTCGGCTCGTCGAGCAGCAGCAGGCTCGGGTTGGCGGCCATCGCGCGCGCCACCGCCAGCAGCTGCTGCTGGCCGCCGCTGAGCTGCCCGCCGTAGCGCTGCTGCAGCGGCGCCAGCATCGGGAAGCGCGCGACGATCTCGGCCACCGTGACCGCCGGTCGCTCGGGCGAGGCGCCGTAGCGCGCCATCGCGACGTTCTCGGCCACCGTCAGGTGGGTGAAGATGCGCCGGTCCTCGGGCACCAGCGACAGGCCCATGCGCGTGCGCTGGTGCGTCGGCATGCCCTGCAGGTCGCGGCCGCCGAAGCGCAGCGTGCCGCGCACGCGCGGGCCGGCGTTCATCACGCTCTTGAGCAGCGTCGACTTGCCCGCGCCGTTGCGCCCGAGCAGCGCCACGCGCTGGCCTGCGCCTACCGAGATCTGCGCGCCGTGCAGGATGTGGCTGTCGCCGTAGAAGGCGTCGAGTTCGCGGACTTCAAGCACCGACCATCTCCTTGCCGAGGTAGACCTCGCGCACTTTGGGATCGCGCCGCACCTCGTCGACGCTGCCGGTGGCGACCACCTCGCCGTAGTTCATCACCATGATGCGGCTCGCCAGGCCGAACACCACGTCCATGTCGTGCTCGGTCATCACCACCGTAATGCCGCGTTCCGCGCGCGTGCGCGCCACCAGCTGCGCGATGTCGGCGCGGTCGCTCGGCGACATGCCGGCCGTGGGCTCGTCGAGCATCAGGATGCTCGGCCGGCCCGCGAGCGCGATCACGAACTCGAGCCGCTTCTTGTCGCCGTGCGACAGAAAGCGCGCCGCCTCGCCCGCCATCGGATCGAGCCGCACGTCCGCGAGCAGCGCCATGGCTTCGTCGCGCACATCGGCCGACGGCGCGCAGCGCCAGCGCGAGCCCAGTGGCTCGCGCCGGTTGCGGCGCCGCGCCTCCACCGCCGCGATCACGTTGTCGAGCACGGTGAAGTCGTGGAACACGCGCGCCACCTGGAAGGTGCGCCCGAAGCCTTCGCGCACCCGCTCGTGCGCTGGCAGCCGCGTCACGTCGCGGCCCTCGAAGTGGATCGTGCCGCCGTTGGACGGCACCTCGCCCGTCATCACCTTGAACATCGTCGTCTTGCCGGCGCCGTTCGGCCCGATGATCGCGAACACCTCGCCGCGCGCCACCGACAGGCTCACGCCGTGCAGCACCTCGATCGGCCCGTAGTTCTTGCGCACGCCGTCCACGCGCAGCAGCTCCGCGGTGCTCATCGAATGCCTCCGGCTTCGAGCGTGGCGCCCGGCGGCACATGCGCCCGGTCCTTCGCGGGCGGCGGGCTGCGCCGCCCCCAGATCCGCTCTTCGAGGTTGCGCCAGAGCCCGACCGCACCGTTCGGCGCCAACAGGATGATCGCCAGCAGCCCCGTGCCGACGATCAGCTCCGACAGCCCGACCAAGGTGCGCGTGGCGTAGGTGATGGCTGCGAACAGCCCCGCCCCCACCACCGGCCCCCAGAACGAGCTGACACCGCCCAACAGCGTGTTGAGCATCGGCTGCGCCGAGGCGAGCCAGTGCACCTCTTCGACCGTGACGATGCGCGACCACGGCGCATAGAGCGCGCCCGCCACCGCCGCCACGGCGCCCGAGATGACGAAGGCCGCGAGCCGGTAGCGCGCCACGTTCGTGCCCATGAAGGCCGCGCGCTCCGCGTCCTGGCGAACCGTCTGCAGCGTGCGGCCGAAGCGGCTGTGCAGCAGCCACCAGAGAAAGGCGGTGATCAGCACCGTGGCCACCAACAGGAACCAGTAGTAGGCGTTCGAGCTCGACAGATCGATGCGCCACAGGCCGAAGTCGAGGGCCGGGCGCGGAATATCGGTGATGCCGTCCTCGCGCCCGAGGAAGGTAGAGAAGCCGATCACCAGCCGCAACGCCTCGGCCAGCGCCACGGTCAGCACCGCCAGGAACACGCCGCTCATGCGTCGCAGCGCCAGCACACCGATGACCCAGGCGGCCACCGCACCGAGCAGCGCCGCGCCCAGCAGCACGCCGAGGAACGGCACGCCCGCGATGTGGCGCAGCGCCAGCGCGGCCAGGTAGGCGCCGAGCGCGAAGAAGCCCGCATGGCCGAACGACACCAGCCCCGTGTAGCCGAAGAGGATGTTCCACGACAGCGCGAACACCACCTGCACCAGCACCGTGCCCACCACGTAGAGCGGGCCGGCGTTCACCCACAGCGGCAGCGTGGCAAGCACGCCGACCACCGCGACGCCCAGCACCTGCCACACGGCACGCGGAATGCGCGGGCGGTGCAGCCCGCCCGATCCGTGCGCGCCCGCGTGGCTTTCTTCCTGCGCGCCGGCGGCCGGGAACAGGCCGCTCGGCTTCCACAGCAGGAAGCCCGCGAGCACCACGTAGATCGCGAGGCCCGGCACCGAAGGCAGCAGCACCGTGTTGAGGCTCTGCACCAGCCCCAGCACCAGCGAGCCGATGAACGCGCCGCGGATGTTGCCCAGCCCGCCGATGATCACCGCGAAGAACGCGAACATCAGGTACGAGTCGCCGAGCCCCGTCGACAGGCTCTGGTTCGGCAGCAGCAGCCCGCCCGCGAGGCCGGCGAGGAAGAAGCTCGCCATCACGCTCAGCGCGATGCCGAACGACACGTTGAGCCCGAGCACGCCCGACATCCACGGGTCGGCCGCGAGCGCCTGCATCAGCTTGCCGAACCACATGCGGTGGATCGCCACCTCGAGCACGATGTAGACCACCACGCCCGCCGCGATCACGAACAGCTGGTAGGCCGAGAAGAACATGCCGAAGGGGTTGAGCGGCTGGTCCAGGCCGGGCGGTGGATTGACCGAGAAGAAGTCGACGCCCCAGATCAGCTTGGTCACGCCAGTGCACACCATCATGAGCGCGAAGGTGGCGATCAGCACGTAATGCGGATCGACGTTGCGCAGCCGCCGCAGCACCAGCCGGTCGGTGACGAGGCCGAGCAGTGCCACCACCACGCCGCCCGCGAGTGCGGCCAGGAGGAACATCCACAGCGACTGCACGTCGCGTCCCATCACCGAATACGCGGTATAGGCACCGATCATGAAGAAGCCGCCCTGCGCCATGTTGAGCAGGCGCATCAGCCCGAAGATCAACGTGAGCCCGGCCGCGACCACGAAGATCGCCATGCCGAACGCGGCGGCATTGAACACCGCGAACATGAGTTCGTTGACCACGCTCAGCCCTCGTACTTCTTGCCGGGCGACGGCGGCTCGACGATCTCGTTCTCGTCCAGGCGGTACACCTGCTCCAGGCCGTAGCCGGGCGCCGCATCACGCGCGCCGATCTTGGCGAAGTAGAACGAGCCGATGCCCTGGTGGTCTTCCTTGCGCACGCGGTAGGGGCCGGCCGCCGTGTCGAACTGCAGGCCCTCGAGCGCTGCGATCACCGCGTCGGTCTCGGTCGACCCGGCCTTCTTCACCGCGTGGAAGATGCCCAGCGCCGAGCGGTGGGAGGCCTGCACGATGCCCGGCACCCAGGGCGTGCCCGCCACCTTCAGGATGTACTCGGAGAGTTGCCTGCTGACCGGGAACTCGCTCTTGAACGGCTCCAGTTCGGGCGCCCAGAAGGTCACGCCCCACAGGTTCTTCGGCGTCGACTTCTGCATCGCCTTGGCGATCATCAGCTCGGTGCCGGCCTCGCCGATGACCTTGAACTTGCGGTCGAGCCCCACCGCGCGGCCCTGCTGCAGCAGGCTCACGCAGGGCGCGGCCGTGAGCCCGATGAACAGGCCCTCGGCGCCCGAGTTCATCAGGTTGTTGATCTCGATCTTGTAGTCGGACTTGTTGAGGCTCGCGAACACCGGCTCGGCCACCTTGACCGGGCGCCCGGCCTTGGCTGCGGCCGCCATCGCGCCGGCCTTGAAGTAGCGCGCCACGTCGCGGCCGTTCTCGCTGTCGGGCGCGATCACGGCCCAGGTCTTCACATCGGCGAAGCGCGTGGTCATCAGGTTGCCGATGCCGCCGTAGAGCATCAGCGCATTCGACGACAGCCGGAAGAAGTTGCGGCTGAAGTTCTCGTGCGTGACCGACATCACCGTGGGCGCCGGCGCCACCACCATGCTCTTGAGCTCGGCCAGGATCGGCGCGATCGCCAGCGCCATCGGCGACTGACCCGCACCGATCGACAGGTTGACACCCTCGCCCGCGAGCTCGCGCGCGGCGTTGACCGCGCCCGCGCTCGTGAACTTGTCGTCGCGCACCACGATCTCGATCTGGCGGCCGAGCAGCCCGCCGCTCTCGTTCCATTGCATCTGCGCCGCCTTGATGCCGTGCAGCCAGGCGGTGCCGGCCTCGGCGCCGATGCCGCTCATCGGCAGCATCGCACCGACGCGGATGGGCGCGCCCTGTGCGCGCAGCGGCCGCGCGCCGGCGGCGCCCAGCACGGCGGCCGCGCTCGCGGCCTGGAGAAGGGTTCTGCGTGGAATGGTCATGGTGATGCTCGGGTCCTCACAGCGCAATGGCTTTGCCCGGCGTCGGCGGCTCCGCCACGTCGGCCTCGTTGTAGGCCATGGCATCGACGATGCCGTAGCCCGGATCGGCGTCGCGCGCGCCCACCTTGGCGATGTAGGCCGTTCCCAGGCCCTGGTGGTCTTCCTTGCGCACGTGGTAGCTGCCCACCGCGGTGTCGAAGGTCAGGCCTTCGAGCGCGGCAATGACCGCATCGGTCTCTGTGTTGCCCGCTTTCTGCACCGCGTTGAACAGCGCGAGCGCGCAGCGGTGGCTCGACTGCACGATGCTTGGCGGGTTCCTGTCGCCGGTGAGCTTCACGTAGCCGTCGTAGAGCGGCGTGCTCAGCGGGTTGCGCTTGCCGGCCTCGGTGCCCGGCACCCAGTAGCTGATGCTCCAGAGGTTGGCCGGCGTCGACTTCTGCATCGCCTTGGCGATCATCAGTTCGGTGCCTGCATCGCCGATCACCTTGAACTTCTTGTCCATGCCCACCGAGCGCCCCTGCTGCAGCAGGCTGATGCAGGGCGCGGCCGTGAGGCCGACGAACAGGCCTTGCGACGGCGCGTTCATGAGGCTGTTGATCTCGACCTTGTAGTCGGCCTTGTTGAGGCTCGCGAACACCGGCTCGAGCACTTTCACCTGGCGCCCTGCCTTGGCGGCCGCGCGCTGCACGCCGAGCGTGAAGAAGCGCGCCATGTCCCGGCCGTTCTCGCTGTCGGGCACGATGCACGACCAGGTCTTCACTTCCGCGAAGCGCTCGGTCAGCATGTTGCCGATGCCGGCGAACGCGATGTAGGCGTTCCACGAGAGGCGGAAGAAGTTGCGCTGGAAGCTCTCGTGCGTGAGCGACATCACCGTGGGGCACGGCGCGACCATCATCGCCTTGAGCTCGGGCAGGATCGGCGCGGTGGCCAGCGCCATTGGCGACTGCGAGCCGCCGATCAGCAGGTTGACGCCGCTGCCGGCCAGCTCGCGCGCCGCGGCCACGGCGCCGGCGCTGGTGAACTTGTCGTCGCGCACCACCAGCTCCACCGGCCGCTTGAGCACGCCGCCCGTCGCGTTCCACTGCTCGGCCGCTACCTTGGCCCCGGCGAGCCAGGCCGCGCCGGCCTCGGCGCCGATGCCGCTCATCGGCAGCATCACGCCGATGCGCACCGGCCCGGCCTGCGCACGCGCCAGCCGCGAAACAGGCCCGCCGAGCACAGCCGCTGCGGCGGCCGTGGCCTGGATGAATCGACGCCTTTGCATAGTCATCTTCGTCTCCTGAGTCACGCGCCGGGCCGATCGGTTGGGATCGGCTCAAGGCGGTATTTGTTATAACAGATGACAGATTACGACTGAGCGAAGGAAGATGCACTGGCGTAAACCCGGATGAGCCGCAGGAGGTACCGAACAGCGCTGCGGTTGCCAGAACCCGAAACCATTTGTATCCTCCCGGCCGAGGAACAAGGGTCCGGCTCGCGCTTCGCGGTTTCGAAGAGGTCGACGCAGGCGCGACGCGCCCTTCGTCCGCAACACGTCAATGCCGCAATCCACGCACCAGAAAATCGTCCTGGCCGATCGCTACTTCCGAGCTGGACAGATCCGGCTTTGCGAGGATCTGCTGCGTCAGGTCATCAGGCGGAGCAAGGCGGTCTCGAAGGCCTACGAGCTGCTGGCCTACATCTGCGGCAACCGCGGCCAACTGGAGGAATGCGAAGAACTCCTGCTCGAGGCATCGCGCTTGCCGGGATGTTCGCCAGAGGCGCTCTTCTATCTCGGAAAGGTGCAGTTGCAGCGCGGCCAGGTGCGTGGTGCCTTGAAGTCGTTCCGGCGTGCCATTGCGTGGGGCGACTTCTTCGAGGCATGGCACGAAACGGGCGTCGCCTACGGCGCGCTCGGCGACCATGAGCGGGCGCTGGCTGCCTTCGGCCGCGCGCAGGACATCGACGGCGACTCCCCCGTGCTCCACGCCAACATCGCGCGCACGCTGGTCGAGCTGGCCCGCTTCGACGAGGCGCTTCGCCACTGCGACCGCGCACTCGCGGCGGATCCGCAACTGGTGCGCGCGTGGGCGGAGCGCGGGCTCGCACTGGCCGAACTCGGAGACGGGCCGCAGGCGCTGCAAAGCGTCGACCGGGCGCTGGCGCTGGCGCCGCGGGACGGCGGTGCGCTCATGGCCCGCGCCACCGTGCTCGCATGCCTAGGCCGGCATGCCGAAGCGCTCGCCGCGCACGCCGATATCGCGAAGCTTCCGCCCGATACCGGCTACGAGCGCGGCCACTGGCTCTACAACGCGACGTTGATGTGCCGCTGGGCGGCATGGGGCCCGATGGTGGCCGACACGCTCGAGCGCGTGCGTGCCGGCGAGAAGGCCGCCGTTCCCTTCTCGCTGCTTGCGACACCCGCGTGCCCAGCCACGCTGCTGGCGTGCGCGCGCACCTACGCGCAAGACCAGTGCCCCACGCGCGAAGGTGCCGCCCACACCGCGCCACGTGCGTCCAGCCGGAAAAAGCTGCGCGTCGGCTATTTCTCGTCCGACTTCCGCAACCACGCCACCTCGCAGCTGATGGTGCGACTGTTCGAATGCCACGACCGCGAGCGCTTCGAGTGGTTCGGCTTCAGCGTCGGGCCGACAGCGCCGGACCCGATGACGCAGCGGGTCGCGGCCGCATTCGACCGCTTCGTCGAATGCGCCGACCGAAGCGATGCGCAGATCGCGCAACTGGCGCAGACCGAGGGGATCGACATCGCGGTCGACCTCAACGGCTTCACCGAGGGCGCGCGGCCCTGCATCTTTGCGCACCGCGCAGCGCCCGTACAGGTCAACTATCTCGGTTTTCCAGCGTCGATGGGCTGCGACTTCATCGACTACATCGTTGCCGACGCGACGTTGATCCGTCCCGACGAATATGGTCACTACGCGGAGAAGGTGGTGACGCTGCCCGGCTGCTACCAGGCCAACGACCACACCAAGGCGATTGCCGACGCGGCACCGAACCGCGAGGAGATGGGCCTGCCGCCGCAGGGCCTTGTCTTCGCCTGCTTCAACAACATCTACAAGATCACGCCCGACGTCTTCGAAGTCTGGATGCGGCTGCTTCGACGCGTGCCCGGCAGCGTGCTGTGGCTGCTGAGAGGCAGCGATGCCGCAGCAGCCGGCATCGAGGCCGAGGCCGTTGCGCGCGGCGTCGAAGCCAGCCGCATCGTCTGGGCCGAGCGCCTTCCGCTCGCCAAGCATCTTGCGCGCCACGCCCACGCCGACCTGTTTCTGGACACCTTCCACTACAACGCGCACACCACCTGCAGCGATGCGCTGTGGGCCGGCCTTCCGGTGCTGACGCTTGCTGGCCGCACCTTCGCATCCCGGGTGGCGGCGAGCCTGCTGAATACCATGGGCCTTCCTGAACTCGTGACGCGCAGCGTGAGCGCCTACGAGGCGGCAGCGCTGTCCCTCGCAAGCTCACCGGAGACGCTCGCCGGGCTGCGCCGGCGTCTCTCTTGCGGCCGCACCGAGACGCCGCTGTTCGATACGCCGCTGTTCGCAAGGCGAATCGAAGCCGCCTTCGCGGCGATGGGCGAACGCCATCGGCTCGGCTTGCCACCGGACCACATCCAGCTTGCAGCCGGATCACATGCTGATCCGGCCAGCGAAAAGCCCTGTTCTCACGGCCCTGTGCGCGCCTGCGCTACTCGGCCCTGATCTGCCCCTTGGCAACGACCGCACCGAACTTGGCCTGTTCTTGCTGCAGAAAGCGCGCGAACTCTGCTGGGCCCGACCCGATCACCGCCACGCCGCCCTCCGCGAAGTTCTTGCGCACGCCGGGCTCCTGCAGCACGGCGCGCAATGCATCGTCCAGGCGGTCGACGATGCCGGCGGGCGTTCCCTTCGGCACGAAGATTCCCTGCCACACGGTGACGTTCGCGCCGCGCAGGGCGGCTTCGCTGTCGCCCAGCATCCGCGCTTCGGGCATCGCGGCCGAGGGCTTGTCGTCCATCAGGCCGTAGATTCGCACCTGCCCTGCGCGTGCCTGCTGCATCACCATCGACAGCGGGAGCACAGCCAGGTCGAGCTGGTTGCCGCTGAGGTCCGTGACGATCTGCGGGCCGTTCCGATAAGGCACGTGCACCATGTCCACGGCGGCCATCTGCTTGAGCATCTCGCCACCGAGATGCAACGAGGTGCCGACGCCCGAGGTGGCGTAGCTGTATTTGCCGGGATGGTCCTTCATGTCCTTGAACAGCTCGCCGGCCGTTCTGGCGGGCAATCCCGGCCGGCCGACCAGGGCCAGCGGCTGGGCGCCGAGCAGCGTGACGGGCTGAAGGTCGCGCAGGCCGTCGTAACGTACCGTGGCGGGTGTCACCATCTTTGCGATGACCACGGCACTTTCCACCGACATCAACAGGGTGTAGCCATCCGGCTTGGCGCGCACGACCTTCTCGGTGCCGATGATGCCGCCGGCACCGGTCAGGTTCTCGATGACGACCGGCTGGCCCAGGCGCCTGGACAGTTCGGGCACGATCCAGCGGGCGAGTACATCCACGTTGCCGCCCGCGGAATAGGGTACGACGATGGTCACGGGCTGCGCAGGCCATGCCGGACCCGCCGCCGTTGCACCGGTTGCTGCCAGTGCCGACAGCGTACCCAGCAGACAGGCGCCGAGCCAACCGCGGCGGGAGAGGAAGGTGAGAGTTTTCATGAAGGCTCCTGCGTGATGGGTCATTGAATGGCGGGCGCACCGTCGCCGGGCGCATCGGCGAGCGCGGCGATCTCGCGCTCGAAGCGCTGACGCAGCGTGCGCTTGGCGTCCGCATCCAGCCAGCAGGCATCCACACCTGCCAGGCTGAAGGCGCAGGCCTCGTTCCACGACCAGCCGCAGCCCTCGAGCACCGTGCCGAGGGTGTGGGCCTGGTCGGTGTGGAACATCGCGGGATCGTCGGTGTTGAGGGTCAGCCGGAGGCCGGCCTCCTGCATGGCGCGGATGCTTTGCAAGCGGCGTGCCTGGTTGCGCTTGACGCTCGTGATGCCGCACACGCAGAAGTAAACGCCGTTGTCCTTGGCCCGCTGGACGCCGTCGTCGTCGGCCAGCAGGTTGTAGCCGTGGTCCAGGCGGTCGCAGCCGAGCAGATGCAGGCAGTCGCGCACGTGGAACGGCGGGGCTTCCGCCTGCGTCTGGTTGTCTTCGCACACGTGGGCGGTGCGCCGAAGGCCGGCGCGGCCCGCACGCTGGAAGAGCGGCGCGAACCTGGCCGGTGGGCCCTCCCGCTCGGGCCCGTCGAGGCCGATGCCCACGACCAGCTCGTGCGGCTGGGCAACGATGTCCGAGATGGCTTGCTCGGCACTGTCCATCGGCAGGCCGCGGTCCAGCGACGCGATCAGCAAAGCCGAGCAGCCGAAATCCTGCTCGGCCGCCCGCACCCCCGCCGCGAGGCCGTCGAGCTGCACCCGGTAGGGGACCTGCGTGGGCATGTAGTACTGCGGATTGAAGGACATCTCCACATGCCGCGTGCCCGCGGCAGCGGCGTCCTCGATCGCCTCGTAGGCCATGCGCTCGAAGTCGGCGGCGCTGCGCACGGCGCGCGCGCCCAGCCGCAGCACGTCGATGAAGTCGTAGAAGTCGCGGTAGACGTACAGGCTGTCCACCGGACGCGGAAGGGGCAGCCCGTGGCGTTGCGCCAGCGCGGCCAGGGTGGCGGGCCGCAGGGTCCCTGCGATGTGCAGGTGCAGGTCCACCTTGGGCAGCCGCCCCAGCAACTGCGGCGGGAGGACACTGGACGCGAATGGGTCTGGAGAGGGTTCTTGCATGCAGCGGACCTTATCGGCCGCCATGCACCCGGCCCATGGCTGCTGCGTGGCTTGGGTTATGACAGCCTTGTCATGACCCGGGCCGCTGGGCCAGCACGCGCGCGGCCGACGTCAGCTCGTCGCGCAGCCAGCGCAAGGCGTGGTCCGTGTGGGTGCGCTCGTGCCAGACGAGCCGGTAGCGCATCGGCTTGATGCTGGCGGGAAACGGCACGATGACGAGGCCGCGTTCGCGCGCGAAGTCCTCGGCGAGCAGGCGCCCCGTGGTGAAGACGAGGTCGGTGCGCGCCAGGATGCTCGGTGCGAGGCTCAGGAACTGCGTGTGCACCACGGTGCGCAGCGTCACGCCCAGCTCGGCCATCTGGGCATCGATGATGGTGCCCCGCCCCGGTACGTGCTCGAGCGAGGTCAGGTGGCTGGCGTGCTGGAAGCTCTCCAGCGTCAGGGCACCGGCCTCGGCCATCGGATGGCCCGGGCGCAGCACGCAGACCAGCGGCTCGTCGAGCAGGCTGGTCGCGCGCAGATGTTCCGGCAGTTCCGGCCAGACCGTGATCACCAGGTCCACGTCGCCGTCCGCGAGTTGCCGGTAGTGCTCGAAGCGTGAGCCCAGGCCGCGGATGACCAGGTCGCAATCGGGCGCTTCCCTGCCGATGCGTTCGGCCAGGTGGGCGAAGAAGGCTTTGGGCATGAAGTCGTAGGTCGCGATCCGGAAGCTGCGGCGGAGAGTGCGCAGGGGCCGCGCCACCGCATGGGCGACCAGCAGCGACATGTCCGCCAGGATCCGTTGGGTGGGCGCGACCAGTTCCTGCGCCCGTTCGGTCAGCACCATGCGATTGCCGACCCTGATCAGGAGCGGGTCGCCGATCAGCCGGCGCAGAACGGCAAGGTGGCGGCTCATCGCGGACTGGTCGATGCCGAGCCGGGCCGCCGCCTGGGATACGCCGGACTCGCTGAGCAGCGCATGCAGGGAGCGCAGCAGCGGCTCGTCCAGGCGCCGTGCGCTCTCGCCTTCTGGCTCGGGAGGAAGTGACATCGCGCCAGTGTGCCGCAGACGTGCGCCCGCACTCAGCGCGCGATGCAGCGCAGCATCACCGCGCGCAGCCAGCGGTTGGCCGCATCGTTGTCGGTGCTCGCATGCCAGTACATGTAGGCGTCCATCGACGACAGCGGCACCGGGAAGGCCATCACCTGGTTGCCGAACTGGCGGTTCGCCACGTGCGCATAGCTCTCCGGCATGGTCAGCAGCAGGTCGGTTTCCGACACCGTGCGACAGGCCGCGAAGTAGAACTGACAGCGCAGCGCCACCTGGCGCTGCACGCCCATGCGACGCAGCTCGATGTCCTCGAAACCCGGGCCCTGGCGGCGCGAGGTGACGAGGATGTGGCGCTCGGCCAGGTAGCTGTCGAGCGTGATCGCGCCGTCGGCGATGGCCGGATGCCCCTGGCGCGCCACCACCGCCATGCCGTCGACGGTGATGCGCTTGACCTTCACCGCGTCGGACAGCGGCAGCAGCACATCGACCGCCACGTCGAGCGTGCCGGCCGCGAGCTCGCTTTCCAGGCTGCGGCGGTTGGCGCGCACGCTCGACACGTCCACGCCCGGCGCCTCGATGGCCAGCGCCTTCATGAGCGGCGGCATCACGGTCGACTCCATGAAGTCGCGCAGCCCGACCACGAAGCGCTTCTTCGCCGTGGCGGGCTCGAAGCTCTGCGTGTCGTTGAGCAGCGATCCGATCGACTGCAGCGAGCCGCGCAGCGGGTCGATCAGCCGCTTGGTCAGCGGCGTCGGCACCATGCGGTGGCCCTGGCGCTCGAACAACGGGTCGTTGAACAGGTCGCGCAGGCGCGCCAGCGCATGGCTGATGGCCGGCTGCGTCAGGTGCAGCTTCTCGGCCGCCTTGGTGATGCCGCCTTCGGTGTAGATGGTGTCGAGCACCACGAGCAGGTTGAGGTCGACGCGGGAGATATGCATTTGCCGTATCCAGGTCCATTCGAAGCATTCATTGGCCGCCGCGGCACCCCTGCCCTTAGGCTGTCGCCTGGACGAACGCGCACCATCATGCCGCGAGTCGCCGCGCGCGCGCATTCACCGAGGAGACAGGCACCCCATGACGACGACCAGCGAGCCGTTCGCAGGCACCACCGAAGTGCGTGCCCAGCACCGCTTCGACGAGACCGCGCTGCGGCACTGGTTCGCCGCGCGCGTCGACCCCGGCGCCAATGTGCAGTTGCGCATCTCGCAGTTCAAGGGCGGCCAGTCGAACCCGACCTTCCTGCTCGAAACGCCGAGCCGGCGCTACGTGCTGCGGCGCAAGCCCCCGGGCGTGCTGCTGCCCTCAGCGCATGCGGTGGAGCGCGAGTTCCGCGTGATGCGCGCGCTGGCCGACACGCCGGTGCCCGTGCCGCGCGTGCATGCGCTGTGCGAGGACCCGGCCGTCATCGGCACCGCCTTCTACGTGATGGACCACGTCGACGGCCGCATCCTCTGGGACCCGAAGCTGCCCGAGCTCGCGCCCGCCGAGCGCGCGGCGATCTGCGACGAGATGAACCGGGTGCAGGCCGCGCTGCACGACGTCGACGTGGCGGCGGTCGGCCTGGCCGACTACGGACGTCCCGGCAACTACATCGAGCGCCAGGTCGTGCGCTGGACCAAGCAGTACCGCGCGAGCGAGACCGAGCGCATCGACGCGATGGAGGCGCTGATCGAATGGCTGCCGCGCCACCTGCCGCCCGAGCATCCTGCGCGCATCGTGCATGGCGACTTCCGACTCGACAACCTGGTGTTCGCGCACGATGCGCCGCGCGTCGTCGCGGTGCTCGACTGGGAACTCTCGACGCTCGGCGACCCCATGGCCGACTTCGCCTACCACTGCATGGCCTGGCAGCTGCCGCCGCCGTTCCGCGGCCTCGGTGACCTCGACGCGCAGCAGCTCGCCGCGCGCGGCCTGCCGAGCGAAGACGCCCACGTGGCGCGCTATTGCGAGCGCCGCGGCCTCGCGCCCGTGGCGCCGCAGACCTGGCGCTTCTACACCGCCTTCAACCTGTTCCGCGCCGCCGCCATCGCGCAGGGCATCATGGGCCGCGCACTCGCGGGCAACGCATCGAACGCCCATGCGCTCGACGCCGGACGGCAGGCGCGGCAGCTGGCCGAGCTTGGCTGGCAGCGCGTGGCAACGGGCTGAGCACCCCACCGAACGCGATGATGGCCGCCCTGCCGCTGTTCACGCCCCGCCTGCGCGGCCTGCGCCTGGCTTTCGCCGACAGGGCCGACAGCGCTGCGGCGCTCGCGCTCTTCGAACGCGTGTTCGCACTGTCGCCGGACCACGGCGACGGCACACACGGGCCGCGGCTGCCGTTGGGCGGGCCCTGGCTCGAACTGCGCGATGCGCCCGGCGACGCGCTCGCCCTGCAATGCAGCGATCTCGCCCGCCAGCGCACGCACCTGCAGCGCCTTGGCATCGAGCCGCTCGACGGCGCGGCGCTGGGTGGCACACCGTGCCTGCGGCTCGAAGCCGTGGACACGGGCGCCTGCGGGGTCGACCTTCAGGAAGCACCGCAGCCGATCAAAGACACCGCCCGCGGCCCTGCCCGGCTGTGCGGCCTGACGCTCTCGGTGCGCTCGCCCGAGCGTGTCGCGCTGCATTGGGCGCAGCTGTTCCATGCGCAACCAGCCCGCAACCCGCAGGGGCTGCCCGCCGTCGCGCTCGACGGGATCGAACTGCGCTTCGCGCTCGCGGCCGATGGCCGCACCACGGTGGCCGGCATCGACCTCGGCGTGGACGATCTGGACGGGCTGCTGCGCGAAGCGCCGTCACACGGCGTCGCGCTGCAGCGAGAGGGGCCGCGCGGCGCCGCGTTCGACGCGCTGGGCATCCGGTTCGTGCTGCGGCCTGGGGCGTAGGCGAACGGGCGCATCGACGCCCCGCCGTATAATTCATCGAACTATTCACGATCTTATTCGATGAACTCTCCAATGAAAGCAAGGAGCCGCGGCGATGGCGAAAGGGAAGCGCTCGTCCGCACCGTGCTTTCACAGGGGCCGCGACCTGTCGATGAATTGCTGACGCTCCTGCAGGTCAGTCAGGCAACTCTCTCACGAACTATTCAGAATTTTGGCAAGGAAGTCCTCCGTTTTCGAGAACCGGGCGTGCGCACACCGCGCTACGCGCTCGTGCGCAACGAACCCGTGGCTTCCCCCCAGCCTGTCTTCCGTGTCGGCGAGGACGGCCGGGTCAGCGAGATCGGCGCTGTCAGCTTTCTCCGCGGCGGCACCTGGGTCGATCTCGGCGGGCCGGACAGCCGCTTCCACGAAGGACTCCCTCCGGCGATGGCCTTCGCCGCGCCGTCGGGCTACCTCGGTGCGCGCATCGCGAAGGTCGTGTCCGCGGAAATCGGTGTTCCGTCGTCGCTGCGCGACTGGTCCGACGATCACCGGGTGAAGTTCCTGTGCGCAGTCGGCTCGGACGTAGCCGGCTCTCTCATGTGGGGCGCCAGCTCGTTCGCCGCCCATATGGCGTCGCGGCAGACCGCGCCGATCGCCAACGTCGACATTCCGAGGGCCTATCTCGACCTGGCGAACGCCACGAGCCAGACGGACGCGGGCAGCAGCGCGGGCGGCGAGCAGCCCAAGTTCACCTGCGAGGCAGAGGGCCGCGGCCATCTCATCGTGAAGTTCGCACGCGTCGGCACGCGGTCCTCGGAAATGCTCGTCCTCGAGGAACTGGCGTTGCGCGCGCTCGCGGCGGCGGGCGTGGATGCAGCGGCGGCGCGCTACTTCGAAAACGACGCCTACGGCTACCTCGAGGTCGAGCGCTTCGACCGCGTGGGACGGTTCGGCCGACGGGGCATGATCTCGGCCGGAGCGATCGACGACGCGTTGTTCGGCATGCGCGACGACTGGCCCTCGTTCGCGCAGCGCTGCGAGGAAGCGGGAATGATCGGGCCCGGCTCGGTGCGGCAAGTCCTCGTGTTGACCGCTTTTTCCGAACTCATCGGGAACGTCGACCGGCACTTCGAGAATCTCTCGCTCATGACCGACGAGCGAGGACGGCCGGTCGACGTGTCTCCGGCCTACGACATGCTCCCCACGATCTACGCGCCCGTGGGCGGTGGCATCGAGCCGCCGTTGCGGCCTGTCGCGCCTTCGTTCCGTTCGCTGGGTGCCAGGCCCGACGTCTGGGCACAGGCCTTCGAGGCAGCACATGCCTTCTGGCTGGCCGCTGCGGGTGACGAAAGACTGTCCAGGCCGATGCGCAGGATCAGTGCGGGCAATGCCAGGCTGGTTGCCGAGGTTGTCGCGCCTTTGCTTCCGGCGCGCGGGGCAGAGAATGGCCAGTCCGTGGGTTAGCCTCGGCCCGTGGACTCCCTTTCTCAATTTGTCTTGGGCGCATCGGTTGGCTTGGCCACCATGGGCCGTCGCACGGCCGCCTGGAAGGCCGCTCTGTGGGGCGGGTTGGCCGGCACCTTGCCGGACCTGGATGTATTGATCGATCAGGGCGATGCCTTGCGCAACATGGTGCTTCACCGTGCCGAGTCGCATTCCCTGTTCTGGTTGACGCTTGCGTCGCCCGTTCTTGCCGCATTGCCGACATGGCTGCACGGCGAGCGAGCCGAAGTCCGGCGTTGGTGGCTCGCGATGTGGCTGGCCCTGGTGACGCATCCCCTGCTGGACGCGATGACCGTTTACGGCACGCAGTTGCTGCTGCCGTTCACCAATCACCCTTTCGGCGTGGGCAGCATTTTCATCATCGACCCGCTCTACACACTGCCTTTGCTCACAGGCGTCGTCATCGGTGTGACGCGCCGCCAAAGGCGGGGCCTGCCGTCGGTGCACGCGGGCCTTGTGCTGTCGACTGCCTACCTGGCGTGGAGTGCGGCTGCGCAATGGCACGTGCGCACCACGGCGCAGGCGTCGCTCGCGGGGGCGGTCCCGCCAGCGGCAATACTGGTGACGCCAACACCCTTCAATACCTTGCTGTGGCGCATCGTGGCCATGCGGCCGGACGGGAACTACGACGAGGGCTTCCGCTCGCTATTGGACGGCGACCGCCCGATTCAATGGACGCGTTTCGCTGCGCCACCGGTGTCGGGGTCCGTGAGCACGCTGCCGCCTGTGCAGCGGCTTGCGGCGTTCTCGCACGGCTTCTACAAGGTGCATGCACGCGGCGGGCGGGCATGGGTCACGGACTTGCGCATGGGTCAGGAGCCGAACTACAGCTTTTCATTCGTCGTCGCAGAGGCGCAAGGCGGGGCGTGGCGTCCCGTGGTCCCGCGCAACGAGGGTTCGCGTGGGGACGTGCGGCGGGGGCTGGCGTGGGTCTGGGAGCGAATCTGGAGTTCGAACGTCGCAGCGCCAAGGTGACGCGCTGAAGATGGCGGCCCCACGCAGCGCGAATCAGCCCACCGCCAGCGCGCACCACCCGGCCAGCGATCCGACATACATCGGCCCTCCGCGCCAACGCGGAAACCTTTGCGTGGAAAGGAACAGATGGTCGATGTGGCTCGCGTGTGCGGCCGCGCCCTCGTCGATCAGGCGCACGCCCTCCTCCACCATCGCGCGCATCAGCCGCTGCACGATCGCGTCGTCGTCGATGGGGCGTGCAACCGCGGGCGCTGCAGGCACCTCCGTCGCCAGTTCGGGCGCAAAGCCGAAGCCGCGCATCGCCCGGTCGATCGCGCGTGCGTCCACGCCGCCGGCCATCAACTGCCGCGCCGCATCGCGGTAGCGTGCCAGCATGCGCTCGGCGATGGCTGCATCGCCGGGACCCGCCGCCTTCTTCGCCGCACGCTCCGAGAAGAAGGCATGCCGCAGGGCCGCGCTCTCGGGTGTCCACACCAGGTCGGTGACGGCCTCGCGTTCGTACGCGACCGCGGCATCGAACGGCAGCCGCACCGACTGCGCCACGCAGTCGAGGCAGCGCAGCGGCGCGGGACAGTGCTGTGAACCGGCCGCGACTGCGTTGCGCGCGAAGTGCAGAAAGCCCTCGGCATCGGGATGCACGACGTGCAGTTCGCGCGAGCGCGGCAGCGGGCGCAGTTCTGCCTTCTCGCGCGCAAAGTCCACGGCCTGCGCGACCACATCCGCAGCGACGAGCGCGTCGAACAAGCGTTGGCCCGGCAGCGCGAAAAGCGCCTCGGCCAGCGCGGTGTCGCCGGTCACGATCATGTTGAGCGCGGGTTCGAGCCCGATCAGGCGCGGCAGCCGCTGCGTGCCGGTCGCGCCCGGCAGGATGCCGATGCGCACCTCGGGCAGCGCCACCTGCGTGCCGGCCTCGACGATGCGGTAGTGGCAGCCCATCGCAAGCTCGAGCCCGCCGCCCATCACCACGCCGTGGATCGCGGCGACGACCGGCTTCTCGCAAGCCTCCACCTGCGTGATGACATCGACCAGGTCGGGCGCCGCAGTCGCCTCGGGGCGGTTGAACTCGCGGATGTCCGCGCCGCCGCAGAAGGCCCGGCCGCTGCCCGTGAGCACGATCGCGCGCACGGCGGCATCGCCCTCGGCGCGGCGCACCGCGTCGGCGATGAAGCGCCGGTTGCCCAGCCCCAGGCTGTTGACGGGCGGGTTGTCCATGGTCAGAACGGCAATGCCGTCGCGCACTTCGTAGCTGGCAGTCACGGTGTCCTTTCGGGGCAGACGCACAAAAGATCCGACGGCCGATGTTCATGCACGCGCGCGGCCACGGCATCAACAAGCCGCATGCGCCCGATGAAAAGCCTTCATGCAGGCGCCGCCCTGTGGCGCACGGCAAGCGGCACCATTGGCGCATCCCATTTCAGGTGCATCGCCATGCCCTCACTCACCAAAGACAACCTGCTCGACCATGTCGGCCAGCCGATCGGCACCTCGTCCTGGATCGAGGTGCCGCAGTCGCGCATCGACGCGTTCGCGGAATGCACCGAAGACCGCCAGTGGATCCACATCGACGTGGAACGCGCCCGGCGCGAAAGCCCGTTCGGCGCGCCGGTCGCACACGGCTTCCTCACGCTGTCGCTGCTGCCCATTGCCACCTACGAACTGCTCGGCGGGCTGAACGCCACCAAGTCGGTCAACTACGGCATGGACAAGCTGCGCTTCATGTCGCCGGTGCCCGCGGGCTCGCGCGTGCGCAACCACATGAAGCTGCTCGCGGCCGAGCCGCGCGACGACGGCTGGACGCTGCTGCGCACCGAGAACACGATCGAGATCGAAGGCCAGGCCAAGCCGGCGCTCGTGGCCGTGTCGCTGGGCCTGTTCTCCTGGTCCTGAAATCCCTCTTTCAACACCCATCTCAACCGGAACACGCCATGGAATTCGCCTACAGCCCCAAGGTCCAGGACCTGCGCCAACGCCTGCTCGCCTTCATGGACGAGCACATCTACCCGAACGAGCAGCGCCGCGAAGAAGAGGCTCACCGCTCGTACCTCAACGCACAGAACGGCGGCAGCTACACCACGCTGCCGCTGATGGAAGAGCTCAAACCCAAGGCGCGCGCCGCCGGCCTGTGGAACCTGTTCCTGCCCGAGGCCGAACATGGCGCGGGGCTCACCAACCTCGAGTACGCGCCGCTGTGCGAGATCATGGGACGGCGCTACTGGAGCGCCGAAGCGTTCAACTGCAGCGCCCCCGACACCGGCAACACCGAGGTCATCGCGCGCTACGGCTCGCCCGAGCAGCAGGCGCAATGGCTCAAGCCGCTGCTCGAAGGCGAGATCCGCTCGTCGTTCGCGATGACCGAGCCGGCCGTGGCCTCGTCGGACGCCACCAACATCGAATGCAGCATCCGCCGCGACGGCAGCGACTACGTGATCAACGGGCGCAAGTGGTACATCACGGGCGCGATGAACGAGCGCTGCAAGCTCTTCATCCTGATGGGCAAGACCGACCCCGACAACCCCGACCGGCATCGCCAGCAGTCGATGATCATCGTGCCGCGCAACACCCCGGGCGTGACCGTGCTGCGCGACATGGCGCTCATGGGCCACTACGACGCGCCCTTCGGCCATCCCGAGGTGCTGTTCGAGAACGTACGCGTGCCGGCGTCGAACCTGCTGCTCGGCGAGGGCCGCGGCTTCGAGATCGCGCAGGGCCGGCTCGGCCCGGGCCGCATCCACCACTGCATGCGCATGATCGGCATGGCCGAGTCGGCGCTTGAGATGATGTGCGAGCGCGTGGTCTCGCGCGTGGCCTTCGGCAAGCCGCTGGCCGAGCAGGGCGTGTGGCGCGAGCGCATTGCCAAGGCGCGCATGCTGATCGACCAGACGCGCTGGATGGTGCTGCATGCGGCCTGGCGCATGGACACCGTGGGCAACAAGGTGGCGGCCAAGGAGATCGCGATGATCAAGGTGCTCGCGCCCAACAACTGCGTGCAGGTGATCGACGACGCGATGCAGGCCTTCGGCGCCGCGGGCCTGAGCCAGGACACGCTGCTGACCTCGTTCTATGCCTACGCGCGCCACCTGCGCGTGGCCGACGGCCCCGACGAGGTGCACCGCAATGCGATCGCCAAGCAGGAGCTCATGAACTACCGCGTGCCGGCCGCGGCGCGCTGAAGCGCACCGCGCGGCGGGTCATCAGTTCAGCGCCATCGGCGATGGACCGCCCGCCTCCCGCAGCATGCGCCGCAGCACCTTGCCGTTTTCGGACGACGGCAGGCCGCTGCGGAAGATCACGCTGCGCGGCACCTTGTAGTGCGACATGTGCTGCAGGCACCATTCGATGATCTTCTGGTCGGCGCGGTCCTTGGTCTGGCCGGCACGCACGCGCGCGGCGGCCTCGTCCTTCAGCACCACGTAGGCCTGCACCGCCTCGCCGCGATCGGGGTCGGGCAGCCCGACCACCGCGGCCTGGCGCACGTCGGGGTGCATGCCGAGGATCGCCTCGACCTCCTCCGGGAACACGCTGTAGCTCCAGACCTTGATCATCTCCTTGGTGCGCCCGAGGAAGGTGAGGTAGCCCTCCTCGTCGACCACGCCCACGTCGCCGGTGCGCAGCCAGCCGTCCTTCAGCATCGCCTCGGTGGCCTCGCGCTGCAGCCAGTAGCCCTTGTAGCGGATCGGCCCGCGCAGCAGGATCTCTCCGCGTTGGCCCGGCGGCAGGTCGCGCCCGGTCTCGAGGTCGACGATGCGCAGTTCGACGCCCGGCGCAGGCTTGCCGTTGGTGCCCCACTTGATGGCGTCGGACGGCATCAGCGTGTCGCAGGTGTGGGTTTCGCTCAGGCCGTAGCCGGCCTCGTACACCAGGCAGCCGTTGGCGAAGCGGCTCCAGCGCGCGGCCAGCGCCTGCGACAGCGGCACGCCGAAGCTCGTGCCCACGGTGGTGCGCAGGGTCGACAGGTCGTAGCTCGCCGCATCGTCGCAGGCCATGACCGAAGGCAGCGACGGCGCCATCGTGTACCACCAGGTCACCTTGCAGGCTTCGATAGCCTGCAGCACCGCGGTGGCGTCGAAGCGGTTGAGCAGCACCACGGTGGCACCGGCGTACACGGGCAGCGCGAGGCCCGTCATCATTCCCGAGATGTGGTGCAGCGCCACCTCGGCCAGCATCACGTCGCCGGCGCCGACGCCGAAGCTGTCGGCGCTCACGGCCGTCTTGTAGAGCGCGCATTCGTAGCTGATCATCGCGCCCTTGGGCAGCCCGGTGCTGCCCGAGGTGTAGGCCATCAGCGCCACGTCGTCCATCGCGATGGTGTCGGGCGGCTCGAACGGGCCGGCCGCGGCGAGCGCATCTGCGAAGTCGATGGTGCAGGCCGGCAGCGGCGGTGCGCCCTCGTGCGGCAGGCGCAGGCAGGGCGGCACGTCCATGGCCAGCGTAGCGGGCAGCATGGCGCCGCTGCGCACCGCGTAGACGTGCGCCACGGTGCGCATCGCATGCGAGCCGAGCACCACCTTGAGCAGCTCCTCGCCCGCGACGATGGCGCTCGCGTCGAGTTCGCTGAGCTGGTGCTCGAGCTCGTAGGCCTGCGCGTCGGGGTTGCAGGGGCTGACGATGGCGCCGAGCTTCTGCACGCCGAAGTGCGCGATCAGGTACTGCGGGCAGTTGTGCAGGAACAGCGCCACCACGTCGCCCTGCCCGATGCCCCGGTCGCGCAGGCTTTGCGCAAAGCGGTCGCTCAGGTCGTCGAGTTCGGCCCACGAGATCTTGCGGCCGTACCAGATCACGGCGGCCTTGTCGGGCGTGCGGCGCGCGTGCAGCCGCAGGTACTCGTGCAGCGGCCGGTGGCCGTGGCGGTAGGCGATCATGCTGGGTTGTCTCCGAGTCGGTCTGCTCGTCCGGGTGGCACCTGCGCGAGGGCCCCGGTTTGTGCACCATCATGCGGCGACGCGCCCGCCGCGGCAAGGCATGCCGATGAATATTCGGCATGCACATCCATCCGCGCGCTGCATGGAGCGCGCTGCGGATTGTTCAGGCCGCCTGGCCCGCTGCCGCCTTTTGTTTTGCAGGCACGCGGGGCGCCTCTTCTTCGGCGCTGCGCTCGCGCAGGTAGGCCAGGATCGGCGCCGTGGTGCGGTCGATCTCGTCGTGGATGCCGCGCCGCGCCACGTCGCCGTCGCGCTTGCGCAGGCCGCGCAATACCATCAACTGCGGATGCTGCTTGCGCGGCTGGCCGAGCGCATGGGTCTGCAGCGCCTTCATGAGAGGGCCGCACTGCAGCCACAGGCCCTCGACCATGCGCTGCAGCACGGGCATGCGCGCGAGCGCATACACCTCCATGTGGAAGCGCTCGGCCTCGAGCAGCTCGCCCGCGGTGTCGCCGGCCTCGCGCAGCGCGGCCATGCGCTCGTGGATGGCTTCGAGCCGCTTCACGTCTTCGGTGCCGGTGCGCGGCGCGGCGCGCGCGGCGGCCTCGCCCTCGAGCATCAGCCGCAGCGTGCGCACCTCGGCAAAGCGCTCCTCGCTCATCACGGGCACGCGCACCGAATGGTGGCCGACCTGTTCGAGCGCCTGTTCGGAAATCAGCCGGGCCAGGGCCTCGCGCACCGGCGTCGGGCTGATGCCCATCTCGGCCGCGAGGTCGCGCAGCTTGAGCTTCTCGCCCGGCGCAAAGCGGCCCGCCTTGAGGTCGCGGCAGAGGCGGTTGTAGGCCTGCGCGTTGAGGCTGTCGCGCGTGAGGGGGGTGTCTTCCATGGCGTATGGGTCGGCACGCAGCACGCGCGCCTTTCAGAAAATAGCGTATATGTTATGTCGTCTCGGGTGCGGTCAGCGGCCGGTGAAGGCCGGCGGGCGCTTCTCGAGGAAATGCGCCACGCCTTCGCGGAAATCTTCGCTCAAGAACGAAGCCTGCATCTCCTCGTCGGCGCGGCGCCATGCGGTGTCGAGGTCCTGGAACAGGCTGTCGTACACTTGGCGCTTGATCACGCCGATCGAGCGCGGCGATGCGTTCTGCGTCATCTCGCGCGCCATCGCCTGCACCTGGGCAAGGAAGCCTTGCGCGGGCAGCGGCTTCACGAGCCCCAGCGCCGCGGCCTCGGCCGTCACGACGGTGCGGCCCGACAGCAGCAGGTCGAGCGCGTTCGTCGGCCCGACCAGCCTCGGCAGCATCCACGAGATACCGTGCTCCGCGATCAGGCCGCGCTTGGCGAAGGCGGTGGTGAGCTTCTGGCCTTCGGCCATGTAGCGGAAGTCGCAGAACACCGCCATGCACAGCCCGATGCCCGCGATCGGCCCATTGATGGCCGCGAAGATCGGCTTGCGCACGCGCAGCAGGTAGCTGAAGCGCCAGGCGTAGTTGGCCTCTATGCCGCCTTCGGGCGGCGCCGCGGGCGCGGTGGCTGCATCGCCGACGTCGGCCCCCGCCGCCCCCGCCTCGAGGATGTCCATGTCGGCGCCCGCGCAGAAGCCGCGCCCCGCGCCCGTGACCACGATCGCGCGCACCGCATCGTCGACCTCGGCCGTCGCCACCGCCTGGCGGAACTCGCTTTCCATGCGGTGCGTCCATGCGTTGAGCTTGTCGGGGCGGTTCAGCGTGAGCGTGAGCACGTGGTCTTCGGTGGCGATGCGGATGTCCTGGTAGGTCATGTCTTTAACTCCCTGCGTCAAGCCTCGCCGCCGATGGTGGCGCCGCCGTCGATCACGATCGTGGTGCCGGTGATGAAGCGCCCTGCGTCGGAGCCCAGCAGCAGCGCCGCGCCCGCAATGTCCTCCGGGTCGCCGATGGCATTGAGCGGGCTCGACGCGAGCGCGGCGGCCAGCGTCTTCGGGTTGTCCCAGAGCGCCTTCGCGAAGTCGGTCTTGATCAGCCCGGGCGCGATGCAGTTGGTGCGCACGCCCTGCTTGCCCCATTCGAGCGCCAGGTTGCGCGCCAGCTGCATGTCGGCCGCCTTCGAGATCGCATAGGCGCCGAGCACGCGTGAGCCCGTGAGCCCCGCGATCGAGCTGATAATGACGATCGAGCCGCCGCCGCGCTCGGCCATGCCTGGCGCCACGCGGTTCACCAGCCACAGGTTGGAGCGGATGTTGACGTCCATCACCTTAGAGAAAGCCTCGTCGCTGATGCCCGACATCGGGCCGTAGTACGGATTGACCGCCGCGTTGCACACCAGCACGTCGACCGGCCCGAAGGCCGCCTCGGTGCGGTCGACCAGCGCGGCCACCTGCTCCTTGCTCGAGATGTTGCAGGGGATCGCCGTGGCCTCGAGCCCCTCGCCGCGCAGCTCGGCCACCAGGGCCTCGCAGGCGTCGGCCTTGCGGCTGGTCACGACGACGCGGGCGCCCGCGCGGGCATAGGCGATGGCGATTGCGCGGCCGATGCCGCGCGACGAGCCGGTGACGATGGCAGTCTTGCCCTTGAGCGAAAAGCGGTCCATGCGGGTGTCTCCTTCAGCGGTTGACGAACTTCGGTGCGCGCTTCTCGACGAAGGCGTGCGCCGCTTCCTGGTGGTCTTCGGTCATGCCGCAGCGGATGTGGCGGATGGCCTCGTGGTCGAGCGCCTGCGCCAGCGTGGCGCCCTGCTCGGCCGCGTTCAGGTTGGCCTTGATGTGGCCGAGCGTGATCGACGGACCGTCGGCCAGCTGCTGCGCGAGCGCGCGGCCCGCGGCGTCGAGCTCGGCGTCGGGCACCACGCGCGTGACCAGCCCCATCTGCAGCGCCTCGTCGGCCTTCACCACCGGCGACAGCAACGCGAAGGCGCGCGCACGCGGGCCCAGCAGCTTGGTCAGGAAGTAGGTGCTGCCGAAGTCGCCCGACAGCCCCACCTTGGCGAACGCCGAGGTGAGCTTGGCGGTGTCGCTCGCCAGCAGCAGGTCGCAGGCGAGCGCGAGCGACAGGCCCGCCCCCGCGGCCGCGCCGCGCACCACGGCGACGGTGGGCTTGGGCATCTCGTGCAGCAGCCGCGCGCATTCCATGTGCTCGCGCAGCTGCAAGGTGCGCGATTCGAGCGTGTGGCGCGTGGCGTCGTCCTCGGCCATCGCCTTCACGTCGCCACCGGCGCAGAACGCGCGGCCCGCGCCGGTCAGCACGACGGCGCGCACCGCCGTGTCGACCGCCGCGCGGCGCAGCGCCGCGAGCAGCGCCTCGGTCATCGGCACGGTCAGCGCATTGAGGCGCTCGGGCCGGTTCATCGTGAGCGTGAGCACGCCGTGCTCGAAATGTTCGACGAGCTCCTGGGTGGTGGCCATAAGGGTTTGTCTCCTGTCTGAAGTGTGGTTTGCAGTGATGAATTTCAGAGCGCCGCCGGCATGCAGCGCGCGCACGCGCTCTTCGCCCCAGCCGAGCCATTCGCGCAGCACCTCGTCGCCATGCGCGCCCACCGCGGGCATCGCGCTGCGGATCGCGAGCGGCGTGTCCGAGAGGTGGATGGTCACGCCCTGCACCGGCACCGAGGTGGCGCCGAACGGAATGTCGGCGATCGCGCCGCGATGGCGCAGCTGCGGGTTGTCGACCACCTCGTCGATGGTCGCGACCTTGGCGCAGGGCACGCCTTCGGCCTCGAGCCGCGCCACGATCTCGTCGGCCTCGTGCTGCAGCATCCATTCGGCGACCAGGCCTTCGGCCGCATCGCGGTGCGCGAGGCGCGAGGCCATCGAGGCAAAGCGCGAATCGTCCAGCAGCGCCGGCGCCTTCATCGCGCGCACCACGCGCGGGAACATGTTGTCGTCGCCGCCGACCATCAGGACGTAGCGGCCGTCGCGCGTGGCGAAGGTGTTCGACGGCGCCACGAAGCGGTCGCGGTTGCCCACGCGCGTCATCGTGGTGCCGAAGAGCTTCTGCTGCGGAATGGCCGTCATGAGCATCGAGGCGGCGCTCTCGAGCAGCGACACGTCGACCAGCTGGCCCTTGCCCGAGGCATGCCGCGCGTTGAGCGCCGCGAGGATGCCGAGCGCGGCGTACATGCCCGTGGTGTAGTCGCACATGAACGAGCCGAGCATGGTGGGCGGCCCGTCGGCGGCGCCCGTCAGGTCCATGAGGCCGCTCATCGCCTGCGCCACGCCGTCGAAGCACTGCTTGTTCGCAAGCGGCCCGTCCTGCCCGAAGCCCGAGATCCGCGCCATCACGAGCCCCGGGTTGAGCGCGTGCACCGTCTCCCAGCCCAGGCCCATGCGCTCCATCGTGCCGGGTCGAAAGTTCTCGACCAGCACGTCGGCCTGCGTGACCAGCTCGCGCAGCACGCACTGCCCGTCGGCGTGGCGCAGGTCGATCGCGAGGCTCTTCTTGTTGCGATTGACCACGAAGCTGTAGAGGCTCTGCCCTTCCACCGCCGGCAGCGCGCGGCGCGCGTATTCGCCTTCGCCGGGCGGCTCGATCTTGACCACCTCGGCACCCATGTCGCCGAGCATCATGGCGCAGTAGGGTCCCGCGATGAAGCGCGAGAGGTCGAGCACGCGCAGTCCGGCAAGCGATGTCATGGGTGGCCTTGTCTCCGTAGATTTTGTATTTGTTATATCATATTCAAAACCATGGCATTCCGGGCATCCGGAGCAATAAGGAGACAGGCCTCGATGACGAACACCCCGCCCGCACCGCCAACCGAACGCTACCTGCGCCTGCGCCAGCTCTGCCTGGTCGCGCGTGAACTGGCCCCGGTCGAACAAGACCTTTGCGCGGTGTTCGACGTGCGCGTGTGCCACCGTGACCCGGAGGTCGGCCAGTTCGGCTTGCACAACGCGCTCATGCCCTTCGGTAGCAGCTTCGTCGAGGTGGTGGCGCCGCTCGCCGAAGGCACCGCCGCCGGGCGCTACCTGGAGCGTCGCCGCGGCGACGGCGGCTACATGGTCATTCTCGACAGCGACGCCCTGCCGCGTTGGCGTGCGCACGTGGCCGAGGTCGGCGTGCGCATCGCCGCGCCGCTCGCGCTCGGCGACTACGAAGGCATGCAGCTGCATCCGCGCGACACCGGCGGTGCGCTGCTCGAGATCAACACCACGTTGAACGGCGCCGACCTGCAGGGCGCGTACTGGCCGGCGGGCCCGCACTGGCGCGAGGAGGTGCAGCGCACGCGCGTCGTCGGCATCTCGGGTGCGGTGCTCCAGTCCGACGATGCGGCCGCGCTCGCCGAACGCTGGGGGCGCATCCTCGCACGGCCCGTCACGCGCAGCGCCGACGACGCGGCCGGCTGGGAGGTCGGCGTGGACAACGCCACGCTGCACTTCGTGCGCGCGGACGACGGCCGCGGCGAAGGCCTGCGCGGCATCGTGGTCGATGCGCGCGACCCCGACGCGATCCGCGCCGCGGCCCGCGCACGCGGACTGCGCGCCGACGTGCACGGCGTGCATGTCGGCGGCGTGCACTTCATCCTGCGCCCGATCACCACCGACTGAGAGGAGACACCCGATGGACCTGGCCTTCACCCCCGCGGAACGCGCCTTTGCCGACGAGGTGCGTGCCTTCATCCAGAGCAACCTGCCGCCCGACATCGCGCGCCGCGTGGCGCACGACCTGCACCTGCAGCGCGAGGACTTCATGCGCTGGCAGCAGATCCTCGGGCGCCGCGACTGGCATGCCTACACCTGGCCCGTGTCGCAGGGCGGCCCCGGCTGGAGCGCGACGCAGCGCTACATCTTCGAGACCATCAGCGCCGAACTCGACTGCCCGACGATCCAGCCCTTCGGCCCGCGCATGGTCGGCCCGGTGATCTTCAATTTCGGCAGCGAGGCGCAGAAGGCGCAGCACCTGCCGGGCATCCGTGACTCCACCGTGTGGTGGTGCCAGGGCTATTCGGAACCGGCCTCGGGCTCGGACCTCGCCTCGCTCGCCGCCCGCGCCGAGGACCGTGGCGACCACTACCTCGTCAACGGCCAGAAGATCTGGACCTCGTACGCGCACTATGCCGACTGGATGTTCTGCCTGGTGCGCACCCGCCGCGAGGCGAAGGCGCAGCACGGCATCTCGTTCCTGCTGATCGACATGAAGACGCCGGGCATCGTGGTGCAGCCGATCCCCATGCTCGAAGGGACGCATTCGTTCAACGCCGTATTCCTCACCGACGTGAAGGTGCCCAAGGCCAACCTCGTCGGCGAGGAGGGCCAGGGCTGGACGTACGCCAAGTTCCTGCTCGAGCACGAGCGCGTCGAAAACTCCAACATCGGCTTCTCCACCTTCGCGATGCGCCGGCTGCACCGCATCGCTTCGGCCACCCTGCACCGCGGCCGGCCGCTCATCGAAGACCCGGTGTTCCGCGCCAAGGTGTCGGCCACCGAGGCACAGCTGAAGGCGCTCGAGATGACCACGCTGCGTGCGCTGTCGAGCATGGGCAGCGGCAGCTCGCCCGGGGCGGGTCTGGCATCGGCGCTCAAGATCCGTGGCACCGAAATCGGCCAGCGCATCACCGAGCTGGTCTTCGAGGCGGCCGGCCCCGAGAGCCAGGTGCTCGATGCGGCCGAGGCCCGCGGCGACGGCGATCTCGACGGCCTCGGTGCGAGCCTGCATGGCGCGGCGCCCAACTACTTCTGGCGCCGTGCGATGTCGATCTACGGCGGCAGCAACGAGATCCAGCGCAACATCATCGCCAAACGGGAGCTGGGGTTGTAAGCTGGCGCCATGGCATCGGGCACCTGGGACCTCGAACGCTTCGTGGCGGCGCAGGCGCCCGTCTGGGCGCAGGTTTGCGCCGAGCTCGCCGCGGGGCGCAAACAGAGCCATTGGATGTGGTTCGTCTTTCCGCAACTGCGCGCCCTCGGCCGCAGCGCCACCGCCAGGTTCTTCGGGCTCGAAGATGCGGACGAGGCCGCCGCCTACTGGGCGCACCCGCTGCTCTCGCAGAGCCTGCGGCAGTGCGCGCAGATGGTGCTCGCCATCGAGGGCCGGAGCGCGCACGCGGTCTTCGGTTCGCCCGACGATCTGAAGCTGCGTTCGTGCATGACGCTGTTCGAGGCGGTCGCACCCGGCGAGCCGGTGTTCCGCGATGTGCTCTCGCGCTTCTACGAGGACGTGCGGGACCCGGCCACGCTAGAACTTCTCGGGCGAGACGATGCGGCGCGGCTTCAGCCGCCCGCGGCGTAGCCCTTCGCCCTTGTCCGACCCGCACTCGGGCGGCCGGCGTGCAAGCGGCCGCCGGCGCAGCGCCGAGCATGCCGGATCAGGCCGGCGTCGAGCCTTGCCGGCCATTGTAGGAGACCTCGCCCATGTCAGCCGATAACCCCACGTCTGCCGAACCCACCCGCCATCCCGCCGCGCCGCTGCGCGGCAAGACCATCGTCCTTACCGGTGCCTCCAGCGGGATCGGCCATGCGGCCGCGCTCGCGTTCGCCGCCCAGGGCGCCTCGCTGGTGCTCGCGGCGCGCGCATCGGGCGCGCTGCAGTCCGTGGCCGATGCCTGCGTGGCGCTCGGCGCGCCCGCGGTGGCGGTGCCCACCGACGTAACCGATGCCACGGCCGTGGCGGAACTCGCGCGCACCGCGATCCTGCGCTTCGGCCGCGTCGACGTGTGGATCAACAACGTAGGCGTCGGCGCGGTGGGCCGGTTCGAGGACACGCCGATGGACGCCCATCGGCGCGTGATCGAGACCAACCTGCTCGGCCACATCCACGGCGCGCACGCGATCGTGCCGCACTTCCGGGCGCGCCGCAGCGGCACGCTCATCAACATGATCTCGATCGGCGGCTGGGTGTCGGCGCCGTTCGCCACCGCGTACAGCGCCAGCAAGTTCGGGCTGCGCGGGTTCTCGGAAGCGCTGCGCGCCGAGCTGCGCGACATGCCGCAGGTGCATGTCTGCGAGGTGTTCCCCACCTTCGTCGACAGCCCCGGCATGGCGCATGGCGCCAACTACACCGGCCGCAGTGTGGGGCCGCCGCCGCCGATGGTCGATCCTCGCCGCGTGGCCGACGCGCTGGTCGAACTGGCCGGCGCCACGCGGCCGCGTCGGCGCACCTACATCGGCGCGCCGGCGCGCCTGGGCATCCTGGCGCACGCGCTCGCGCCCGACCTGCTGGCGCGCTCGATGCGCTGGCTCACGCAAACGCTGCAGCGGCGCGCGCAGCCCGTGGCGCCGAGCGACGGCAACCTGCTCGATGCCTCGCGCGGGCATGCGATCGACGGCGGCTTCCGCGCCGCATCGAAGCCGGCGACCAAGGCGACGACACTCGGCCTCGCCGGCGCAACACTGGTGCTGCTGGCCGTCGCGGTCCGCTCGGGGCGCCGCCGGCGCAACGCGCGGCGGCCCTCAGCTCTTTGAGGCGGTGCGCTCGGCGTTGGTGGTGCTGCGCGAGCCCTTGAGGTGCAGCTCGATGTCGGAGGCCTTGGTGCCGACGACGCCGATCGCCTCTTGCACCTGCTCGGGCGTGGCGTCGAGCTTCTTCGCCAACGCCTCGATGGCCGCGCTGTCATCGGCGTTGACGGTCTGGGGAGTGGTCGTGTCTTGCGGGTTCATGGCTCCAGGCTAAGGGCGCCACAGGCACGCCGCGTCGGCCTGCGGCGTGGTGCGCCGTAGGAATAGCGGAGACCTGCGCGACGCGGCCCGTTTCAGATGAACGGCACCCCGCCCGTGACCGGGATCGTCGCGCCCGAGATGTAGCTGCCCTCATCGGACGCCAGCAGCACATAGACGGCCTGCAGCTCGCGCGGCTGGCCGGGCCGCTTCATCGGCGTCTGCGAACCGAATTCCTTCACCTTCTCGGGCGGCATCGTCGAGGGGATCAGCGGCGTCCAGAACGGACCGGGCGCGACGCAGTTCACCCGGATGCCCTTGTCTGCCAGCAGTTGGGCCATGCCGCCCGACATGTTCTGGATCGCGCCCTTGGTCGCCGCGTAGGCCACGAGGGTCGCGTTCGGCTTGTCGGCGTTGACCGAGGCGGTGCTGATGATCGCGCTGCCGGGTTTCATGTGCGGCACCGCGGCCTTGCAAAGGAAAAAGTTCGCATAGACGTTGGTGCGGAAGGTGCGCTCGAACTCCTCGGCCGATATCTCGTCGAGGGATGCGTGCGACATCTGGAAGGCCGCGTTGTTGACCAGCACGTCGAGCCCGCCAAGGCGTTCGACCGTCTGCTGCACCAGGTGCCGGCAGTGCGCCTCGTCGCGGATGTCGCCCGGCAGGGCCAGGCAGCGCCGGCCGGCGGCCTCCACGACGCGCACAGTGACCTGCGCATCCGACTCTTCCTCGGGCAGGTAGGAGATCGCCACGTCGGCGCCTTCGCGGGCGAAGGCCAGCGCGACCGCTCGGCCGATGCCGCTGTCGCCGCCGGTCACGAGTGCCGCCTTACCCGCGAGCTTGCCCGAACCGACGTACGAGTCCTCGCCGAAATCCGGCGCCGGCGTCATGGCGGATTCGAGGCCCGGCGGCTGCTGCGCGGGCGTGGGAAGGGGTGGCTTCGGACTTGCGTCCTTGGGATGGGTCATCGGTGAGGCTCCTGGGCAAGAGAGAGAAAGAGGCACGGCATGGCGCCGGCCGGTCCCTCAGGTTGGCGCCGCGCTTCGACCGGTGCGTAGGCGCCGAGCGCATGGCCGCGTCGTCTGGCGCTGAACCCCGCGCCCGCGATGCCCGGAAACCGCCCCCTTCAAGGCCCCGTGCGGCATGCCGCGCGCACGAGGCGCGCCGTCGGATTCGGCGACATTTCGGCGAAACGCATGGGCCGCGGCGAATCGGTGTAGTCGGCTTCGTGATGGGAAGCACCACGCCACAGCGGCTCGGCGTAGTAGCGCGCCTGCACGTAGGCCGCGCTCTTCCCACTGCAGTCGAACACCACGCGCGATTCGTAGGAGCGATAGGGAATGCCGTCCCAGTTGTAGCGCGGAGCCGAGCGGTTCACCCGCACGGCGAGCTCGATGTCGCCCTCGGAGCGTGCGGCGCCCTGCTTCACACCGCTCAGGTCGACCTGCACCGTGTCGGCGGACCGGTCGAGCGGATCGCCCGCAACGGTGAACCACGCCGGCTCGGCCGCGGCCAGGCCGCAACCCATCGCCAGGCTCGCCAGACTTCCCGCCAGACGCCATTGCCTCACGCTGCTCTCCTCGTCTTCGGGCAGGTCCGCGGACGACATGTCTGCGATATCCCCACCGTCCCGGGTGGCGACTTTACCGAACATTGGCGACGCAGGCCGCCGGGCGATGCGCTTCAGGGCTCGATGCGCACGGCGCCCTGGAAGCTGTAGCCCTCCCCCCGCACCGCGACGATCGGCACCCGCTGCCCGCACGCCTGTTCGGCCTTGCGGCGCAGCCGGGACACGGTGACGTCGAGATTTCGCTCGTAGGCTTCCAGATCCGGGCGCCCCATGGCGGCGAGCAATGCAGTCCGGTCGACCACTTCGCCGGGCCGTTCGACCAGGCTCTGCACGAGCCGCGCTTCGGAGCTCGACAGCTGCACGCGCTGGCCGTCCGGGGCCAGCAGGCCCCAGCTGCCACCCTGATAGCGCCATGGCGCGAGCGTGCCCGCGTCCAGCGCCGGATCGCCCTCGCGCGCGCCCCGGCTTTCCTGGCTGCGCTGGCGCAGGTTCTGCAGCACCATCTCCAACTCCCGCAGATTCACCGGCTTGACGAGGTAGTAGTCGGCGCCCAGGCCCAGCCCTCGCAGGCGGTCATGCGCCATGCCGCGGGCGGTGAGCATCACGATGCGCATGGCGCTGACTGCGCGCAGCCGTGCGAGCACCGTGAACCCGTCTGCCCCGGGCAGGTTGACGTCGCACACCGCCGTGTCGAAGTCGTGGCGCGCCAGCTCGGCCTCGACCTCCTCGGCGCTCGCCAGCCCGCGCGCGAACATCCCCACGCCGCCGAGATAGCGCACGAGCGTGTCGCGCAGGTCGTCGTCGTCCTCAATGACGAGCACGCGGGTGGCCGGTGCAGGCTGCTGCTTCATGCCATCGCCCATTGCTTCTCGATCTGATGTTCGTTGTCCGCCGTGCAAAGCGGCAGCGAGAAGGTCAGAACAGCGCCGCCACCGGGCCGGTTGGCGGCGACCGCATCCCCGGCATGCAGCTTCGCGATGCGGTGCACCATGTGCAGGCCGAGGCCGATGCCCGGCACGCGCCGAACGCTTGCCGCGCGGTAGAAGCGCTCGAAGACGTGCGGCAGGTCCTGCGGCATGAAGCCCGGCCCCTCGTCACAGACCCGGATGCACATGCCGGGCGCGGCCAGGCCCGCTGCTGCCTGCCCCGGGGCTTCGGTTTCCGGCCCGGCCCACACCAACACCGGCGCATCGGCGGGGCCGTACTTGATCGCGTTGGCCAGCAGGTTGTCCAGCGCGATGTGCAGCAGCGTTTCGTCGGCCAGCACGCGCATACGGGGCTGCCACAGTTCCAGCGCAATGCGTCCGCCGCCTGCACCGGCGTTGTGCTCCTCGACCTTCTCGCGCAGCAGCCCGGCCACGTCGACGGGTGCGAGGCACATGTTCTCGGTGCTCGCCTCGAGCCACTCGTCGGCCAGCAGCGTGTCCACCAGGTCGCCCATGCGCAGCACGGTGCGCGAGATCTTGGCCGCCTCGCTCTTCACGTCGCCGCGCGGCAGCGCGAGCCGGTCGTCGGAGAGGATCTGCGCGGCGCCGCCGATGGTGCCCAGCGGCGTGCGGAATTCATGGGACACCATGGCCAGCAACCCGCGCTGCTCGCGCAGCGCCTGGGCCAGCTGGCCGTGGGTCTGCCGGTGCTGGGCGACTTCCTCGCGAAGGTCGTGCGTGCGCTCGAGCACGCTCTGCTCCAGCCGCTCGCCGTGCCGCCGCGACAGCGCGAGCGCCCGGCGCTCCCGATGGCGCACGCGCCAGCCCAGCGCGAAGAACAGCGCGAGGATGTGAACGATGGCGCCGACCGCGTAGCTGTACTGCGTGGCCAGCGTGAAGGGAAGCCATTGCAGGTTCTTGGCGAAATGAAGCATGCCCACCGCCAGGTAGACCGCGTACCCGATCATGCCGGGCCAGGCCGCGGTGTTGCGGCGCAGCAGCACGGCGCACAGTGCGACGGCAAAGACCGCGAACGCCACCCACGCGAGGTTGAGGCCCGGCGCGATGAGCCCGTACCAGCCGGCCGCGGCCATCACGCAGGCCACGCCACCGGCGGCGATCAGCACCTTGAACACGCGGTCCAGGCGCGGAAACTGATGCGCCATGTCGAGCAGGCTGCGGGAAAAGGCGACGGCGGCCATGGTATGCAGGCACAACGACACGCTGTGCAGGCGCACCGCGATCAATGGATGGTTCGGAAACCACCGTGTGGACTGCAGGTTCTCCGAGGTCCAGAACAGCAGCGCGAGCGTGAGGAGATAGCCCGCATAGCCGATGAAGCGGCGCTCCGGCAGCGCGACACCCATCATCAGGCTGACCAGCGCCATCAGGAAGACCATGCCGATCGCCGCGCCCGACGCAAACGTGATCTCCCGCTGCACCGCTGCCACTTCGGGCAGCGGCGAGACGCCACCGATCAGGCTCAGCGCCCGGTCGCCGGCCAGACGCACCCAGGCCCAGTGCGGCTCGGCATCCGGCAGCGCAGGCAGGCGCACCACGCCCAGCGTCCAAGGCAGTTCGCGCAGCGCACCGGCACGCATGCCGCCGAGCTCGCGGTGCACGAGGCCGCTGTTGCCGCCGTCCTCTTGCGCCGCCGGCAGCCACACGTCGACGTAGTCCGCATACGGTGCGCCCAGCCGCAGCCACCAGCCGCCCTGCAGCGGCTCGGCCAGTTCATCGGGACTGGCCTGGACCTGGAAGCGCACCCACCATGCACCGCTCGAATAGCCGCCGTTCAGGCCGCCCGGCAGTTGCTCGAACTGCTGCGCATAAGGCGGCGATGCCAGCTGCTGCTGCGTCAGGCGCCCGGTTCGGTCGTGATAGGCCTCGAGCCGTCCTTCGAAGTTGCGCTCGGCCGCGTGCAGCGTCGCGTCCAGCCTCAGGGGCCGGATGTCGGCCCGGCTCGGGACGGCAAACAAGACCAGCACAAGCCATGCGAGCACGGCCATCGAACGAACAACGATCGGGCTCATCAGGGCGATACGGTAATGCGGCGAAGGGGCGGACACGGAGGCGATGCGCCCGGATACTACAGACCCGCCGCGCGACGGCCGCCGGCCGGTCCTTCATCGGAACGACCGATTATGTGAGGCGCCGGCGCACAGCGCACCTTACGGAATCTTGCATTCGAGGTCGGGGCGCGCGGCTTCGGACGCAGGCAGCGCCGTCCCCAGCCGCCACAGCCGCAGCGCCATGTGGATCTCGAGCGCACGGCTTGCGCTGCCCCAGTGCCCCAACAGCTCCTCGATCGTCGCAAGCCGCTGGCGCACGGTGTTGACGTGGATGGCCATGCGCGCCGCAGTGGACTTGGCATTCTGGTTGCAGTCGAAGTAGGCCAGCAGCGTCGCGGTCAGCTCCGAGCCGCGCTTTCGGTCGTGCGTCATCACCGCCCCGATGGTCGCGTCGAGAAAGGCATTGAGGCTCGCCTGGTCGTGCGTCTCGAACAGCACCGAGTAGAGCGCCATCTCGTTCTGCCCGACGATGCTGCCGCGCATGCCAAGGCGCCCGAGCACCGTTAAAGCGCGCCGCAGCGCCGCATAGAGCGCAGGCAGTTCGGCCGGCGACTGCACGGGCCGCGAGAGCACGCCACGGTAGGCGTCGCCGAGCTCGCTGCGCGCGAACGCCGTGACCTCGGCGAGCACATCCTGCGCGCGCGTTGCGCCGCACACCAGCGCCAGCACGCCGTCGACCTCGTCGAGCACATGCGCGAAGCGTGGCGAGGTGCCCGCACGCAGGCGGCGAGCCCAGAAGCCCGGCCGCGGTTCGGCCATTTCCACCAGCAGCAGCGACACGGGCTGCGACAGGTCGAGGCCGAAGCGCTCGGCCCGGTCGCGCGTCACCGCCGGCTCGTCCTGCCGCGGCGAAACCAGCGTGCGCAGCAGCGCCGAGACCTCGCGGCTCTTGCCGGCCTCGACGCGCTCCTGCGACAGCAGCACGATGCCGATGACGCTCGAGCTGCGCTCGAAGGTCCGCAGCGACACCTCGCGCAGGTCCTCGTGGCGGAACAGCAGCACGGCGCCCAGCACGTCGTCGCCGCCGAGCACCGCGATCACGCGGCACAGCTCGCCGCCTGCTGAAAATGCCACAGCCGAGCGGCCGGCGCGGCGGCTCTCTCGCAGCGCCTTCGCCAGCGCCGCGCTGTTTCCATCGTGCGGCGCGTAGTCGTCGGCTGCGCTGCCCGCATAGCCCGCCGCACGCCCGCGGCCGATGACCTGGAAGGCCTCGTCGAGCACCAGCACGCTGCCGTCGAGCAACTGCGCGACCGACTGGCACAGCGCGCCGAGCGAAGCACCCTGCGCCAGCAGCGAGGTCAGCTGCTCGTGCGCCTCGGCGGCGCCCTGCACGTCGCGCACGTGCCGCTCCAGCTCGCTGCGCGCGAGGTCGGCTTTTTCGAGCGCTTCCTTCGACGCGGCGAAGGCCTTGGCGTTGTTGATCGCCACCGCCGCATGGGTGGCGAGCGTGCAGAGGATCGAAACGTTGAGCGCGGTGTGCGTGCGGTGGTAGCGGTCGGCCACGAAGAGCAGCCCGATCACGTTGTCGTCGCAGATCAGCGGCGCGCCCACCAGCGCGGCCACGCCCTCGTCGCGGAAGGTGTCGTCGAGCTTCGGGTCGTGCACGAAGCGGTTGTCGTGCAGGTAGTCGGGCGTGAAGAACGGCAGCCGCGTGGACATCACCACGCCCGCGACGCCGAGGTTCCGGCCCGCGGTCATCTGGCCGGTGCGCTGCGAGATCGCGCCGTCGGCCACCACCACCTGGAACTCGCCGCTGTCTTTGTCGTAGATGGTGAGCCAGCACAGGTGCGAACCCATGAGGTTGCGCGCGCGCACGACGATCGCCTTTAGCAGGCCGGTGAGGTCGAGGCGGCTCGACAGGTCCTGCGCCGATTCGATCACCGCGAGCATGCCGCGCTCGCGGTGCTCGTGCACCTCGAGCCGGTTGCGCAGCGCCATCGCCATGCGCACCAGCTCGACGAGCCCGGTCTTGCGCTGCAGCGCGTCCGGCAGCGCCTCGACGCGTGCGAGCCGCGCCGCGAACTCCTCGGCCGGCGCATTCCGGTGCAACAGGCCGACGAGCTCGGCGGCGATCTCGTCGGTGGCGGCGGCAGGGGTCGGCGCCACGCTGCGCGGCCGTTCGGAAGGGGGGAGTGACATAGGGCCGCGAAGGCTAGCAGAAGCGCGGGGCGATGCCCATGGGTCCGAGCCCCAGGCCGGCGATCACATCGCGACGCGGCCGCCAGTGTGCGCGACGCACATAGGCGCGCGCGCTGCGTTTTCCGACACTGCACGGCATCGCACAGACACCACAAAAACCATGAGCATCATCGATTCACTGCGTCCTCCGCCCGGCCTGCGCGTGCTGGTCAGCGCAGGCGCATCGGGCCTCGGCGCGGCCGTGGCCCTGGCCTTTCGCGAGACGGGGGCGCGCGTGCATGTCTGCGACATCGACCGCTCGGCGCTCGACCGGCTCGCGCGCGAGGCGCCCGAAATCACCGCGAGCGTGGCCGATGCCTCGGTGGCCGGGGACGTCGACCGCGTCTTCGACGACGTGCAGGGCGCGCTCGGCGGGCTCGACGTGCTGGTCAACAACGTCGGCATCGCGGGGCCCACCGGGCCCATCCACGAGCTGCGGCGCGGCGACTGGGAGCGCACCGTCGCGGTCAACCTGAACAGCCAGTTCTACTTCTCCAACCGGGCCGTGCCGCTGCTCAAGCGCTCCACGATGAACCCGAGCCTGATCGCGATGAGTTCGGTCGCGGGCCGGCTCGGCTATGCATTCCGCACGCCCTATGCGGCCACCAAGTGGGCCATCGTCGGGCTCATGAAGTCGCTCGCGATCGAGCTCGGGCCGCACGGGGTGCGGGTCAACGCGATCCTTCCGGGCACCGTCGAGGGCGACCGCATGAACAGCGTGATCGGCGCGCGCGCCGCCAACGCCGGCGTCTCGGTGGAGGCGATGCGCTCGGAGTACCTGCAGAAGATCTCGCTGCGCCGCATGGTCACTGCCGACGACGTGGCAGCGATGGCGCTCTTCCTCTGCTCGCCCGCGGCACGCAACCTGAGCGGCCAAGCCATCAGCGTCGACGGGAACATGGAATACCTCTGAGCCCCGCCTTCCTTCACTTACCAACAAGCATGGAGACATCAATGCACAAACTCAAAGCAACCCTCACGTCCGGCCTCGCCTGCGCGCTCGGCTTCTTCGCCTCCGGCGCCGCATCGGCCGCGCCCGTCAAGGTCGGCGTGCTCGAAACGCTGTCGGGCCCGCAGGCCTCGTCGGGCCAGGCTTACCGCACAGCCGTGCGCTTCGCCGTCGACCAGATCAATGCGGCCGGTGGCTGGAACGGCGAGCCGGTGCAGTTGCTCGAGTACGACAACCAGGGCGGCCCCGCGGGCGCCGCCGACAAGCTCAAGGCCGCGGCCGCCGACGGCGTGCACCTGATCGTGCAGGGCGCCTCTTCGGCCATCGGCGGGCAGATCACCGAGGACGTGCGCAAGCACAACCTGCGCAATCCGGGCGAGGAGATGATCTACATCAACGTCGGTGCCGAAGCGCTCGAGCTCACCGGCGAGAAGTGCAACTTCCACCACTTCCGCTTCAGCGGCGACGCGCAGATCCGCACCAAGGCGCTGGTCGCAGCGATGAAGCAGGCCGACGCGCTCGGCACCCGCGTGTACTCGATCAACCAGAACTACTCCTGGGGCCAGGACATGGAGCGCGCGATTGCCGACAACGCGGCGGCCGGCGGCTACCAGGTGGTCGAGAAGACGCTGCACGACGTCAACAAGGTGCAGGACTTCGCGCCCTACGTCGCGAAGATCAGCGGCGCGAAGGCCGACTCGGTCATCACCGGCAACTGGTCCAACGACCTGCTGCTGCTGATGAAGGCCTCGAAGTCGGCGGGCCTGAAGGTGCGCTTCGGCACCGTCTTCCTCGACCAGCCGGGCAACATCGCGAACGCGGGCGAGCTCGCGGCGGGACATTTCGTGGCGCACACCTTCAATGCCGAGGCCGCCGGCCCGGAGGGCGAGCGTTTCGTCGCCGACTACAAGGCCAAGACCGGCCATGCGCCCGCCTTCGTCGAGCCGCAGACCGTGTTCGGCATGGCCATGGTGGCCGATGCACTCAAACGCACTGCGCCCGTGAACGGCAGGCTCAACGTGAACGCGCTGGCGCGCGCGATCGAGACCGCGAAGGTCATGACCCCGATGGGCGAGATGCGCATGCGCGCCGCCGACCACCAGGCGCTGCTGCCGATCGTGGTGTCGACCGTGGCCAAGGACGCGCGCTACAAGGTCGACGGCACCGACATGGGCTTCAAGCCGGTCAAGCGCTTCACGGCCGAGGAAGCCTCGACGCCCGCACAGTCCAGCTGCGCGATGAAGCATCCCGCCTTAGGCCCATGGACCAGCTCATCGTCTCCCTCATGAACGGCGTGGTCTACGGGCTGCTGCTGTTCATGGTGTCGGCCGGCCTCACGCTCATCTTCGGGATGATGGGCGTGCTGAACTTCGCGCATGCATCGTTCTACATGCTCGGCGCCTATTTCGCGTACACGCTGCAGGGCACCATCGGCTTCTGGGGCGCGGTGGTTGCCGCACCGATTCTCGTCGGCCTGATCGGCGTGGTGGTCGAGCGCTTCCTCCTGCGGCGCGTCCACCACCATGGCCATGCGCACGAGCTGCTGCTGACCTTCGGTCTGTCGTTCATCATTGCCGAGACGATCAAGCTGTTCTTCGGCAACTTTCCGGTCGACTACCGCATCCCGGCCGCGCTCGACGTGCCGGCCTTCAGCATCGGCGGCGCGCAGTACCCGGCCTACCGGCTGCTGATGGGCGGCGTGGCCATCGCGATGTTCGCCGCGATCTACCTGCTGCTCACGCGCACGCGCGTCGGCATCGTGGTGCGCTCGGCGATCCACAGGCCGCGCATGGCCGAGGCGCTGGGCCACAACGTGCCACTCGTCTTCATGGGCGTGTTCGGCGTGGGCGCCGGACTCGCCGGCCTGGCGGGCGCGGTGGCCGGCGCGTTCTACACCACCAACCCCAACATGGCGCTCGAACTCGGCGTGATGGTGTTCGTGGTGGTGGTGGTCGGCGGCCTCGGCTCGCTCGGCGGCGCGATGCTGGCGTCGCTGCTGATCGGCGTGGTCACTTCCCTGGCCGTGGGCGTCGACTACAGCCTGGCCGACCTGTTCGCGCTATCGGGTTCGGGCGACTGGGCGCGCGGCGTCGGCGGCCTGATGACGCTCAAGCTCTCGAGCCTGTCGGCCACGATCCCGTTCGCCTTGATGCTGCTGATCCTTCTGGTGCGGCCGAGCGGGCTCATGGGCGAGAAGGGCTGATGCGATGAAGACCGCCTTCGCCCTCGTCGCGGCCGGTGTCGCGCTGCTGGCCGCCCTGCCCTTCCTGCTTTCGCAGGGCCTGCTCAACGCGGCCGTGCAGATGCTGATCGCCGCGCTGTTCGCGAGCGCCTACAACCTGCTGTGCGGACAGGCCGGCATGCTGTCGTTCGGCCACGCGGCCTACTTCGGCGTCGGCGCGTTCGGCACGGTGCACGCGATGAACGCGCTCGGCGGCGCCGGGTTGCTGCCGACGCCACTGATGCCGCTGGCCGGCGCGGTCTGCGGCCTCGCCTTCGGCACCGTGGCCGGCTGGTTCGCCACCCAGCGCAGCGGCACCTACTTCGCGATGATCACGCTCGCCATCGCCGAGCTGGTGCATTCGCTCGCACCGCACCTCAAGGGGCTGTTCGGCGGCGAGGCCGGCATGTCGACCATGCGCATGCCGGCCTGGGGCCTGGACTTCGGATCGACCACGCAGGTCTACTACCTGGCGCTCGGCTGGGTGCTGCTGTCGCTCGCGCTGCTCTACCTCTACACGCGCACGCCGCTCGGCCGGCTCACCTACGGGCTGCGCGAGAACAGCCACCGGCTGCGCTTCCTCGGCTACAACGTGCACGGCCTCGGCACCGGGGTGTTCGCGATCTCGGCGATGTTCTCTGGCATCGCGGGCGGCCTGCAGGTGCTGTCCAACGAATCGGCGAACTACGTGGTGTTCGACCCCGCGCTGTCGGCCGCGGTGGTGCTCAACACCTACATCGGCGGGGTCAAGGTGTTCCTGGGTCCGGCCTTCGGCGCGGCGCTCATGACCTTCTTCGGCTATGCGGTGTCGGACCTCACGCGCTCGTGGCTGCTCTACCAGGGCATCCTGTTCGTGGGGGTGATGCTGTTCATGCCTTCGGGTTTGGCGGGCTTGGTCGGCAGCAGTGCGCGCCTGCGCCAGCGCTTCGGCTGGGGCCGGCTGCTGCCGCTCGCGCTGCTGTCGCTCGGCGCGGCGCTGCTGGTGGCCGCGGGCGCCACCTTCGCGATCGAGATGCTGCAGCGCGCGTTCTCGCAGGACTACCGTGCGCTCGCCAACCTGCAGCCCGGCCAGGCATGGCCGCCCATCGCGTACCTGGGCCGCGCCTGGGCACCGGCATCGGCCGCGACCTGGGCCGTGCCGCTCGGGCTGGCCGCTGTCGGCGCGCTGCTGGCGCAGATGGCGCGGCTGCGCTTCAGGGCGCTTGCGCAGGCGGAATCCGCCGCGCCACCCTCCGAAACCCTGGCCGCACGCACCGGAGGTCTCGCATGAGTGCCGACGCGATCCTGTGCATCCGCAACCTGCGCAAGTCCTTCGGCCCGACCGAAATCATGCGCGGCGTCGACCTTGATTTGCGGCCCGCCGAGCGGCATGCGCTGATCGGCCCCAACGGCGCGGGCAAGTCCACGCTGTTCCACCTGGTCTCGGGGCATCTCGCGCCGAGCGCGGGCGAGATCGTCTTCGACGGCCAGCAGATCGGCGGGCGCACGCCGCAGGCGATCAACCGGCTCGGCATTGCGCGCTCGTTCCAGATCACCAACATCTTTCCGAAGCTCAGCGTGTACGAGAACATCCGCCTCGCCGTCATGCGCCGCCACGGGCTGCAGTACGTATTCTGGCAGTTCATCGACGGCCACCGCGCGATCCGCACCGAGACCGAGCGCCTGCTCGAACTGGTGCGACTCACTGCCCGCGCCGCGACGACCGCGGGCGAGATGGCCTATTCCGAACAGCGCTCGCTCGAGATCGCGATGACGCTGGCTTCCGACCCGAAGGTGGTGCTGCTCGACGAGCCGATGGCCGGCATGTCGGGCGAAGAGACGCACTACACGGCCGAGCTGATCCGCGAGGTGACGAAGGGCCGCGCGCTGATGATCGTGGAGCACGACATGGACGTGGTGTTCGCGCTCAGCGACCGTATCAGCGTGCTGGTGTACGGCCAGGTGATCGCCACCGGCACGCCGGCCGAGATCCGCGCCGACGCGCGCGTGAGGGAAGCGTATCTCGGCGAGGAGGTCGCAGCATGAGCACGCCTTCCGCGCCTGCCGCCGACACGCTGCTCGCGGTGCGCGACCTGCACGTCCACTACGGCAAGAGCCACGTGCTGCACGGTGTCGACCTGCATGTCGCGCGCAACGAGGTGATCAGCCTGCTGGGGCGCAACGGGACCGGGCGCTCCACCACGCTGAAAGCGATCATGGGCCTGGTCCCGCCCTCGTCCGGCAGCGTCCGGCTCGCAGGCCGCGAGCTGGCCGGCGCGCGGCCCTATGCGGTCTGCCGCGCAGGCATCGGCTACGTGCCCGAGGAGCGCGAGGTGTTCGCCAACCTCACGGTCGACGAGAACCTGCGCATGGGCGAGCAGCCGCCCACGGCCGGCGCGCACCGCTGGAGCGTCGCGCAGATGTTCGACTACTTCCCGCGGCTCAAGGAACGGCGCAACACCATGGCCGGCAGCATGTCGGGCGGCGAGCAGCAGATGCTCACCATTTGCCGCTCGCTGCTCAGCAATCCGCAGCTGATGCTGATCGACGAGCCCACCGAGGGCCTCGCGCCCAAGATCGTGGCGCAGGTCGGCGAGTGCATCGCCGACATGCACCGCAAGGGGCTGTCGGTGGTGCTGGTGGAGCAGAAGCTCGCCATCGCACTCAAGGTCTCGACGCGCGTGTGCGTCATGGGCCACGGCCGCATCGTCTTCGAGGGCACGCCCGAGGCGCTGACCTCGGACCGGCAGCTCGTGGCCGACTGGCTCGCGGTTTGACGCCGCGGCCTCTTTCTCCGCACTCCCCATCCAACGACAACATCCATGGCAAGAACCCAAGACAAGGTCATCATCTCCTGTGCCGTCACGGGCTCGGTCCACACGCCGACCATGTCCGAGCACCTCGCGCTCACGCCCGACCAGATCGCCGAGCAGTCGATCGAGGCCGCCGAAGCGGGCGCTGCGATCCTGCACCTGCATGCGCGCGACCCGCGCGACGGGCGCCCGTCGGCCGACCCGAAGGTGTTCGACCAGTTCGTGCCGCGCATCAAGGCCGCGACCGACGCGGTGATCAACATCACCACCGGCGGCAGCACCCGCATGACACTCGAGGAGCGCCTGGCCTACCCGCTGCAGGCCAAGCCCGAGATGTGCTCGCTCAACATGGGGTCGATGAACTTCTCGATCCATCCGGCGGCGCGACGCGTCGCGGCCTGGAAGCACGACTGGGAGCAGCCCTACGTCGAGGGCATGGAAGACCTGATCTTCCGCAACACCTTCCGTGACATCAAGCACATCCTGCGCGTGCTCGGCGACGAGTGCGGCACCCGCTTCGAGTTCGAGTGCTACGACGTGGGCCATCTCTACAACCTCGCGCACTTCGTCGACGAAGGCCTGGTCAAGGGGCCGCTCTTCATCCAGAGCATCTACGGCATCCTCGGCGGGCTCGGCCCCGACCCCGAGAACCTGGTGACGATGCGCAGCACCGCCGACCGGCTGTTCGGCCGCGACGGCTACCGCTTCTCGATCCTCGGCGCGGGCCGCCACCAGATGCCGCTTTTGACGATGGGCGCGGTGATGGGCGGCAACGTGCGCGTCGGCCTCGAGGACAGCCTCTACATCGCCAAGGGCCAGTTGGCGCGCTCGTGCGCGGAGCAGGTGCGCAAGATCCGCCGCATCCTCGAGGAACTCTCGCTCGAGATCGCGACGCCCGACGAGGCGCGCGCCATGCTCGGCCTCAAGGGGCGCGACGCGGTCGCGTTCTGACCTCTCATCCCCATTCTCTCGATCAGGAGAATCCATGAAGAAGCTATTGGATGGCCGCGTGGCCATCGTCACCGGGGCCGGCAGCGGCCTGGGCCGCGCGCATGCCCTCGCACTCGCACAGCACGGCGCGCGCGTCGTGGTCAACGACGTCGCGGGCAGCCACCCGGGCTCACCCGCGCAGGCCGTGGTCGAAGAGATCGCACGCGCCGGCGGCACGGCCTTGGCCGACGGCGGGGACGTGACCGACTTCGCCGCCATGCAGGCCATGGCCGCGCGCACCGTCGAGGCATGGGGTCGCATCGACATCCTCGTCAACAACGCGGGCGTGCTGCGCGATCGCAGCTTCTCGAAGATGTCGCTCGACGATTTCCGACTGGTGATGGACGTGCACTTGATGGGGAGCGTGCACTGCACCAAGGCGGTGTGGGAAACCATGCGCGCGCAGCGCCATGGCCGCATCGTGATGACCACCTCTTCCTCGGGCCTCTACGGCAACTTCGGCCAGTCGAACTACAGCGCGGCCAAGATGGCGCTCGTAGGGCTCATGCAGACGCTCGCGCTCGAAGGCGCACGCCACGGCGTGCGCGTGAACTGCCTCGCCCCCACCGCCGCCACGGCCATGACCGAAGGCGTGCTTCTGCCCGAGGCGCTGGCGCGGCTGCAGCCGGCCTGGGTGAGCCCCGCGCTGGTGGCGCTGGTGGGCGACGACGCGCCCACGCGCACCATCCTGCTCGCGGGCGCCGGCAGCTTCGAGAGCGCCCACGTCACGATGACCGAAGGCATCTTCGTCGACGGATCGAACGGCGTGGCCGAGCAGGTCATCGCGCGCATGGACGAGGTCTGCGAGCGCCGCGGCGAGCGCGTGCCCGGCACCGGCTTCGAACAGTACCAGCACGAGCTCGCCAAGGCCGGCTTCGACGTGCCGCTGCCGCACTGATCAGGGTTTACGCGGCATCCTGCGCGCACACATGGCGGCCCGATGCAATGTCGGGTCCGCACATTGGCAGGCGCCGGGCGGCGCGGGAGACTGCGGCAGTCCCTTGGGGGACGCACGCATCCACAACGAACGACATCGGAGACCTATGACATCCAGCCATCGAGACTTCGCCCTGACCGTCGCCGCCTGCCTCGCCGTGAGCGCCACGCTCGTTGCTTGCGGCGGCGGGGGTGGCGGCGGCAGCGGCTACCCGTTTCTGCCCCCGCCATCGGCCGGCGAGCCGCCCGCACCGCCGCCTCCCCCACCACCGCCCGCGCCCCCACCACCCAGCGCTGCGCTCACCTGCGAACAATTGGTCGGCATGGCCGTTCCCGCATCTACCATCGGCCTGCCAACCATGGGCGCCACCGTCACGGCCGCGAAGACCGTCGCCGCCAGCGGTACCGGGGCAGCAGCCCTGCCCGAACACTGCGAGGTCGCGGGCAAGATCGCCCCGGTCGATGCCACCGCACCCGACATCCGCTTTGCGGTCGCGCTGCCCACGGCCTGGAACCAGAAGGTCGTGATGCTCGGCGGCGGCGGCTTCAACGGCAGCATTCCCAACGTCAAGGGCAATGTGTCCAACGGCCCGGTCGACCGGCCCACGCCACTCGGCCGCGGCTATGCCACCTTCGCGAGCGACTCGGGTCACCAGGCCAATGCGCTCGGCTCACAGGACGGCCGCTTCGGCCTCAACGACGAGGCCGTGCGCAACTTCGGCGGCGATGCGCTCAAGAAGACGCACGACGCCGCGCTCGCGATCGTCGAGGCGCGCTACGCCGAGCGCCCGCGCAAGGCCTACTTCGCGGGCGGCTCGACGGGCGGGCGCGAGGCGGTCACCGCGATCCAGCGCTGGCCCGCAGACTGGGACGGCGCCATCGCCTGGTACCCGGCCTGGAACGATGCCGCCGCGCTGCTCGGCGGCCACCGCATGAGCCGCGCGCTCGCGCAGCCCGGCGCCTATCCGAATTCGGCCAAGCGTGAGCTGCTCTACAACGCCGCGATGGAGGCCTGCGACGCGCTCGACGGCGTGGCCGACGGGCTCATCAGCCAGCAGACGCTGTGCAACGCGCGCTTCGATCCTGTCACCGCCATGGTCAAGGGCGCGCCGCTGCGCTGCGCGGGCGGCGTCGAGCTCGGCGACAGCTGCCTGTCGGATGCGCAAATCGCCGCGATGAAGACCATCGACACCGCGACCCAGTTCCGCTTTCCGCTCGCGAGCGGCGAGACCCAGTACCCGGGCTACAACATCTGGGGCGCCGATCCCGGCATCACCACCTGGACTTCGCCGCTCGAGCCGGTCGTGACCTTCCTGGCCTTCGGCACCACGCAGCCCGCGGATCCGATGCCTGCGACCGCGCCGTACATCAGCGTGCTGACCGACCAGTGGATCAAGTATTCGGTCACGCGCGATGCGGGCTTCGATTCGCTCTCGCTCGATCCGGAAGACCCGGGGCCGTGGGCCAGCCGCATCAGCGCGCTGAGCACGCAGCTCGACGCGAGCACCGACATCTGGGCATTCAAGGCGCGCGGCGGCAAGCTGCTGCTCGCGCACGGCCTCGCGGACGTGCTGGTCAGCGCCCGCGCCACCGAGCAGTACTACCAGCGGCTGCAGTCGCAGATGGGGCCGGCCGAGGTCGACACCTTCGTGCGCTACTACGAAGTGGCCGGCCTGGGCCATGCGGTCAGCAGCGTGTTCAACGCGACCTGGGACTCGCTGACTGCGCTCGATGCCTGGGCCGAGCAGGGCACCGCACCCACCGCGCAGGTCACGACCGACACCGCGGGCGTGCCCGGGCGCACCCGGCCGCTGTGCGACTACCCGAAGTGGCCGCAGTACAGGGGCACGGGCGACGTCAACCTGGCGGCTTCGTTCCAGTGCGTCTATTGAGCCCGGCTACCACTTCACGCGCACACCGACCGAGCCGTTCACCGAACTCTTGACCTTCGCATTCCCGCCCGAAGCCCAGAGCTTGCCGACTTCGCCGTAGAGGCTGGTCGTCTGGCCGAGGGCCAGCGTGAAGCCGCCGGCCAGTTCGGTGCTCGTACCGCCCGTCGGTGCCGCGATGTCGGTCCGCGTCGGACCGTTCATGAAGCGTGCGATGTCGGTGCCGCTCGAGGTCTTGTAGATGTTGAGACGGCCGTACGGCTGCAGCGCGCCCATGCCGGTGTCGATTTCGCCCTTCACCCGAACGCCTGCACGCGCGATCCAGCCGCTGTCGGCCTGCGGCTGGACCACGGCGCCGAGGATCGCGGCGTCGCCGAGGTCCAGGTGCTGGTGGATCAGCTGCAGCTGCGGCTCGATCTGCCAGCCGCCCGCACCGAGTGCGAAGGCCTGGCCCACCTCGATAGAACCCAGCAGGCTGTTGCCCTTGCCTTCGGTACCGGTGCCGACGTTCGACTGCACCGTGTAGCGATGGCGGCCCGACTGCACCACGGCGTCGGCATAGAACCCGTTGTCGCCGGCGTAGGTGCCGTAGATGCCGACGTACTGGTTGCGCAGGTCGTTGCGGCCGGTCCGCAGGTTGTTCACGCCACTGGCAAAACCGTTCACCTTGGCGTCGCCATCGAGCTGGCCGACGTAGAGGCCGGCGCGCCAGTTCGGCGTCGCGAGCAGGTCGGTGCCCGCCTGGAAGCCCGTCAGGCGCCCTTTGCTGTCGGGCGAGACCGCGCCGCCTTGCTCGACGTCGATGTCGGTGGAGAGCACGCGCGCCCAGGCGCGGCGCCCGGTCGCGCCCCAAGCGACAGCCGAACCCTTCAGGTCGGCATCGCCCACGCGCTTGTGCATGTCGCCCAGCATCGCGAGGTTGACCTGGCGCAGCTGACTCGGCAACGCAGCATAGAGCGAGGCCTCCGCACGGTAGGTGGTGACGGGGGCCGGAGCCGGGGCTGGTGTCGTCGGCGGCGGTGTGACCGCGAGCGTGCTCGAGCGCAGGTACCAGTTCTCGCCCGCGCCTGCAGCATCGCCCGCGTTGAGCCGGTATTCGTAGGCACCGGCATCCACGTGGCCGCCGGCGAGCGCGAAGGCGTCCTTCGTCGTCTGCGCGGTGGTGGTCGCGCCGTTCCGCGCGCTGATCACCTCGATGCCGTTGCCCGTGGTGAGCGCACCCAGGCCGCCCAGGTTGGTGACCTGCACAGCGGTCCTGCCGCTGGCCGCGCCGCCATCGATCACCAGGCGGTCCGACGGGCCTGTCGCGCCGAGCGCTGTGCCGAGTCGAAGCACGCCGTTGTGGCCGACGTAGTTGCCGTTGACCGTGAGCGTCGTCCCGGGCGCGCTGCCGGCCAGCGACACGGTGCCGCTGTTGGCGAGCGAGGCCACCGTCTGGCTGAAGCCCGCGAGGTCGAGCGTGGCGCCCGCCGCCACGCTGTGCGCCGACGGCGCGCTCAGGGTGTTGGCCGCACCGGCGCGCAGCGTGCCGTTTGCCACGTTCGTCGCGCCCGTGTAGGTGTTCGCACCCGAGATCGTGAGCGTGCCGGTGCCTTCCTTGGTAATGAAGCCGCCGCCGCTGATGGCGCCAGAAAGCGTGCCATCGAACGCGCCGGTGTCGATGACCGGATCGTTCCGGCCCGTGAGCGCGATGGCGTTCGCGATGTCCAGGCCATCGGCGGCAAAGCCCAGCGTGGTGCCGTCGTCCATCGCGAGCGTGCCGGTGCCCAGTGCCTGGCTGTGGCCCACGTCCAGGCGGCCCTGCTTGAGTGCGGTGCCGCCCGTGTAGGTGTTGGCGCCCGAGAGCGTGAGCGTGCCGCTGCCGACCTTGACGATCGAGCCGCCCGTGCCGCTGCCCGGCGCGGCGAACTGGCTGCCTGCGTCGGTGACCACGCCGGACAGCGTGTCGCTGGTGCCGAGCGCACCGAGCGTGACCTCCGATGCGCCGAGCACCAGCGCGCCCGCGCCGGAGAGCGAACCGATCGCCACACCCGAGGGTGATGTGGATCCCGACACGTCGACCGTGCCACCCGCGGCATTGGCGATGCCGGCCTGCGCGCCCGAGGCGGTGCCACCGAAGTACACCGTGCCGCCGCCCTGGTTGGCGATCTGCGCGGTGCCGGCCGACGAGGCGCCGAGAAAGCTCAGCAGCCCCTTGTCGCCGTTGAGGATCGCGGCACTGCTGGCCGTGGCATCCTGAAGGAAATACACCGCGCCGCCCCGGTTCGCGATCGTCGACGTGGCCGCGGTGCTCGCGTCGCCGAACTGCAGCGAATTGGGACCGGGCGCCTGCCAGCCCGCGCCGTTGACGAAGAGCTTCGAGGACGCCGCGCTCGTATCCTGCGCAAACGACAGTCGGTTGTCGCCGTCGGCGGAACCGGAGCGCCCGACCGTGTAGCTGTTGCTGCCGGCATTGGCCCCGGCCGTGAAGATGAGGTTCGTGCCGCTGCCTCGCTGCTGGACCGCGCCAGCGCCGAACGTGCCCGGGCCCGCGACAGTGACGGTCGCGCCGCCGGTCAGCGTGGTCGGGCCAGCGTAAGTGCTGCGTGTAGCGATCGCCAGCGTGCCCCCGGCGCCTGTCACCTCGAGGGCACCCGTGCCGCCGATCCCGCCAGCGACTGCGAGCAGGTTCGCGCCCAGGTCCAGCGTGCCGCCGCCCGCACCCAGTGTGACCGCGCGGCCCGAGACCATCCGCACCGCGACCCCGGCGATGCGCAATGTGCCCGCGTCGAGCGTGAGCCCTTCGCCGGCCGCGCCCAGGTTGCCATCCTCCGAGATCTGCAGTGCACCGCCGCGCACCGACGTGCCGCCGGTGTAGGTGTTCAGGCCGGTGAGAGCGAGCGTGCCGTTGCCGGTCTTCACGATGCCGTCGGTGCCCGAGACGACGTTGCCGATGGTCGCGGTCCAGCCGCTGCCCGCGGCGCTGCCGTCGCCCACGCGGACCTCGACCGGTCCGGCCGAGGACGCATCGGCCACCAGCGCGAGCGTGTCGCCCGTCAGCCGGTAGCCGTCGCTCGCGAACTGCATGCCGGTGGCGGCCACCGCGCCCTGGCTGTTGTCGACCACCACGTCGCCTGCCGCGCCGCCGAAGACCGCGAACCCCGGCCGCGGCTGCATGGCGGCGGTGACCGTTCCGTTCGCATCGGTCCAGTTGGGCTGCGTCGCGTTCCAGGTGCCGTCGCCGCCGCCCATGCGCGTCGCGTCCGCCAGGCCGTTGCCGTTCCAGATGTTGAGGACATGGCCGGGGTCGACGTTGACCAGGTTGATCTTCTTGTCGCCCGTGAGGTACTGGACATGGAAGTTGCTGGCGGGCGCGCTGCCCAGTGCGATGCCGCCGTTGTTCCGCGCGAGCGTGCCGCCATAGCTGAACAGGTTGTAGATCCCGGGGCCCATGGCGCCGGTGTCGGTAATGTTCAGCATGGCGCCGTCGAGCTGCAGGTTGCCGCCCACCGCCACGCTGTCGCCCAAGCCCATCACGGCGTAGCTGCTGCCCGGTGCGCCGAACTCGAAGTCGAGCACGCTGTCCTTGGCGAGGTGCAGGTTGCCTTCGATGGCGAGCGTTCCGATCGAGCTGCCCGGCGCCAGATGGGCCCCGGCGGCCACCGCCACGTCGCCGCCGATGCGGCCGTGCCCGCCCAGCGTGGCACCTGCCGCCACGTCGACGGCACCTGCCACGCGCGCATCCGCATGGGCGAGGCTGCTGCCGATCAGCAGCGTTCCGGCATTGACTGTGGTGCGTCCGCTGTAGGTGTTGATGCCATCGAGCGCCAGTGTGCCGCTGCCCTGCTTCACGAGCGAGGCCCCCTTGCCGTCGATGACACCGGCAAAGCGGGTGCTGTTCGCAGTGCCCAGCGTGAGCGCCTTGTCGCCGAGTGCGATCGTGCCGCCGCCGGCGAGGTCGCCGAGCCGGAGCGTCGCGGCGCTGGTCTGGCTGGCTTCAAGAAGCGCATCCGTGCCCATGGTGAGCGCGCTGCCCGCGGCGAGCGAACCGGCGCCCGTGAGGTGCAAGGCACCTCTGTCGAGCGTCGTGCCACCGGTGTAGGCCTGCGCTTTCGTCAGCGTCCAGTGGCCGGCGTCGAGGATGTGCACCGCGCCGCCCGTTCCGCCGGCGATGCCGCCGTCCTGGATCACGCCGTCGAACTGCGTCGTGCTCGAGCCGTTGTTGGTTGTGAGCGTCGTGCCGCCGAGGGCGACCGTGCCCGCGCCGCTGATGTAGTTCGCCTGAGCGCCCCCCTGGCTCTGCGAGATGTCGAAGGTTGCGCCGCCCGCGATCTGAAGCGCATGGAGGCCGATGTTGGCCGTGTCCTTCAGCGCGAGCGTGCCGCCGTTGAGGCGCACGCCGGAGACGTCGGTCTCGCCGCTTTCGAGCGTCAGGGTGCCGGCGCCCTCCTTGAAGAAGATGCCGTACCCGTCCGTTTGGCGCAGTGCGCCGGTGAGCGTGACGTCGAAGCCGTTGGTGTCGATCCGAGAGTAGTTGGCGACACCCACGTCGCGGTCCAGTGCGAACGCGCCGGTCGCCTGCAGCGTGGCTTCGTCGAGGCCGAACCGTCCGCCCGCGGCGCCGAGACTGGCGTCGCTGCCGGCGCGCAGCGTCGATTGTTCGACCGACAGCCCGCCTTCGAACGTGTTGTTGCCGGACAGCCGGAGATCGGCATCACGCAAGACAAGCCCGCCGGTGCCCGAGATCGTGCCTGAGAAAGTGGTGCCCGCATGGTCGCCGCCGGTGGACAGCGTGCCCGTTCCCAGCACCACGTTGCCGGCACCGGCCAGCGAGCCGATGCGCTGGTCGAAGTTGTTCAGGTCGAGCGTTCCCCCGCCTGCGACGGTGACGTCCGTGCCCGCGGGGACTGCGCCCGCGGTTCCGACCCGCAGTGTCCCGGCATCCACCTGGGTGGCGCCTTCGAAGGCAGCATTGCTGCCGCCGAGCATCACGGTCCCCGTGCCCCGCTTGATCAGCGCCGCCGTGCGCGTGCCCGTGATGTTGCTCGCGAGGACAGTGTCGGCGGTGGCACCGAAAGCGAGCGCGTTGCCGCCGAGGTTCACGGCGCTGCCGGCCACGCCGCGGAGGTCCCCCACGGCCTGCATGCCACCCTCGCTGATGTCGAAGGTGGCCCCCGCGGCCGTGAGCCCGACGGCGGTGCCTCCACCCAGGCTCCCGCCAGCGCCGAGCGCCAGGGTGCCGGCGTCGATGCTGGCAGCAGTGGGCGTGAGCCCGCGGTCGAGCACCCAGGTGCCATCGCCCGTCTTGATCAACGCCGCGCCGAAGATGGTCGCGCCCGTGACGGCGTTCGAATAGACCTGGCGGCCGCTGCCGGCGAGCGTCAGCGAGGAGCCGACGGCAACACCGAGCCGGAGCGTGCCATCGATCTGCCCGCCGCTGAGCAGGGTCACGCGGTTGATGCCGCCCCACAATGCGACGTTGCCGTTGATCTGGCCAGCATTGCGCACCTGTGCGTTGCCGCTCGCCGCGTAGATGGCGCCATCCCCGCTGATGGTCGAGCCCGCGTCATTCGCGATGTCCGCGTCTCCGATGACTTCGACCGCAACGCTGTTGGTGGAGACGATGCTGCTGCCGCCCGTGTTCAGGATCGTGCCGCCCCGGTTGAAGCGGATTGCATTTCCGGCCGTGCTCCGCACCGTGCCACCGCCGGTGTTGTTCAGGACACCGGGCAAGCCGTTGACCGCCATCGCAACCGAGTCGCCGATGATGCTGCCGCCGACGTTGTTGACCGTTCCGCCCGCGCCGAGGAAAACCGCCGACTCGCCCTGCAAGGTGCCGCTGTTGTTGATGGTTGTGCCGCCGCTGGTCGCCCGGATGGCCCCTCCGAAGCCGGCCGTGCCGATGGTGCCGCTGTTGTTGATCACCATTCCGTCGGCCGTGATCGGGCCTGGGTTGTCCGGCCCCTCGCAAGTGATGACGTCGAGCACGGTCGTGCAATCGGCCCAGGCGGGCGCCCCGGCGCCGAACAAGGCCACTGCCAGCAACGCAGCGGTTGCGCCGCCTGCACGCACATGCGAACCCCCGCGCTTTCCGCGCGCGCGGGTGGTCTCCGAAACCGCGACCCAGCTCTGCGTCGCGGCGTTCCAAAGTGTTCTGTAGGCTGTGTTCATCCTGGTCCCCTCCTCGGGATGGCAGCGCCCGTTCGTGCGGCGCAACCGGTCATTGGTTCTTGTCGAGGAGAGGCGGCAGCCGCGGCGACTGCGCGGCCTCCCGCGTGGTTCGCAGGATTCTGCGGCGCACATCCGCCATGTGCACCTTACGTTTTCTTGCATTCACTCCCAAGCCCGCAGGCGGATCGACGCGACAGCGGAAACACGTTGATCTCGCCGCGGGTGCAGCGAAGCCCGCTCAGTGCACGCCGCGCTTGCGGAACGGAATGCTGATGCAGTAGAGCCCCGCGAGGCCCACGAGCACATAGACGATGCGGCTCGCCATCGTCATCTCGCCGAGCAAGGCGGCGACCAGGTCGAAACCGAACGCGCCCACCAAGCCCCAGTTGAGCGCGCCGATGACGACGAGCGCCCATGCGATCCAGTCGAGCGCATTGAAGCCCGTGGCTTGCGCGTGCGAGGTGGAAGTGTTCGAGGTGAGTGTGGCCATGCCGGGCTCCTGAAGGTTGAAGAAGAGCCCGAGTCTCGGGAGCACCCGGGTGCGCGGACCCGGGCGAATTCGCATAGGGCTGTAGGCAATGCCCGACGCTGGTGCCGCCGCGCCTTGCTAGCCGTGGCATCCGTGCGCCAGCAAGGTGACGCGGTAGATCCGGTCTTCCAGAAAGCTGTAGAGCACATGGACGTCGCACAGCGCGGTACGCCACAGCTGATAACCATCGTCGCTGTCCAGCGCCTCCTTCAACGGGCGCGATGCGGCCTTCGCCATTGCGACGTCCATCGTGTCGCTCATGCGCAGGCCCCACGGCAGCGGCCCTGTGTAGCCGCTGCTCTGGAAATCGAGGTCGGCGCGGTAGCGCACGCCGCTCAGGGAAGGGGTGGCGCCGGGCTTGAAGTAGAGCTCGATGCCGAGTTCGCGTGAACAGTCGGCCTCGCCGTATGCGGCGATCTCGCGCGCCTTGCTGCCCAAGGCAAAGGGCGCGAAGGCGGCGTCCGCGGCCAACTGGTCCAGCGAGCGGCCGAATTGGCTGGCGAGCTGTTCGGGCGATGGCACGGCGACGGCGGACACCGGTGCCACCGCGGGCCGTGCCATCGTCACCAGCCTGAGCCGGCCCGTGCCGCGCTCGAAGCTCACGTCGACCTCGGCCTCGGGCGACGACCAGCGCGCCTTCGAGACCTCCGCGCCCGCACGCCACAGGTCCGCGGGCGGCCCGAGGCGCCGCAACACGTCGCCGGCCCGGTCGTCCGCGCGCAGCCCGAGCGGCAGCGCTCCGGCATACGGCGTCCATGGCGAACCGACGTGCAGCAGCAGCGAAACCCGGCTCAGCACCAGGTTGCCTTTGCTGCAGGGCTTGCCGTAGCGCGCCTCGTAACTGTCCACATCGGTGAAGAACAGGTAGATCCCCTGCGCGCGGTCGACGAGCGACAGGCGGTGGTCCGCACGCGCCTGCTTCAGTGCCTCAGGGTCGATCCATTCGCGTTGCGCCCAGCCGTCGACCAGCGCCTGCACCCGCGCACTCTCCCAGGCGTGGCCCAGCAGATGGCTGCCGATGTCGAAGGCGTGCGCCGGGGTGTCGATCATCACGTCGCGCAGGCAGTCACTTGAAGGGCACCGAGTACGAGAGGTTCCACAGCGAACCATCGTCGTTGTAGGTGGCGCGGACTTGCATCCCGTCGCGGGTCCACTGGTCCCACTCGACCACGTCGTCGTCCTCTTCGGTGGTGTCCGGCGGGCCGAATGCGGCCAGCGCCTCCTGGCGCCCCGCGATCGGGCCGTTGCCGAAGGGAATCGGCCCCGTGTAGGGCTTGAAGCGCTTGCCGGCCGGGCCGTAGGCGAACACCGCCGCGAGGATCGCCTTGCCTGCGTCCTTTGGTGCGCCCATCTTCTGTTCGTAGCCTTCGCGCTCCCAGAAGGCCAGTTCGAGCCCCAGCGGCTTGAGCTCGAGGGCGTCGGAGCCTTCGGCGCGCAGCGTCTTGGCCGACAGCGACTGCATGCTGGCGCCCGCGGATTTCAGGAGCTGCTCGAAGTTCGTGTCGAGTTCGGAATGTCCCAGGAAGGGCAAGAGGTCGTTCAGTGTCATGCGTGTGCTCCTGTGCTTTCTTTCAGTCACTTCTTTCTAGCCGATTTCATGGCCTGCTTCAGCCACTTGGTCCATTCGTCGTGAGTCATCCGGGTGATCTCCTCGGCGGCCTCGCGGTACTTTCCCTTGCAGCCGGGGTCGTACTTGTCGATGTGCGCGAGGATCTTCTCGGTGTTCTCCTTCGCCGCGCGCTGCAGGTCCTTCGCATCCCGCGTCGGTCGGCGGACGCCGTCGATCGTCTGGTGCTGCCGCCCGCCGAAGGATTCGCTGTGATCGCGGTGCAGCGCGGTCGGCGTCGCGATGGTCGGCGCGCTGTCGACGATGGCGCCCTTCTCGGCCTTGGTGAGCGGCGCGCCCTTGATCTCGGCGGCCCGCTCGAGCAGCGCCTTCTGCGACGGGATGTGGTCCCAGTTCATCCCTTCGTTGTCGTGTTGCGAGCGGTCCTTGTAGGGTCCCTTCTGGCCGCACTTGGGTTTGGGCTTGACCTTCTTCTTGACCTGCGAGTCGTTCTTCTTCGAACCGCCGCCGCCGGGTTCGGCCTTGCGGGCGGCGTCCTTTTCGAGCTTCTCCCTGGCCAGCCTTTCCGCGGCCTCCTTCTCGAGGCGCTCCTTCAGCAGCTTTTCGGCCACTTCCTTCTCGGCCGCCTCGAGCGCCATCTTGCCGCCGCGGTAGGCCAGCTTGCCGGCCTTGGTGGCGGCGCCGCCGCCGGGGATCAGGTTGGCGGCGGCCGACGCGCCCGATATCGCGGCATTGGTCATGTCGCCTTCGGCCGCGTAGATGCCCGCGTTGAGGCCGTCCGAGAAGATGCCCACCACCGGGATGACGCCGCCGACGTCGAGCACGGTGTGCACCACGGCACTGCCCCAGCTGCTCCACCAGCCCTCTTCCTTGGGCGTCTCGGGCTGGACCTCGGGATTGGCCTGCTTCGCGCTGGCGGCGGCCGAGGGCGTCTCGCCGACCACGGCACCGAGCGTGTTGCCGTTGGCGTTCGTGCCCGGCTTGCGCGGCTTGAGCTCGGGCAGTTCGAGCGTCGGCTGGGCGGCCCGGAGTTCGTCGTACTGTTCGTGCGACATGTGCCATGTCTTCTCGGCCGACCCGAGGTCGGACGCAAAGTAGTGCATCGACACGGCGTCGGCATGGTTGTAGCCGACCAGCCGCCCGCCCCCGCCGACCTGCCGGGTGAAGGCCGGTGTGATGTCGATGGTGACCGCCATCTACGCCCTACTTCCCGTTCATCCAGAACAGATCGTCATGGCGCACGAGCAGCTTGCCCTCGGCGCGCACGGTGCCGCTGTGGTCCTTGGGGTAGCACTTGCCCTGCACGGTGCCGCTCTTCACGCCCTTGGCCACGCCTGCCGCATCGCCGAGCGTGGTGGGCACCACGCTCATGTCGTAGACCACCACCGGATGTCCGTTGGCGCGCACGCTGTTCGCCACCGAGGTGGTGGTCTGCAGCTGCGCAGTGACCGGGTACGGCACGGGCGGCACCGCGCTTCCCATCGGCGTCTTGCACACGTCGGGCGCGAGGCTCACCACGCGCCAGCTGCCTTCCTTGCGGGCCGCGACGTTCGCGCTCATCAATGCACCCCTGATGCCGCACGCACGGGCCGCACCAGCGGCGCCTGCGGATCGGTCTCGAAGCGCGCCTCGACGACGCGCACCGGCGCGTCCGACGGGATCCAGATGCGGTGCACCAGCGACAGCGTGAGGGCCTCGGCGTCGACGAGCAGCGTGTCGGTGACCATCGGCAGCGGCAGCAGCGCGCCGTTGTCGAGCCGGGCGAGCACCAGCGCACGATGCCCCGGCAGCGTGACCGACAGATGCCCGTCGGGCGTCGATGCGGGATCGCTCAGGTTCCAGAGCGCGATGCGCGCATCGGGCGGCAGGTAGGGGATCTGCTGATCCGCGGGCGCGGCATTCCAGTAGCCGAAGTCGAAATCGATCGGCAGCCAGGGATGGCGCTGCGCCAGCCAGGCATCGTCGTAGGTGCCGGCCAGCGCCAGCCGCGGCGCCCAGGCGCGGCCGACCACGCCCAGCCCGGCGGGCGTCGCGCCGTAGCTGCGGGCCGTCTCGGCCATGGCGCGCGCATCGAGGCCGGTGCGCGCGTGCCGCGCGACCACCGGCTGCGCCATGCGGGTTCCGGCCGCTTCGATCTGCGGCGCTGCGATGCGTTCGATCGCGGGCCGGCCTGCACCGCGCGCCTGTTCGAGTTCGCGCTGCTCGATCCAGCCGCGGCCCAACGGGTTGGAGAAGCAGACCTCGTCGAGCCATGGCGGCGCATCTGCCGGTGCATCCGGCCGGCGCACGATGCTGCGCCCGCCGAGCGCATGTTCCCAGCGCACCGGCAGGCTCGCGATGGGCTGCGACGCCGTGCGCACCCATTCGCGCCCGTTGCGCAGATGGAGCACCGAAGGGCCGCTGATGCACAGCCGCTTGTCGAGCACCGTACGCGGTGCAGCCAGGGCCTCGGCGCGCTGCTGCTCGGCATGCCACGCGGCCTGCTGCTGCGGCGTCAGCCGCGCACCCGGATGCAGCGGCCTGGGCGGCTCGGGCGGCTGCAGCCACTGCCGGCCGGCCGTCACCTTCACGCGCACCTCCCATTCGGCCGCGGGCGCACCGCCGGGCGCATGGGCCGTGGCATTCACGATCACGTCGCAGCGCGGCTTGAAGGGTGCGAGGTCGCTCTCCTCGCGCGGGCTCGACGCGCCCTCATCGCCCCAGTACGCGTCGGCCAGCGTCAACGGCACAGGGTTATGGTCGTTCACCTCGGCCTGCCACTCGCCGCCGTGCCCGCGCACAAGCCGGTAGCCGACCTTCATGGCCACCACGCGGTACTCGCGGTCGTTCGGCGTCGCCGCGCGAAAGCACATCGCGTCGAAAGGCGTGAGGTTGCGAAACTCCACGACTTTTCAGTTCAGGTCGATGTCGGTGCCGCTGATCTGCACGGGGCCGCTGGCCGTGAAGTCGAACGACGCGCCCTGGATGCTGACCGCGCCATCCGAGGTCATGACCAGCGAACTCCTGCCGCACACCAGTTCGATGCGGTCGCCGGCCTGCAGGGTCAGCGTCCGGCCCACGTCCACGCGCTTGGACTGCCCCACCTGCTCGGTCTGCATCAGCGCCACGCTGGTGTTCATGGCCGCACCCACGCTGACCTGGTAGCCGAGGCCGATGGTCAGCGCCTTGGCCAGGCCGATGGTCTCGGCCTTGGCCAGCGCCACGGTCTCCATCTTCGCGCCGCCGATGGTCACGGTGCGGTGCTTGCCGATGTCGATGGTCTCGTCGAGCCCCACCTGCTCGCTGCGGTTCATGCCGATGCGGATGGTCTCGTCGAGATCGACCGTCTCGCTGCGGTTCTGGTGCACCGTGATGGTCTCGTCGAGGTCCACGGTCTCGGTGCGGTTCTTGTGGATGGTGATCGTCTCGTTGCCATCGACCGTCTCGGTGCGGTCGTTGTGCACCGTGATGGTTTCGTCATGGTCGACGGTCTCGGTGCGGTCGTGCTTCACATGCACGGTCTCGTCGTGGTCGATGGTCTTGCTGCGGTCGTTCCCCACCCAGTGCGTCTCGTCGCGCTCGACCTCGATGTCCTGGTTGCGCTCGGCATGCAGCCACACCTGCTCCTGGCCCCTCTTGTCCTCGAAGCGCAGCGCGTTGGCGTTCTCGCCGCTGCCGCCTTCGGAACTGCGCGTGAGCATGCCGCTCTGCGTG
>NZ_JBDGIV010000016.1:0-109701 GCF_057657255.1 Variovorax sp. Soil_C_19 | reverse complement strand
CAAGGCGCCAAGCGCAAGCTGGACTGATGTCCAGCGAGCATTGGCAACGCCGCATGCGCCCTGTCTCGCGCAACCCTCCGGGCCGCTGCCTGGGACTGCCATGCTGCGTTGCGGGCTCGTTGTGTGGCTCGCCACACGGCCTCGCCCGCGCCTTGCGTGGCAGTCCCAGGCAGCGGCGCGGGGCCATGCCCAAGCCCGGCAGCCTCCTAGGTGAACCCCGCATTCTTGGTCGGGTGCGGGGCTTTGACAATTGCATAGTCCATTGACAGACTGTCAAAGAATTTTTGACAAAATCGGCGCCATGGACCTTCAATCGCTGTCCCTGCTGGTCGAAATCATCGACGCGGGCAACCTCAGCGCCGCGGCGCGGCGGCTCAAGATGAGCCGCGCCAACGTCAGCTACCACCTCAACCAGCTCGAGCGGTCGGTCGGCGCGCAGCTCGTGCGCCGCACCACGCGCCGGGCCGAGCCGACCGAGATCGGGCTGCGGCTCTACCAGCACGGCATCGTGATCCAGGGCGAGCTGCTGGCCGCGCGCGAATCGGTCACCACGCTCGGCCAGGGGCTGCAGGGCCGCGTGCGGCTCAGCGTGCCGAGCGGCTACGGCCAGCTCGTGATGGCCGGCTGGCTGATCGACTTCAAGCGGCAGTACCCGGGCATCGTGCTCGACGTGGTGTTCGAGAACCGCATCGAGGACCTGCTGCGCGACGAGGTCGACATCGCGATCCGCGTGGTGCCCGAGCCGCCGCAGAACCTGGTGGCGCGCGACCTGGGCGCGGTGCGCTACGTGGCCTGCGCCTCGCGCGGCTATGCGGCGGAACATGCGCTGCCGCAGCAGCTCGACGAACTGCAGAGCGCCCCCGTGGTGACGGCAGCCGTCGTCGGGCGGCAGCTGCGCGTGTCGGCCTACCAGAGCCAGGAGCTGGGCGAAGTGCGGCGCGAAGTGGTGCTCGAGCCGACGCTGATCTCGGAAAACTTCCTGTTCCTGCGCCAGGCCATCCTGGCGGGCCTCGGCATCGGGCTGGTTCCCGACTACGTGGTGGCCGACGACATGCGCCGCGGCGACGTGGTCACCACGCTCGACGACTGGCGCCTGTCGCTCTTCGGCACGCAGATGTTCATGCTCTACATGCCGAACCGGCAGCACACGCGCGCGATCCGGACCTTCATCGACTTCATCCTCGCGTGCGTGCGGGTGCCAGGCGAGGAGGCGCCGGCTCAGTCGCAGCGATAGGTCACCTCGGCGCCCGGCGCGCGGGCCGCCGCCTCGGGGTCGAGGTAGCGCATGGGCGCGCCGAAGTTGCGGCAATAGGCCTCGGCGTCCTGGGTGGAGGGCGACTTGAAAACGCCGTCGGCGAGGAAGACCACGCGCGGCGCGGTGCGCGGGGAGGCGCATCCCGCGGCAAGCAGCGCGGCAGCCAGTGCGAGCACGGAGAAGGAAGAGAGGCGGCGCATCGGACACGGCGCATCGCTGCGCATCGGGTGGAAAGAGCCCTGGACTGTAGCGGGCCGCGTGGCGAGCGACCCTGCGCGCAGCCGGTCTTTGTCAACGCCGGCGCCTCGGTGCTGTATATTCATACAGTCTTTTGACGCCCCAAGCCGCCGTGGAACTTCAGCGCAAACTCGCCATCCTTGCCGATGCCGCCAAATACGACGCCTCCTGCGCGTCGAGCGGTTCGCAGCCGCGCGACTCGGTCGGCGGACGCGGCATCGGCTCGACAGAGGGCATGGGCATCTGCCACAGCTACGCGCCCGACGGCCGCTGCATCTCGCTGCTCAAGGTGCTGCTGACCAACCACTGCCAGTACGACTGCCTCTACTGCGTCAACCGCGCCTCGAGCAACGTGCCTCGCGCGCGCTTTCGCATCGACGAGGTGGTGCAGCTCACGCTCGACTTCTACCGGCGCAACTGCATCGAGGGCCTTTTTCTGTCGAGCGGCATCGTCAAGTCGCCCGACCACACGATGGAGCAGGTGGTCGAGGTGGCGCGGGCGCTGCGCGAGGACCACGACTTTCGCGGCTACATCCACCTGAAGACCATTCCCGACGCAAGCGACGAACTTATCGCGCGGGCCGGCCGCTATGCCGACCGGCTCAGCATCAACGTGGAAATGCCGACCACCGAGGGGCTTCAGGCGCTCGCACCCGAGAAGGACGAGAGCGCCATCCGCCGCTCGATGGCGCGGCTGCGGCTTGCGATCGACCACACGCGCGAAGAAGCGCGCCGCGTGGTGCCGATCCGCGTGCTGCCCGGCGCCGCCCCCGTGGCCGCCAAGCCGCCGCCCTTCGCGCCCGCGGGGCAGAGCACCCAGATGATCGTGGGCGCCGATGCCACAGACGACCGCGGCATCCTCGCGACCAGCGCCACGCTGTACGGCGCCTACCGGCTGCGCCGCGTCTACTACTCGGCCTTCAGCCCCATTCCCGATGCGGCGCGCGCGCTGCCGCTCACCGCTCCACCGCTCTTGCGCGAGCACCGGCTCTACCAGGCCGACTGGCTGATGCGCTTCTACGGCTTCGGCCACGAGGAGATCGTGGCGGCGCCCGACGGCCTGCTGCGGCTCGACGTCGATCCCAAGATGGCCTGGGCGCTCGCGCATGCCGAGTGCTTCCCGGTCGACCTGAACCAGGCACCGCGCGAGATGCTGCTGCGCGTGCCCGGGCTCGGCGTCAAGGCCGTCGACCGATTGATGCAGGCACGTCGGGTGCGACGCGTGCGTGCCGAAGACCTGCGGCGGCTCCATGTGCCCGCGCGCAAGGTGCTGCCGTTCGTGGTGGCCGACGGGCATCGGCCGGCGCGCGGCGCTCTCGCGGCGCCGCCGCGCACCGCGGTGCAGGCATCGCTGTTCTAGGGGCCGTGCGATGCAGGCGCTGCTCGACGATCCGGTCGACCTCGACGCATTCCGCCGCAGCGCCCGGCAACTGCTGGCCGCTGGCGTGCCGCCGGGCGAAGTCGAATGGCGTGTGCGCGACGCGGCCGGCGGCGATGGCGGCGGCGGCGCAAGCCAAGGCCTGTTCGGCGAGGCAGACACCATGCTGCCCGCGCCGCCCGCCGTGCCTTCGCATCCCGTGCCGGCCGCCTTCGTCGCGCTCTGCGCCGACGTGGTCCTGCACCGCGACGACCAGCGCTTTGCCTTGCTCTACCGCCTGCTCTGGCGCCTCGCGCACGAACCCGCGCTGCGGCACGATCCACTCGACGCCGACATGATGCGAGCCCAGCGCATGGCCCGGTCGGTGCGGCGCGACATCCACAAGATGCGCGCCTTCGTGCGCTTCACGCGCGTGGCCGACGAGGCCGACGGGCTCGACCGGCATGTGGCGTGGTTCGAGCCCGAGCACCGCATCGTCGAGGCCAATGCGCCGTTCTTCGCGCGCCGCTTCGCGCAGATGCGCTGGGCCATCCTCACGCCCGACCGCTGCGTCGCGTGGGACGGTGCCGCGCTGGCCTTCCGGCCCGGCGCCGACCGGCGCGAAAAGCCCGCGCCCGACGCCGGCGAGCAGCTCTGGCTCACCTACTACGCGCACATCTTCAACCCCGCGCGGCTCAAGCTCGCGGCCATGCGCAACGAGATGCCGCGCCGCTACTGGCACAACCTGCCCGAGGCCGCGCTGATCCAGCCGCTGGCCGACGCCGCCGCGGCGCGCAGCCAGGCCATGATCGATGCACCGGCCACGCCCGTGCGTCGCATCCGCGCGCCCATCGCGCTGCACCTGCGCCCCGCGGAAGGCGTGGCGCCCGCGAGCCTGGCCGAACTGCAGGCCGCCGCGCACGGCTGCCGCGCCTGTCCGATCGGCGCGCTCGCCACGCAGGCCGTGTGCGGTGAAGGCCCGCTCGCGCCGCACCACATGCTGGTCGGCGAGCAGCCCGGCGACCAGGAAGACTTGGCGGGCCGGCCGTTCGTCGGGCCGGCCGGGCAGCTGCTCGACCGCGCGATGGCGCAGATCGGCTGGCCGCGCGACAGCGTGTACCTGGCCAATGCGGTGAAGCACTTCAAGTACGAACTGCGCGGCAAGCGCCGCATCCACAAGACCGCCGGCCAGCGCGAGGCCGAAGCCTGCGCCCATTGGCTCGACCACGAGATCGCGCTGGTGAAGCCGCAGGCACTGGTCGCGCTCGGCGCCACCGCGGCGCGCGCGCTGCTCGGGCGCCCGGTGGCGGTGCAGGCCGAACGCGGCATGTGGCTGCACGAACGCGCCGACGGCCGGCCGGTGTTCGTCACGCTGCATCCCTCGGCACTGCTGCGGCTCGCGGACGGCGAACGCGCCGCCGCCTATGCACGCTGGCGCGACGAATTGGCCGCCGCGCGCGGCACGGTTTCTGCTGCAATGGCGGCATGACGCCTGCCCATGCTTTGCTCGCCATCCGGCCGCTGACCGCCGACGCCTTCTCGCCCTTCGGCACGGTGATCGCCGCGCCGCCCGGCGAAGGCCGGCCCATCAACGGCGGCAGCGCGCAGCGCTTCGACCTCGTGGACGACCTGCAGCTCGACGCCGGCGGCGGCCGGCCGATGCTCGCGCTGTTCCGCGCGCAGGCACGGCGCTTTCCGCACGAGGTCGTTGAACTGGAGCGCCATGCGCTCGGCAGCCAGGCCTTCGTGCCGCTCGGCATGCGGCGCTTCGTGATCGTGGTCGCACGTGCAGGTGCGGCGCCCACGTCGGCGGCCGATCTTTCGGCCTTCGTGACCGATGGGCTGCAGGGCGTGCTGCTCGCACCCGGCACCTGGCACCACGCGCTGCTGGCGCTGGACGCGGGCGACTTCGTGGTGCTGGAGCGCGGCGCCGATGTGCCCGACTGCGACGTCTGCCGCCTGGCCGCGCCGGTGGCGGTTCAGCCGGGCTGAGACGCCGCCGCGATGCGCTCGGCCAGCGCGACCAGCGAGCGGTCCGAGCCTGCGGGGCCGAGCAGCGAAAGGCCCAGCGGCGCGCCGTCGCGCTGCGCGAACGGCATCGACAGCTGCGGAAAGCCGCTGAGGCCCGCGATGCAGAGCATCCGGATCGAGCGGTCGCGGTAGTCCTCCAGGCCGGCCTCGGCCTCGCTGCGCAGTGGCGCGATGTCGGGCATCGTCGGCATCAGCAGCACGCCGTCATGGCCGAGCAGCTCGGCGAGGTGGCTGCGGAAGGCGCTGCGAAACGCACGGCCGGCGACGATCTGCGCATCGGTCACGCCGCGCGACCAGGCAAAGCGCTCCGCCACGCCGGGGCCGAGTGGCGGCGCATGGCGCTCGATCAGCGGCCCGTCGGTGAGCCAGGCCTCATGGCCCTGCACGTAGCGAAAGTTCCAGTACATCGCATCGAAGGAGTCGAGCGCCACGTCGACATGCCGCGCCTCGCCGAGCACGGCCTGCACGCGCGCGGCGGCATCGGCCAGCGCCGCGGCCGCGGCCGGCACCGCGAGCGACCAGACATCGTCGGGACGCAGCAGCCGCACGCGCGCCGGCAGGGCCACCGCATCGGCGCCCAGCAGCACGTCGGCCACGCGCGCGAAGGTGGCGGCGTCGCGCGCGAACCAGCCGCAGGTGTCCAGGCTCGGCGCGAGGTCCATCACCCCCTCGAGGCTCACGCGCCCGTGCGTCGGCCGCAGGCCGTAGAGGCCGCAGTGGTTGGCCGGCGCGCGCACCGAACCGCCGGTGTCGGTGCCCAGCGCGAAGTCGCACAGGCCCCACGACACCGCCGAGGCCGAGCCTGACGACGAGCCGCCCGTGATGCGGTCCTTCGCGGCGCCGTTGATCGGCGCACCGAAATGCGCGTTGTTGCCGTTCATCGAGAACGCGAGCTCGTCGGTCACGGTCTTGCCGACGAAGCGCGCGCCCGCGTCGAGCAGCTTTTGCACCGCGGGCGCGGTGCGTGTCTTGATGCCCGACATCGCGAGCACGATCGGGCTGCCGCCGCCGGTGGGATGGCCGGCCACGTCGAACAGGTCCTTGGCCGCGAAGCTCAGGTCGGCGAGCGCGCCGGTGGCCGCATGCGGCACCGGAACGTCGGGGTAGGGAACGAAGGCGTGGGCGGGGTCGTGCAATGGCATGGTGGTGCAGGTCGGCAGGGTCAGGCTACCAGGGTGGGGGCGATGGCGGCGGCAGCCTCGGTGCGGATGCAGCGCGCGCGGTGGTTCGGTGCCAGCTCGATGGCGGGCGGCTGTGCAATGCGGCAGGCCTCGGCGGCGAGGCTGCAGCGCTCGGCAAAGGCGCAGCCAGGCGGTAGCGCGGAAAGGTCGGGCGGGGCGCCGCCGATGGTCTCGAGCCGCGCGCCGCGCGCGAGCGCGCCATGGGCCCGGCTCTTGAGCAGCGCGATGGTGTACGGGTGGCGCGGCGTGCGGATCAACGCGCGCGCGCTGCCTTCCTCGACGATGCGGCCTGCATACATCACGGCGATGCGGTCGGCCACCTCGACCGCCGCGCCGATGTCGTGCGTGACGAAGATCACCGACAGGCCGAGGTCGCGCTGCAGCTCGCGCAGCAGCAGCAGGATCTGGATCTGCACCGTGGCGTCGAGCGCGGTGGTCGGCTCGTCGGCCAGCAGCAGCTGCGGGTTGCAGGCGAGCGCCAGCGCGATCATCGCGCGCTGGCGCATGCCGCCGGACATCTCGTGCGGATAGGCCGCCAGGCGGCGCTCGGGGCTCGGGATGCGCACGCGCTCGAACAGCGCGAGCGCGCGCCGCTGCGCTTCGGCCGCGGTGACGCCCTTCTCGTGGCGCCGGATCGATTCGACGATCTGCGCACCGACCGAATACACCGGGTCGAGCGCCAGCAGCGGCTCCTGGAAGATCATCGACGCGACCTTGCCGCGGAAATTGTCGAGCTCGCGCGTGGACATCGCGAGCACGTCGCGCCCGGCCACCTGCACCTGGCCGCCGATGCGCGTGCGGCGCTCGGGGTGCAGCCGCAGCAGCGTGCGCAGCGTCACGCTCTTGCCCGAGCCCGATTCGCCGATCAGCGCGACCACTTCGCCGCGGCCCACGTCCAGGCTCACGCCACTCGCGGCATGCACGGGCTTGCGCCCGCCGGTGAAGGTGACGCTGAGGTCACGCAGGCGGACCATCGGCTCGGTGACGGGTGGCGCGGCGTGGTTCATGCGGCCTGCCTTTCTTCGCTTTGTTGCTTCTGAGCCGGCTGCGCCATCGGGTGCCCGCTGCCTGGTTCGTGGACCAGGCAGCTCACTGCATGCCGTGCGCCGGTGGCGATGCGCTCGGGCACCACCTGGCTGCACACCGGCGCCGCGAGTGCGCAGCGCGGATGGAAGCGGCAGCCGCTTGGCGGATCGATCGGGTTCGGCGGGTCGCCCGCGAGCGCGGCGGTCTCGGTGCGGTGGTCGGGGTCCATCGACGGCATCGACGACAGCAGCGCGCGCGTGTAGGGGTGCGCCGGCGCATCGTAGAGCGTCTCGGACGGACCGATCTCGGCGACCTGGCCGAGGTACATCACCATCACGCGGTCGCTCACGTAGCGCACCACGTTCAGGTCGTGGCTGATGAAGACGTAAGTCAGGCCGAACTCGGCCTTCAGGTCGAGCAGCAGGTTGATGACCTGGGCCTCGACCGACTTGTCGAGCGCCGAGACCGCCTCGTCGAGGATCACCATGCGCGGCTGCAGCGCCAGCGCACGCGCGATGTTGACGCGCTGGCGCTGGCCGCCCGACAGCTCGTGCGGATAGCGCTCGGCAAAGCGCCGCGAATCGAGCCCGACGCGCGCGAGCAGGTCGCGTGCGCGCGCCACCGCTTCGCGCCGCGGCAGGCCGTGCACCTGCGGCCCGAAGGCGACGGAGTCCTCGATGGTGAGGCGCGGATTGAGCGAGGCATAGCTGTCCTGGAACACCATCTGCACCTGGCGCCTGAATTCCTTCAGCGGCAGGTCGCGGCCACCGACCTCGCGGCCGTCGAACACCACCTCGCCGCGCGTCGGCGCGATGAGCTGCATCAGCAGGCGCGCCGTGGTCGACTTGCCGCAGCCCGATTCGCCGACCACGCCCAGCGTCTCGCCCTTGTGCACCTCGAAGTCCACGCCGTCCACGGCGCGCACCACGCCGCCGCCGCGGCCGAGCGCGTCCTTCTTGAGCGGGAAGTGCTTGACCAGGCCCGAGATGCTGAGCAGCGGCTGCGCCGGGCCGCCGACGTCGTTCAATGGATTCATGCTCACCCCTTGTTGTCCATCGCCGAGCGCAATCCGTCGGACAGCAGGTTGAAGGAGATCGAGGTGACGAAGATCATCAGACCGGGCAGGGCCGCCACCCACGGCTGCACGTAGATCGCGGTGCGCAGCGTGTTGAGCATCAGCCCCCACTCGGGCTCGGGCGGCTTCACGCCCAGGCCCAGGAACGACAGGCCCGAGGCCAGGATCATCGACACGGCGATCAGGCTCGTGGCGTAGACGAAGATCGGTCCGAGCACATTGCCGAGCACGTGCACCCGCACGATGGTGAAGGGGTTCGCGCCCGAGGCGCGCGCCGCCTCCACGTAGTCGCGCGTGCGCACCTGCGTCGTCACGCTCTCGGCCACGCGCGCGATCTGCGGAATGAACACCACCGTCAGCGAGATCAGCGAATTGACCACGCCCGCGCCCAGCGTGCCCGACAGCGCGATCGCGAGCAGCACCGACGGGAAGGCGTAGAACACGTCGATCGTGCGCATGATCAGCGTGTTGGTGAGACCGCCCGCGTAGCCCGCGACGATGCCGATCACCGTGCCGAGCACGAAGGCGCAGAACACCGGCGTGATGCCGATGAACAGCGACAGCCGGGCGCCCACGATCAGGCGCGAGAGCATGTCGCGCCCCTGTTCGTCGCTGCCGAGCAGCAGCCCCTCGGTGCCGATCGGCTTGAGCCGCTTGAGCATCGAGGAGGCATACGGGTCGGCCGGCGCGAGCCAGGGGCCGAACACCGCCAGCCCGATCAGCAGCAGCACCACCAGCGCGGCACCCATGGCGACCGGATCGCGCACGAAGCGCAGCACCACCGAAGTCCAATAGCCGCGCGAGCGCTGCGGCGGCAGGGGCTCGGCGGCGATGAGGGGAGCGAGAAGGGCGGACATGGCGATGGGTCTTCAGGCCCGCGCAATGCGCGGATCGAGCAGGGTCTGCAGCACGTCGACCAGCAGGTTGAGCACCACGAAGAACAGCGCGAGCACCAGGATGGTTCCCTGCAGCAGCGGCAGGTCGCGCTGGAAGATGGCGGAGTTCAGCAGAAAACCGGTGCCGGGCCAGGAGAACACCGTCTCGATGAGGATCGAGCCGCCGAGCAGGTAGCCGAGCTGCAGGCCCATCACCGCCAGCGCGGTAGGCGCGGCGTTCTTGACCATGTGGCGGAACACGCCGAAGTGCGTGAGGCCCTTGGCGCGCAGGCCGATGATGAACTCCTGGTCGAGGATCTCGGCCACCAGCGCGCGCACCGTGCGCGCGATGATGCCCATCGGGATCACCGACATCGTGAGCGCCGGCAGCACCAGAAACTGCAGGTGCGCCCAGTCCCAGGCCCAGTCGCTCGAGCCGCCCGGGCCGGCGCCCGTGGCGGGCAGCCACATGAGCTGCGACGAGAACACGATGACCATCACCATGCCGAGCCAGTAGTGGGGCACGCTCACGCCGAGCACCGAGAACATCGAGGCTGCGCGGTCGATCCACGAGCCGCGGAAGTAGCCCGCCACGAAGCCGAAGAGCGAACCCAGCACGAAGCCGATGAAGGTGGCCACCACCGCGAGGCGCAGCGTGTTGCCGACGGCGGTGAACACCTCGCCGGCCACCGCGCGGTTGCTCGCGATCGACATGCCCAGGTCGCCGTGCAGCGCGCGCCAGAGCCACATCGCGAACTGCTCGGGCAGCGAGCGGTTGAAGCCGTAGAGCTCGCGCAACTGCGCCTGCAGCTCGGCCGACGCGTCGGGCGGCAGAATCGACACCAGCGGGTCGCCCGGCGCGATGTGCACCAGCAGGAAGCACACCAGCGCCACGCCGACCATGATCGGCAGGGCGTAGACGATGCGGCGCAGCAGGTAGGCGAGCATCGCGCGCTCAGTCCATGGTCATCGTGGCGATGTCGATGAACCAGCTTTTCGGCTGCACCACGTTCTTGACCTTCGCCGACATGGCGCGCGGGCCCACGTCGTGCGCGATCCAGACGAAGGGCGCGTCGTCGACCACGTGCGCATGCAGCTTTGCCAGTGCCGCGTCGCGCGCCTTGTCGTCGAAGCTGGTGCGCGCATCGGCCACGAGCTTGTCGACTTCGGCATTGCCGTAGTAGCCCCAGTTGTTCGACACCGGGGGGAACGCCTTGGTGCTCACGAAGCGCACCATCGCGAAGAACGGGTCCATGGCGGCGAAGCTCACGTTGGTGGCATTGGCGCCGTTGGCCGACGGGTCCTTAGCGCCCTTGCGCCAGTTGGTGAAGAGCGTGTTCCATTCGATCACGTCGAATTCCACGTCGAAGAAGCACTGCTTGAGCGACTGCTGCGCGTACTCGTTCATCGGCAGCGGCTGCATCTGGCCCGAGCCCGAGGCCGAGATCTGCACCTTCACCTTGATCGGCTTGGCGGCCGAGTAGCCGGCCTGCGTCATCAGGGCCTGCGCGGCCTTCACGTCGTAGCGGATGTCGAACTTGGGGTTGCCCCACCACGGATGGCCGGGCGGCACGGTGCCCTTGGGCTCGGCCATCATGCCGCCGAGCAGCTGTTTCATGCCGCCGCGGTCGACGCACAGGTTGGCCGCCTGGCGCACGCGCTTGTCGAGCCAGGGCGAGCCTTCGGCGAACGACAGCTGCCAGGGCCACACGTGCGGCTGCGCATTCGAATAGATCTTGAAGCCGCGCTGCGTGATCTGCGGCATCGCGTCGGGCGCGGGCGCTTCGATCCAGTCGACCTGCCCGCCCAGCAGCGCGGCAGTGCGCGCGTTGGCCTCGGGCATCGGCAGCATGACGACCTTGTCGATCTTGGGCACGCGCTTCGCGTCCCAGTAGGACTTGTTGGCGGCCAGTTCGAGCCGCTCGCGCGCCACGAAGCGCGTGACCCGGAACGGGCCCGAGCCGGCGGGATCGGCGGCGAAGGCCGTCCACGCGGCCCTGGCCTTGTCGGCCGGCGCGGCGCCGCTGGCGGCGTCGAACTTCTTCTGCCAATGGGCCGGGGAGGCCATGAACAGGTTCGACAGGTTGATCGGCAGGAAGGCATCGGGTTCGCTGGTGGTCAGCTCGACCGTCATGTCGTCGATCTTGCGTGCGGTGCGCAGCGTCGGCATGCGAGAAGCGGTCACGCCGACCTGGCTCGCGTCGAACTGCGGCGCGTCCTTGTCGAGCACCTTCTGCACGTTCCAGACCACGGCATCGGCGTTGAAGGCCGAGCCGTCGTGGAACTTGACGCCGGGGCGGAGCTTGAAGACCCAGCGCGTCTTGTCCTTCGCGTCGACGGCCCACGATGTGGCCAGGCCGGGGATCAGCACGCTCGGCGCATCGGCCTTCGACAGGTCCCAGTGCGTGAGCGCGTCGTAGATCGGGATGCCGGTGAATCGGTTGCCCTCGAAGCCCTGGTCGGGCTGGCCCAGCGTGCGCGGAATGTCGGCCGCGGTCATCGCGATGCGCAAGGTCTTCTCCTGCGCCAGCGCCGGCGCGGCGGTGAGGGCCAAGACGGCGAGCGCCGCGCAGGCGACGAGGGACTTCGACGGGATGATCGGGGCGGGGGCGGCACGCTTCACATGGAACTCCGTGGGGTGGGGACGGACATCACAAGCACGACGTGTGCCAGCACGTGCCGCGGGCGGGCCGATGCGACAATTGCCCTCCCATGACCGACACCCTCACCATCACCCGTCCCGACGACTGGCATCTCCACGTGCGCGACGGCGCCGCCCTCGAAGCCGTGGTGCCGCACAGCGCGCGCCAAGTCGGCCGCGCGCTGATCATGCCGAACCTGCGCCCGCCCGTGACGACCGCCGCGCAGGCCGTGGCATACCGCGACCGCATCCGCGCGGCCGTGCCCGCGGGCGCCGCCTTCGAGCCCGTGATGTCGCTCTACCTGACCGACAAGCTGCCGCCCGAAGAGATCGCCCAGGCCGCCGCGGCCGGCGTGCGCGCGCTCAAGCTCTACCCGGCCGGCGCCACCACCAACAGCGATGCCGGCGTGACCGACATTCGCCACACCACCAAGACGCTCGAAGCGATGCAGAAGCACGGCCTGCTGCTGCTGGTGCACGGCGAAGTGACCGACCCGGCGGTCGACCTGTTCGACCGCGAAGCCGTCTTCATCGACCGCGTGATGATCCCGCTCAGGCGCGACTTTCCCGAGCTCAAGGTGGTGTTCGAGCACCTCACCACGAAGGAGGGCGCGCACTACGTGCGCGATGCGGGGCGCTTCACGGCGGCCACGATCACGGCGCACCACCTGCTCTACAACCGCAACGCGATCTTCACCGGCGGCATCCGCCCGCACTACTACTGCCTGCCGGTGCTCAAGCGCGAGACGCACCGCGTCGCGCTGGTCGAAGCCGCTACCAGCGGCAGCGACCGCTTCTTCCTCGGCACCGACAGCGCACCGCATCCGGCGCACCTGAAGGAGCATGCGCTCGGCTGCGCCGGCTGCTACACCGCGCTGACCGCCATCGAGCTCTATGCCGAGGCCTTCGACAACGCGGGCGCGCTCGACAAGCTCGAGGGTTTCGCAAGCTTCCACGGCGCCGACTTCTACGGCCTGCCGCGCAACAGCGACACCATCACGCTGAAGCGCGAAAGCTGGACCGTGCCCGAGACCGTGCCCTACGGCGAGGCCACCCTGAAGCCGCTGCGCGGCGGCGAGACCGTGGCTTGGAGGCTCGCATGACGCCCCCGCTGCGGGTGATGCTGCTGATCGATGCCGACAACGTCTCGGCAGACGTCATCGAGCAGGCCGTGCAGCGCACGCTGGCCGAGTACGGCGCGGTGCATGTGCGCCGCGCCTACTGCAATGCCGAGACGGCACTCAAGCAGCAGGCGCTCTTCAAGCGGCTGTCGGTGCGCCCGATGGTCAATCTCTCGGCCGGCAAGAACAGCACCGACATCGCACTCGCGGTCGACGCGATCGACCTTGCGATGGCCGAGCGGCCCGACGTGGCGGTGCTGGTGTCGTCCGATTCCGATTTCGCGCCGCTCGTGATCCGGCTGCGCGAGAAGGGCTGCCGCGTCTGCGGCCTCGGCCAGCAGGGCAAGACGGGCGACGAGACAGTGGCGGTCTACGACGACTTCACCGACCTGCGGCACCAGGGTGCACCGGTCGCGCCGCGCGCCGCACCGGCGCGCAAGGCGGCGGCGAAGCGTGCGCCCGCAGCCAAGTCCGCCGCCGCGCCGGCAGCAGCGAAGACCGCCGCGGCCAAGGCGCCGGCCAAGACAGCGGCGCGCAAGGTCGCCAAGGCCGCCGCCGCGAAGCCCGCTGCGAAGCAGTCCGCGCAGAAACAGTCCGCGCCGAGGCCGCCGGTGTCCGAAGCCGCCGAGTTCATCCTGCGGGCCGCGCCGGCGTTGCGCAGCGGCGCCGACGTGCCGCTCAACGACGTGGCCCAGGCGCTGCGCGCCGCCGGGCTGCTCGGCAAGCATGGCAGCTCGCTCAAGCTGTTCGACAAGCTCCCCGCAGAGTTCGCCGTTCTGCAGCACCCCGACCGCATCCGCTGGACCGGAGCCGCCGCGCCTTGATGAGCCTGGCGGCGATCGACTGGTCGCAGCCCTGGCTGGCGCCCTATCGCGCCGTCGGCGAGGCAGCGGCGCAGACCGCCGCGGCCGGCGCACCGGTTGCTGACGCACTGCAGCAGTTCGCCACGCCGGGGCGCACGCCCGCCTTCGTCGCGCAGTCGGCGCTGCCGTCGGGCCAGGCGTACGAAGCCCACATCTTCGAAACCCGCACCGTTCCCACGCGCGACAACCTCCACGACTTCTTCAATGGGCTGGTCTGGCTGGCTTTTCCGGAGACCAAGCGCCGCCTCAACGAATTGCAGGCGGCCGAGATCGCCCGCGCCGGCATCGGCGCCACGCGCGGCCCGCTGCGCGACGCGCTGACGCTGTTCGACGAGAACGGTGCGCTGCTCGATGCGCCCAAGCCGCTCTGGGACGCGCTGCTGTCTCGCGACTGGCCCACGCTTTTCGTCGCGCGGCGCGCGCTGTGGTCCGAGGCGCGGCTCGTGGTGTTCGGCCATGCGCTGCTCGAGAAGCTCGTGGCGCCGCGCAAGGCGGCCACGGCGCATGTGCTGTGCGTGCCTCCGGGGCTGGCCGCACACGCCGGGCCGGTGCAGGACGCGGCGCTTGCGTGCAGCCTCGATGCGCAGTGGCTGGCGCGCAAGCCGTTCGCGCCGCTGCCGGTGCTGGGTGTCCCGGGCTGGTGTGCCGATAACGCGGCCGCCGATTTCTACGACGATCCGAAGGTCTTCCGGCAGGGTCCGTAGAACTTTTGCTCCTATCATCGCTCTACCCGCAGCCCGCGGTGCACGCCGTCCGCCAGAACAACCACAAGAATTCGACGGCCGATCCTGCATGGCTTGAAGAGGGCCGCGGGGCCCTCATCTAGGCGGTAGCGTTCCCCCACGGAGAATCCAACTTGAAACGTATTGTTCTGTTCGTCCTGACCAACGTGATGGTCGTTGCGGTGCTCGGCATCGTCGCGAGCCTGCTCGGCGTCAACCGCTATCTCACGGCCAACGGGCTCAATCTGACGGCGCTGCTCGGCTTCGCGCTGATCATGGGCTTTGGCGGCGCGATCATCTCGCTCCTGATCAGCAAGCCCATGGCCAAGTGGACGACCAAGCTGCACATGATCGACAACCCCCAGACGCCCGACGAGGCCTGGATCGTCGGCACGGTGCGCAAGTTCGCCGACAAGGCCGGCATCGGCATGCCCGAGGTCGGCATCTTCGAGGGCGAGCCCAACGCCTTCGCCACCGGCGCGTTCAAGAACTCGTCGCTGGTCGCGGTGTCCACCGGCCTGCTACAGGGCATGACGCGTGAAGAGGTCGAGGCCGTGATCGGCCACGAGGTGGCGCACATCGCCAACGGCGACATGGTCACGATGACGCTGATCCAGGGCGTGATGAACACCTTCGTGGTGTTCCTCTCGCGCGTGATCGGCTACGCGGTCGACAGCTTCCTGCGCCGCGGCGACGACCGTTCGTCGGGCCCCGGCATCGGCTACTACGTGAGCACCATCGTGCTCGACATCTTGCTGGGCTTCGCCGCCGCCATCGTGGTGGCCTGGTTCTCGCGCCAGCGCGAGTTCCGCGCCGACGCCGGCGCCGCCGCGCTCATGGGCAACCGCCAGCCGATGATGAATGCGCTCGCGCGCCTGGGCGGCCTGCCGGCCGGCGAACTGCCCAAGGCCGTCGAGGCCATGGGCATCACGGGCAGCATGGGCAAGCTGTTCGCCACGCACCCGCCAATCGAGGAGCGCATCGCGGCGCTGCAGAACGCGCGCTGAGCGTCCGAGCCTGCAGAAGCCAAAGAAAAGCCGCCACGGGCACACCGTGGCGGCTTTTTTGCTTCTGCGCTGCCGCAGCAGCCTCGATCGAATGCGATCAGCTGGCGACTGCAGGCGCCGCCGGCTGCCGCTCGGTGCGTGCGCGTGCGAGCGTGGCGGTCACTTCCTTGGCGTCCATGCCGTACATCTCGGCGAAGGCCTGCTCGCTGTCGCGTCCACTCGACTCGAAGGCGCGCAGCAGCGCCTCGCGCTTGGCGGCCTGGCGCGCCAGTTCGGCCAGCGCTTCGTCGAGCACGGCATTGGTGTCCTCGTCGCGCGAGCGCACCAGCACGGCATAGGCTTCGCGGTCGAGGCCCGAGGCTTCCACCGCGCGGGCGATGCGGGTCACCAGCTGCGGGCGCAGGTCTTCGCCGGGGTTGCGCTGCGCGCGGCGGCGGTGCAGCTCGAGGATGGCGTGGTGCACATGCTCGGGCGCGACCGGCTCCACCACGTTGCCGTCGAGGTCGTGGCGCGGGTGGCCCGCGGCCACGGCCTCGAGATAGCGCGTGGAGCGCGCATGCAGGCCGAGCCCGACCTTCAACTCGTCCTTCTTGAACACGTCGGCATGCTTGTCGAGCAGGTCCTGGAACACGCCGAGCTTGAGCGGCAGGAAGCGCGCGCCGAACAGGTTCGGATAGAGCTCGAACAGCTTCTCGAGCGCCGGATGCACCTTGCGGCCGCGCGACGCTTGCTGCTGCTGCGGTGGCTGCTGCTTCTGCTGCTGGTTTTGCGGCTGCCCGGACTGCCCGGGGCTGCGTTTCTTTCTCTGCTGCTGGCGCGGCTGCTTCTGCGCCGCGCCGCCGTCGGCTTCCGCCGGCTGCTGGACTTCCTGGATCTGTTCTTCTTGGGGCGTGGCGGTGTCGGTCATCGGTCGGTGGTCAGGTTGTCGGCGGCACAAAAAATAGGGTTCCGCGCATTCAGCGCGGGCGGAACATCTTGAAGAGATTGTCGGCGCTGATCTCGAAATAGTCGGCCGGCCCGCCGCCGCGCAAGATCGGCTGGGCCGCGGCGGTGTCGTAGATGCCGTTCTTCAGCAGGTGCCGTGCGATGTGCACGCCCACCACTTCGCCGAGGACGAGCCAGGTGGGCACCGGCACGCCGTCGGCGCCTTCGAGCTGCAGCAGCTGGGTGAGCCTGCATTCGAACGACACCGGGCTTTCAGCGACGCGCGGCACCGCGATGGTGCGCGATGCCGTGGGCGTGAGGCCGGCGAGCTCGAATTCGTTCACTTCGGGCGGCACGGCGGCGCAGGAGCGGTTCATCTGCTCGGCCAGCGGCCGCGTGGCCAGGTTCCAGCCGAACTCGCGCGTCTGGCGGATGTTGTGCAGGCTGTCCTTGGCGCCGATGCTCGCGAAGCCCACGATCGGCGGCGTGTAGTTGAAGGCGTTGAAGAAGCTGTAGGGCGCGAGGTTGAGCACGCCGTGCTCGTCCTGCGACGAGATCCATCCGATCGGCCGCGGACCGACCATGGCATTGAACGGGTCGTGCGGCAGGCCGTGGCCCTTGGCCGGCTCGTAGAAGTGGAAGTCGTCGCGCGTCATGGTGGCGGTGGTGCTCAGGTTCCGGTCGCGCTGCGCGCCACCGCTTCGGCCACCTTGATGCCGTCGACGCCGGCCGAGAGGATGCCGCCGGCGTAGCTCGCGCCTTCGCCAGCCGGGTAGAGGCCGCGCACGTTGAGGCTCTGGAAGTCGTCGCCGCGCGTGATGCGGATCGGAGACGAGGTGCGCGTCTCGACGCCCGTGAGCACCGCATCGTGCAGGTCGAAGCCCTTGATCTTGCGGCCGAAGGCGGGAAAGGCCTCGCGCATCGCCTCGATGGCATAGGCCGGCAGCGCCTGGTGCAGGTCGGTGGGCGTGACGCCGGGTTTGTACGACGGGGTCACGCTGCCGAGCGCGGTCGACGGCCGGCCGGCGACGAAGTCACCCACCAGCTGGCCTGGTGCGCGGTAGTCGCCGCCGCCGAGCACGAAGGCATTCGATTCGAGTTCGCGCTGCAGTGCGATGCCGGCGAGCGCATCGCCGGGCGCCTCGGGCGTCCAGCCCGGGAAGTCGCGCGGCTCGATGCCGACCACGATGCCCGCGTTGGCATTGCGCTCGTTGCGCGAATACTGGCTCATGCCGTTGGTGACCACGCGGCCCGGCTCGCTCGTGGCGGCCACCACGGTGCCGCCGGGGCACATGCAGAAGCTATAGACCGAGCGGCCGTTGCTGGCGTGGTGCACCAGCTTGTAGTCGGCCGCGCCGAGCAGCGGATGTCCCGCATGGCGGCCCCAGCGCGCGCGGTCGATCAGGCCCTGCGGATGCTCGACGCGAAAGCCGATCGAGAACGGCTTGGCATCGATGTGCACGCCGCGCGCGTGCAGCATTTCGAAGGTGTCGCGCGAACTGTGGCCGAGCGCCATCACCACATGGTCGGCGCGCAGTTCGCTGCGCTGGCCGGTCGTCTGGTCGAGCACGGTCAGGCCGCGAAGCTGCCCGCTCTCGATGTGCACGTCGGTCACGCGCTGTTCGAAGCGGATCTCGCCGCCGAGCGCCACGATCTGCTCGCGGATGTTCTCGACCACCTTCACGAGCTTGAAGGTGCCGATGTGCGGATGCGCGACGTAGAGGATCTCGGGCGGCGCACCGGCCTTCACGAACTCTTCCATCACCTTGCGCCCGAGGAAGCGCGGGTCCTTGATCTGGCTGTAGAGCTTGCCGTCCGAAAAGGTGCCGGCGCCCCCTTCGCCGAACTGCACGTTCGACTCGGGGTTCAGCACGCTCTTGCGCCACAGGCCCCAGGTGTCGCGGGTGCGCTGGCGCACCGTCTTGCCGCGCTCGAGCACGATCGGGCGAAAGCCCATCTTCGCGAGCATCAGCGCGGCAAAAATGCCGCAGGGGCCGAAGCCGATCACCACCGGCCGCGGGGCGCCCTCGGGCGCATGCACCGGCGGCGTGTAGCGCATGTCGGGCGCGCTCTGGATGTGCGGGTTGCCGGCGTGGCGCGCGAGCAGGGCGGCTTCGCCTGCCGCATCGGCCAGCTGCACGTCGCAGATGTAGACCGTGCGCAGGTCGGCCTTGCGTGCATCGAAGCTGCGCTTGTAGACCGTGTGCGAGGCAATGGCTGCGGGTTCGACGCCGAGCGTGCTGGCGACCAGCGCGGGCAGGGCGTCGTCGGCATGGCCGAGCGGGAGTTTGAGTTCGGAGATTCTCAGCATGGCGTGGGGCTTGTGTTTATCAAGCAGACCGCGGATTTTAGAGGGTCGCGCCCCGGCGGGCGTCGACGGGGAATCAAGCCGGGAGAAAACCCTCCACTGAAAGGTAGCGCTCGCCCGTGTCGTAGTTGAAGCCCAGCACCACCGCATCGGGCGCGAGCGAAGGCAGCTTCTGCGCGATGGCCGCGAGCGTCGCGCCCGAGGAGATGCCCACCAGCATGCCTTCCTCGACCGCGCAGCGGCGCGCCATTTCGCGTGCCGGCTCGGCATCGACCTGCAGCACGCCGTCGAGCACCGAGGTGTCGAGGTTCTGCGGGATGAAGCCCGCGCCGATGCCCTGGATCGGATGCGGCGAGGGCTGGCCGCCCGAGATCACCGGCGATGCCACGGGCTCGACCGCGAACACCTGCAGCTTCGGCCACTTCTTCTTGAGCACCTTTGCCACGCCGGTGATGTGGCCACCCGTGCCCACGCCGGTGATCAGCACGTCGATGCCCTCGGGGAAGTCGGCCGCGATCTCTTCGGCCGTGGTGCGCATGTGCACCTCGACATTGGCAGGATTGTTGAACTGCTGCGGCATCCAGGCGCCGGGCGTGCCGGCGACGATTTCCTCGGCCCGCGCGATCGAGGCCTTCATGCCGCCCGCGCGCGGCGTCAGGTCGAAGGTGGCGCCGTAGGCCAGCATCAGGCGGCGGCGCTCCAGCGACATGCTGTCGGGCATCACGAGCACCAGCTTGTAGCCCTTGACAGCCGCGACCATCGCAAGGCCGATGCCGGTGTTGCCCGAGGTCGGCTCGACGATCGTGCCGCCGGGCTTCAGCGCGCCGGATTTCTCGGCTTCTTCCACCATCGCGAGCGCGATGCGGTCCTTGATCGAGCCGCCGGGATTGGCGCGCTCGGACTTGATCCACACCTGCTGCTTCGCCTCGCCGAACAGGCGCTGGATGCGGATGTGCGGCGTGTTGCCGATGGTCTGGAGGATGTTCTGGGCCTTCATTGCTGGATCTCCTTGGAGTAGGACCTGGTGTCGGTTTGGGGACGGTCGACCGCCATTGTGGAACGGTCGGCGGGCGCTGCGAAGGCATGGAGCGATAATCCTTGTGTGAAGCACGCCAGACCGCCGCTGGTGCAAGTGCCGAAAGGCCGCACTGGAGGAACGTCCGGACTGCACAGGACAGCGCAGGAGTTAACGACTCTCCACCGTGAGGTGAGGATCAGAGCAACAGAGACGAGCCGATTCAGTTCGGGTGAAACGGGCAATCTCTGCGCGCAGCAACACCAAGTAGGCCAGTATCGAGGTGGTTCCGCTGAGCTGGCGGGTAGGTGGCATCGAGCCGTCTGGTGACAGGCGGCCCAGAGTAATGGCGGTCACGCCGAGGGCTTCGCAAGAGGCCTTCGGCGCACAGAATCCGGCTTATCGGCGGGCTTCACACTTTCTTTCGCACGGGCGCTCCGAAACGGCGCCCGCGCCCCCTCAGCGGGTGAAGAGCCAGCCGCCCTTGGGCTGGCGCGCCAGTTCGTGGCGCCGCACGGCGCGCTCCTCGCTGTCGTCGCCCACGTAGACGACCTCGAAGCGCAGCCGCTTCGGCGACACCATCTTCCAGTTCTGCATCCGCTTGACGGTCACGCAGGCCGTCCTGTCGTGGTATTGCATGCCCGCCATCGGCCCGCCCTGGAAGCCGGTGCCGTCGAACAGCCGGCCGGGCGCAGCAAAGGGGTTGAGCACGGCGCCGTTGCGCGCGGTGATGCAGCCTTCGGTGCGCACGAACGATTCGATGGTCGGTGCGGCGCTGCGCACCACGCGGGCCACCGCCGGGCTCGGCGGGCTGGCGGCGATCACCTCGCGGATGCGTTCGACCTGCGCCTCGGTGATCGGCGCCAGGCCGCTGGGCGACACCACCGGCGGCGGGGCGGACGACGGCGGATCGCTCGGCGGCAGCAGCGGTGCCACCAGCGGGGCCAGGTAGCTGCAGCCCGCCAACGCCAGCGGCACGGTGCAGGCAAGTGCGGCGCGTCCGGAACCGAACTTCATCCTTGTCTCCTTGGTTGAACGTGTCCTGTCGTCGATGGCGCGCGCGGCCCGCCTTCAGAAGCGCTCGTGCGGCGTGAGATAGCGCCACTGGCCCGGCAGCAGCCCCGCCAGCGGCACACGGCCGATGCGGATGCGCCGCATCGCGAGGATGCGCAGCCCGGCCTGGTCGCACAGGTGCGCGATCTGCCCGGGCTGCGGGCCCTTGATGGCAAAGCGCAGGCCGGTCTGGTCGGGTGCCTGGCGGCCGATGCTCACGCGCGCGGTCGAGCGCTCGAAGCGCGCGAGCTGCTCGGGCGAGACCGCGCCCGCCACGTCGACCATCACCTCGTGCTCGAGGATGCCGGCGTCCTCTTGCAGCTTGCGCTCGATGCGCCATTCCTGCGTGTAGACCACGAGCCCGCTCGCGCCGCTTTCGAGCGGCGTCATGCAGCGCTGCGCGCGCGCGTGCGCGGGCAGGAAGCGCAGGCCCGCGCGCTCGGGCTCGTGGTGGTTGGCCGCCACGAGCAACTGGTGTGCGTTGTCGGTCGGCATGCCCGCGGGCTTGTGCAGCAGCAGCGTGACCGCCACCACCGGCTCGGGCTTGGCGCCGGCTTCGATCTCGACCTGCTGGTGCGGCTGCACGCGCGACTGCGGCAGCAGCGCCGGCACGCCGTCGACGCGCACCGCGCCGTTCTCGATCAAGAGCTCGGCCTCGCGGCGCGAGCAGCCCGCGAGCGCGGCCACGCGCTTGGCAAGGCGGATGCCTTCGTCTTCGTTGCGAGCACCCTTCATGGTGCTGCCGCCGCCGTGCGTTGGCGGATGCGCGCCACATGCGCGGCCAGCGAGCGGGCCGCCACCGGCCACAGGCGTTCGGGCACGTCGTCGTAGGCCAGCGGCAGCCAGTCGTCGGGCGTGCCGTCGGGCAGCTTCTCCATGGCCTGCGCGATCTTGGCCTCGCGCTTCAGCCGGTGCGCCTTGAGCTGCGCGATGGCGCGGCGCGCGCTGCCGATCACGTAGCCGTGCGCGGGCAGGATGAAGTCGATGCCGCCGGCCTCGCAGGCTGCGTCGAGCCGGTCGAGCGAGTCGAGGTAGGCGTTCATGTCGCCGTCGGGCGGATCGACCACCGTGGTGCTGCCGTTGAGGATGTGGTCGCCCGAGAACAGCAGCCCGTCTTCTTCGAGCACCAGGCACAGGTGGTTCGCGGCATGGCCCGGCGTGTGGACCGCGCGCAGCGTATGGGTCACGGCCTCGCCCGTGGCCGAGCTGCCCGACAGCACCAGGCGTTCGCCGTCGGCCAGTTCGCGTTCGGCCACGAAACGCGCCGAGGCGCGCGCGGTGGCTGCCGACGACAGGCCGACGATCGGCGGCCGGGCCTGGCACAGCGCCTGCAGCGGCGCGGCGCCCGGCGAGTGGTCGGCATGCGAATGGGTGCAGACGATCATGCGCACGTCGCCGTGCGTGGCGCGCCACAGGCGCTCGATGTGCGCCGCATCGTTCGGGCCGGGGTCGATCACGATGTAGCCCGTGGCCGCGTCGCCGACGATGTAGCTGTTGGTGCCCGGCCCGGTCATCGCGCTCGGGTTGCCAGCGGTCAGGCGCTGCACGTTGGCGAGCAGCGGCACCGGTCGCTCGTTCTGCCAGTCGAGCGCGTGCAGCAGCTGGCCGTCGGGGCACACCAGCGCGAGTTCGCCGTAGGGCGATTCGTGTTCCATGTAGCGCGTGTCCAGACCGCCGAGCAGGCCGGCGCGCGGGCAGCTGGTCCACAGCGGCCGCTCGGTGCCGCCCTGTGGACCGCAGGCTTCGAGCACCGCATCGACGCTCGCGTAGGCCGCCAGCCGCTGCAGCGTGCGCACGGTCGGAAAGATCATGAAGAAGCTGCCGGCGTCGTGCCGCGCGAGCGCGTCGGCCGGGCGCACCCAGCAGGGCTCGAACTGCTCGCTCTCGTCGGCAGAGGGCGTCTGGCCCTCGGGCATGCGGGCGACCAGGAAAGGCACATCGAAGCGCCGCGGCAGGTCGCGGTCGGTAACCCAGTGCGCCAACGTGAACACCTGGTCGCTCGCGAGCACCAGGCCCCGCTCGGCGCATTGTGCGACGAAGGAAATCGGAGAGGTGGTGCTGCGGTCCATGGCGGCGATGTCCGCGGCGTTTGCGGGCCGGCCGTCGGCATGGCGCGCGAGCAGCACGCCGAGCTCCTCGAAGCCTTCGCGGATGGCCGCGACGGCCTGGGTGAGCTGCAGGTCGGTCTGCGTCGGGCGCCGCGAGGCGATGAGCCCGGCGGCCGCGTCGGCCGGGTCGATCTGCCCGCCCGGGAACACATAGGCTCCCGGTGCGAAGCTGGCGGTGGCGGAGCGGCGTGTCATCAGCACTTCGATGCCGGCCTCGGAATCGCGCAGCAGCAGCACGGTGGCGGCGGCGCGCACGGGCGCGGGCTCGCGTGCGGGGTGGAGTTGTTGTGTGGGGCGAACCATGCGGCGATTATGGAGAGATGCCGCAGCGCGCGTGCGGAGTGCATAAGCTCATGCCGCATCCGGCATGAGCCGCGCGCCACAATTCCGCTTTGCACCGCCCGCCTCGAGGAAAGACAGCCATGATCCATTTTCCCTTCTCGCGCCTGTTGTCCATCGCCCTGTTCGCCACCGCATCGGCCCCCGCGCTGGCCCAGGCCCCCACCGACTGGCCGCAGCAGCCGGTGACGCTGATCATGGGCTTCCCGGCCGGTTCGGGCGTCGACGTGGTGGCCCGCGCGATCCAGGAACCGCTGGCCAGGCAGCTGGGCAAGCAGGTCGTCATCGACTACAAGTCGGGCGCGGCCGGCAACATCGCGAGCGAGTACGTCGCCCATGCCAAGCCCGACGGCTACACGCTCTCGTTCGGCACCGCGGCCACGCACGGCAGCAATGCCGCGCTCTACAAGAAGCTGCCGTTCGACGTGGAGGCCGACTTCGTGCCGGTGGCGCCGGTGCTCGACGTGTCGAACGTGCTCACCATCAATGCCGACGTGATGAACGTGCGCACGTTGAAGGAGTTCGTCGACCTCGTCAAGGCCAACCCCGGCAAGTACAACTATGCGTCCACGGGCAACGGCGCGGGCACGCACATGGCCTTTGCCGAGTTCAATTCGCGCCTCGGCCTGCACATGGTGCACGTGCCCTACAAGGGCGGGCCCGAGGCCATCACCTCGGTGGTGCGCGGCGAGACCTGCTGCATCATGAACCAGGTGCAGACGGTGCTGCCGCACTACAAGGCCGGCAAGGTGCGCCTCCTGGGCGTGACCACGGCCAAGCCGGTGACGGCAGTGAAAGAGGTGCCCACCATCGCTTCCAGCGGCCTCCCGGGCACCCGGGGCTTCGACAGCTCGATCTGGTTCGGCATCTTCGCACCCAAGGGCACCGAGGCGCGCATCGTCGACAAGCTCAATGCCGCGGTGAAGGCCGTGCTCGAGCAGCCCGAGATCCGCGAGCGCTTCGAGGCCCAGGGCAACACGGTGCGCATCGAGTCGCCCGCGCAGTTCAAGAAGACGGTGCACGACAACCGCGTGAAGTGGGCCGAGGTGGCCAAGGCGGCGAACATCAGCATCGATTGAGGCGGGGCTCGGCGGCGGGGCGGTTGCGCCGCGCGGGCAGCGTCATCGCCATGACGCCGGCCACGGTGCAGGCCAGCCCGAGCCATGCGGTGGGCGCGAGCCGCTCGCCCAGGAAGACGACACCGATCGCCACGCCGACCGGCACCCGCAGATAGGCCTGCGCGGCCGTGGCCATCGGCCCCAGCGTGCGGATGAGCCGGAAATAGATCGTGAAGGCCACGGCCGTCGACAGCACCGCCAGTGCGAGCACCGCGAGCACCGACGCGGCGGACGGCACCAGCGTCCAGGGGCGATCGATCGCCAGGCTGGCGGGCAGCAGCATCACCGAGCCGCACAGCAGCGAGCCCGCCGCGGGCACCATCGGGTCGAAGCCCTTGAACACGCGGCCGAACATGGCCGCGCCGCCGTAGCAGATGGCGGCCACCACCAATGCGACCTGCGCGAGCAGCGCGCGCCCGATCCCGCCCAGGGCCTCCGCACCCACGACCAAGCAGATGCCTGCGAGCCCGGCGCCCACGCCCAGCAGACGGCGCAGCGTCGGCGGTTCGGTGCCGCGCAGGCCGAGGCCCAGCAGGAAGATGAAGATCGGCGAGGTCGAGTTGAGGATGGTCGCAAGCCCCGCGTCGACGCTGCGCTCGGCCCAGGCGATGAGCGTGAAGGGCAGCACGCTGTTCAGCACGGCCTGCAGCATGAAGCGGCGCCAGATGGCGGCGTCGCGCGGCAGCCGCACCCCGCGCAGCCGCAGCACCGCGAGCAGCAGCAGCCCCGCCACCAGCGTGCGCGCGGCGATCAGCGTGATGGGCGGGATCGTGGCCACGCCGACCTTGATGAAGGTGTACGAGGCGCCCCAGAGCACGGCAAGCAGCGCGAGAAGCGCCCATTCGGTGGGCAGGTGGGTCAGTGTCTTTTTCATGGTGCACCGATGGTCGCCACCCGGCGCGGCGCACGCTTCGCTCCAGGCCGAAGCGTGCGCGCCGCATGCACCGGGTTGCGCGCGGGTATCCTCGAATTCCCTTGGATGCCGTGAAAGAACCGATCGCCATGCCCTCGCTCCTGCTGCGCCGCGCGCGTCCCGTCGGCCTTGCGCCCGATGTTCCCGTCGATGTGCTCGTGCAGGATGGCCGCATCGCGGCGGTGGGCCCAGCCCTGGCCGCGCCGGCCGGCACGCCCGTCGAGGACGGCGGCGGCGCCTTGCTGCTGCCCGGCCTCGTCGAAAGCCACACCCACCTCGACAAGACGCTCTGGGGCATGGACTGGTACCGCAACGAAGTGGGGTCCCAGCTCACCGACCGGATCGAGAACGAGCGCGCCTTCCGGCATGCGAGCGGGCACGACGCCGCCGTGCAGTCTATGGTGCTGGCCAAGGCCTTTCTCGCGCTCGGCACCACGCGGCTGCGCACGCACGTCGACATCGACACGCAGGCCGGCCTGCGCCACCTCGACGGCACGCTGCGCACGCGCGAGGCGATGCGCGCGGTGCAGCAGATCCAGGTGGTCGCGTTTCCGCAGTCGGGCCTGCTCGGGCGGCCGGGCACGGCCGAACTGCTCGACCAGGCGCTGGCGCGCGGTGCCGACGTGCTCGGCGGGCTCGACCCGTGCGCCATCGATGGCGACCCGGTGCGTTCGCTCGACTTGTTGTTCGGCCTGGCCGAGAAGCACCAGCGCCCGCTCGACATCCACCTGCACGAGCCCGGCGCCATGGGTGCGTTCTCGCTCGACCTGATCCTGCAGCGCACGGCCGCGCTCGGCATGCAGGGCAGGGTGGCGATCAGCCACGGCTTCTGCCTGGGCGACATCGCCGAGCGCGAGCGCGACGCGTTGCTCGCGCGCATGGCCGCGCTGGGCGTGGTGCTGATCACCAGCGCGTCGCCGTCGCGCACCGTGCCGCCGCTCATCGCCTGCCGGCAGGCCGGCGTGACGGTTTGTGGCGGCAACGACGGCATCCGCGACACCTGGTCGCCCTACGGCAGCCCCGACATGCTGGAGCGCGCGATGTTCATCGGCATGCGCTACAACCTGCGCCGCGACGACGAGATCGATGTCGCGCTCGACACCGTCACGCATGCCGGCGCGCGCGGCTGCGGCTTTGCGCACTACGGCCTCGAAGCCGGCTGCCGCGCCGACCTGGTGCTGGTCGATGCCCAGACCGCCGCGCACGCGGTGGTCGCGCGGCCGCTGCGCAGGCTCGTGGTGGCGGGCGGGCGCATCGTGGCGCGCGATGGCGTGCTCGAGGCCGGCGTGGCCGCGCTCTGACCCTCACGGCGGCATGCGCGACGGACTGACCGCCTTCCATTGGTGCGGCGATGCGATCCGCAGCCGCAGCGTGAGCGACGCCGTGCATGTCGGCACGCTCGACGTGCCCGCCCCGCCCGCGCGACTCGTGGCCGACTGGGAACGCGAGATCGCGACGCGCCTCTTTCTCGAGCCCGGCGACGTCGAGCCCCTGCCGCTGGCGCGCGCGCGCATGCGCTGGCCCGACCATGGCCGCTCGGTGCAGGCGATGGCCGACTGGCTCGCCGCGCTCGGCATGCCCGGCGTGCTCGACGGCAGCGCGCTGGCGCTCATGGCCTGCCGCGGCGCCCGGTACCACCACGACGCCGAGCAGTACGGCAGCGCCGTCTTCTGCAACCTCTTCATGAGCGACGACAAGGGGCTCGACGTGCACTTTCCCGACGTCGGCCTGCGCGTGCCGCTGGCCAGGGGCACCGCGCTGGTCTTCGACACCGCGCAGCCCCACGCCGTGGTCCGGCGCGGCAGCAGCGGCTTCGATGCTGCGCACTTCGCGGCGGGGAGTGACGTGACGCAGTGCTTTCTGAGCTGGGAGCTGCCCGTGGCGAACCCCGATGTCGCGCGCGCGCTGCGCATCGCGTTCGACTCCGATCCTGCGGCCGCGGCGCAGTTCGACGAAGCGCAGGTCCGGCAGAACGGCGCCCGCGTTCGCGTGTGCCCGGCCACGGGCCGCTGGCTCACAGCAGCGGGCTGAACCACGCGTGCGGGCGCAGGCATTGACCCCTGCCGAGGCGGGTGAACTAAGGCATGCACTCGATGCGTTCGATGATGCTGTCGCGTGAGCACGGCGCGACGCGGACGACTACCTTTGTTGCAGATCTTGCGCGCCGCGCGGCACGGCCCAGTACATCGATGGATTGAACGGGATTCCACGCGTAGACGCTCCCAGGGCGCCGCCAGAGACTCCGCTTCCCTGAGTGGGGGAGCCATTTTCAAAGGAGTTGACACATGGAAAAAGACAAGCAGTTCACCATCCTCTCGTTCGTCGGCGGCGGCATACGAGGCTTGATGTCGGTCACGATTCTCGAGAAGCTCTACAAGCGATTTCCGGGTCTTATCGAGCACACCGACCTGATTGCCGGATGCTCGACCGGCTCGATCATCACGAGCGAGCTTCTCGCGGGAAAGAAGCCGCAGGACCTGATCGATTTCTTCACCGATCCCAAGGGCGAACTCGGCTTCTACAACGCCATGAGCACCAATCCCAAAGCGCCCGCCTATTCGATCCAGAAGGTCTACGACTCGCAGTTCCTGCTGCACGGCCCGCTGAAGGTGGACGAACTGCAGCGTAAGAAGGCATTGTTCGTGACCTTCAATGTCGGCAAGCTCGAAACCTCCTCCGAGGGCGTCATGACGCCCGTTCCCTGGCAGCCCGTGATGTACACCAACATGATCCCGGGCCACGGCGACGTGGAGATCGCCAAGGCCGCGACCTCGAGCGGCGCCATGCCGGGGCAGCTCGGCTCGTACGAGGGCAACGTCGACGGCGCCTTCTTCAACCACGATCCGACGGTCGCGGCCATCTCGCTGGCCGTGCGCGCCGGGCACAAGCTCGAGAACATCGTGGCGATCACCATCGGCACCGGGCTGATGTACGACTGGATCGCAAGCGACACCGGCGACTGGGGCGCCGACCAGTGGATGAACGGCGTCGCCGATCCGTTCAACAGCACGCCACCCTTTCTCATGAACCAGTCCAAGCCCGGGCCGATCCTCGACATGTGCCTCAACGGCACCTCGACCGAGCTCATGCCGATGCTGGCCGGCATGCTGCTTGGCGACCGCTATGTGAACATCAACCCGCGGCTGCCGTTCTTCATTCCCGAGAACACGACCTACCAGCAGGCCATCGACCTGCTGCAGGAAAAGGGCCGAACCGCCGACACGGCGCGCGCCGAGGCATTGATCGAAGCGTACTGGTGGGACCACCTGCCCGACGGCCCCGTCGAGCAGGTGGCCAGCTCCGGCACCGGGAAGAAGGGCGCTGCTGCTGCAGCAGCAACGGCTGTGCCCCGGGCGGCGTCGGCCGGCAGCTCGGCGAGCACGCTGAACCTCGGGCCGTACTGCATCCAGCACATGAGCGGCAACCAGTACGTACTCGACGTCGACAATGGCAGCACCGACAAGGGCACGCCAGTGATCGGCTTCGGCGCCAAGCCCACGGGAACCGAGAACCAGCAATGGCGCTTCGTTCCGGCAGGGCCCGAGGCACCGGGCTGGTGGTACCTGCAGACGATGATGGGCACCGACTACGTCATGACGCTGCAGCCGCACGCCACGAGCGGGTCGGGGCCCATCGTGATGCAGCCCATCTCGGCGGCCGACGCCGACACGCAGCTGTGGAGCCTGCAGCCGACCGAAGAGCTGGGCTACTGGTACATCCAGAGCAAGTACGGCGCGAGCAACAAGCAGGCGTCCGCGGTCATTGAGCTCGATGGCGATGCCTCGGCCGCGCCGGCGCTCGCCAATCCGATCAGCTTCACCGGATTCGAGACGCAGGCCTGGGGCTTCAAGCCGGTCTAGCGGCAGCCGTCAGGCGGCACAGCGCCGGCGCGCGCCCCTTCAATCCCACGCCGGCGACAGCCCGGCCGGATCGGTCAGGCGCTCGCCGCGCTCGAGCGCCGCGATCTGCGCCATCTCCGGGTCCGTCAGGCGAAGCTGCCGCGCCGCGAGGTTGCTTTCGAGGTTCGCGCGCTTCGTCGACGACGGGATCACCGCATGGCCGAGCTGCATCGCCCACGCCAGCACCACCTGCGCGGTGGTGGCATTGCCGTGCGCCTTCGCGATCGCCCCGATCACCGGGTCGCCGAGCACCTTGCCGTAGGCCAGCGTCATGTACGAGGTGATGTGGATGCCCTGGCTCTGGGCGAAAGCGGCCACCCTGCGGTTCTGCAGGTAGGGATGCAGTTCGATCTGGTTGGTGGCGATCTCCTTGGCGCCCACGGCCGCAATGGCTTCCTTCATGAGCGCGATGTTGAAGTTCGACACGCCGATCAGCCGCGTGAGTCCCTGCGCCCTGGCCTCGGCCAGCGCGCCCATGAACTCGGCGACGGGCACCGCATGGCCCGGAGAGGGCCAGTGGATCAGCGTGAGGTCGACCTGCTCGGTGCGCAGCTTCGCGAGGCTCTGCTTCAGGCTCGGGATCAGCTTGTCGTTGGCGTAGTTGTCGGTCCAGATCTTGGTGGTGATGAAGAGGTCGCCGCGCGGCACGCCGCTTTCCGCGATGGCCTGTCCCACCTCGGCTTCGTTGCCGTAGATCTGCGCGGTGTCGATCGCGCGGTAGCCCAGGTCGAGCCCGTTCTTCACCGAGTCGATCACCACCTGTCCCTTGAGGCGGAAGGTGCCGAGGCCGAAGGCGGGAACCGACGTGCTGTCGGCGGGGTTGGAGGTCTTGGGGTTGGTGGTCGTCATGGTCGCGTTCCTTTGTGCGTTGGAATCAATCAGGAAAGAAAAAAGAAGAAAAGGAATCAGTGGCCCACCGCCACCGGGCCTGCTGCTGCGCGCACCGGAATGCCGGCACGGCGGTCGAGCGTTCCGCTCCACTGCGTGAGCGCCAGCGACACCAGCACCACCAGTGCGCCGATCCATGGCGTGTGCATCAGCCCCAGGTGGGTCACGATCAGCCCGCCGGCCCAGGCCGCACCCGCAATGCCCAGGTTGAAGGCCGCGATGTTCAGTCCCGAGGCCACGTCCACCGCCTGCGGCGTGAAGCGTTCGGCCTGCTTCACCACGTACACCTGCAGCCCCGGCACGTTGCCGAACGCGACCGCGCCCCACATCAGCACCGCGGCCAGCGCGAGCCACTTGTGCGGCGCCGCGAAGTTGAAGACCAGCAGCACCGCGGCGAGCAGCGCGAAGATGATCTTCAGCGCCGGGATCGGCCCCATGCGGTCGGCCAGCCGGCCGCCCCAGATGTTGCCCAGCGCCACCGACACACCGTACACCAGCATCACCCAGCCGACCGCGCCGGCGCTGAATCCCGACACCTCGGTAAGGATCGGCGCGAGGAACGTGAACGGAATGAACGAGCCGCCATAGCCGATCGCCGTCTTGGCATACACCAGCAGCAGCCGCGGCTCCGCCAGCACCCTGGCCTGCTGCGCCAGCGAAGCCGGTGGCGTGTGGCGGATGTTGCCGGGCACGAAGATCCAGCTGCCCACGAAGGCGAGCACGCCGAGCGCCGAGACCGCCAGGAAGGTTTCGCGCCAGCCGAAGTGCTGCCCGATGAAGGTGCCCAGCGGCACGCCCGTGACCAGCGCCACCGTGAGGCCCGTGAACATGACGGCGATCGCGCTCGCGGCCTTGTCCTTCGGCACCAGGCCGGTCGCGATGGTCGAGCCGATCGAGAAGAAGACCCCATGCGCCAGGCCCGTGAGCACGCGCGCAGCGATCAGCGATTCATACCCCGGCGCCTGCCACGCAAGCAGGTTGCCCACGGTGAACAGCGCCATCAGCCCGAGCAGCAGCGCCTTGCGCGGCAGCCGGCCCGTGAGCGCGGTGAGCACCGGCGCGCCGATGGCCACGCCCAGTGCATAGAGGCTGACCAGCAGGCCGGCCGACGGAAGGCCGATGCCGAGGTCGGCAGCGACGGTGGGGAGCAGGCCGACGATGACGAACTCGGTCGTCCCGATGGCGAAGGCGCTCAGGGTGAGCGCGAAAAGGGCAATGGGCATGAGGCACTCCTTCTGTGACAAGGAGGAGTGTGTGACGTTTGTCTTTGCAGAATAAGTAGGTTCCAGGCAGAAGATACTTGCCTGGTGCGCAAGAATTGCGTCGCGCTACGATGCCGTTGCACTCGCAGACACGAAAGAAGGGCAGGCCCATGCAGAACACCCGACAGCAACCACCCACTGGTTTCCTCTCCGACAGCGGGCGCCGCACGGCGAAGTCCCTGGCCGGCGCGGCGCTCCTCGCTGCAGCCGTGTTCCTCGCAGCCTGCCAGACCCAACCCGAATTCCGCCCGCTCACCTCCGAAGTCCCGCCGCCGCCGACCTTCGTGACCGTGCCCGCCGACCCCGGATGCCAGGCCGCCCAGGCGAGTTACGCGCTCGGCCGTCCGGTCGCTCAGCCGCTGCTCGAGGAACTGCTCGCGCGCACCGGGTCGAGCATCGTGCGAACGTCCGCCGCCGGCGAGCCACTGCCGGCGCCGGCCGATCCGAAGCGCCTCAATGTCGATGTCGATGCCCAGGGCCGCATCGCCGCCGCGCGCTGCGGCTGAATCGATAATGCCGCGATGACCTCCAAGACCTCCATCGCGCTCGACTGCTACTACAGCCTTTCGTCCCCGTGGGCCTACCTCGGCGGCCCGCAACTGCAGGACATCGTGCGCCGCCACCATGTGCGGCTCGCGCTCAAGCCCTACGACTTCCAGGTGGTGGTGCCGCAGACCGGCGGCATTCCGCTGAAGACGCGGCCCGAGCCGCGCCGCACGTACCACGCGCTCGAACTGGCGCGCTGGCGCGATTTCCTCGGCATGCCGCTCAACCTCGAGCCGGCCTACTACCCGAAGGGCGCCGCGGTCGACCCGAACTGGAACAAGTACCCGGGCTGGATGGTGATCGCCGCCCAGCTGCAGGGACTCGATGCGCAGCCGCTCTCGCACGCGCTGCTGCGCGCGTTGTGGGCCGAGGAGCGCGACACCTCGCAGGCCGAGGTGCGCATCGCGGTGGCGAACGAAAACGGCTACGACGGCGCCTCGCTGCAGGCGCAGGAGCAGTCGGCCGAAGTGCTCGCGGTGTACCGCGCGAACAGTGCCGAAGCGATCGAGGCGGGCGTGTTTGGCGCGCCGACCTTCATCCTGAACGGCGAGCGCTTCTGGGGGCAGGATCGCCTGGCGTTCCTCGACCGGGCGCTTGACCGCCTGCGCGCGCAGCAGCGGGGCTGATCAGCCCGCCAGCACCGACCGCGGCAGCAGCGCGGGCACGAGCGTGCGGTTCAGCCGCTCGCGCCACCAGCGCAGCGCCTGCCCTTCGGCGCCGGTCTTCCATGCGAGCCAGAACGCCTCGGGTGCGCGCGGTTCCTCGGTCGGCAGCTCGACCAGCGTGCCGCGCGCCAGTTCGCCCGCGATGCAGGCACGCGGAAGGAAGCCGTGGCCCAGGCCGGCGGCCTGGCAGGCGATCTTCGCGGCCATGGTGGGCACGGTGATGCGCGGCTGCCCGGCGAGCAGGCCGACGGTGCGGTCCGACAGCGTGCGCGCGCTGTCGCCCACGACGATCGCATTGCACTCGATCAGGTCGCCGCGCTGCAGCGGGCGCTTGAGCCGCGTGAGCGGATGGCTTGGTGCCACGCAGAACGCAAACTCGAGGCTTCCCACCATCGCCGCCTGGTAGCCGCCGCCCGCGGGGCCCTCGCCCGCGGCGATGACGAGGTCGGCGCGGCCTTCGCGCAGCGCCTCCCAGGTGCCGGTCAGGGCCTCGCAGCCGACGCGCAGCCGCGTGCCGCAGCGCAGCGCCTCGAAGGCGTGGATGTCGCCGATGAGCGATGGCGTGGGAATGATCGAATCGTGCACCAGCCGCAGCTCCGACTCGAAGCCGGTGGCGATCTGCCGCATGCGCGATTCGAGGTCGCTCGCGGCATTGAGCAGCCAGCGGCCCTCCTTGAGCATCTCTTCGCCCGCGGCCGTGAGATGGACGCGCGGGCCGTGGCGCTCGAACAGCCGCATGCCGAGCTGCTCTTCGAGCTTGCCCACGGCGTACGAGATGGTGGACGGCACCTTGTTGAGCCGCGCGGCGGCGGCGGCGAAGGAGCCATGGCGCGCAATGGCGTCGACGACTTCGATGGCTTCGAGGCTGAGCTTGAGCACGCGGGTTCTTTCGAAAAAACCGATGTTCGAAAAATTCGAACAATGACGCAGAAAAATTTCGCCAATCGCCGGCAAAAAGGCATCGATGATCGATTCAACGCCAAGGGAAATGTCTCCCGAAGCGCATTGTGAATCGAATCGAACCTTTGTCCAACTTTTGGAGTATTTGCATGCCGTCCATCCAAGCCACCCCCACCGCCGGCGCCACACTGCTGACCCCCGACGATCACACGCTGGTGATGATCGACTTCCAGTCGCAGATGGCCTTTGCCACGCATTCGATCGACGCGGTGACGCTGCGCAACAACGCGGCGCTGGTGGCGCAGGCGGCGGCGGGCTTCAAGGTGCCGACCATCCTCACGACCGTGGCCGAGAAGAGCTTCTCGGGCCCGATGTTCGGCGAGATCGGCGCCGCCTTCCCCGGCCAGAAGATGCTCGACCGCACCTCGATGAACACCTGGGAAGACGCGGTCGTGATCGACCGCGTGAACGAGATCGGCAAGCCGCGCATCGTGCTGGCGGGCCTGTGGACCAGCGTGTGCATCGTGGGCCCGGCGCTGTCGGCGCTGGACCAGGGCTTCGAGGTGTACGTGATCGCCGACGCCTGCGGCGACGTCTCGGCCGAGGCGCACAACCGCGCGATGGACCGCATGGTGCAGGCTGGTGCACGGCCGATGACCTCGCTGCAATACCTGCTCGAACTGCAGCGCGACTGGGCGCGCGGCGAGACCTACGAGCTCACGACCGGCATCGCCAAAAAGGTGGGCGGCGCCTACGGCATCGGCATCGACTACGCCAAGGCCATGTTCGGCGCCCACGAAGGCTGAATGCGGCGAAGCACATCCAAACGAAAGCACCGGCCATGAAGCCCTACATCGTCTCCCTTGCGCTTGGCCTCCTGGTCGGCGTGATCTACGCGCTGTTCCAGGTGCGCTCGCCGGCGCCGCCGGTGATCGCGCTGGTCGGCCTGCTCGGCATCCTCGTGGGCGAGCAGCTGCCGCCGCTGGTGCGCAGCCTGATGGCCCCGCCGTCCGCGGCCAGTTCGTGGCTGCACCACCAGGTCAAGCCGCACGTGTTCGGCGAGCTGCCCCAGTGCCTGCCGACCGACCCCGCACAGAACGCGAAGGACACCCGCCATGGCTGATGAGAACGCCGCGCCCGACCTGATCCTGCACAACGGCCGCTTCACCACGCTCGACCGTTCCAACCCGGGCGCCGACGCGGTGGCCATCCAGGACGGCCGCTTCGTCCGCGTGGGCCGCGCCGAAGACGTGCTGCCGCTTGCGGCGAGCCGCACCCGCGTGATCGACCTCCAGGGCCGGCGCGTGCTGCCGGGCCTGATCGACAACCACCTGCACATCATCCGTGGTGGCCTCAACTACAACATGGAGCTGCGCTGGGACGGCGTGAAGAGCCTGGCCGATGCGATGGGCATGCTGCGGCGCCAGGTGGCGGTCACGCCGGCACCGCAATGGGTGCGCGTGGTGGGCGGCTTCACCGAGCACCAGTTCGCCGAGAAGCGGCTGCCGACCATCGCCGAACTGAACGCGGTGGCGCCCGACACGCCGGTGTTCATCCTGCACCTGTACGACCGCGCGCTGCTCAATGCGGCGGCACTGCGCGCCGTGGGCTACACCCGGGACACGCCCGCGCCGCCCGGCGGCGAGATCGTGCGCGACGGCCACGGCAACCCGACCGGCCTGCTGCTGGCCAAGCCGAACGCGGCCATCCTCTATGCCACGCTCGCCAAGGGGCCGAAGCTGCCCTTCGACTACCAGCTCAATTCCACGCGCCACTTCATGCGCGAACTCAACCGCCTGGGCGTGACCGGCGCGATCGACGCGGGCGGCGGCAACCAGAACTATCCCGACGACTACGCAGTGATCCAGAAGCTGGCCGACGACGGCCAGCTCACCATCCGCCTGGCCTACAACCTGTTCACGCAGAAGGCCAAGGCAGAGAAGCAGGATTTCCTGAACTGGACCGCGAAGGCCACGTACAAGCAGGGCGACGACTACTTCCGCCACAACGGCGCGGGCGAGATGCTGGTGTTCTCGGCGGCCGACTTCGAGGACTTCCGCGAGCCGCGCCCCGAGCTGGCGCCCGAGATGGAAGGCGAACTCGAAGGCGTGGTGCGCATCCTCGCGCAGAACCGCTGGCCGTGGCGCATGCACGCCACCTACGACGAGACGATCGAGCGCGCGCTCGACGTGTTCGAGAAGGTCGACAAGGACACGCCGCTCGCGGGCCTGAACTGGTTCTTCGACCATGCCGAGACCATCTCCGAGAAGTCGATGGACCGCATCGCCGCGCTCGGCGGCGGCGTGGCGGTGCAGCACCGCATGGCCTACCAGGGCGAATACTTCGTCGAGCGCTACGGCGCCGGCGCGGCCGAGGCGACGCCACCGGTCAAGAAGATGCTCGAGCGCGGCCTCAAGGTCTCGGCCGGCACCGATGCCACGCGCGTCGCCTCGTACAACCCGTGGGTGTCGCTGTCGTGGCTGGTCACGGGCAAGACCGTGGGCGGCATGCAGCTGTACCCGCAGCGCAACTGCCTCGACCGCGAGCAGGCGCTGCGCATGTGGACCGAGAACGTCACCTGGTTCTCCAACGAGGAGGGCAAAAAGGGCCGCATCGAGGCCGGCCAGCTCGCCGACCTCGTGGTGCCCGACCGCGATTTCTTCGCCTGCGCCGAATCGGACATTGCCGACACAACGGCGCTGCTCACGATGGTGGGCGGCAAGGTGGTCTATGGCGCGGGGCCCTTCGCCGCGCTCGACGAAGGCGCACCGCCGCCCGCCATGCCCGACTGGTCGCCCGCGCGGACCTTCGGCGGCTATGCGGGCTGGGCCGATGCGGCCGAGGGCGCGCCGCTGCAGAACGCACTGCACAGGGCGGCCATGGCCTGCGCCTGCGCCAACGACTGCAACGTGCACGGCCACCGGCATGCGACGGCCTGGAGCAGCAAGCTGCCGATCGCCGACCTCAAGAGCTTCTGGGGCGCGCTCGGCTGCGCCTGCTGGGCGGTGTGATGGCCGAAACTCAAAAAGGCGCCTTCGCGCCACTGCGCCAACCCGTCTTCGCAGTGCTCTGGGCCGCCACGGTGCTCGGCAACATCGGCAGCTTCATGCGCGACGTGGCGAGTTCGTGGCTCGTCACCGACCTGTCGGCGAGCCCGACGGCGGTGGCGCTGATCCAGACGGCGGCGACGCTGCCGGTGTTCCTGCTCGCGATCCCGGCGGGCGTGCTCTCGGACATCCTCGACCGCCGGCGCTTCCTGATCTTCGTGCAGCTCGTGCTCGCGGCGGTCAGCGGCACCTTGCTGGTGCTGTCGCACACCGGCGGGCTCACGGTCGAATACCTGATCGCGCTCACGTTCGTGGGCGGCATCGGCGCCGCGCTGATGGGGCCGACCTGGCAGTCGATCGTGCCCGAGCTGGTGCCGCGCGCCGACCTCAAGGGCGCGGTGGCGCTGAACTCGCTGGGCATCAACATCGCGCGCTCGATCGGGCCGGCCGCGGGCGGGCTGATCCTCGCGAGCTTCGGCGCAGCCGCGACCTACGGGCTCGACGTGCTGAGCTATGTGTTCGTGATCGCGGCGCTTCTCTGGTGGAAGCGGCCGGCGGCGGTGGACAGCGGACTGTCCGAGAACTTCCTCGGCGCCTTCCGCGCCGGCCTGCGCTACACGCGCGCCAGCAAGGAACTGCACGTGGTGCTGCTGCGCGCGGCGGTGTTCTTCGTCTTCGCGAGCTCGGTGTGGGCGCTGCTGCCGCTGGTGGCGCGCCAGATGCTCGGCGGCAGCGCGGGCTTCTATGGCGTGCTGCTCGGCGCCGTGGGCGCGGGCGCGATTGGCGGTGCGCTCGTGATGCCGCGGCTGCGGGCCCGGCTCGATGCCGACGGCATGCTGCTGCTGGCGGCACTGCTCGCCGCCGCGGTGATGGGCAGCCTGGTGTTCGCGCCGCCGAAGTGGCTCGCGGTGCTGCTCCTGCTGCTGCTGGGCCTGGGCTGGATCATCGCGCTCACCACCCTCAATGGCGTGGCGCAGTCGATCCTGCCGAACTGGGTGCGCGGGCGCGGGCTCGCGGTGTACCTCACGGTGTTCAATGGGGCGATGGCCGCGGGCAGCCTGGGCTGGGGCCTGGTGGCGCAGCAGGTCGGCGTGCCCGCCACGCTGGTGGCGGGGGCGGTCGGGCTGGTGATCGCAGGGCTGGTGTTCCACCGCGTGAAGCTGCCCACCGGCGAGGCGGACCTGCAGGCGTCGAACCACTGGCCCGAGCCGCTCCTGGCCGAGCCCGTGGCGCATGACCGCGGGCCGGTGATGGTGCAGGTCGAGTACCGCATCCGCAAGGACGACCGCGCGGCGTTCATGGCCGCCATGAAGCGCCTGTCGCTCGAACGCCGCCGCGACGGCGCCTATGCCTGGGGGCTGCACGAACACACGGGCGATCCCGAGCGGATCATGGAATGGTTCCTCGTGGAGTCGTGGGCAGAGCACCTGCGCCAGCACCACCGCGTGTCGCAGGCCGATGCCGACCTGCAGGCCGAGGCGCTGCGCTTCCACATCGGACCGGGGCGGCCCGAGGTGCATCACTTCCTGGCGCTCTGAAAAAACGACGCGCTTCCCGCTTCACCTTTCTTTCATTCTTCTCTCGTATCTTTCATCCACTCCCAAAGGAAAAAACCATGACAACACTGACCCTTCGCGACGGCACCGAGCTCTACTACAAGGACTGGGGCACCGGCCAGCCGATCGTCTTCAGCCACGGCTGGCCGCTGAGCGCCGACATGTGGGACGCGCAGATGCTGTTCTTCGCCGAGCGCGGCTACCGCGCCATCGCGTTCGACCGCCGCGGTTTCGGCCGTTCGAGCCAGCCCTGGACCGGCTACGACTACGACACCTTCGCCGACGACATCGCCGAACTGATCGAGAAGCTCGACCTGAACGACGTGATCCTTGCGGGCTTCTCGATGGGCGGCGGCGACGTCACGCGCTACATCGCGCGCAAGGGCAGCGCGCGCGTGGCGAAGCTCGCGCTGATCAGCGCGGTGACGCCGCTCTTCATGAAGACCGCCGACCATCCGGTGGGCCCCGATGCCTTGCTGTTCGCGGGTATCCGCGCCGGGCTGGCCGCCGACCGGCCGCAGTTCCTCGATGACTTCAGCACGCTGTTCTATGGCACCAACCGTCCCGGCGCAACGGTGTCGCAGGGCGTGTTCAAGCAGACGCTGCAGATCGCGCTGCAGGCGTCGATCAAGGCCACGATCGACTGCGTGACGGCGTTTTCCGAAACCGACTTCCGCCCCGACATGGCGAAGATCGACGTGCCCACGCTCGTGATCCACGGCGACGACGACCAGGTGGTGCCGTTCGAGGCCACCGGCAAGCTGGCGGCCGAGATGATCGCGGGCAGCCAGCTCAAGGTGTATGCCGGCGCGCCGCACGCCACCTGCACCACGCATGCGGCGCAGGTCAACGCCGACCTGCTGGCCTTCATCAAGGGCTGAGCCCGCTCCGCTCGGCCCTTGCGGCGCGAGGGGCGGCGCCGATGGCGATAATCCGCCCATGCGAATCCGCTTTACCAAGATGCAGGGGGCCGGCAACGATTTCGTCGTGCTCGACGAGACGCGCGGCACGCTGGGCCTCAGCGCCGCGCAGTACCGCTTTCTGGCCGACCGCCATTTCGGTGTGGGCGCCGACCAGATCCTGACGGTACGCCCGCCGCCGCAGGGTGCCGAGGGCATCGACTTCGAGTACGTGATCCACAACGCCGACGGCGGCGAGGTGGAGCAGTGCGGCAATGGCGCGCGCTGCTTCATGCGCTTCGTGCGCGAACACCAGCTCACCGACAAGGACGAGGTCCGCGTGCTGACGCTGGCCGGCGTGATTGCGCCGCGCATGGGTGCCGACGGCCGCGTCACGGTCGACATGGGCGCGCCGGTGTTCGAGCCCGAGCGCGTGCCCTTCGATATCGCCGGCCTCGATGCGCAGCCCGACGGCGGCTGGCATACCTGGCACCTGGCGCTCGGCACCCATGCCGACAGCGCCATTGTCCCGGTCGCGGTGCTGTCGATGGGCAACCCGCATGCGGTGCAACTGGTCGACGACGTCGACACCGCACCCGTCGCCGTGCAAGGGCCGCAGATCGAGCACCATCCGCGCTTTCCGCAGCGCGTGAATGCCGGCTTCATGCAGGTGCTGGCCCGCACGCACATCAGGCTGCGCGTGTTCGAGCGCGGCGCCGGCGAGACGCTGGCCTGCGGCACCGGGGCCTGCGCGGCCGTGGTGGCGGGCATCAGGCTCGGACGGCTCGACGCCCGCGTCGACGTGCAGACGCACGGCGGCATCCTCACCATCGAATGGCACGGCGAGGGCCAGCCGGTCCTCATGACCGGGCCGGCCACCACCGTCTTCGAGGGCGACATCGACGTGCCCGAACTGCCATGACCCAGACCACGAACATCGACAACGCCATGAACCCGATCACCGAAGACGACATCGCGAACTACCTGGCGAACACGCCCGACTTCTTCGAGCGGCATGCGCAGCTGCTGGCGCAGGTGCAACTCACCAGCCCGCACGGCAACCGCGCGGTGAGCCTGCAGGAACGCCAGGCCGAGATGCTGCGCGAGAAGATCAAGGCGCTCGAGCATCGGTTGATGGACATGGTGCGCCACGGCACCGAGAACGTGGTGATCGCCGACCGGCTGCAGCGCTGGACCACCGGCCTCCTGACCACGCGAGAGCCGCGCAGCCTGCCCTACCGCATCGCGGTCGACCTGCAGTCGCTGTTCCTGGTGCCGCAGACCGCCATCAAGGTGTGGGATTGCGGTGCCGACTACCTCAACGAAGCCTATGCGCAGTGGGTGAGCGACGACGTGAAGGCGCTCGCCACCTCGCTCACCTCGCCCTATTGCGGGCTCAACTCGGGTTTCGAGGCCGCCAACTGGCTGCCCGAGCCGACCGGGGCGGCCTCGATCGCGCTGATCCCGCTGCGGGCGGACGCCGAGTCGCCGGCCTTCGGGCTGCTGGTGCTGGCCTCGCCCGACGCCCAGCGCTTCAATGCCGAGATGGGCACCGACTTCCTCGAGCGCATCGCCCAGCTGGCCTCGGGCGCGCTGTCGCGGCTGCGGCCTTGAGCGGCCGGCGGCGGTCCTGGCGGGCCGCACGGGCGGTGCTGGCCGCCGCGCTGCTTGCCGGATTGCTGGCCTATCTCGCGATCGCGGGCGCCATCTGGCGGCGCGCCGCCGTGGCGCTCGACCATCCGCCCGCGCAAACGGCCGATGCCGCGCTCGTGCTCGGCAACCGCGCCTACCTGCGCGGCAAGCCCAATCCCTGCCTCACCGGCCGCGTCGATGCCGCCATCGCGCTCGCGCGCGAAGGCCGGGTGCGGCAACTGGTGTTCTCGGGCGGCATCGACAAGGAAGACGGGCGCGTCGAGGCCGAAGTGATGGCGCAGCATGCCCAGGCCCAGGGCCATGCCGGGCCGGTGCTGCTGGAGCCGGCCTCGACCTCGACGCGGCTGAACCTTGCGCTCTCTCGTCCGCTGCTGCGGGACGCGGGCGTGCGCAGCGTGATCGTGGTGTCGGAGCCGTACCACCTCTGGCGCGCCGAGCGGCTGGTGCGCGCGAGCGGCTTCGACCGCGAATTCGACGTGCAGTACGCGGCGGCACGCACGCGCTGCTGGCAGCGCTGGGGCATGCTTTTCAAGGGCGCGTTGCGCGAGCCGCTGGCGGTCGTGAACAATGCACTCCATGGCTACCTCCACTGACCTTGCCGACGTACCCGAAAGCGCCGCAACGCGCTGGACCGAGAAGTACCTCGAACATGTGCGCGTGGAGCGCCGACTGGCGGCGCGCACCGTCGAGCTGTACGCCATTCACCTGCAGGCGCTGAAGGCCAACGCCGCCGAAGCCGGCCTCGCCCTCGACGGGGTGCAGACCGCGCACGTGCGGCGCTGGATGGCGCAGCTGCACGGATCGGGGCGCGAGCCGCGCGGCATCGCGCTGGTGCTCTCGTGCTGGCGCAGCTTCTACCGCTGGCTCGGCAACGAAGGGCTGGTGGGTTTCAACCCGGTCAAGGACGTGCATGCACCCAAGGCCGCGCGGCCGCTGCCCAAGGCGCTGGGGGTCGACGATGCGGTGCAGCTCGCCGAACTCTACGACGCCGAGGCCGATCCGTGGACCGAGGCGCGCGACAGCGCCATCGTCGAGGTGCTCTACGGCTGCGGCCTGCGCGTGAGCGAGCTGACGGGCCTCGACGCACGGGCGAGTGCTACCGCGCGTGGCTGGATCGATCTCGAATCGCGCGAAGCCAATGTGCTCGGCAAGGGCGGCAAGCGGCGGCTGGTGCCGATCGGCGCCAAGGCGGCCGAGGCGGTCGGCGAATGGCTCGCGGTGCGCGGCGACTGCCCGGCGCTCGGGGCTTCGGCGCAGCGCGATCCGGACAGTGCCGCGGCGCTCTTCATCAACAGCCGTGGGGCGCGCATGTCCTCGCAGGCCGTGTGGAAGCTGCTGCGCCAGCGCAGCCTGAAGGCGGGGCTCGCGGCGCCGGTGCATCCGCACATGCTGCGGCATTCGTTCGCAAGCCATGTGCTCCAGTCGAGCAGCGACCTGCGCGCCGTGCAGGAACTGCTGGGCCACGCCAACATCTCGACCACCCAGATCTACACGCGGCTGGATTTCCAGCACCTGGCCAAGGCCTACGACGCGGCGCATCCGCGGGCCCGGGCCAGGGACGACAAAGACGACAACAAGAAAAAACCATGAAAACCCTGCGCCTCAAACCCGGCAAGGAACGCTCGCTGCAGCGCCGCCATCCCTGGATCTTCGAATCGGCGATTGCGCGCGGCGGTGCCGACGCGGGCGAGACGGTGCGCGTCGAATCGCACGAGGGCGCCTTCCTGGCGTGGGCAGCGTTCAGCCCGGTGTCGAAGATCCGCGCGCGGGCCTGGAGCTTCGTGGAAACGCAGCGCATCGATGCGGCCTTCCTGGCGTCGGTGTGCGCACGCGCGGTGGCCGCACGCGGGCTCTTCGACCTGCAGAGCGACGGCGTGCGGCTGGTGCACGGCGAGGCAGATGGCCTGCCGGGCCTGATCGTCGACCGCTACGGCGACACGCTGGTGGCGCAGTTCCTCTCGGCCGGGGTCGAGCGCTGGAAAGCGGCACTGGCCGACGCGCTGCTCGCGGCGACCGGCCTCTCGAAGCTCTACGAACGCTCCGACGCCAGCGGCCGCGAACGCGAGGGCCTGAAGCCCGTCACGGGCTGGCTGCGCGGGGAGGGCGGCACCGAACTCACGATCCGTGAGCATGGCTGGACGCTGTCGCTCGACATCGCAACCGGCCACAAGACCGGCTTCTACCTCGACCAGCGCGACAGCCGGCAGCGCTTTGCCGAACTCGCGCAGCATCGGCGCTTTCGGCGCGTGCTCAATTGCTTTTGCTACACCGGCGGCTTCACGGTGGCGGCGCTCGCGGGGCTGCGCGCGGCCGGCGCGCTCGAGGGCGCCGAACTGGTGTCGGTCGATTCGTCGCTGCCGGCGCTCGACCGGGCGCGCGCGCACCTGGCGCTCAACGGCTTCGGCGACGATGGCGAAGCGCCGGGGCTGAAGGCCGAGTTCCTCGACGCCGACGTGAACAAGGCGCTGCGCGAGTTCATCGAACAGGGGCGCAGCTTCGACGCCATCGTGCTCGATCCGCCCAAGTTCGCACCCACGGTCGCCCATGCCGAGCGCGCGGCGCGCGCCTACAAGGACATCAATCGGCTCGCGCTCAAGCTGCTCGAGCCGGGCGGCGTGCTGCTCACGTTTTCTTGTTCGGGCGGCATCAGTGCCGATCTGTTCCACAAGATCGTGGCTTCCGCCGGCATCGATGCGCAAGTCGATGGCTACATCAGCGAGCGGCTCGGCGCGGCGCCCGACCACCCGATGACCATCGAATTCCCTGAAGGCGAGTACCTCAAGGGGCTGGTGGTGGTGAGAAAGCGCAACTGAGTGGCATTGGCTAAACTGCCGGCCAGTTCTTCCTTCCCCGTTTTTTCCCGCTTTCGGAGCACACCATGGCCCTCATTCCCGCCACCATCCTCACCGGCTTCCTCGGCTCGGGCAAGACCACGCTGCTCAAGCGCATCCTGACCGAAGCCCACGGCCAGAAGATCGCGGTCATCGAGAACGAGTTCGGCGAGGAGAACATCGACAGCGACATCCTGGTGACCGAATCGAAAGAGCAGATCATTCAGATGAGCAACGGCTGCGTCTGCTGCACGATCCGCGAAGACCTGCGCGAGGCGCTGCAGCTGCTGGCCGCCAAGAAGCGCAAGGGCCTGCTCGACTTCGACCGCGTGGTGATCGAGACCACGGGCCTTGCCGACCCCGGACCGGTGGCGCAGACCTTCTTCATGGACGACGAGATCGCCGAGAGCTACCTGCTCGACTCGATTCTGACGCTGGTCGATGCCAAGCATGCGCCGCAGCAGCTCAACGACCGCCAGGAAGCGCGGCGCCAGGTCGGCTTTGCCGACCAGATCTTCATCAGCAAGAGCGACCTCGTGAGCGCCGAGGAAACCGATGCGCTGATCCACCGCCTGAAGCACATGAACCCGCGCGCGCCGCAGAAGAAGGTGCATTTCGGCGAGGTGCCGCTGGCCGACGTGTTCGACCTGCGCGGCTTCAACCTGAACGCCAAGCTCGACATTGACCCCGATTTCCTCAGCGCCGACGAGCACGACCACGACCACCACGATCACGACCACGCGCATGGCGAGCACTGCGACCATCCCTCGCACAAGCACGAGGGACACGGCCATCACCACCATGTGGACGACGACGTGAAGAGCTTCGTCTACAGGTCCGACCGGGCCTTCGATCCGGCCCGGCTCGAGGACTTCCTGGGCGCCATCGTCAACATCTACGGCCCGCGCATGCTGCGCTACAAGGGCGTGCTGCACATGAAGGGCACCGAGCGCAAGGTGATCTTCCAGGGCGTGCACCAGCTGATGGGCAGCGATCTCGGCCCCGAATGGGGCAAGGACGAGGCGCGCCAGAGCCGCATGGTGTTCATCGGCATCGAGCTGCCGCGCGAGATCCTCGAGCAGGGTCTCGAGCAGTGCCTCGTGTGACGGGGCTCAGTTCCCCGGGCGGGCGCCCATCGGCTTGCCGTTGAGCTTCAGGCTGCCTTCGCTGAACTCGATGCGGCCCGTGACGTCGGCGCCGTCGCGCTGAACGAAGCCCTTTTCCTCGCCCTGTGCGACCAGCCCGGCCACCAGCTCGGGCGGCGGCATCTGGCCGCTTCCGGCGCCGGTGGCGGCCACCTGCTCGATCCACTGCATGGGCAGCCGCGCACTGGCCTTGAGCACGCCGCGCTTCATCAGCAGCATCTGGCCTGGTGCCGCAAGGTCTTCGTCGGTGACGCCGGCGAGGCCCACCGAATAGCTGAGTTCGCCGCGCTGGCCGTCGATCTCGACGCGCAGTGTGTCGAGCCCGAATTCGGGCCCGTGCCGGGCCATGGCCTTGAGGTCCGGGCCCAGCTGGTCGACGAGCGCCTTCATCGCAGCCTGCGAAGCCTTGGCGCCGCCCTTGCCGCAGCCGTTGACGGCGGCCGACTGCATCCAGGCGTCGGCCAGTTTCCTGTAGCCCGCGGCGTGGATGCGGCGCGCGCCGCTCGCCATCTCGAAGCCGGTGATCTTCGTGTCGCCGACCTGGCCGGTGCCCTTGAGGCTGCCGTTCGAGGCGTAGAGGCCGTCCTGGAGGGTGGCTTCGCCGGCGAGCGCGATGTCCTGCAGCAACACGGCCGGCAGCGCCTTGCCGGCCGCGCCGAGGCCCTTGGGCGCGGCGAACTCGAGGCGTTCGAGGCGGCCCTCGGTCTTGCCGGTGGCGAGCATCCAGCCCGCGCTCGGGTCCATGTCGGCCTTGCCGGTCAGCCTGCCCATCTTGAGGGTCGCGCCGGTGCGGGCATCGACCACGTCCATGCCCGGCATCGCGAGTTCGTAGCGCACATGGGTGCGCGCGCCGTTCACCTCGATGCGCGCTTGCGCGCCCTGCCAGGCGACGCTGGCCTTGCCTTGCTCGTTCAGCGTGACGGGCGCCACGGTCAGGTCGCTGGTGTAGGCGCCATCGAACGCGACGCGGGTGTGCGCCGTCAGCGGCTTGGCCTTGCCGAAGATCTTCTCGGCCTGGGCCTGGCCCTTCACATCGAACACCAGTTCGCTGTCGATGGTCGCGGCCGCCAGCGTGCCACCGGCCAGCGGGCCATGGCGGATGGTGTCGCGAAAGGTGATGCGCATCGCCTTGAGGGGCATCGGGCCGGCATCTTCTGCGGCCTCCTCGTCGGCCGGCTCGGCAGCGGCCACCGCGGGCACTTGCGCCGCGGCATCGGCGGCGCAGCCGATCTCGAGCGTGACGGTGCTCACGGCGCCCAGGAAACCGCGCTCGTAGCTGCGATCGACCACGCGGACCAGCGCGGTCTGCTTCGGCAGTTCGTCCAGGGCGGCGTCGTAGCGCGACCTGATCGTCGAACCGGCCCACCAGGTGGTTCCTCCGTAGGCGAGGGCGATGGCGGCAGCCAGCATGCCCAGAACTGCTTTTTTGCTCAAGATGGCTTCTCTTTTGTAGGAATGACGGGTCGACCGCCCCGACCTTTTTTGTGGTTGGCGGTCTTTGTTGCCCCTCCGGCAACGCCGCGGATGCTACCGGAGCGAGCGGACGTGCATATCCCACTTCCGTTCTAGTTCTCTATACAATCGCGCGCCTGCTCCGGGAGCCGCCTTCGTCCGATCGACGAATCGTGGCGGCCGGTACGGGGCGCCGCAGGTTGACGGCGGGCTTTAGGGGGTATAACCCCGGGGTTCGTCACTGCGGGCACTCCGACGACGGAGCCCACGCGGCCTGAATGAAAGGCCGCAGCCGCTCCCCTCGGGAGAGCACCCAGTGAAAGCGCGTTCCAGTTCGTTCAAGGAGCCAGTCACCGTGAAGAATCCCGCCGCCAAGGCCACGCCAGCAACCAAGCCCGCCGTCAAGAAAGCGGTGGCTGCCAAGGCGGCTGTACCTGCGGCAAAGAAGGTTTCTTCCGCTGCGAAAGCTCCAGCCACCAAACCGGAAAGCGCTCCCAAGAAGCGAGCAACGCCAGCGGCCGAAGCCGCCACCGTTGCAAAGAAGTCTGCCAAGTCCGCGAGTCCCGCCCCCGCCAAGAGCGCGGCAAAGACCCGGGCCGCGGAACCATCGCCATCCAAAACCGTCGGCCGCTCTGCTGCCGCTCCTTCTGCCTCTTCGATCCCCATGAAAAAAACGGCCGCCGCCTCCGCTTCCTCGTCCGCCACGGCGACTCCTTCGATGCCCACCCAGGCCGCAGCACCCGCACCCGCCAAGGGTGGCCGCGTGTCCCGGCTGTCGCAGCTCACCGTGCCCTCCATGCCGCAATCGGTGGCTTCCACCGCGGCCAAGTCCTCTTTCTCCCAGGCGCCATCGACCGCGCTGGTGCCGCCGCCGCCCGTGTCCGTCAAGAAAGACCCGAAGCTCGCGAACAACTGGAAGACCAAGACGGCCGCCGAACTGACCGACGCCGAAGTGATCGCGATGCCCGACGCCGAGTACATGAACGACAAGCAGATGGCGTTCTTCCGCCTGAAGCTGGTCGAGCTCAAGCGCGGCATCCTCGAGAACGCAGGCGAGACCACCGAGCACCTGCGTGAAGACACGGTGGTTGTGCCCGACCCGGCCGACCGCGCGACGATCGAGGAAGAGCATGCGCTCGAACTGCGCACGCGCGACCGCGAGCGCAAGCTGCTCAAGAAGATCGAGCAGTCGATCCAGCGCATCGACGCCGGCGACTACGGCTATTGCGACGAGACCGGCGAGCCCATCGGCGTCGGTCGGCTGCTGGCGCGGCCGACGGCCACGCTGTCTCTCGAGGCGCAGCAGCGCCGCGAACTCAAGCAGAAGATGTTCGGGGACTGAGCAGCAAGCTGCTCGCCCCGGAACGCCCGCCGATGCCAAAGGAAGAGTCGGGCCGCCTTTTCTCGAAGGTGGCGAAGTTCGTCCGCAACCCGCTCAAGGACTGGTCGGAACTGGACTCGACCGCCACGGCCGATTCCACGCTGCCCGATGCGGCCTACAGCCGCGAAATGCTCAAGGAGATGATCGAGCGGCGCCAGCGCAACGACTTCGTGCGCCGGCGCGAGTTCGACATGCTGCGCAAGCTGCGCCAGCGCGAAGCGGCCGCCCATGCCTTCGAAGGCACGGTCACGCCGTCGTCCTTCAACATCAACAGCACCACCACGGAGAAGTCCGAGGGGCGCGCGCTCACGCTCAAGAAGATCGACGAGATCGAAGAGCAGATGTCGCAGCAGTGGTGGAAGGGCCGCGGCCCCAATGGCGAGGTGCTGGTCAATCCGCCGCCCGACGGCGGCGCCGAGACCCTGCCGCCGCCGCAGGATCCGGCCGAGCTGGCGAGGCTGCTCGCGCCCACGGTGCCTGCGCCGCCGCCCGAGGCTGCGCCTGTTGCCTTGCCCCCGGTCGTGGCACCGCCGCCGTCCGCGCTGCCGGCGCACGACGACGCGCTCAAGGAGGCCGTGATTCGCTTCTCGCACGGCGACGACGCGGGCGCCGAAGCCATCCTGCTGCAGGCGCTGTCCGCCGACAGCGCCGCGGGCGACGGCAGCCATGCCCAGGCGGCATTCGAGCGCGACGATGCGCGCTGGCGGGCGCTGTTCGACCTGTACCGTGCCACCGGCGAGGCCGCGCGCTTTGCCGCGGCCCGCATGCGCTACGCGCAGCGCATGAAGCGCATGGGCCCCGACTGGGTGCCGCTCGACGAACTGGCGCGCAACGTCAGGGCCGTGGCCGCGAGCGAGTTTGCCGAACTGGCGCCCGCGGGCGCCGACTGGGTCTGCCCGGCGCGCCTGGCGCGTGAAGGGCTGATGCAGCTCACGCGGGCCTTGTCGCAGGCCGGTGCGGTCTGGACGCTCGACTGGCGGGCGTTGAGCGCCATCGAGGCCGATGCCGCCGCGCCACTGCGCGTGCTGTTCAATCACTGGGCCGATTCTCCGGTGCAGCTGCGTTTCGTCGGTGCGGCGAAGCTGCAGGCCGTGCTCGCCGAGGCCGCACCCGGCAACGAGCGCCGGACGTCTGACCTCTGGTGGCAACTGCACATGGCCGCGCTGCGCATGATGAACATGCCCGACGACTTCGAGCTGGTGGCGCTCAACTACTGCATCACCTATGAAGTCTCGCCACCGGCGTGGCAAGACCCGAAGGGCACCTGCGTGCTGCTGGCCCCGCCGGCCGTGACGTCGCCGAGTTCGGTGTGGTCGCTGCTTTCCAGCGGCGAATCCGAGAGCTTTCCGTCGACCGACAGCGGCTTTGCGGCGCTGGCCGGCGACCTGCGCGGCGAGGCGCATTCGAGCCTCCAGCGGCTCGATGCGGAACTGCACGGCAGCACCGCGCCCACGATCTCGTGCGCCGCCCTGCTGCGCATGGACCTGAGCGCGGCCGGCACGCTGCTGGCCTGGGTGCGGGCGCGCGATGCACGCGGCGAGCGGGTCCAGTTCGTAGACGCCCACCGGCTCGTCGCGGGCCTGTTCGACCTGGTCGGGATCGCCGACCACGCCACCGTCGCCATCCGCAAAAACTGAGTTCCGGGCCTGAAGCGGTGCGGGGCTTGCATTGGTCGGCCGCGTCCCCAGATGGCTTCGATGGAACAGTTTCACGGCACCACCATCGTGAGCGTGCGCCGCAAGACTCCCCAGGGCGACCAGGTCGCCATTGGCGGGGACGGGCAGGTCACACTCGGCAACATCGTCATCAAGGGCACCGCGCGCAAAGTGCGGCGGCTCTACCACGGCAAGGTGCTCGCGGGCTTTGCCGGCGCCACGGCCGACGCCTTCACGCTCTTCGAGCGCTTCGAGGCCAAGCTCGAGAAGCACCAGGGACACCTGACGCGCGCCGCGGTCGAGCTCACCAAAGACTGGCGCACCGACCGCGTGCTGCGCAAGCTCGAGGCCATGCTGGCCGTCGCCGACGCCACCACCTCGCTGATCATCACCGGCAACGGCGACGTGCTGGAGCCGCAGGACGGCGTGATCGCCATCGGCTCAGGCGGCGCGTTCGCGCAGTCGGCCGCCAAGGCGCTGATCGAGAACACCGAGCTCACGGCAGAGCAAATTGTTAAGAAATCGCTGGAGATCGCCGGCGAAATCTGCATTTACACGAACATGAACCACACGGTGGAAGCGCTCTGACCATGTCCATGACGCCCCAGGAAATCGTCTCCGAGCTCGACAACCACATCGTCGGCCAGCCGGCGGCCAAGCGCGCCGTCGCGATTGCGCTGCGCAACCGCTGGCGCCGCCAGCAGGTCGAGGAGAAGCTGCGCGTGGAGATCACGCCCAAGAACATCCTCATGATCGGCCCCACCGGCGTGGGCAAGACCGAGATCGCACGCCGCCTCGCGCGTCTCGCGGATGCGCCCTTCATCAAGGTGGAGGCCACCAAGTTCACCGAGGTGGGCTATGTCGGCAAGGACGTCGACTCGATCATCCGCGACCTGGCCGAGATCGCAGTAAAACAGACGCGCGAAGCCGAGAGCGCCAAGGTGCGCGCGCGCGCCGAGGACGCGGCCGAGGAGCGCATCCTCGACGTGCTGCTGCCGCCCGCGCGCGGCGCCGACGGTGCCACGCCGCAGCTGGAGGGCCCGAACCCCACGCGCCAGGCCTTCCGCAAGAAGCTGCGCGAGCACCAGCTCGACGACAAGGAGATCGAGATCGACCTGGCCGAGGCGCGCGCGCCGCTCGAGATCATGGGCCCGGCGGGCATGGAGGAAATGACCGAGCAGCTGCGCGGCATGTTCGGCCAGCTCGGGGGCGGCAAGCGCAAGACGCGCAAGCTCAAGATCGCCGAGGCGATGCGCCTGCTGATCGACGAGGAAGCCGCCAAGCTCGTCAACGAGGACGAGATCCGCGCGCAGGCCATCACCAACGCCGAGCAGAACGGCATCGTCTTCATCGACGAGATCGACAAGGTCGCCACGCGCAGCGAGGCGCAGGGCTCCGACGTGTCGCGCCAGGGCGTGCAGCGCGACCTGCTGCCGCTGGTCGAAGGCACGGCCGTAACCACCAAGTACGGCGTTGTGCGCACCGATCACATGCTGTTCATCGCGAGCGGCGCGTTCCACCTGAGCAAGCCGAGCGACCTGATCCCCGAACTGCAGGGGCGCTTCCCGATCCGCGTGGAACTGCAGTCGCTTTCGGTGGCCGATTTCGAGAGCATCCTCACGCAGACCCGCGCCTCGCTCGTGAAGCAGTACCAGGCGCTGCTCGCGACCGAAGGCGTGACGCTCGACTTCACGACCGAAGGCGTGACCCGGCTCGCGACCATCGCTTTCGAGGTCAACGAGCGCACCGAGAACATCGGCGCGCGCCGCCTTTCGACCGTGATGGAGCGGCTGCTGGATGAGGTAAGCTTCGACGCGGCCCGCATCGAAGGTCAGACGATCCACATCGATGCCGCCTATGTCGACCAGCGCCTGGCTGCGCTGAGCCAAGACGAAGATCTTTCCCGCTTCATTCTCTGAAGCCGCCTCGCGGCCCTGTAACGGGGCCGCGCTTCACGCATCACATTCACTGCGTGAGCTAAGTGCTTAATTTTCAACGAAATTCACCGGTTTCCCTGTTTGGAAACCGGTGCTAAGTCGTTGATTCCATTACAAAAAAAGCCTCGACCGCCCGTTGCGCCTGAAGTGTTTCCTGCTACAGTGCAAAAAAGTGCAGTTAAGTGGGAAAAAGTGCGGGTGGTGCCTCTTCCAGGTGCCACGGTGCTCCCAAACAGGGGTTCTCGGTCGTGTTTCAAGGCGCTTCATCGCTCAGTCTGGATGCCAAGGGGCGGCTCTCCGTGCCGACCCGGCATCGTGACGTCCTGAGCGCCACGGCGAGCGGCCAGCTCACGATAACCAAGCACCCGCACGGCTGCCTCATGGTGTTCCCCCGTCCCGAATGGGAGAAGTTCCGCGAGCGCATCGCCGCGCTGCCGATGTCGGCGCAGTGGTGGAAGCGCGTCTTCCTCGGCAACGCGATGGACGTCGAGATGGACGGCACCGGCCGCATCCTCGTCTCGCCCGAACTGCGCGCGGCCACCGGCATCACGCGCGAGACGCTGCTGCTGGGCATGGGCAACCACTTCGAGCTCTGGGACAAGGCCACGTACGAGGCCAAGGAGGCCGAGGCCACCCAGGGCGATATGCCCGATGTGTTCCAGGACTTCGCGTTCTGAGGGCTCCCGTGAACACGCCATGGACCCATACGACCGTCTTGCTGGACGAAGCGGTGCAAGCCCTTCTTTCAGGGGCCGCTGCGGCCACAGGCACCTACGTGGATGCGACCTTCGGGCGCGGAGGGCATGCGCGCGCGATCCTCGCGCGGCTCGCGCCGGAAGGCAGGCTGATCGCATTCGACAAGGATGCAGAAGCGGTGGCCGAAGCAGCGCGCATCTCCGATGCGCGTTTTTCCATCCGCCACCAGGGATTCCGCGCGCTGGGCGAATTGCCCGAGGCCAGCATCGCGGGTGTGCTGATGGACCTGGGCGTGAGTTCGCCGCAAATCGACAACCCGGTGCGCGGCTTCAGTTTTCGTTTCGACGGCCCGCTCGACATGCGCATGGACACCACGCGCGGCGAGAGCGTGGCCGAATGGCTGGCAACGGCCGAACTTCAGCAGATTGCAGAGGTGATCCGTGACTATGGCGAAGAACGGTTTGCTGTTCAGATTGCAAAGGCGATTGTTGCTCGCCGACAAGAACGGGGCGCAATTTCAACCACCACCGAACTGGCCGAGCTCGTGGCTGGCACGGTCAAAACCCGCGAGCAGGGCCAGAACCCTGCAACGCGCACATTTCAGGCTTTTCGGATTTTCATCAACGCCGAGCTTGAAGAGCTGCAACAGGCGCTAGAGGCGAGCCTCTCGGTGCTGCAGCCCGGTGGCCGGCTCGCGGTGATCAGCTTCCATTCGCTCGAAGACCGCATCGTGAAGCAGTTCATCGCGCGGCATTCGAAGGAGGTCTACGACCGCCGTGCGCCGTTTGCCGCACCCCGGGCGATGAAGCTGCGCGCGCTCGAGCGCATCAAGCCCTCGGCCGAAGAGGTGAGCGGCAACCCGCGCTCGCGCAGCGCGATCCTGCGCGTGGCCGAACGCACCGAGCTCCCATGACGCGCCCCCACGCTCATCGCTTCGCGTATCGCTGCCCCCCAAGGGGGCGCTCAGTGCCCTTCGGGCGGCCGGGCGGGCACTGACATGGCCCGCCTCAACCTGCTCCTGCTGCTCGCCGTGGTCGCCTCGGCGCTGTTCCTCGTGCACACGCAGTACCAGTCGCGCCAGCTCTACACCGAGCTCCACCGGGCCCAGCAGGAGGCGCGGCGGCTCGAGCTCGACCATGACCGCCTGCAGGTGGAGAAGCGTGCGCAGGCCACGCCGCTGCGCGTGGAGAAGCTCGCCAAGGAGCAGCTCCAGATGCGCACCACCACGCCGGCCATCACGCAGTACGTGCGGCCCGACGGCACGGTGATCCCGGCCGTGGTGGCGCCGCCGCCCGCGCCGCCCGAGCCCCGCCCGGGCGCGAGGGGTGCGCGATGAGCCGTCGCAGCGTCCGCTACACCACCAGTCCCTTGCTCGCGAGCAAGACGCCGGTCTGGCGCAGCAAGTTCATCGTCGCGAGCATCGCGTTCGGCTTCCTCGTGCTGGCGGGCCGCGCCGCGTACGTGCAGGTGTTCAACAACAGCTTCTTCCAGCGCCAGGGCGAGGTCCGCTTCGCCCGCACGCTCGAGCTGCCGGCCAACCGTGGCCGCATCCTCGACCGCAATGGCCTGATCCTCGCGTCGAGCGTGGTGGCGCCAAGCATCTGGGCCATTCCGGAAGACATCGAGCGCGACGATCCCGAAGTGCGTGCCAAGCTCCGCCAGGTGGCCAAGCTGCTCGAGATGTCGCAGAAGGAGTTCGACAAGAAGCTCGAGGACGAGGACAAGACCTTCGTCTGGATCAAGCGCCAGGTCGACGCGCCGATCGCCAAGCAGATCGCCGCTCTCGACATCAAGGGGCTGTACCAGCGCAAGGCGTACAAGCGCGAATATCCCGAAGGCGAGGCCGCGGCGCACGTGGTGGGCTTCACGAACGTCGAGGACAACGGCCAGGAAGGCATCGAGCTCGCCTTCAACAAGGAGCTCGCCGGCAAGGAGGGCTCGCGCCGCGTCATCAAGGACCGCCTGGGCCGCGTGGTCGAGGGCGTGGGCGAGCAGGTGCCGCCGGTCGACGGCAAGGACATCCAGCTCAGCGTCGACAGCAAGGTCCAGTTCTTCGCCTACCAGAAGCTGCGCGACGCGGTGACCGCGCGCAAGGCCAAGGCCGGCAGCGTGGTGGTGCTGGACGCCGTCACGGGCGAAGTGCTGGCCCTGGCCAATTATCCGAGCTACGTGCCCGACAAGCGCCAGAACCTCACGGGCGAGCAGCTGCGCAACCGCGCGCTCACCGACACCTTCGAGCCGGGCTCGACGATGAAGCCGATCACGGTCGCCATGGCGCTGGAGGCGGGTCGCATCAAGCCTTCGACCTTGATCGAGACCGGCCCGGGCCGCTACCAGATCGGTGGCTTCACCATCAGCGACACGCACAACTACGGCACGCTCACCGTCGAGGGCGTGATCCAGAAGTCGAGCAACGTGGGCGCGCTCAAGATCGCGCAGAAGATGACACCCCACGAGATGTGGGACACCTACACCGCACTCGGCTACGGGCAGAAACCGCAGATTCGGTTCCCGGGCGCGGTGAGCGGGCGGCTGCGGCCCTGGAAGACCTGGAAGCCGGTCGAGCAGGCGACCATGGCCTATGGCTACGGCCTGTCGGCGTCGCTGTTTCAAATGACGCATTCGTACACCGCGTTCGCGCACGACGGCGCCATCATCCCGGTCACCATCCTGAAGAATTCCGAGCCGCCCGTCGGCGTGCGGGTGTTCTCGGCGGCGAATGCGCAGGCGGTTCGCAAGATGCTGCAGATGGCCACCGGCCCGGGCGGCACCGGCACGCGCGCGCAGACCGTCGGCTATTCGGTCGGCGGCAAGTCGGGCACCGCGCACAAGCAGGTCGGCAAGGGCTATGCGAGCAACAAGTACCGGGCGTGGTTCACCGGCATGGCGCCGATCGACAAGCCGCGCATCATCGTCGGCGTGATGATCGACGAGCCGAGCGACGGCCAGTACTACGGCGGCCTGGCTGCCGCGCCCGTCTTCAGCGAAGTCGTGCAGCAGACGCTGCGCATGATGAACGTTCCGCCCGACCTCGCGGTCAAACCGCTGGTGGTGACCGAAGGCGTCGCCGAGAGCTTCTGAGCATGCTGACATTCACATCCCCCCTCATCGCCGCGCAATGGCTCAAGCAGCGCGTGCAGGGTGTGCTGCATGCCGACAGCCGACCGGTGGGCGCGGGCGACGGTTTCATCGCCTGGCCCGGCGCGGCCACCGACGGGCGCAGGCACGTGGCGACAGCGCTCGCGCAGGGCGCGGTGGCCTGCCTCGTCGAGCACGAGGGCGTGGAAGCCTTCGGTTTCGACGAAGGCGGGTTCGGCGACCGCGTCGCGAGCTACCCGGGGCTCAAGGCGGCCACCGGCCCGATTGCCGCGGCCTTCCACGACAACCCCTCGGCCGCGCTCGAGGTGCTGGCCGTGACCGGCACCAACGGCAAGACCTCGACCGCGTGGTGGCTGGCCGAAGCGCTGGGCACGCTGGCCGTGCCCGGCGGCGTGCGCGCACCGCGGCTCGACGGCACGCTCGAGCGCGCGGTGCCGTCGCCCTGCGCGGTCATGGGCACGCTCGGCATCGGCGTGCCGCCGGCTGTCGTCTACACCGGGCTCACCACGCCCGATCCGGTGATGCTGCAGCGCGAACTCCGCGCACTGGTCGACCGCGGTTTCGGCGCCTGCGCCATCGAGGCCTCGTCGATCGGCATTGCCGAGCGGCGCCTCGACGGCCTGCGCATTGCGGTGGCGGTGTTCACCAATTTCACCCAGGACCATCTCGACTACCACGGCAGCATGGAAGCCTACTGGGAGGCCAAGGCCGAGTTGTTCCGTTGGCCGGGCCTGCGTGCCGCGGTCGTCAACATCGACGACGTGCACGGCGCGAGCCTGTGCGCGAACCTGATCGACGGCGGCATCGGCGCGCTCGACGTGTGGACCGTCTCGGCCGCGGGCAAGCCGGCACGGCTGATGGCGCGCGACGTCGCGCACGGCGCACAGGGCCTCGAGTTCTCGGTGGTCGAGCAGGGCAGCGACGGCGTCGAACACCTGGCGACCGGCCTGATCGGCCAGTACAACGTAGCCAACCTGCTGGGCGTGCTCGGCACGCTGCGCGCGCTGGGCCTCTCGCTCGCGCAGGCGGTGGCTGCCTGCGCCGGCCTCACGAGCGTGCCGGGCCGCATGGAGCGCGTGCGCTTCGACGGCGGCCATGCACCGCTCGCGGTGGTCGACTACGCCCACACGCCCGACGCCCTCGACAAGGCGCTCGCCGGCCTGCGCCCGCTCGCACAGCAGCGCGGCGGCGCGCTCTGGTGCGTGTTCGGCTGCGGCGGCGACCGCGATGCCGTCAAGCGGCCGATGATGGCGGCCGTGGCCGAGCGCCAGTCCGACCACGTCGTCGTGACCAGCGACAACCCGCGCAGCGAAAGCCCCGACGCGATCATCAGCCAGGTGCTGCTCGGCCTGTCGCGCCCCGAGGCGGCCCGGGTGCAGCCCGACCGCGCGGCCGCGATCGCCGATGCCATCGCCGAGGCCGCGCCGCACGACGTGGTGCTGCTCGCCGGCAAGGGCCACGAGGCCTGGCAGGAGATCGCCGGCCAGCGCATTCCGTTCTCCGACCGCAGCCACGCGCTCGACGCGCTCGCGCAGCGAGGAGCCGTACGATGAGCGCCGCACCAGTGAGCGCAACCACGCCCCTGATGCTCACGCTGGCGCAGGCGCAGCAATGGATGCCCGGTGCGCGCCTCGTCGGCGACGGCGCCACCACGGTGGCGCGCGTGCACACCGACACCCGCACCCTCGCCGAGGGCGACCTGTTCGTGGCGCTCAAGGGCGAGCGCTTCGACGCCAACGACTTTCTTGTCGACGCCAAGGCCGGCGGCGCCGTGGCCGCCATCGCGCACCACGGCCTCGAAGCCGCGGGCCTCGCCGGCCTCGAAGTGCCCGACACGCTCGCTGCACTGGGCGCCCTGGCGGCGCGCTGGCGGGCGCAGTTCGAACTGCCGCTCATCGCCGTGACCGGCAGCAACGGCAAGACCACGGTCACGCAGATGATCGCCGCGATCCTGGTCGCGTTCCGCGGCGAGCGCGCGCTCGCGACGGCGGGCAACTTCAACAACGAGATCGGGGTTCCCCTGACGTTGCTGCGCCTGCGCGCATCGCACCAGCATGCGGTGGTCGAACTCGGCATGAACCATCCGGGCGAGATCGCGCGCCTCGCGGCCATGGCGCGCCCGACGATCGCGCTGGTCAACAACGCGCAGCGCGAGCACCTCGAATTCATGGCCACGGTCGAGGCCGTGGCGCGCGAGAACGGTGCCGTGTTCGCGGCGCTGCCCGCCGACGGCACCGCGGTGTTCCCGCATGCCGATCCCTTCTCGGGTCTCTGGACCGACATGGCGCACGACGGTGCGGCACGCCGCTGCATGTGTTTCGGCGAAGCGCCGGAGGCCGACGTCTCGCTCGCGGCCGCCGAATGGCGCCAGGGCGCCTGGCAGGTCCGCGTCCGCACGCCGCTCGGCGAACTTGACGCACGCTTGCGGATCGCCGGCCGGCACAACGTGGTCAATGCGCTCGCGGCCACCGCCTGTGCGCTCGCGGGCGGCGTGCCGCTCGACGCCATCGCCGCGGGCCTGTCGGCCTTCGATCCCGTGAAAGGCCGCTCGCGCGCCTGCGCGGTCGTGCTGGCCGACGGGCATTCGCTCACGCTGGTGGACGACAGCTACAACGCCAACCCCGACTCGGTGCGCGCCGCGATCGACGTGCTCGCGGCGCTGCCCGGCCCGCGCCTGCTGGTGCTCGGCGACATGGGCGAGGTCGGCGACCGCGCGGCCGAGTTCCATGCCGAGGTGGGCGACTGGGCGCGCCAGCGCGGCATCGAGGCCGTCTATGCGCTCGGCGCCGACAGCGCGCACAGCATCGCGGCGTTCGGTGGCAACGGCGATGCCGGCCGGCACTTCGCCGACGCCGATGCGCTCGACGCCGCGGTGCGCGCACGCCTGCCACAGGTGGCGAGCGTGCTCGTGAAAGGCTCGCGCTTCATGAAGATGGAGCGCGTGGTCCGCACCATTGAACAAGCGGCTGCGCTGGCGCCCGCAACGACAACAACAACGACACAAGGAGGCCGGTCATGACGCATGCACCTGGCGACACCCCATGCTGATGAGCCTGGCCCAATGGCTGCAGACGATCTCGCCCGAGTTCGGGTTCCTGCGCATCTTCCAGTACCTGACGTTCCGCGCGCTCATGGCGGCGCTGACCGCGTTGGTGGTCGGCCTGGTGGCCGGCCCCTTCGTGATCCGGCGCCTCACCGCGCTCAAGATCGGTCAGCCGGTGCGCGGCTACGGCATGGAGACGCACCTCACCAAGAGCGGCACGCCCACCATGGGCGGCGTGCTGGTGCTGTTCGCGATCGCCTTCGCCACGCTGCTGTGGTTCGACCTCTCGAACCGCTTCGTCTGGATCGTGCTGTGGGTCACGATGGGCTTCGGCGCCATTGGCTGGGTCGACGACTGGCGCAAGGTGGTGCGCAAGGACCCCGAGGGCATGCGCTCGCGCGAGAAGTACTTCTGGCAGTCGGTGGTCGGCCTGTTCGCGGGCATCTACCTGCTGTTCAGCATTTCGGAAAGCTCCAACTGGCGCGTGCTGCAGCTGTTCTTCGCCTGGGTGCAGTCGGGCTTCGCGCTCGACTTTCCGCCCAAGATCAACCTGCTCGTGCCCTTCTTCAAGGAAGTGAGCTACCCCCTCGGCGGCATCGGTTTCGTGATCCTCACCTACCTGGTGATCGTGGGCGCGAGCAATGCGGTCAACCTGACCGACGGCCTCGACGGGCTCGCAATCATGCCGGTGGTGATGGTCGGCTCGGCCTTGGGCGTGTTCGCCTATGTCACCGGCAGCGCGGTCTATTCGAAGTACCTGCTGTTTCCGAGCATCCCGGGCTCGGGCGAGCTGCTGGTGTTCTGCTCGGCCATGGCGGGCGCGGGCCTCGCGTTCCTCTGGTTCAACACCCATCCGGCGCAGGTCTTCATGGGCGACGTGGGCGCGCTGGCACTCGGCGGCGCGCTCGGCACCATCGCGGTCATCGTGCGCCAGGAGATCGTGTTCTTCGTGATGGGCGGCATCTTCGTGGTCGAGGCGATCTCGGTGATGGCGCAGGTCGCCTACTTCAAATACACCAAGAAGCGCTTCGGCGAAGGCCGCCGCGTGCTCAAGATGGCGCCGCTGCACCATCACTTCGAGAAGAGCGGATGGCGCGAGACGCAGGTGGTGGTGCGGTTCTGGATCATCACGATGCTGCTGTGCCTCGTGGGCCTTTCCACGCTGAAGCTGCGCTGAGCACAGACATAGACAGATGCGGCACCTGAAAGACCTCCCCGTCCTGATCCTCGGCCTCGGCGCGTCCGGGCTGGCGATGGCGCGCTGGTGCGCGCGCCACGGCGGCGTCGTGACCGTGGCCGATACGCGCGAAGCGCCGCCGGCGCTCGCTGCGCTGAAGGCCGAACTGCCCGATGTGGCTTTCGTCGGTGGGCCGTTCTCGGCTGCACTGATCGACGGCACGCCGATCCGCGCGGTGTACCGCTCGCCGGGCCTGGCGCCCGCGACCATCGCGCCGGTGCTCGGTGCCGCAAGGGCCGTGGGCCTCGCCGTCGGCGGCGAGCTCGACCTGTTCGCGCGCGCGCTGCAGGACCTGCGCACGATCGAACTGGCCGTGCCCGAGGTGGAGCCGCAAGCCGATGGCGCGCCGCCGATCGAGGTGCCGCCCGAAGTGGCCGCGGCGCAGATCGAGATCGCACTCGAGGCCGCAGCGCCGGAAGCCGCGCCCGAGCAGCCCGAGGCTGCCGCGCTGACCGAAGCCGAAGACGAACCCGACGCCGAACCGCCCGCCGAGGTACAGCCCGAGACGGCGGTTCCCGCGCTCGCCGAGACGATGCCGCGCGATCCCTCGCTGAGCATTCCCGCTGAACCGCCCGAACAACCGGCGGCCGAGATGCCCGAGGCGCCTCCTGCTGCCACTGCGCCGCCGCCGGCCACCGGCAAGGCCTACGTGCCAACAGCCGCCAAGGAAGCCGCCGAATTCGTCGCGAAGCTCGCCGAATTCGCCGCCGCCAACCCGGCATCGGCCGCGGTCGAGGAAGAGCCGACGCCGCAGTTGCCGCTGGTGCCCATCGAGGAGCCGCCTGCGCCCAAGGGCTACACGCCCGCGGTGCTCGCGGTCACCGGCACCAACGGTAAGACCACCGTCACAGCGCTCACTGGGCAACTGGTCGAGCGCGCGGGCCGGACCGTGGCCGTGGCCGGCAACATCGGCCCGACGCTGCTCGACACGCTGAGCGCGCACATCGATGCCGAGACGCTGCCCGACGTGTGGGTGCTCGAGCTCTCGAGCTTCCAGCTCGACGGCGTGCAGGATTTCGAGCCCACGGCGGCGACGGTGCTCAACCTCACGCAGGACCACCTCGACTGGCATGGCGACATGAAGGCCTATGCCGGCGCCAAGGGGCGCATCTTCGGCGCGAAGGGCCTGATGATCCTCAACCGCGACGACGAAGGCGCGATGGCGATGCTGCCCGCGCCCGTGAAGGCGAAGCTGCAGCGCCCGCAGGTGCGCACGCACGTGACCTTCGGCGCGGGAATGCCGCAGCGCCCCGGCGACTACGGCATCGAGCGGCTCAACGGGATGACCTGGTTGGTGCGTGCGCTCGAGGCCGATGAGACGCAGAAGCGCAAGCGCGGCGCGGTGGTCGAGGAAGAAATCTTCGTGCAGCGCCTGATGCCGGCCGACGCGCTGCGCATCCGCGGTCGCCACAACGCACTGAATGCGCTCGCCGCGCTCGCGCTCGCGAGTGCGGCGGGTTGCCCGCTCGGACCGATGCTCTACGGCCTGCGCGAGTACCGCGGCGAGCCGCACCGGGTCGAGCCGATCGCGCTGGTCGACGACGTCGAGTACTTCGACGACAGCAAGGGCACCAACGTTGGCGCCACCGTGGCTGCGCTGAGCGGCCTCGGCGAAGAGCGGCGCGTGGTGGCCATTCTCGGCGGCGAGGGCAAGGGGCAGGACTTCGAGCCGCTCGCAGCCCCGGTTGCCCGGTACGCGCGCGCCGTGGTGCTCATCGGCCGCGATGCGCCGCTGATCGCCGAGGCACTGGCGTCGACCGGCGTGTCGCTGATGCAGGCCGGCTCGATGCAAGAGGCCGTGAAGCTCGCCGCCGCGCGCGCCAACCCTGGCGACGCCGTGCTGCTGTCACCGGCCTGTGCGAGCTTCGACATGTTCCGCGACTACGCGCACCGTGCCGAGGTGTTCCGTGAGGCCGTCGAGGCACTCGCCGGCGGCGCCCCGGCCAACGACGACGACGCCGGCTTTCCGGCTGGAGACCCCGCATGACCGCCCCCGCCGCCGGCGCCACGCCCAACGCAGGCACCAGCCGTTTCGGCGGCTGGTTCCGCCGCGCGCGCACCGGCATCGATTCGCTGCCGGTGCACCTGCCGGTGCGCCTCGGCGGCGCGGGCATCGCGCAGACCAAGGCGGTGCCGGTGCGCGTGATGGGCTTCGACCAGGCGCTGGTCTGGGTCATCGTGGCGCTGCTCACCTGGGGCCTGGTGATGGTCTATTCGGCCTCCATCGCGCTGCCCGACAACCCGCGCTTCGTGCGCGCGGGCTATGGCCCGGCGTATTTCCTCACGCGCCATGCGGCCTCGGTTGCATTGGCGTGCATCGCGGCGCTGCTGGCCTTCCAGGTGCCGATGAAGACCTGGGAGCGCGCTGCGCCCTGGCTCTTCGTGGCCTCGCTGCTGCTGCTGGTGGCGGTGCTCATTCCGCACATCGGCATCAACGTGAACGGCGCGCGGCGCTGGCTGCCGCTGGGCTTCATGCGCTTCCAACCTTCCGAACTCGCCAAGCTCGCCATGGTGCTCTATGCCGCCAGCTACATGGTGCGCAAGATGGAGATCAAGGAGCGCTTCTTCCGCGCCGTGCTGCCGATGGGCATCGCCGTGGTGGTAGTCGGCATGCTCGTGATGGCCGAGCCGGACATGGGCGCCTTCATGGTGATCGCGGTGATCGCGATGGGCATCCTGTTCCTGGGCGGCGTGAATGCGCGCATGTTCTTCCTGATCGCGGCGCTCGTGGTCGTGGCTTTCGGCACTATCGTCGCGTCGAGCCCGTGGCGCCGCGAACGGATCTTCGCCTACCTCGATCCATGGAGCGAAGAGCACGCGCTGGGCAAGGGCTACCAGCTCTCGCATTCGCTGATCGCCATCGGGCGCGGCGAGATCTTCGGCGTGGGCCTGGGCGGCAGCGTCGAGAAGCTGCACTGGCTGCCCGAGGCGCACACCGACTTCCTGCTCGCCGTGATCGGCGAGGAGTTCGGCCTGGTCGGCGTGCTGCTGATCATCGGCCTGTTCCTCTGGCTCACGCGCCGCATCATGCACATCGGCCGCCAGTCGATCGCGCTCGACCGCGTGTTCTCGGGCCTCGTGGCACAGGGCGTGGGCGTGTGGATCGGCTTCCAGGCCTTCATCAACATGGGCGTGAACCTCGGCGCGCTGCCGACCAAGGGCCTGACCCTGCCGCTGATGAGCTTCGGTGGCTCGGCGATCCTGATGAACATGGCGGCGCTGGCGATCGTCTTGCGGATCGACTATGAAAACCGCGTTCTCATGCGCGGAGGCCGCGTATGAGAACGCGGTTTCGCCAAAACCGAGTCAGCGCGAAGCGCTGCGGCGCGGCAGCGCCGTTGATGCGCGGAGGCCGCGTATGACGCGCACCGCACTCGTCATGGCCGGCGGTACCGGCGGCCACATCTTCCCGGGGCTGGCGGTGGCCGAGGCGCTGCGCGAGCGCGGCTGGCGCGTGCACTGGCTCGGCGCGCCGGGCAGCATGGAAGAACGGCTGGTGCCGCCGCGCGGCTTCGTCTTCGAGCCGGTGCAGTTCGGCGGTGTGCGCGGCAAGGGTCCGCTCACGCTGTTCCTGCTGCCGCTCAAGCTGCTGCGTGCGTTCTGGCAGAGCTTCGGCGTGGTGCGCCGCGTGAAGCCCGACGTGGTGGTGGGCCTGGGCGGCTACATCACCTTTCCGGGCGGCATGATGGGCGTGCTGCTCAACAAGCCGCTGGTACTGCACGAGCAGAACTCGGTCGCGGGTCTTGCCAACAAGGTGCTGGCGGGCGTGGCCGACCGGGTGTTCACGGCCTTTCCCGACGTGCTCAAGAAGGCGCAGTGGATCGGCAACCCGCTGCGCGGGGCCTTCACCTCGCAGCCCGAGCCGGCCGCGCGCTTCGCAGGCCGCAGCGGCCCGCTGAAGGTGCTGGTGGTCGGCGGCAGCCTCGGCGCCAAGGCGCTGAATGCGGTCGTGCCGAAGGCGCTCGCGCGCATCGAGCCCGGCACGCGACCGCGCGTGCTGCACCAGAGCGGCGCCAAGCAGATCGACGAACTGCGCGCCAACTACGCCGTGGCCGGCGTCGAAGGCGAACTCACGCCGTTCATCGAAGATACCGCACAGGCCTATGCCGACGCCGACATCATCGTCGCGCGCGCCGGGGCCAGCACGGTCACCGAAATCGCGGCCGTCGGCGCAGCAGCGCTGTTCGTGCCTTTCCCCTCGGCGGTCGACGACCACCAGACCACCAACGCGCGTTTCCTCGTCGACGCGGGCGGCGGCTGGCTGGTGCAGCAGACCGACCTCACACCTGAATTGCTGGCTGACTTGCTACAGAAGACACAACGAACCGAACTGATCGATCGCGCCCAGAAAGCCAAGAGCATGCGAAAGACCGAGGCCGTCGAAGCGATGGTCCGCGCCTGCGAGGAGCTCGCGAAATGAAGCACGCCATTCGCCACATCCACTTCGTCGGCATCGGCGGCTCGGGCATGAGCGGCATCGCCGAGGTGCTGCTGAACCTGGGCTACACGATCACGGGTTCCGACCTCGCCGACAGCGCCACGCTGCGCCGGCTCGCGGGGCTGGGCATCGGCACCTTCGTTGGCCACGCGGCCGCGCACATCGACGGCGCTGATGCGGTGGTGACCTCGACCGCGGTGCAGTCCGACAACCCCGAGGTGCTGGCCGCGCGCGAGAAGCGCATTCCGGTGGTGCCGCGCGCGCTCATGCTCGCCGAGCTGATGCGCCTGAAGCAGGGCATCGCGATCGCCGGCACGCACGGCAAGACGACCACGACCAGCCTGGTGGCGAGCGTGCTCGAGGCCGCGGGGCTCGACCCGACTTTCGTGATCGGCGGTCGGCTCAACAGCGCCGGTGCCAACGCACAGCTCGGCAGCGGCGACTACATCGTGGTGGAAGCCGACGAGTCGGACGCCTCGTTCCTGAACCTGCTGCCGGTGATGGCAGTGGTCACGAACATCGACGCCGACCACATGGAGACCTACGGGCACGATTTCGCGAACCTCAAGAAGGCCTTCGTCGACTTCCTGCACCGCATGCCGTTCTACGGCGTGGCGATCCTGTGCACCGACGATCCCGCGGTGCGCGACATCGTGGCCGAAGTGACCTGCCCGGTCACCAGCTACGGCTTCGGCGAGGATGCGCAGGTGCGCGCGGTCGACGTGCGCGCGGTCGGGGGCCAGATGCACTTCACGGCCCAGCGGCGCAACGGCGTCACGCTGCCCGACCTGCCCATCGTGCTGAACCTGCCGGGCGAGCACAACGTGCGCAATGCACTCTCGGTGATCGCGGTGGCGGTCGAGCTCGGCATTCCCGACGAAGCGGTGCAGCGAGGCCTCTCGGGCTTCAAGGGCGTGGGGCGCCGCTTCCAGAGCTATGGCGACCTGGCCGTGCAGGGGCCGTCGGCCGGCAGCTTCACGCTGATCGACGACTACGGCCACCATCCGGTCGAGATGGCCGCCACGCTGGCGGCCGCGCGCGGCGCATTCCCGGGGCGCCGGCTGGTGCTGGCGTTCCAGCCGCACCGCTACACCCGAACGCGCGACTGCTTCGAGGATTTCGTCAAGGTCATCGGCAATGCCGACGCGGTCCTGCTCGGCGAGGTGTACGCCGCGGGCGAGGCGCCGATCGTGGCCGCCGACGGCCGCTCGCTGGCGCGCGCGCTGCGCGTGGCCGGCAAGGTGGAGCCGGTGTTCGTCGACGACATCGCGGCCATGCCCCAGGCCATTCTCGACAACGCCCGTGCCGGCGACGTGGTGCTGTGCATGGGCGCGGGTTCGATCGGCGCCGTGCCAGGCAAGGTGGCCGAGATGGCAACTGCGGCCGGGGCGCCGCCAACAGCGCGCACCGCGCGCGAGGGAGAGGCATCGTGAGCCTTCAGGATCCAGCGCAATTCGGCAAGGTGGCCGTGCTGTTCGGCGGCAGTTCTGCCGAGCGCGAAATCTCGCTGCTGTCGGGCCAGGGCGTGCTCGAGGCGCTGCGCGCACGCGGCGTCGATGCGCGGGCGTTCGACCCCGCCGAGCGCGATCTGGTCGAACTCCGGCGCGAGAACTTCGCGCGCTGCTTCATCGCGCTGCATGGCCGCCACGGCGAGGACGGCACGGTGCAGGGCGCGCTCGAGCTGCTCGGCATTCCCTACACCGGCTCCGGCGTGATGGCTTCGAGCGTGGCGATGGACAAGGTCATGACCAAGCGCATCTGGCAGGCCGATGGACTGCCGACGCCGAAATACGTGCGCCTCGCATTCGACCAGCAGGGCCGCGAGCAGGTCCGCGCGGTGCCCGATGTGCTGGGGTTGCCGCTCATCGTGAAGCCGCCGCGCGAGGGCTCGTCGATCGGCGTGACCAAGGTCGAGGGCTATTCCCAGATGCAGGATGCCGTGGCGCTGTCGGCCCGCTACGACGCCGACGTGCTGTGCGAGGAATTCATCGAGGGCGAGGAAGTGACCTGCGCCGTGCTCGGCAGCGGGCTCGATGCGCATGCACTGCCGGTGGTGCGCATCGCCGCACCCGAAGGCGCCTACGACTACCAGAACAAGTACTTCACCGACGACGTGAAGTACCACTGCCCGAGCGGGCTGCCCGAGGCCGAAGAGCGCGAGATCCAGCGCATCACGCTGGCAGCCTACCGCACGCTCGGCTGCCGCGGCTGGGGCCGCGCCGACGTGATGATCCGCGCGAGCGACCGCAAGCCCTTCCTGCTCGAGATGAACACCTCGCCCGGCATGACCAGCCATTCGTTGGTGCCGATGTCGGCGCGTGCGTCGGGCATCGCCTACGAAGACCTGTGCGTGCGCGTGCTGGCTTCGGCCACGCTCGATGCGAGCGGGGGGAACCCGTAGCCATGGCAGACAGCATCCAGGCGCCCTTCGACGTCAAGCTCATGAACATCGTCTCGACCATTGCGTTCGCGGCGGTGGGTCTCATGCTGCTTGCCGCCGGCGCCTGGTGGGTGCTGCGCCAGCCGTTCTTCCCGATCGGCGGCATCAAGGTCGACGGCGACGTGACGCACAACAACGCGGTGACGTTGCGCGCCAACGTCGCGCCGCAGCTCTCGGGCAACTTCTTTACCGTCGACCTGTCGCGCGCGCGCACGGCCTTCGAGACGGTGCCGTGGGTCCGCAAGGCCGTGGTGCGGCGCGAGTTCCCCGACCGCCTGCGCGTGACCCTGACCGAGCAGGTGCCGGTGGGCACCTGGGGCGACGAGGCCGGATCGAAGCTGATCAATGGCTTTGGCGAGGTGTTCGACGCCAACGTGGCCGAGGTCGACGAACGGCTGCCGCGGCTCGATGGACCGATCGAGCAGGCGGGGCAGGTGCTGGGCATGTACCGCGTGATCGCACCGCTGTTCGCGCCCTATGACGTCGGCGTGGCGGAACTCAGGCTGTCGAGCCGGGGCAGCTGGAAGGCGGTGCTCGACACCGGCGCGCAGATCGAGCTGGGGCGCGGCAATGCCGAGGAGGTCACGACCCGCGCGCAGCGCTTCCTGACGACCGTGACGCAGGTCGCGGCCCAATACCAGCGCACGCCGGCCGACGTCGAGGCGGCCGACCTGCGCCACAACGACGCGTATGCGCTGCGTCTGCGCGGAGTCACCACCGTCGTGGCCGACCCCAAGACGAAGAAGAAATAGACAGAGCGAATACCGAGGACATCATTCAATGCCCAAAGAATACAAAGACCTGGTTGTCGGACTCGACATCGGAACCGCCAAAGTGATGGTGGTCGTGGCCGAGGTGCTGGCCGGCGGCGCGCTCAAGCTCGCGGGGCTGGGCATTGCGCCCAGCAACGGGCTGAAGCGCGGCGTGGTGGTGAACATCGACGCCACGGTGCAGAGCATCCAGCAGGCGCTGAAGGAGGCCGAGTTCATGGCCGACTGCAAGATCAGCCGCGTCTACACCGGCATCACCGGCAGCCACATCCGCGGCATCAATTCGAGTGGCATGGTCGCGGTGAAGGACAAGGAGGTCACGCCGGCCGATGTGGCCCGCGTGGTCGAGACCGCGCGCGCCATCAACATCTCGAGCGACCAGCGCCTCCTGCTCGTGGAGCCGCAGGAGTTCGTGATCGACGGCCAGGACGTGAAGGAGCCGATCGGCATGAGCGGCATGCGGCTCGAGGCCAAGGTGCACATCGTGACCGGCGCGCAGAGCGCGGCCGAGAACATCATCAAGTGCGTGCGCCGCTGCGGCCTCGAGGTCGACCAGCTGATGCTGAACCCGCTGGCCTCGAGCCAGGCGGTGCTGACCGAAGACGAGCGCGAGCTCGGCGTGGTGCTGGTCGACATCGGCGCGGGCACCACCGACGTCGCGATCTTCACCAACGGCGCGATCCGCCACACGGCCGTGATCCCGATCGCGGGCGACCTGATCACGAGCGACATCGCGATGGCCCTGCGCACGCCGACCAAGGACGCGGAAGACATCAAGGTCGAGCACGGCTATGCCAAGCAGCTGCTTGCCGACCCCGACACGCAGGTCGAGGTGCCTGGCCTGGGCGACCGCGGCCCGCGCATGCTGAGCAAGCAGGCGCTGGCCGGCGTGATCGAGCCGCGCATCGAGGAGATCTTCTCGCTCGTGCAGCAGGTGGTGCGCGAGTCGGGCTACGAAGAGGTGCTGTCTTCGGGCGTGGTGCTCACGGGCGGCAGCGCGGTGATGCCGGGCATGGTCGAACTCGGCGAGGACATCTTCCTGAAACCCGTGCGACGCGGCATCCCGAAGTACTCGAGCGCGCTGTCGGACATGGTCGCGCAGCCCCGCGCCGCCACCGTGATGGGCCTGCTCGAAGAAGCGCGCTTCGCACGCATGCGCGGCTTCAAGGTCGCGCAGAAGAACGGATCCGTAAAGACTGCGTTCGGACGTTTCAAGGACTTCATCGTGGGGAACTTCTGACCATGAACCACTCCCCACTCTGGCTCGCACGCGGAAGTCCGCCGTTGCATTTCAACGAGCGATGGCGGCGCACCGGTCCACCACCTCGACGACGGTCGCGTTGATCTCGTCAGGACACCAGAAAAAATTCACAGATACACAACGGCAACTGCAAATTCAAGGAGTTAGAAATGGCCATCGAAATGATCGAAGTCGAAGAATTCAACCAAGGCACTCAGATCAAGGTGATCGGTGTGGGCGGCGGCGGCGGCAATGCGGTCGCGCACATGATGGAGCGTGGCGTGCAGGGCGTTCAGTTCGTCTGCGCCAACACCGACGCGCAGGCGCTCCAGCGCAGCAACGCGCACAAGATCATCCAGCTCGGCGTCAGCGGCCTGGGTGCGGGCAGCAAGCCCGAGAAGGGCCGTGATGCGGCCGAGGCTGCGGTGGACGACATCCGCGCAGCCATCGACGGTGCGCACATGCTCTTCATCACGGCCGGCATGGGCGGCGGCACCGGCACCGGCGCGGCTCCCGTGATCGCGCGCGTCGCGAAGGAAATGGGCATCCTGACCGTCGGCGTCGTGACCAAGCCCTTCGACTGGGAGGGCGGGCGCCGCATGACCAACGCCGACACCGGCCTGGCCGAGCTCGAAGCGAACGTCGATTCGCTGATCGTGGTGCTCAACGAGAAGCTGCTCGACGTGCTGGGCGAGGACATCACGCAGGAAGAGGCCTTCGCGCATGCCAACGACGTGCTCAAGAACGCGGTCGGCGGCATCTCGGAAATCATCAACGAGTACGGCGGCGTGAACGTCGACTTCGAAGACGTTCGCACCGTGATGGGCGAACCGGGCAAGGCGATGATGGGCACGGCCGCCGCGGCCGGCCCCGACCGCGCGCGCATCGCTGCCGAGCAGGCCGTGGCCTGCCCGCTGCTCGAAGGCATCGACCTGTCGGGTGCCAAGGGCGTGCTGGTGCTGGTGACCGCATCGAAGGGTTCGCTCAAGCTCAACGAGTCCAAGCTCGCGATGAACACCATCCGCGCCTATGCCTCGCCGGACGCGCACGTCATCTACGGCGCCGCCTACGACGAAAGCCTGGGCGACCAGATGCGCGTGACCGTGGTGGCCACCGGCCTGTCGCGCGCCGACGCACGCCGCCAGGCACCGACGCTCGAAGTCATCCGCACCGGCACCGACAACATCCCGTTCAACGTGCCCACCGTGGGCGGCACGGGCCACGCCGGCATGGGCCAGCCGAACTACGACGGCATGGCCGTGCCGAGCGTCTGGCGCACCAACCGCACCATGGCCGCGGCCAAGGTGGACGCGCTCTCGTCGGGCGGCATGGACGATTTCGAGATCCCGGCCTTCCTGCGTCGCCAGGCCGACTGACAATGCCTCGCCCCTTCGGGGGCGAGCGCATACAACCTATGTCTATCGGTGCCATAGCGAAGGGCATGGCCCGCCCTCGCCGTGGCGCGCCTAAAATCCTGGGCGTGCTGCAACAACGAACCCTCAAGTCGATCAGCCGCGCCGTGGGCGTGGGGCTTCACAGCGGCCAGCGCGTGGAGCTGACGCTGCGGCCGGCGCCGGCCGACACCGGCATCGTCTTCAGGCGCGTCGACCTGCCCGAGCCGGTCGATATCCGCATGACCGCCGAGGCGGTGACCGACACGCGGCTCGCCTCCACCGTGTCGACCGGCGGCGCGAAGGTGCAGACCGTCGAGCACCTGATGTCGGCCTGCGCGGGCCTGGGCATCGACAACCTCTACATCGACATCACGGCCGACGAAGTGCCGATCCTCGACGGGTCGGCCTCGTCGTTCGTGTTCCTGCTGCAGAGCGCGGGCATCGAGTTGCAGAAGGCGCCGCGCCATTTCATCCGCGTGACCCGCAAGGTCGAGGTGCGCGAAGGCGAGGGCGCCAACGAGAAGTGGGCGAGCCTGGAGCCGTACCACGGCTACAAGCTGAGCTTCGAGATCGACTTCGACCACCGCGTGGTCAACTCGACCGGCCAGCGCGTCGAGTTCGATCTCGGCACCGGTTCCTACAGCCGCGACATCGCGCGCGCGCGCACCTTCGGCTTCACCAAGGAAGTCGAGTACATGCGCAGCAAGGGCCTTGCGCTCGGTGGCGGGCTCGACAACGCCATCGTCATGGACGACACCAAGGTGCTCAATGCGGGCGGGCTGCGCTACGACGACGAGTTCGTGAAGCACAAGATCCTCGATGCCATGGGCGACCTGTACATCATCGGCAAGCCGCTGCTCGCGGCCTACAAGGCGTTCCGCTCGGGCCATGCGCTCAACAACAAGCTGCTGCGCGAGCTGCTCGCCAACGAGGACGCCTACGAGGTCGTGACCTTCGAGGACGAGAAGCGCGCACCGCGCGGCTTCGGCGAAGTGGCGCGGGCCTGGTAGGCCGGCCGCGTTCAACCCATGCTTCTGTTTCGCTGGGCCATCCTGTTTCTGCTGCTGGTGGCGGGCGTGAGCTTTGCCTTCTATGCGGGCACCGGGCAGGTCAAGTACCGGCGCTTCGGGTGGATCGTCCTGAAGTGGACGCTGCTTGCCGCGCTGGGCTTCTTCGCGGTGCTGATCGCCGAGCGCGTCGCCTGATCGATTATCTCGAGCGTCCTTGTCGGTAGGCGCTCGCGTGCGTCGTCGACAGCTGCGCGGCCTCGGCCAGCCGTGCCATCGAGCGCCCCACCTGTGCATGCGTGATCGCGATGCCCAGCGCATCGGCGGCATCGGCGCCGGGCAGCCCCGGCAGTTCGAGCAGGCGCTTGACCATTTCCTGCACCTGCGCCTTGGCCGCCTGGCCATGGCCGGCCACGGCCTTCTTCATCTGCAGCGCCGTGTATTCGGCCACCGAGAGGTTGCTGTTCACGAGCGAAGTCACGCAGGCGCCGCGTGCCTGACCGAGCAGCAGCGTCGATTGCGGGTTGACGTTGACGAAGATGATCTCGACCGCCGAGGCGTCGGGCTGGTAGCGCGCCGCGATCTCCGCCACGCCGTCGAACAGCACCTTGAGCCGTGCCGGCAGGTTGCCGCTGCCGAGATGGCGCGTGCTGATGGTGCCGCTCGCCACGTAGCGCAGCGCATGGCCGTCCGCATCGACCACGCCGAAGCCGGTGGTGAGGAGGCCGGGGTCGATGCCGAGGATGCGCATGTCAATGGCGCCCTTTCAGGCGTTGAAGTACCAGCGAATGGAGTGGAAGAAGATCGGCGCGGCGAAGCACAGCGCGTCGACACGGTCCAGCAGGCCGTTCGCGCCCGTCACGCCGACGCCCTTTTTGCCCCAGTTGGGAATGCCGCGGTCGCGCTTGAGCGCCTTCATCACGAGGTGGCCCATCGATCCCGCGATGCAGGCGATGACGGACACCGCGAGCGCCTGTCCGAACTTGAACGGCGTGATGAAGGAGAACAACGCGCCCGCGAGGCTTGCCACCGCGATGCCGATGCCCCAGCTGGTCCAGTTGAAGCTGCGGCTCACGTTGGGCGCGAAGGGTGGGCGCTGCGTGCGGCGCGAGATCACGTGCTGCACCAGCACCGAGGTCTGCACCACGAACACCAGGAAGAACACGAGGAAGGCGCTCTTGCCCTCGTAGCCCGGAAAGCTCAGCAGCAGCAACGCCGGAACATGGCTCATGCCGTAGACGCAGACCATGATGCCCCACTGCAGCTTGGCATTGCGCTCGAGGAAATGGCTCGGGTCGTCGGCCAGCGCGCTCGCGACAGGAATCGCGAAGAAGACGTACACCGGGATGAAGACCGTGAACAGGTCGAAGCGCGCAGTGGCGACGAGCCAGAACTGGATCGGCAGCACCACGAAGAAGGCCAGGATGAGGCTGCGGTGGTCGCCGCGCCGGGTGGGCGAGAGCGTGATGAACTCACGCAGCGCAAAGAAGGCGATGAGCGCGAACAGCACCGTGGCGACCGTCTCGCCGAGCGCCCAGCCGATCCAGAACACCACCGCCATGAACCAGGTGGTGCCGAGCAGCTTGCGGTAGTGCGCAAGCCCGGCCTGCCAGGCGGCGTCGTGCACCGGATTGCGGCGCTCTTTGAAGCTCAGAAGGAAGGCCGCGGTGCTCACCACCACGAGCAACCCGAAGACGATGAGGAAGAGAGCGGCGACCTGCTGGGTCGGGTCGAGGCTGCGCAGGAACTGATTCATGGCGGGCTGCTGATGCTCAAACGTCGCGCAGCGCGATCACCGCGGCGCGCGCGCGGTCGAGGAAGGGGCGGCGCTCTTCGCCGGGCTCCACGTGCAGCGGCGCGCCGAAGGTGACCGAGCAGAGGATCGGTACCGGCACGATCTCGCCCTTGGGCATGACGCGCTGCACGTTGTCGATCCAGGCGGGCACGAGCACCACCTCGGGAAACATCGTCGCGAGGGTGTAGAGGCCCGATTTGAACTTTTGCGGCTCGCCCGTGTGCCCGCGCGTTCCCTCGGGAAAGATGATGATCGAGTCGCCGCTCTTGAGTGCCTCGATGAGTGGCGAGAGCGGGGCGAGCGGATCGGGTGCGGGCACCGCATCGCCCGGCGCATCGCCCGCCGCGGTGGCCACGGGTTCGGCCAGCAGAGCCCCGGCCGGCGCGCTGGCAGCGCGCTCCACGTAGACCGCGTTGAAGACCTCGGTCGTGATCCAGCGCTTGACCGGCGTGTTGGCCCAGTAGTCGCGCGCCGCGATTGGCCGCGTGATGCTGCGCAGCTCTTCGGGCAGCGCGGCCCAGATCATCACGAGATCGGCGTGGCTCTGGTGGTTGGCGAAATAGATGCGCTGCTCGGCCTTGGGCGGGCAGCCGTACCAGCGCGCCTGGGCCCCGGTGAGCAAGCGCACCACGCCCAACAGCAACCATCCCACGAGCTTCGCCAGCATCACGCGATGATACGGGCCATGCGATGGCGTTTCGATCCTGTTTCACTGGCCGGGGCCGCAGCCCTGCTCGTCGTGCTTTTGTTGCTCGCCACGGTGGGTGCGCGCTGGGGCTGGGTGCGCAGCTTCCTGGGCGACGTGCTCGCGGTGGCCTGGGTGTACCTGCTGCTCAAGGCCTTCGTCGGTGCGCGGGTGCTGCCGCTCGCGTTCGCTGCGTTCGGCGTGGGACTGCTGGTCGAGCTGGGCCAGTATCTGGCTGCGGCATGGCAGCTGCAGATTCCCAACCGCGCGCTGCGCATCGTGCTCGGTGCCACGGCCGACATGTGGGACGTGCTGGCGTATGCGATCGGCTTCGCCGCGGTGCTCGCGGCGGAGCGCCTGGCCGGCGCGTTCAGGGCAGCTCGGCCGCCGGCATCCGCGCCATGATGGTCGAGGCGCGGCTGCTCAGGTAGCCCGATCCGAGCCGGCGCTCGAAGAACTTGGGGCTCGGCAGCATCACGGCGAGGCGGGCCGATTCGGCCGCACTCAGCCGCGCTGCGGGCTTCTTGAAGTAGTACTGCGCCGCGGCCTCGGCACCGAACAGGCCTTCACCCCATTCGACGTTGTTGAGGTAGATCTCGAGGATGCGCTCCTTGTCGAGCAGCGCCTCGAGCGTCATCGCGAGGACCAGTTCCTGGCCCTTGCGCAGCAGCGTGCGCTCGCCCGAGAGCAGCAGGTTCTTGGCCAGCTGCTGGGTGATGGTCGAGCCGCCACGCAGTTGCACCGGCCGCACCGGCTTGCCGCGCGCACGGGCCCGCGCGGCCCGCTTGGCGGCGAGTTCCTCGGCCTTGGCATTGCGCTGCCGCGCGCGCTCGATGGCTTCCCATTCGACGCCGTTGTGGTCGATGAAGTCGGCGTCCTCGCTCGCGATCACCGCGCGCTTGAGGTTGTCGCTGATCTCCGCATAGGGCACCCACTCCTGGCGCCAGGCGCCCTTGCTGCCTTGTGCGAGCGCGAGCTGCCAAGCCTCGGAGCGCTGGAACGTGGTGCTCTGCGGATCGACGACCACCATCGCCGCGATGCGCAGCACGAAGAAAATCTCGAGCGCCACGCCCGCGACCACGAGACACGCGAGCAAGCGGAAGAAGGCTTTCATCCGAGCTCTGCGCGCAGTTCGGCGAGAACCTGCGCGGCCGGCGGGCGCACCCCGCGCCACAACGCGAAAGCCTCGGCCGCCTGTTCGACCAGCATGCCGAGCCCGTCGCGACCGACGGCGCCGTGCGCTTCGGCCCAGGCCATGAAGCCCGCGGCCGCCGGCCCGTACATCAGGTCGACGGCCAGCGCCCCGGGGCGCAGCACTTCGGCGCGCACCGGCACCGCATCGCCCGCAAGGCTCGAGGCGGTGGCATTGACCACGACGTCGAAGTCGCCCGGCACCGCGTCGAGCGGCCAGGCTTCGAGCGCCGCGCCGTGGCCGAGCGCGAGCGCCGCATGGCGCTGCACCAGCGCCATGGCGCGGCCCATGGTGCGGTTGGCGACCACCAGGCGCGACACGCCGGCGTCGAGCAGCGGTCCGAGCACGCCCGCGGCCGCGCCGCCCGCGCCGATCAGGAGCACCGCCCGCCCTGCGAGCGGCACCGCCGCGTTCTGCACGATGTCGTTGACTAGGCCGATGCCGTCGGTGTTGTCGGCATGGATGCTGCCGTCTTCGTCGAAGCGCAGCGTGTTCACCGCCTGCGCGAGCACCGCTCGCTCGCTCGTGTGCTGCGCCAGCGTGGCGGCATCGAACTTGAACGGCACGGTGACGTTGCAGCCGCGCGCCACGTCGCCGCGCTCGGCGGCCTCGCGCCGGAAGGCGGCAACGCCCTCGGCGAAGGCGCCGACCGGCACCAGCCGGCGACCATAGTCGAGCTGCTGTGCGCAGAGTTCGGCAAAGCGGGCGTGGATGCGGGGCGAGCGGCTGTGCTCGACGGGGTTGCCCATGACGCAGTACAGGTCCATGGCGTGGCGCTTCGTTGTGGCTGTTGTGGTTGCTGCTATTGCGACGAGAGCTCGATCGTCTCGTCGCGCGTGAACTTGAAGCGTGACTGCAGCACGATCTGGTCGGTCTGCCGGCGCATTGCATCGGTGAACTTGCCGAAGTTGCCGATGCTGTGCACGATGGCCTTCGCGCGGCGGTCGAGCGTGGTGTCGCCCGAGCTTTCGTCGACCACGGTGTCGAGCAGCTTGCCGTCGTGGTTGATGGTGATGGTCATCTTGAGCTCGCCGTAGAGCTTCTTGCCGGCGGCCGTGGGAAAGTTCTCGGTGCCCCGCACCTCGATGCGGCGGCGCAGCGTGTCGACATAGGTTGCGTACGCTACCTCGCGGGTCGAGGGGCTCAGGTAGCGCTTCTTGGGCCGCGCGTTCTCTTCGTTCACCCGCCGCTCGATCTCGGCCAGCAGCGCCACGAGCTGGCGGCGCTTTTCTTCTTGCGCGACCGATTCCTTCGGGTTGCCCGAGGCGCGCGGGTCGGGCGCGGGCATGGCGGCCAGGTCGCGCTTGAGCTGGGTGAGCAGCTGCATCTGCTGCGCCTGCATGGCCTCCATCTGGCGGCGCGCCTCTTCCATCGAATCGCCCACGGCGGTGAAGCTCGAGGGCGGCAGCGGGCTGGTGGCGCGCCCGCGTTCGAGGTCGCCACCGCCCGCGAGCGTGGCCTGCGCCATCACACGTGCAGAGGGGTCGGGCTTGTCGTTGGTCTTGCTGTTGACGAGGATCACCTCGAGCGGCGTCTCGCTGAAGGCCCGGTTGAACGCCTCGGGATCGACGAAGCGCACCGCCAACAGCGCTGCATGCGCGATGACCGATACGCCGAGCGCGATCTGCAGCGTACTCAGGTCCTTCAGGTTCATCGACGCTCCTCCACGCTCATTGGCGCACCCTTGGCGCTGCGCGCCTTTCCGCCAAGCGGGAGCGAGCTTGCTTGGGGCGGCCCGGCGCGGCGCTCATGCAGGCGTGTTCTCGGGCGGGGCCTGCTCGCCGTCGGCCAGGTCGACCGCGATGGCGATCGGGCCGGCCACCTCTGGCGCATCGTCGTCGCTGGCTTCTTCTTCCGTTGCCGCGGCATCGCCCTCCGGGGCATCGAGGCGCTCGAGCACCGTGCCGTGCACGTCGAGCGCGATCTCATCGATCTCGCCGAGCTTCACACGCACTCGCGCGCCGCGCTCCTGCTGGCCCGCGACGGGAAACACCAGCGGCAGCGTGTCGGCGCGCACCAGCGCACCGTTCGGAATGTCCTTGATGACGGTCGCCACGACCTCGGTGATGCCCTGCTGCTCGATGTACTTGAGCGTCCAGAAGCGCTCCATGCCGCCCTGGTAGGCGTTGTAGGTCGCATAGGCCGCGTCGAAGCCCGACAGGATCGAGAACAGGTCGGCATCCTTGGGCTTGAACGGCGCCGCGAGCGCGGCAGTGTTGCCGTGGCGCGCGGCCGCGATGATCTGCCACTGGTTCACCAGGTCGGTGTAGCGGCGCAGCGGCGAGGTGCTCCAGGCGTAGCTCTTCACGCCCAGCCCCGCATGCGGGAGGGCCCGCGTGCCCATGCGCACCTTGATGCCCGGCGCCAGGCTGGCCTGGCTGCGGTAGAGCCCGGGCACGCCGAGCTCGCCGAGCCAGCCGCCCCATGTGCTGTTGGCCAGGATCATGGCCTCGGACACGATCAGGTCGAGCGGCGCGCCGCGCTGGCGCGTGGTGATCTGCACCTGTTCGCTGCCGTCCGGCTCGCCGTCGTTGCCCACGAGGCGGAAGTTGTAGTCGGGCCGGTTGAAGTTCTCGGGCTTGCCGCGCACCACTTCGCGCTGCGCCTTGAGCTGCTTGGCAAGGCGGAACAGGAACGAGAGCGGCCCGCGCAGCCGGGTCGCGGCCTCGGCCTCGGGCACATCGCCGGGCACGAAGGACGGGTCCTCCAGCCAGGGCTGCGTGACCACGCCGTCGAGCTGGTCGTGCCGCAGGTTGGCCACGATGGCGACGCGCTCGAGCCGGGTCTCGGTCGATTGCAGTTCGAGCGTGGCTTCGTCGAACCTCGCGTAGAGCGACACCGCGGGCCGCTCGCCGCCTTCGAGCAGCGTGTAGGCATTGACCACCTCGTCCGGCAGCATGGTGATCTTGTAGCCCGGCATGTAGACGGTGGACATGCGCGTGCGCGCCACCTGGTCGATGGCGCCGCCCGGCGCGAGCGCGAGCCCGGGCGCAGCGATGTGGATGCCGACCGTGACGGTGCCGCTGCCGAGGCCCTGCACCGAGAGTGCATCGTCGATCTCGGTGGTCTGCGAATCGTCGATCGAGAACGCCTGCACGCCGTCGGCCAGCGGCAGGTCGTCGGCGATGGCCGGCGCGGCCAGCGGCGGGAAGCCGGTGCCCTTGGGAAAATTCTCGAACAGGAAGCGGCGCCAGTGGAACTGGTAGGGCGAGTCGATCGCGCCGGCGCTTGCCAGCAGCTCGAGCGGCGGGCGCTGCGTGGCGCGCGCAGCGTCGACGACGGCCTTGTATTCGGGCGCGTTCTTGTCGGGCTTGAAGAGGATCTTGTAGAGCTGCTCGCGGATCGGCGGCGGGCAGACGCCCTCGGCCAGCTGGCCGGCCCATTCGACGATCTGCGCCTGCACGACCTTCTTCTTCTCGATGGCGGCGAGCGCCTGCTGCAATATCTCGGCCGGCGCCTTCTTGAAGCGGCCCTTGCCCGCGCGGCGGAAGTAGTGCGGCGCCTCGAACAGCGCGAACAGCGCCGCGGCCTGCTGCGCGAGCGTGGGCTTGTCGCTGAAGTACTCGGACGCGAGCTCCGCGAAAGCGAACTCGCCCTCGGGCGCGAACTCCCAGGCCAGGTCGAGGTCCATCGCGGCGGCCAGCGCGCGGGCTTCGGCGATCAGCTCGGCCGGTGCCGGCTTCTCGAAACGAAGCACGATGTTGGCGCCCTTGACCTTGACGCGCTTGCCGGTGTCGAGCTCGACCTGCGCCGATGCTTCGGCCTCCGCGAGCACGCGGCCGCCGAGGTACTTGCCGGCTTCTTCAAACAATACGAACATCCGGCGATTGTCCCATGCGCAGGGGCGCGATCCTGGCTGCACAGGCCGTGGCGGCGCCCCGCAGGCGCCGGCGCGGCTACACCGGATTGATGAAGGCCATCACCTCGTCGAGGTGGCTCGCCGCGAAATCCGACAGCGCATGGTCGCCGCCCTCGATCAGCTTGATGTTGCTGTCGGGATAGCGCGCCGAGCTCTCGTGCCAGTCGAGTGCCTCGTCGCCCTTGGCGATGATCGCGAGCACGCGCTCGGGGCGGGTCAGTGCGCCGACCTCCATGGTGCGCAGTTCCTGGATGTACTCGGGCTTGAAATAGAAGTGCTCCGCCGGATCGTGCCAGTGGGTCTGGTCGCCGATGTAGCGTTCGAGGTCGCGCGCAGGATGCACGGCCGGGTTGAGCAGCACGGCGCGGCAGCGCGTCATGCCCGCGACGTAGGTGGCATAGAAGCCGCCCAGCGACGAGCCCACCACCGCCATCGACTTTCGCGGCCAGTCCGCGATGCCCTTCATCACCAGGTCGATGGCCTCGCGCGGGGACGGCGGCAACTGAGGGCACCACCACTGCAGGTTGGGGTGCGCCTGCGCCACGCGCTGCGCCATCAGCCGCGCCTTGGTGGAACGCGGCGAGGAACGGAAGCCGTGCAGGTACAGGAGGTGGGTGGTTTGCGGGTCCATGCGAGGCAGGGCTGAAGTTGGAACGTTCGACGCGGATCGGGTTGAAGGCGCAGATTGATTTTGCATGAGGTGCGTTGTTCCGAAACGGCTGTCTCGCGTGCAAAGTGCACGAAGCTGCGGGTGAATGGCAGTGGTTGTCCGAGCAGCTTGTACGCCCGATCGGCGTGTCCGGATTCGGAATCGGCTACGGTCGAATTCGAAAGTATTCAGTCTTGCGATCCAAGGGCCGTGGATGAGGCGCCAGGGCTGGTCGCGGGGCGAGTGTCGTGGCCTCGAAGTGGCCCCCGCATCCCATGAAAACGGGAGGCCGCCGTGACATTCTGCTCAGTTCTGCGGCTTATGCTCGGGGCCATGAACATTGAGGCCATGCATGCCGGAAAGACGCACCGCTGGGGTGTGTTCGTCGTCGAGGACGACAGCCGCGCGCGTGCCTTCTTCGAGGCCAGCGTGCAACGCAGCGCCAGCCTGTTCTGGCTCGGGAGCGCTGGCACGGTGCGCGAGGCCCTGGCCTGGCTGGCCGACACGGACACCATTCCCGACGTGCTGCTGGTCGACCTGGGCATGCCTGACGGCAGCGGGCTGGATGTGATCCGCCACGCGGTGGCGCGCTTCCCCGGCTGCGAGCCGCTGGTGATTTCGGTCTTCGGCGACGAAGAGAACGTGCTTTCGAGCATCGAGGCCGGCGCCGTCGGCTACATCCACAAGGATGCCGCACCGGAGGACATCGCGCAGACCATCGTCGAGATGAAGGCCGGCGCGTCGCCGATCTCGCCGATGATCGCGCGCCGGGTGCTGGCCAAGTACCGCAGCCTCCAGGCGGCCGGCGCGGTGCCCGTCGTGGTGCCCGAGGCGGCGGCCGAGCAGGGCGCACCCGGCCTTCTCTCCGTCCGCGAGCATGAGGTGCTGACGCTGATCTCCCGCGGTTTCTCCTACGCCGAGATCGCGCGGCTCAAGGGGCTCAGCGTCCACACGGTGCAGACGCACATCAAGAACCTGTACGGCAAGCTGGCGGTGCACTCGAAGAGCGAAGCCGTATTCGAAGCTACGCGCCTCGGCCTGCTGTCCCACCCGGGGTGACACGCGTGCGTTGGCGCATGTTCGGAAAGCCGGACCGCGCATGGCTGGCGCTGTGGCTCTGGTGCGCGGTCGCGCTGATGATGGCCCCGCACGCCATGTCGTCGACCGCGGCGGCGGAGGGCGTGATCGAACTTCGCCGCGGCAGCGTCGAGACGACCGTCGACGGCCTCACCCGCAGCGCGCCGCTGGAGCTGCCCTACAACTGGGACCGGCAGCATGCCGGGCGTCCGGGCCATGCCACTTTCGACTTGCCGCTCACGCTGGCGGCCGAGCCGCAATCGTCCTGGGGCATCTTCATTCCGCGCGTGGGCAACGTCTTCGAGGTCCGGCTCAACGGCATGCTGTTGCAGGCCCAGGGCGACCTCGCCCGCGGCAATGGGCCCGACCACGGAAGGGCGCCGGTCTACGTCCCCGTGGCCAGGCGCCTGCTGAAGGCCGGCGACAACCACCTGCAGGTGCGCATCCGCGCGGACAGCGCGCGCAGCGCGGGGCTTTCGCGCGTGGCCATCGGACCTGCGGCGGCGGTTCAGGGCAGCCTCTACGAGCCGGCCTTCGCCTGGCGCTTCACCGGGACCGTGCTGCTCTGTGCGTTTGCCGCGCTGGTCGGCCTCGTCGCACTGGCCCTGTGGCTCACGCAAGCCGAAACGGGCACCGGCGACGGAAGCGGAAAGCGCCGCGACGGTGTCTATTTCTGGGCGGCGGCGGCCGAATTCTGCTGGGCCCTGCAGGTGGCGGGTGGCCTGGTCGCCGAGCCGCCACTTTCTTGGCCGGCCTGGGGTGTGCTGATGGCAACGTGCCGTGCGGTGTGGGTGGCCTGCGCGCTGATGTTCTGCGGGCATTTCGCGGGCTGGTATGGCCGGCCGCGCCTGCGCTGGGTGGCCTGGGGTGCGGCGGGCGTGGTGGCAGGAACGTTCGCGGCGAGCAGCCTCTCGCTCTCCCGGGAGGAGCCATCTTGGCTGACCGGCTGGGTCGGGCTGGTCATCGGATGCGTGGGGCTGTTCGTCTGCGCCTTTGCGGTCTCGCTGGCAAAGCGGCCGAACCTGGAGCGGCTGCTGATGGCAGGTGGCGCCCTGGCCGCCCTGGGCTTCGCCTTGCGCGACTGGCTCGTGCTGCGCCTGGGCGGCGGCTATGGCGAGATCCCCTGGGTGCGTTATTCGACCGTGTTCCTCGGCATGGCGCTGCTGATGATCGTGCTGCGGCGCTTTCACGTGGCCAGTGCCCAGGCACGGAACTCGGTCGCCAGGCTGGGCGAGCAGGTGGCGCAGCGCGAGCGCGAGCTCGCCACCACCTACGCCGCACTGGAGCAGGTGGCGCGCGCCCAGGCACGCACCCAGGAGCGCGAGCTGATCCTGCGCGACATGCATGACGGCGTCGGCTCGCGCATCAGCCTGGCCATCCGGCAGCTCCAGTCCGGCCAGACGAATTCGGCCGAGCTGCTGCGCACGTTGCGCGATTCGCTCGACCAGCTCAAGCTGTCGATCGACTCCATCCACATGCCGCCGGGCGACATCGGCGCCCTGCTGGCGGCGCTGCGCTACCGGCTGGAACCGCGCCTGGCTTCCGCCGGCCTCGGCTTCGAATGGGCGGTGGACGACCTGCCCGTGCTCGAGCGGCTGGACGTTCACGCGATGCGGCAGCTGCAGTTCCTGCTGTTCGAGGCCATCTCGAACGTGATGCAGCACGCCCAGGCGACGACGCTGCGCCTCGAGGCCGAATCGGCGGCCGGCGCCGTGCGGCTGCGCGTGATCGACGACGGGAAGGGTTTCGATGCTGCCGTGGTGCCGCGAGCACTGGACGAACGCGCCGCCGGCGTTGGCGCCTCCCTGGGGGTCGAAAGCCGACCGGGGCGCACGGTCGTTCAGGTCCAAATCCACTGAGCCGCCGTGTCTGGCGCGGATAATCCGCCCCCATGTCTGCCGTGTTCAACCAGCCCTCCCTGGCGCGCCGCGTCGCGCCCATCTTCCAGGGCTTCGACGGCTTCCTGGCCTTCGCCGTGCTGCTGCTGGCCTTCGCCGGGCTGCTGACCATGTACTCCTCGGGCTTCGACCATGGCTCGCGTTTTGCCGACCACGGCCGCAACATGCTGCTGGCGGGCTTCATCATGTTCGTCGTGGCCCAGGTGCCGCCGCAGCGGCTCATGTGGTTTGCGGTGCCGCTCTATGCCGCCGGCGTGGCGCTGCTGATCGCGGTGGCGCTCTTCGGCATCACCAAGAAAGGGGCCACGCGCTGGATCAACGTCGGGGTGGTGATCCAACCCAGCGAGATCCTCAAGATCGCGATGCCGCTGATGCTGGCCTGGTGGTTCCAGCGCCGCGAAGGGCAGTTGCGGCCACTCGACTTCGTCGTGGCCACGGTGCTGCTCGCGGTGCCGGTGGGGCTGATCATGAAGCAGCCCGACCTCGGCACCTCGCTGCTGGTGCTCGCGGCCGGGCTCGCAGTGATCTTCTTCGCGGGCCTGCCGTGGAAGCTGATCGTGCCGCCGGTCGCGGTGGGTGTGGTGGCGGTGACCCTGCTCGTGGGCTTCGAGTCGCAGCTGTGCGCCGAGGGGGTGGACTGGCACGTGCTGCACAACTACCAGAAGCAGCGCGTGTGCACGCTGCTCGACCCCACCAAGGATCCGCTCGGCAAGGGCTTCCACATCATCCAGGGCATGATCGCGATCGGCTCGGGCGGGCTCGGCGGCAAGGGTTTCATGCAGGGCACCCAGACGCACCTGGAGTTCATTCCCGAGCGCACCACCGACTTCATCTTCGCGGCCTACTCCGAGGAGTTCGGCCTGTTCGGCAACCTCGCGCTGATAGCGGCGTTCATCCTGCTGATCTTCCGCGGGCTTGCGATCGCGGCCAGTGCCACCACCCTGTTCTCGCGGCTGCTCGCGGGCGCGGTCACGATGATCTTCTTCACTTACGCCTTCGTGAACATGGGCATGGTGAGCGGCATCCTGCCGGTGGTGGGCGTGCCGCTGCCGTTCATCAGCTATGGCGGCACGGCCATGGTCACGCTCGGGCTGGGGCTCGGCATCCTGATGTCGATCGCGCGGGCCAGGAAACCGGCCCAGAGCTAGGCGCCGCCCGGCATCATTCAGCCGCCAGGAAGCGCTCGGCCAGCAGCACCCAGTACGCACCGCCGAGCGCGACGTTGTCGTCGTTGAAGTCGTAGCCCGGGTTGTGGACCATGCAGGCCCCGGCGCTGTCGCCGTCGCCGTTGCCGATCAGCAGGTAGCTGCCCGGCACCTGCTCGAGCATGAACGCGAAGTCCTCGCTGCCGGTGAGCGGCGGGCCCTGCAGCGTCACGCGCTCGGCGCCCACCAGTTCGAGCGCCACCTGGCGCGCAAACTCGGTCTCGGCCGGCGTGTTGACCAGCACCGCGTAGCCCTTGCGCCATTCGATCGCGGCCTTGCAGCCGAAGCTCTCGGCCTGCGCGGCAATGACCGCCTTGACGCGCTTTTCGAGCAGCGCGCGCACCTCGCGGTCGAGCGCACGCACGCTGATCTCGAGCGTCGCACTGGCCGGGATCACGTTGTTGGCCTTGCCGGCGTGGATGGCGCCTACCGTCACCACGCCCATCTCCAGCGGGGCGACGTTGCGCGACACCACGCTCTGCAGCGCCATGACGATGCTGGCGGCCGCCACCACCGGGTCGGCCGTGCGGTGCGGCATGGCGCCGTGTCCGCCCACGCCTTCGATCACCACCGTGGCGTAGTCGGACGACGCCATGGCGGCGCCTTCGCGCAGCGAGAAGCGGCCTTGCGGCAGGCCCGGCATGTTGTGCATGGCAAACACGGCGTCGCACGGGAATTGGTCGAACAGGCCGTCGTCGATCATGCGGACCGCGCCGCCGCCGCCTTCCTCGGCCGGCTGGAAGATCACGTGCAGCGTGCCCGAGAAGCGCCCGCGCGTGGCCAGGTGGTGCGCCGCGGCCAGCAGCATCGCTGTGTGGCCGTCGTGGCCGCAGGCATGCATCACGCCATGGTGGCAACTGGCGTACGGCAGGCCCGTGGCCTCGTCGATCGGCAGCGCGTCCATGTCGGCCCGGATGCCCAGGCGCCGCGTTCCGTTGCCGCGCACCAGGCGCCCCACCAGGCCGGTGCCGCCCAGCCCCTGGGTCACCTCGTAGCCCCAGGCCTGCAGCTTTTCGGCGACCAGCGCGGCCGTGCGGTGTTCGCCGAAGGCCAGTTCGGGGTGGCGGTGGATGTCGCGGCGGATGCCGATGAATTCACCGGCGTGTTGCTGCAGGTCCTCGAGCAGGGTGCTCATGCGTTCTACCTCTTGTGTATCGATCATTGGGGCTGCAGGTTGATCGATTTTGCGATCTCCCTGTAGCGGGCGGTCTCGCTCTCGAAGAACTTCTGCGCTTCGGCCAGCGACATGGGCGCCGAGGCCAGCTGCGTCTGCGCCGCGAGCTGCGAACGTACGCCGGCATTGGCCAGCGTGGCGCCGATGGCCTTGTGCAGGCGCTGCACCACCTCTTCGGGCGTCTTGCGGGGCACCATGAAGCCGCTCCAGGTCTTGTAGTCGAAGTCCTTGAGCTCCTTGCTCTCGCTCGTCGCGGGCACGTTCTTCAGCAGTTCCGAGCGCTGCGCGCCCAGTTGCCCGATCACTTTGAGCCGGCCCTGCTCGGCCAAGGCCCCCATGGCGGCGCTGTAGACCAGCACCGCGAAGTCGACCTGGCCGCCGCCGATGTCCTGCAGCAGCGGCGCGTTGCCCTTGTAGGGCGCGTGGTTGAGCTTGATGCCGGTCTGCAGCTGCGCCTTCTCGAGCAGCAGGTGGTAGAGCGAGCCGATGCCCACGCTGCCGTAGCTCAGCGGCTGCTGCGGCGACTTGCGCGCCAGCGAGATGAGCTCGTCGACGCTGTTGGCCGGCAGGTCCTTGCGTGCCACGAACACCATCACCGCATCGGCCACCGGCGCCACCAAGCGGAAGTCCTCGGCCCGGAGCTTCACGGCCGCGTTGGCCAGCGGCGAGAGGATCACCTCGTTGGGCGAGCCCTGGAAGACATAGTAGCCGTCCGCCGGCGCGGAAAGCACCTTCTGCGCCGCGATCGCGCCGCTGGCGCCGCCGAGGTTCTCGACCATCACCTGCTGCCCGAGCGCCTGGCCGAGTGGCACGGTGAAGATGCGCGCCGTGGCATCGGACGGCCCGCCTGCAGGGTACGGAACCATCAGGCTGACCGGTTTGGCGGGATAGGGCTGCTGCGCGAGCGCCGCAGCGCCCGTGGCCGTCAGCACGCCGCAGGCAAGCAGGTCTCGCCGGCGAAGGAACAAGGACGTCGTCATGTGTCGCTTTCCGTGGGTTGGGATGCGCGCGATGGCGCAGGAGAAGAAGGGCGCCGGCGCATCGTAGGCACGGGAAAGTGCGCAGTCCAATGCATTGTTCTATGTACTAGCATGAGTTGAACTCATTACTAACGTCCATGACCCTGGTGCAGCTTCGCCACCTGATCTCGCTGGCCGCCACCGGCTCCTTCAGCGCCTCGGCCGAGGCGCTGCACCTCACGCAGCCCGCGCTCAGCCGCAGCATCCGTGCGCTCGAGGACGAACTGGGCCTGCCGCTGTTCGATCGGCTGGGGCGACGCAACGAGCTCACGCCCTTCGGCAAGCAGGTGCTCGAGCGGGCGCGGCAACTGGTGTTCGATGCCGACGAGCTGCACGGCAGCGGCCGCCTCGTCGGCGGGGCCGAAGGCGGCGAACTGCGCGTGGGCATGGGGTCGGGCCCCGGCGCGATGCTCATGACACCCTTGCTGATGCGCATGGCCGAGCGCCATCCGAAGGTCCGCGTGGTCGTGGCCCGCGGCCACACCGACCTGCTGCTGCAGGCGCTGCGCGCGCGCACACTCGACGCGCTGGTGGTGGATGCGCTGTCGCTCAGGCCGGCGCCCGACCTGAAGCTCGACACCGTGCGCGAGATGCGCGGCGTGTTCCTGTGTCGGCCCGGCCACCCGCTCGTGCGCAGGCGCCAGGGCGTCCGCTTCGCCGACGTGCAGCGCTATCCCATCGCCTCGACGCCGCTGAGCGACCAGGTAGCGGCGGCCCTGGTCGAGGCCTACGGGCCCGAGGCGCATCCGTCGTCCTGCGTCACCCTGCAGTGCGAGGAACTCCACAGCCTGGTCGAGGTGGCACGCAACAGCGACGCCGTGCTGCTCGCCATCCGCGCCGCAGCGCCCGAACTGCGCGAGCTCGACATGCGCCCCGCGCTCGCGCGCGTGGCGCGCTTCGCCGTGGTGACGCTCGCGCGGCGCACCGAGGCGCCGGCCCTGCCGATCCTGCGCGCGCTGGCCGACGAGCTGCTGCGCGACTGAGCCGGGACGCACACCCCGGCCCTTGGCCGCGTGCGGACACCGTGTGCGAGCAATAATCAGACAATGATTTCCCGCGAACCCACCATCGAGCGCCTCGCCACGGCGCAGCAGCTCCTCCTCACGCCGTTCGGCCTCGACGAATCGCACCTGGGCAAGGCCCTGGCGGAGATCAAGGCGCACCGCGTGGACGATGCCGACCTGTACTTCCAGTACACGCGCAGTGAGGGCTGGAGCCTCGAGGAGGGCATCGTCAAGACCGGCAGCTTCAGCATCGACCAGGGTGTCGGCGTGCGTGCGGTCAGCGGCGAGAAGACGGCGTTCGCCTATTCGGACGACATCTCGGAGGCGTCGCTGCTCGATGCGGCGCGCACCGTCCGGTCCATTTCGTCGGCGGGCCGCAGCGCCCGCGTGAAGACGGCGGCCCGCAAGATCGCCCCGAGCCGATCGCTCTATGGCGGCATTGATCCCATCGCCACGCTCGACAGCACGGCCAAGGTCCAGTTGCTCGAGAAGGCCGAGAAGCTCGCGCGCTCGCGCGATCCGCGCGTGGCCCAGGTCATGGCCGGCCTCGCGAGCGAATACGACGTGGTGCTCGTGGCGCGCGCCGACGGCACGCTCGCGGCCGACGTGCGGCCCCTCGTGCGCCTGTCGGTCACGGTGATCGCCGAGCAGAACGGCCGCCGCGAAATGGGTTCCGGCGGCGGCGGCGGGCGCTTCGGCCTGGCGTATTTCGACGACGAGAAGATTGCCGAATATGTCGACCAGGCCGTGAAGGCTGCGCTGACCAACCTCGACGCCCGCCCGGCGCCCGCCGGCGAGTTGACCGTGGTGCTCGGCGCGGGCTGGCCCGGCATCCTGCTGCACGAAGCCATCGGCCACGGGCTGGAGGGCGACTTCAATCGCAAGGGCTCGAGCGCGTTCGCGGGCCGCATCGGCCAACGCGTTGCGGCCAAGGGCGTGACGGTGCTCGACGACGGCACCATCGCCGACCGCCGCGGTTCGCTCAACGTCGACGATGAAGGCAATGCCAGCCAGCGCAACGTGCTCATCGAGGACGGCATCCTCAAGGGCTACATCCAGGATTCGCTCAATGCGCGCCTCATGAAGGTCAAGCCCACGGGCAACGGCCGCCGCGAGAGCTACGCGCACGTGCCGATGCCGCGCATGACCAACACCTACATGCTCGGCGGCGACAAGGACCCGAAGGAAATCGTCGCCAGCATCAAGAAAGGTCTCTACGCCACCAACTTCGGCGGCGGCCAGGTCGACATCACCAGCGGCAAGTTCGTCTTCTCGGCCAGCGAGGCCTACTGGGTCGAGAACGGCAAGATCCAGTATCCGGTCAAGGGCGCGACCATCGTGGGCAACGGCCCCGACGCACTCACCCGGGTGACCATGATCGGCAACGACATGGCGCTCGATTCGGGCGTGGGCACCTGCGGCAAGGAAGGCCAGAGCGTGCCCGTCGGCGTCGGCCAGCCGACGCTGCGCATCGATGGCCTGACCGTCGGCGGAACGGCGTAGAACTTTCGACTTCTGATAATTTTTGCTTGCAATTGTTAAGCTCCAGCACTTTTGCTGACTGAAGGAGCTTTTCGATGAGGATCAGGATCAATTCGTCCGCGGCGCTGTGGGCCGCGGCTGCTGCAGTGGTGATGGCGACGGCGGGTTGCGCCTCGCGCGGCGGTTCGGCCGAGAGCCAGGCGGCGGCACCTGCGGCCGCTCCCGCGGCGGCCCGTGGCGGTGCCAAGGCCGGCATGGATGCCCGCGGCAACGTGGTCGACTCTTCGAAGGTCGAGGCCGGCAGTGGACGCACGGTCAAGGGCCTGAACGGCTACGAAGGCGAGATCACCGGCAATCCGGCACGCAACAGCAGGTTCGCGCGCCTGCAGATCGGCATGAGCGCCAAGCAAGTCACCGACATCGCCGGCCAGCCGACTGACCAGGGCGCCTACATGACGGGCAAGGCCTGGATTCCGTTCTATTTCGGCGGCGATCGGCATCGTTTCGAGATGACCTACAAGGGCCAGGGCCGCCTGATCTTCGCGGGCGGCGGCATGGGCGATTTCAGCAGCGGCAACCTGATCTGGATCATCCACAACGCCAACGAATCGGGCTACCGGTAAAACAACACCGACCCGGCCACGCGGCCGGGTGTCTATTTTCCGTGCTACATTCGGCCCACATGTCCGCCCTCCGCGCTTATTTCTTTGCCTACTTTTGGTTCCCGGTTTCCGGCGGACGAGAGGCGAGCGCGTAAAACGCAAACGAACACCCTCCGAAACCGCCGGTGCCTTCCAAGGCCCCGGCGGTTTTTTTATGCCCTGAAGATATTCACAACAAGGAACCAACATGAGCACGAACACTGCCCCGGCCAGCGACAGCTGGTATGCGAACGTCGAAAAGACCAGCAAGACCGACGACGAACGCATCAAGGACATCAACGTGCTGCCCCCTCCCGAACACCTGATCCGCTTCTTCCCGATTCGCGGGACGCCGGTCGAAACGCTGATCGACGGCACGCGCCGCAACATCCACAACATCATGGCGGGCAAGGACGACCGGCTGCTGGTCATCATGGGGCCCTGCTCGATTCACGATCCGGCCGCCGCGCTCGACTACGCGCGCCGCCTCAAGCAGGAGCGCGAGAAGTACGCCGACTCGCTCGAGATCGTGATGCGTGTGTACTTCGAGAAGCCGCGCACCACCGTCGGCTGGAAGGGCCTGATCAACGACCCGTACCTCGACGAAAGCTACCGCATCGACGAGGGCCTGCGCATCGCGCGCCAGCTGCTCATCGACATCAACCGGCTCGGCCTGCCCGCGGGCAGCGAGTTCCTCGACGTGATCTCGCCGCAATACATCGGCGACCTGATCGCCTGGGGCGCCATCGGCGCACGCACCACCGAAAGCCAGGTGCACCGCGAGCTCGCCTCGGGCCTGTCGGCGCCGATCGGCTTCAAGAACGGCACCGACGGCAACATCCGCATCGCCACCGACGCGATCCAGGCGGCCGCCCGCGGCCATCACTTCCTCTCGGTGCACAAGAACGGCCAGGTGGCGATCGTGCAGACCAACGGGAACCGCGACTGCCACGTGATCCTGCGCGGCGGCAAGGCGCCGAACTACGACGCGGCGAGCGTCGCGGCCGCCTGCAAGGACCTCGAGGCCGCCAAGCTGCCGCCGACGCTGATGGTCGACTGCAGCCATGCCAACAGTTCCAAGCAGCACCAGAAGCAGATCGACGTGGCGAAGGACATCGCGGCGCAGATCGCCAGTGGTTCGAAGTGCGTCTTCGGCGTGATGGTCGAGAGCCATCTGCAGCCCGGCGCGCAGAAGTTCACGCCCGGCAAGGACCAGATCGCCGGCCTCGAATACGGCCAGAGCATCACCGATGCCTGCCTCGGCTGGGACGATTCGGTACAGGTGCTCGACACGCTGTCGCGCGCCGTGAAGCAGCGCCGCGGCTAGGGCCTGTTCACCTATTTACGGCGACCCCGTAAATAGGGTGAACAGGCCCTAGTCGCTCAGATCAGCGCCGCGAGCTCGGTCCAGTGATGGCGGATGGCGGCGGCCTCGTCGCCGTCGGGCGCCATCAACGAGAAGTCGGCGAAATCGAAGCCCGGGCCGACCATGCAGGCGACCAGCGCGTAGTCGCCTGACGAATGGCTTTCGATCGGCCGCGCGGCCTGCCATTGGCCCGCGGGCACCACGTGCTGGGGCCGCGTGCCGTGCACGTCGACCGGCCCGAGCCGCACATGGGCCGGCGCGGTGCGCAGTGCGGCGTCGCAGGTCCACAGCGCCAGCGGCACGCCCTCGAGATGCACCCACACTTCGTCGGACAGTACCCGGTGCCAGCGCGAATGCTGGCCGGCCTCGAGCAGGAAATAAATGCTGGTGAGCGCGCCGCGGGCCGCGCGGCCATCGGCGGGGCTCACCTGCGCGGCGGAACGGAACACCTCCCGGTACCAGCCGCCTTCGGGATGGGGCTGCAGGCCCAGCGTGTCGATCAGTTGTTTGGCGCGCGCGGTCATGGTGAATCCTCAGCCGGCGCTGCCGCGCAGGGCCTGCAGCAGCTTGTCGTGCACGCCGCCGAAGCCGCCGTTGCTCATGCAGACGATGTGGTCGCCTGGCCGCGCAGCGGCAACCAGTTGGGCCACCAGCGCGCCGACGTCGCCGGCCACGCGGGCGCTCTCGCCCATGGGGGCCAGCGCGGCGGCCGCGTCCCAGTCGAGCCCGGCGGTGTGGCAGAACGACAGGTCGGCCGACGCGAGGCTCCACGGCAGCTGCGCCGCCATCACACCAAGCTTCATCGTGTTGCTGCGCGGCTCGAAGGCCGCGAGGATGCGCTCGTTGTTCCGGCCGGCGTCGTCGAGCTTCTTGCGCAGCCCGTCGAGCGTGGTGCGGATCGCGGTGGGGTGGTGGGCAAAATCGTCGTAGACCGCGATCGCGCCGCCCGCGCGTTCGACCGTGCCGCGCAGCTCCATGCGCCGGCGCACGTTGCGGAAGCTGCCGAGCGCGCGGGCCGCGTCGGCCGGCGCCACGCCGACGTGCTCGGCGGCCACGATCGCCGCGAGTGCGTTCATCTGGTTGTGCAGGCCCGACAACGCCCATTCGACGCGGCCGACTTTCTCGCCCCGGTGCAGCACGTCGAAGGCGTCGTGCGTGCCGCGCGCCTGCCATTGCGCTTCGGCGCCTTCGCCGCCGAAGCGCGCGAGTTCGCTCCAGCAGCCCTGTGCGAGCACGCGCTCCAGGCTGTCCTCGGTGGCGTTCACCACCAGCCGGCCGGTCGCGGGGACCGTGCGCACCAGGTGATGGAACTGGCGCTCGATGGTCGCGAGGTCGTCGAAGATGTCGGCGTGGTCGAACTCGAGATTGTTGAGGATCGCAGTGCGCGGACGGTAATGGACGAACTTGCTGCGCTTGTCGAAGAAGGCGGTGTCGTACTCGTCGGCCTCGATCACGAAGGCCGGTCCCTCGCCCAGCCGGGCTGACACGCCGAAGTCGAGCGGAACCCCGCCGACCAGGAAGCCCGGCGCCTTGCCGCCCTGTTCGAGCACCCAGGCCAGCATCGAGGTCGTGGTGGTCTTGCCGTGGGTGCCGGCCACCGCGAGCACATGCCGCCCGAGCAGCACATGCTCCGCCAGCCACTGCGGCCCGCTGGTGTAGGCCTTGCCGGCATCGAGGATGGCTTCCATCAGCGGAAACTTGGGCGAGCCGTCGGCGAGCCGCGCGCGCGACACCACGTTGCCGACCACGAACATGTCGGGTGCCAGCGCCAGCTGGTCGGCACCGAAGCCTTCGATCAGGTCGATGCCCAGCGCGCGAAGCTGGTCGCTCATCGGCGGGTACACGCCGGCATCGCAGCCCGTGACCCGGTGGCCCGCCTCGCGCGCCAACGCGGCCAATCCGCCCATGAACGTGCCGCAAATGCCAAGAATGTGAATGTGCATCGACCGATTCTAGGAGGGTGCACCGGGCCATCCTTTGCGGGCAAAATGCCCCGATGGACACGTCCAAGCGTGAGATCGCCGCGGCAGCCGCCCGCCTCGTCGTCGAGGAGGGGCTCGAATACGGGCCCGCGAAGCGTCGCGCCGTGCGCGTGCTGGGCCTGCCGTCGCGCACGGCGCTGCCCAACAATGACGAGGTCGAAGCGGAAGTCCGCGACTACATCGCGCTGTACTGCGCCGACACCCAGCCGCAGGAACTGCAGGCGCTGCGCCAGCTCGCGCTCGAATGGATGGAACGCATGGCCGTATTCCGCCCGCACCTGGGTGGCGCGGTGTGGCACGGCACGGCCACGCGGCTGTCAGACATTTATATTCAGTTGTTCTGCGATGATTCGAAGTCGGCCGAGATCGCGCTGATCGATCACCATGTGGACTACGAACCCCGCATGGTGACCGGCTTCCATGGCGAGCAGGTCGAGGCCTTGAGCGTGCATGCCGCGAGCCGCCCGCTCGGCGAGGAGATCGGCGTGCACCTGCTGGTCTACGACCTCGACGACCTGCGCGGCGCGCTGCGGCCCGACGCACAGGGCCGCACGCCGCGCGGCGACCTGGCCGCACTGCGCCGGCTGATTGAAAAAGAAAAGGACACATGAATGACTTCTTCGCCCACACGGCGCGGCCTGCTCTACGGCGGCGTGGCGGTTGCGGCCGCTGCGGCGGGCCTGGGCGGCGCATGGTGGCGCGAGCAGCGCAACGCGCCGCGCGGTGAGACGCTCGCGCCGGACTTCTGGGCCCAGCGCTTCGAGCAACCTGGCGGCGGCGAACTGCAGTTTTCGAGCCTTCGCGGCAAGCCGCTGCTGCTCAATTTTTGGGCCACATGGTGTCCCCCGTGCGTTGAAGAAATGCCGATGATCGACGGCTTTTTTCAAGATCATGCCGCTAATGGATGGCAAGTTGTCGGTTTGGCGATCGATCAGCCGAGTTCCGTACGCAAGTTCCTGCAGAAGACGCCTGTCTCGTATCCGATTGGGCTGGCGGGCCTCCAAGGCACCGAACTCGTCAAAAGCTTGGGCAACACGGCGGGCGGACTGCCCTTCACGCTGGTCCTCGGCGGCGACGGCACCGTGGCCGCCCGTAAAATGGGCCAGCTCGAGGCGGCCGACCTGGACGCTTGGCGACGTGAACTCGTTCACGGTTAGAATCAGATACACACTCCCGGCATTCGCCGCTGTTCGCTGAAAATCAACGATTTTTGGCAAAGTTACTTCCGAATCCCGACAAAGTCGGCACTGGAGCCTCATGGATCTGCGCAAACTCAAGACACTGATCGACCTGGTGTCTGAATCCAATATTTCCGAGCTGGAAATCACCGAAACCGAAGGCAAGGTTCGCATCGTCAAGGGCGGCGGCGCCGCGCCGGTGCAGTACGTGCAGACCCTGGCGGCTGCGCCCGCCGCCGCACCGGTGGCCGGTGGCGTTCCCGCCATCACCCCCGCGCCGGCGCCTGCCGCCGAGGCCGCGCCCGCCGGGCACGTCGTCAAGTCGCCGATGGTCGGCACCTTCTACCGCGCGTCGAGCCCGGGCGCACCGGCCTTCGTCGAAGTCGGCAGCAAGGTCAACGAGGGTGACACGGTCTGCATCATCGAAGCGATGAAGATCCTCAACGAAATCGAGGCGGACAAGTCCGGCACGATCACCCAGATCCTCGGCGAAAACGGCCAGGCGGTCGAATACGGTCAGCCGCTGTTCATCATCGAGTGACCATGTTCAAGAAGATCCTGGTCGCCAACCGCGGCGAGATCGCGCTGCGCATCCAGCGCGCGTGCAGCGAAATGGGCATCAAGGCCGTGATGGTCTATTCCGAGGCCGACCGCGACGCCAAGTACGTCAAGCTTGCGCAGGAGGCCGTGTGCATCGGCCCGGCGCCCTCGGGACAGAGCTACCTCAACATGCCGGCCATCATCTCGGCCGCCGAGGTGACCGATGCCGAAGCCATCCACCCCGGCTACGGCTTCCTTAGCGAGAACGCCAATTTCGCCGAGCGCGTGGAGCAGAGCGGATTCCAGTTCATCGGCCCGACGCCCGACAACATCCGCACGATGGGCGACAAGGTCTCGGCCAAGCAGACCATGATCAAGGCCGGCGTGCCTTGCGTGCCCGGCTCCGAAGGCGAGCTGTCCGACGACGCGGCCACCAACAAGCGCATCGCGCGGGCCATCGGCTACCCGGTGATCATCAAGGCGGCAGGCGGCGGCGGTGGCCGTGGCATGCGCGTGGTGCACACCGAGGCGGCGCTGGTCAATGCGATCCAGATGACCAAGGCCGAGGCGGGCGCCGCGTTCAGCAATCCGGCCGTCTACATGGAGAAGTTTCTCCAGAACCCGCGCCACATCGAGATCCAGGTGCTGGCCGACAAGCACAAGAACGCGGTCTACCTCGGCGAACGCGACTGCTCCATGCAGCGGCGCCACCAGAAGGTGATCGAGGAGTCGCCCGCGCCGGGCATTCCGCGCAAGCTGATCGAGAAGATCGGCGAGCGTTGCGCGGCAGCCTGCAAGAAGATCGGCTACCGTGGCGCCGGCACCTTCGAGTTCCTCTACGAGAACGGCGAGTTCTACTTCATCGAGATGAACACCCGCGTGCAGGTGGAGCATCCGGTGACCGAGGCCACGACCGGCATCGACATCGTGAAGACGCAGATCATGGTGGCGGCGGGCGAGAAGCTGCCGTTCACGCAGCGCCAGATCGAGATGCGCGGCCATGCCATCGAATGCCGCATCAATGCCGAGGACGCCTGGAAGTTCACGCCCTCGCCGGGTCGCATCACGATGTGGCATCCGCCCGGCGGTCCTGGTGTGCGCGTCGATTCGCATGCGTACACCAACTACTTCGTGCCGCCGAACTACGATTCGATGATCGGCAAGATCATCGTCTACGGCGACACGCGCGAGCAGGCCATGGCGCGCATGCGCACCGCGCTCAATGAAACCGTGATCGAAGGCATCCAGACCAACATCCCGCTGCACCGCGAGCTGATGGTCGATGCCAAGTTCATGAGCGGCGGCACCAACATCCACTACCTCGAAGAGTGGCTCGCAGCGCACAAGCGCTGAGCCACCACTGCCCGACGCCATGTTCGAACTTCGCCTGATGGCGCCGGAAGACAAGGTCGAGCTGCTTGGCGATGCGCTCGAGGCGCTCGATGCGCTGAGCGTCTCGGTCGAAGACGCCGACGCGCAGACCGATGCCGAGCAGGCGCTGTTCGGCGAGCCCGGCATGCCGCCGCCCAAGGAAGGCTGGCTGCGCTCGCGCGTGATTGCGTTGTTCCCCGACGAGGTCGCCGCCAAGGAAGCCGCGTCGGTGCTCGCGCTGCAGGACTTCTTCGAAGGCTGCGCCATGCTCGGCGTGGCGCCCGTGCCCGAGCAGGATTGGGTGCGGCTGACGCAGTCGCAGTTCGCGCCGGTCGAGATCACGCCCGATTTCTGGATCGTGCCGACCTGGCACGAGCCGCCCGCGCAGGCGCGGCAGGTGATCCGGCTCGATCCGGGGCTTGCATTCGGCACCGGCACCCATCCCACCACGCGCATGTGCCTGCGCTGGATCGCGGGGCAGGGCGCCTTCGCGGGTCGGCGCGTGCTCGACTACGGCTGCGGTTCGGGCATCCTCGCGATCGGCACCGCGAAGTTCGGCGCGCGCGACATCGTTGCCGTCGACATCGACGAAGCCGCGGTGTCGTCGACGCTGCTCAATGCCGAGGCCAACCGCGTGCAACTCAAGGCCGGCCTGCCCGATGCGGCCAAGGGCCTGTACGGCGTGGTGCTCGCGAACATCCTCGCCACGCCGCTCAAGCTGCTCGCGCCGCTGCTGCGCGGCCATGTGGCGGCGGGCGGATCGCTGGTGTTGGCCGGCATCCTCGAGCGCCAGGCCGACGAGCTCAAGGAGGCCTACGCGCCCTACGCCGCGCTCGAGGTCAGCGACAGCGAGGACGGCTGGATCCTCATGACGGCGCGCTGCTGACGGCGCGTCCGCGACGAAGGGGCAACCCTACAATCGCCCCGTCATGAGCCTTGCCACGCGCTGCCCTTCCTGCACCACCACCTTCAAGGTGGTGCGCGACCAGCTTCGCATCTCCGATGGCTGGGTGCGCTGTGGCCGCTGCAGCCATGTGTTCGACGCCACGCTCGAACTGCACGAGATGGCGGACGGGCCAGCGGCCGTCGCACCGTCGCCCGCGGCGGTAGCGGCCGCACCCATGCCGACAGCGCCTTCGCATGCCGAGCGGGAGGAGCCCGAGTTCGTCGACGACGAAGCGGAGGGCCGCGAGACGCCGCCAGCGGCGACGCCCGAAGTCGATGACGAAGTCGAAACCGATGACGAAGCCGAGGTGACCGCGCCCGCGGTTTCACTTCCAGCGCACGGTATCGCCCCCGACGCGCTGTGGTCGGACTTCGAAGTCAACACACCCGAATCCGAATGGCGGCCGCCGCCGAGTTCGCTACCGCCGTTTCCGAACATCGACCTGGACCTCGCGGCGGCGCCGGCGACATCTCCAGCACCGCCGCCGCCGCTGCCCTTGCCCGCGCTGCGCCTCGAGGCGCGCGAGCTCGCCGAGTCGGCCCGCGGCGACGAGGAAGAAGCGCACGAACCTTCCCCCGACCGCGACCGGGCTCAGCTGGACAAGGTCTTGCGGCGGACGCGCATCAAGTCGGACGGGATCGCGCATGCCCGGGAGCGCGAAGAAGAACGCGCGGCCGACAAACTGGCGACGACTTCGTCGATGGTGCGCCAGGCGAGCGAACCCGAGCTTGATGCATCCGCACCGCGGCCGTTTCGCACCGACGATGCACCCGATTCCGAACCGCTCGCGCTCTTCGAGAACGAGCGCACCAAGCGCCAGCCCTCGCCGATCTGGCAGCGCCCGGCCGTGCGGCGGTCGTTCTGGCTGCTGGTGGTGCTGGCCGTGCTGCTGCTCGCCGCGCAGGTGCTGCGCCACGAGCGCGATGCGATCGTCGCGCGCCAGCCGGGCCTGCGGCCGGCGCTCGCCGCGCTGTGCCGCTGGAGCGGTTGCGAACTCACGGCGCTGCGCCGGATCGGCGACATCGTGATCGAAGGCGCCGCGTTCACGCGCGAGAAGTCCGGCGGCGGCGACTACCGGCTCAGCTTCACCTTGCGCAATGGCGCCGCCGTGCCGCTCGCCATGCCGGCCATCGAACTTTCGCTGCTCGACACGCAGGAGCGCGCCGTGGTGCGCCGCGTGCTCACTGCGGCCGACTACGGCGCGCCCGCGGTGCTTGCGGCGCGCACCGACCATGCGGCATCGCTGCCGCTGAGCCTGTCGGCGCCCGAAGGCACGACGTTGCCGCCGATCGCGGGCTACCGCGTGGAAGCGTTCTACCCTTGAGCAGGTCCGCACGCGCGTTTTATTCTTCTTCTTCGATCCACCTTCCTTCTCCTCTCCATTCAACGGGCTCACCCATGGCAGCAGTGATTTGCGGTTCCCTCGCGTTCGACACCATCATGACCTTCGAGGGCCGGTTCGCCGACCAGATCCTTCCGGACCAGTTGCACATCCTCAATGTGTCGTTCCTGGTGCCCGGCCTCCGGCGCGACTTCGGCGGCTGCGCCGGCAACATCGCCTACAGCCTCAATGCGCTCGGCGGCACGGCGCTGCCCATGGCCACGCTCGGCAGCGATGGCGCCGACTACCTCGAGCGCATGCGCTCGCTGGGCATCAGCACCGAGTTCGTACGTCAGCTCGACGACACCTTCACCGCGCAGGCGATGATCATGAACGACGTCGACAACAACCAGATCACGGCCTTCCATCCCGGCGCGATGCAGCAGGCGCACCTCACGAAGGTCAGCGCGCGCGAGGACATCCGGGTCGGCATCATCGCGCCCGATGGCCGCGAGGCGATGCTGCAGCATGCGGAGCAGTTTGCTGCGGCCGGCATTCCGTTCGTATTCGATCCGGGCCAGGGCCTGCCCATGTTCGACGGCGAGGCGCTCCGGCGCTTCATTGCGCTGGCGAGCTGGGTCGTGGTCAACGACTACGAAGGCAAGATGCTGTCGCAGCGCACCGGCTGGAGCCTGGCCGAGATCTCGAAGCATGTGCGTGGCCTTGTCGTCACGCTGGCCGCCGAAGGCTGCGAGGTCTGGACCGATGGCGAGCGCGAGCATGTGCCGGGCGTGACGCCGACGGCCGTGGTCGAGCCCACGGGCTGCGGCGATGCATGGCGCGGCGCGCTGCTGTTCGGGCTCGAGAAGGAATGGCCGCTCGCGCAGTGTGCGGCGCTCGGCAACCGCGTCGGCGCGCTCAAGATCGCCCAGCGCGGACCGCAGAACTACCAGGTCGACCGCAAGGCGCTGGGCCTCTGATCCGGTCCTTTCCCGGCGCACCATGAAAAAAGCCCGACACCGTGAGGTGCCGGGCTTTTGCCTTCAAGGCCGCTGAAAGAACTCAGGGCTTGCTGGCCGTCGGAAACGGCCAGGCTGCCTGCGGGTTCAGCGTGGTCTGCGCAGCAGGCGCAGGCGCCGCAGCGGGCGCTGCCTTGGCGGCCTTCTTTGCAGCCGGCTTCTTGGCCGCAGCGGCAGGCTTGGCAGCGGGCTTTTTCGCGGCTTTCTTGGCCGCAGCCTTTTTCGCAGGCGCCTTCTTGGCGGCGGCCTTCTTCGCAGGGGCCTTCTTGGCAGCGGCCTTCTTCGCCGGCGCCTTCTTTGCAGCCGCCTTCTTGGCAGGCGCCTTCTTCGCAGCGGCCTTCTTGGCCGGTGCTGCCTTCTTGGCTGCGGCCTTCTTCGCCGGTGCTGCCTTCTTGGCTGCTACCTTCTTCGCAGGCGCCTTCTTGGCGGCGACCTTCTTGGCAGCGACCTTCTTGGCCGGAGCCTTCTTCGCCGCTACTTTCTTCGCCGCTACCTTCTTGGCCGGAGCCTTCTTCGCTGCGACCTTCTTGGCCGGAGCCTTCTTTGCTGCGGCTTTCTTAGCCGGCGCTTTTTTTGCAGTTGCCATTTCTGTTTTCTCCTTGATCAAGTTGAAAAAATCAACCTATTGAAGCACTCCGCGCACGTTGGTAGCGCAAAGTGATCCATGGGGTTGGAGTCTGAGCTCCAGCACCATGAACACCTGAGCCCTCGTCCATGCCGCGCTCTTTGGCGCGGTCGGTGGCATGGGCAATTCTTGAATTCATCGATTCTTGTTGTCGGAAAGCTTCAATCCCACGAGAGCGCGCCGCCCGACTGGTATTCGATGACGCGGGTCTCGAAGAAATTGCGTTCTTTCTTCAGGTCAATCATTTCGCTCATCCAGGGGAACGGGTTTTCCTCGTTCGGGAAGAGCGTTTCGAGGCCGATCTGCTGTGCACGCCGGTTGGCGATGTACCGCAGGTAGCCCTTGAACATGGAGGCATTCATGCCGAGCACACCGCGCGGCATGGTGTCTTCGGCGTATTTGTATTCGAGCTCGACGGCCTTGAGGAACAGCGCCTTGATCTCGGCCTTGAACTCGGCGGTCCAGAGGCCGGGGTTCTCGAGCTTGAGCTGGTTGATCAGGTCGATGCCGAAATTGCAGTGCATCGATTCGTCGCGCAGGATGTACTGGTACTGCTCGGCGGCGCCGGTCATCTTGTTCTGGCGGCCCAGCGCAAGGATCTGCGTGAAGCCGACGTAGAAGAAGAGGCCTTCCATCAGGCAGGCGAACACGATCAGCGACTTGAGCAGCGTCTGGTCGGTTTCGTGCGTGCCGGTCTTGAAGTGCGGGTCGCTGATGGCTTCGATGAACGGGAGCAGGAACTGGTCCTTCTCGCGGATCGACTGCACTTCGTTGTAGGCGTTGAAGATCTCGCTCTCGTCGAGGCCGAGCGACTCGACGATGTACTGGTACGCGTGCGTGTGGATCGCTTCCTCGAAGGCCTGGCGCAGCAGGAACTGGCGGCATTCGGGGGCCGTGATGTGGCGGTAGGTGCCCAGCACAATGTTGTTCGCGGCCAGCGAGTCGGCGGTCACGAAGAAGCCGAGGTTGCGCTTGACGATGCGACGCTCGTCTTCGGTCAGGCCGTTCGGGTCTTTCCACAACGCGATGTCGCGCGTCATGTTCACTTCCTGCGGCATCCAGTGGTTGGCGCAGGTGGCGAGGTATTTTTCCCAGGCCCACTTGTACTTGAACGGCACCAGCTGGTTGACGTCGGTCTGGCCGTTGATGATGCGCTTGTCGGAAGCCTTGACGCGCTGCGTGGCAACGGGTGCTGCAGGCTGCAGGGCAGAAGACGAAGTCGGAGCATCCACCGCTCGGCCCGCGGACACGCCGCTGGTCGATGGTTGGTACTGCTGCAATCCTTGTTGCATATCCTTTGGCAAGGAGGGCTTGACTTCTTCGTCCCAGGTCAACATAGAAAAATCCAATGCTCAATTATCGGAGCAACGATGTGAGTTGCAAAGTGCTCGCCCACGTCGCGCTCCATTTATGTGGTTGTTATGTTGCTCCCATGCATCGTGCGATGTCAGTCGATGCCGTGATCGACTGAGGGTTCGCAACGCGCTGCATGGGCCTCGCTGATTTCAACGACGCGTCACTGGCACGCTTCGCACGTCGGATCATCGACGCCGCAGAACGCAATGTCGGTGGCCGGCATCGCACTCATCTGCGCCTTCGCTGCAGCGGCCGCGGCTTCGAGTGCGCTCATGCCCGAGCCTGCATCGCTGCTGCCCGACGACACTGCGTTGAGTCGGCCCGATTGCACGGTGGACTTCTCGGCATGCGTCGCGCTCTGCGTGCGCAGGTAGTAGGTGGTCTTGAGGCCACGCAGCCATGCGAGCTTGTAGGTGTCGTCGAGCTTCTTGCCCGATGCGCCGGCCATGTAGATGTTGAGCGACTGCGCCTGGTCGATCCATTTCTGGCGGCGCGCAGCGGCCTCGACGAGCCACGTGGTCTCGACTTCGAACGCGGTGGCGTAGAGCGCCTTCACGTCCTGCGGCACGCGGTCGATGGGACGCAGCGAGCCGTCGAAGTGCTTCAGGTCCATGACCATCACGTCGTCCCACAGGCCCAGGCGCTTGAGGTCGCGCACCAGGTAGTGGTTGATCACGGTGAACTCGCCCGACAGGTTCGACTTGACCGACAGATTGCCGAAGCAGGGTTCGATCGAGGCGTCGACGCCGATGATGTTCGAGATCGTCGCGGTCGGGGCGATCGCCACGCAGTTGGAGTTGCGCATGCCGTCGGCCTTGATCTTGGCGCGCAGCGCGTCCCAGTCGAGGGTGGACGAGCGGTCGACCTCGACGTAGCCGCCGCGGGCCTGCTCCAGCAGGTCGAGCGAGTCGATCGGCAGGATGCCCTTGTCCCACAGCGAGCCCTTGTAGCTCGAGTACTTGCCGCGCTCGCGGGCCAGATCGGTCGAGGCCCAGTAGGCGTGGTAGCAGATCGCTTCCATCGATTCGTCGGCGAACTGCACGGCTTCCTGCGAGGCGTAGGGGATGCGCAGTTCGTACAGCGCGTCCTGGAATCCCATCAGGCCGAGGCCGACCGGACGGTGGCGCAGGTTCGAGTCGCGCGCCTTCTTCACGGCGTAGTAGTTGATGTCGATCACGTTGTCGAGCATGCGCATCGCGGTCGAGATCGTCTTCTTGAGCTTTTCCTGGTCGACCTTGCCGTCCTTCAGGTGCTGCAGCAGGTTCACCGAACCCAGGTTGCAGACGGCCGTTTCGGTGTCGCTGGTGTTCAGCGTGATCTCGGTGCACAGGTTCGACGAGTGCACCACGCCGGCGTGCTGCTGCGGCGAGCGAACATTGCAGGCGTCCTTGAACGTGATCCAGGGATGGCCGGTCTCGAACAGCATCGTGAGCATCTTGCGCCACAGGTCGGAGGCCTGGATGGTGCGCGAGGGCTTGATCTCGCCGCGCGCGGCTTTTTCTTCGTAGGCGACATACGCCTTCTCGAAAGCGGCACCGAACAGGTCGTGCAGGTCGGGTACGTTGGAAGGCGAGAACAGCGTCCAGGTGCCCTTTTCCATCACGCGGCGCATGAACAGGTCGGGAATCCAGTTGGCGGTGTTCATGTCGTGCGTGCGGCGGCGGTCGTCGCCGGTGTTCTTGCGCAGCTCCAGGAACTCCTCGATGTCGAGGTGCCAGGTTTCGAGGTACGTGCAGACGGCGCCCTTGCGCTTGCCGCCCTGGTTCACGGCCACGGCCGTGTCGTTCACCACCTTGAGGAAGGGAACCACGCCCTGCGATTCGCCGTTGGTGCCCTTGATGTGGCTGCCGAGCGCGCGCACGCGGGTCCAGTCGTTGCCCAGGCCGCCCGCGAACTTCGAGAGCAGGGCGTTTTCCTTGATCGACTCGTAGATGCCGTCGAGGTCGTCGGGCACGGTCGTCAGGTAGCAGCTCGACAGCTGCGAGCGCAGCGTGCCGGCATTGAAGAGGGTGGGCGTGCTCGACATGAAGTCGAACGACGACAGCACTTCGTAGAACTCGATGGCGCGGGCTTCGCGGTCGATTTCGCCGAGCGAGAGGCCCATGGCCACGCGCATGAAGAAGGCCTGCGGCAGCTCGATGCGGCTCTTGCGCACGTGCAGGAAGTAGCGGTCGTACAGGGTCTGCAGGCCGAGGTAGTCGAACTGGTTGTCGCGCTCGGCCTTGAGCGCCGCGCCCAGGCGGGGCAGGTCGTACTGGAGCAGCTTCTCGTCGAGCAGTTCGTTCTCGACGCCCTTCTTGATGAACTGCGGGAAGTAGTCGGCGTAGGTCTGCGCGCGCTCGGCGGGCATGACTTCGCGGCCGATGATTTCCTTGAAGATCGTGTGCAGCAGCAGGCGGGCGGTCGCGAAGGTGTAGTCGGGGTCCTTCTCGATCAGCGTGCGGGCGGCCAGGATCGAGGCCTTGTAGACCTCGTCGAGCGGCACGCCGTCGTACAGGTTGCGCATCGTCTCGGCGACGATCGGCTGGGCCGTGATGCTGTCGCCCAGGTTTTCGCAGGCCGATTCGATCAGGCCCTTGAGCTCGTTCAGGTCGAGCGCAACGCGCTCGCCGTTGTCCAGCACGTGCAGCGTCGGTGCGGCGGGGGCTTCCTGTTCGCCTTGCTTGGAGCGCTCTTGCGTGCGGCGCTCGCGGTAGAGCACGTAGGCCCGCGCGATCTCGTGGTGGCCGCCGCGCATCAGGCCGAGCTCGACCTGGTCCTGCACGTCCTCGATGTGGAAGGTGCCGCCGCCCGGGCGCGAGCGCACCATGGCGCGGATCACGCCCTGCGTGAGCGTGTCCACCGTTTCGCGCACGCTCGCCGAGGCCGCGCCCTGGGTGCCGTGCACCGCCAGGAAGGCCTTCATCATCGCGATCGCGATCTTGTTCGGCTCGAAGGGCACCACGGCGCCGTTGCGGCGAATGATCTGGTAGTGCGCGAGGCTCTGGCTCGTCGGCGAGCCGGCCGTGTCTTGCGGCTGCTGCGACGGCGTGGAAGGAACGGCGCGCGGAGTCGATGGGGTGTTCAGGGATGTTTGCATTCGCTTCCTCTCGGTTGGCAATTCTTGTTGGGTGGCAGCGTCTGGGCCGGGCATTGCGCCGGGGCAGGTGGCTGGACGGAACACACTATATCTGGGGTGTGAGGGGGCTACAACCCACTAGATGTAGCGTTTTCCATCGGATACATGCGGGTCGTTTTTTGGCTCGCACGGTGACACGGCCATTTGTGCCCCATGAACATTGGTTCATGGTGTCGCAACCCGCGTGGAACGGGGCCTGCAGGCCGATTTGGGCTTGCAGGGCGCATGGTTGCTGCATGCGGCGTTTGCAATATTGTCCCAGTCCGGCGGCGCGCGGGGCGCATCGCGTTGCGCGACGTGATTGAAAAAATTAGCGACCCATCACCTGCGCGGGGAACATTTTTGCAGGCCAGCCGAGCCAACCGCGCAACAACGGCCAGTCGAAGCCCGCGCCCGGGTCGTGTTTGCGGCCAGGCGCGATGTGCTCGTGGCCGGCGATGTGCGCGATCGGAAACTGCTGTGCGATCGCGGCGCAGAGGCCGGCCAGCGTTTCGTACTGGGCTTCTTCGAACGCTTGGCCCTCGAGGCCTTCGAGCTCGATGCCGATCGAGTCGTCGTTGCAGTTGGCGCGCCCGCGCCAGGTCGACACGCCGGCGTGCCAGGCGCGGTCGTCGCAGCTCACGAACTGCCAGAGCTCGCCGTTGCGCCGCACATAGAAATGCGACGACACCTCGAGCCCGCGGATCGACTGGAAATACGGGTGCGCGTCCCAGTCGAGCTGGTTCGCAAAGAGCTGCTGCACGGCCTCGCCGCCGTACTCGCCCGGCGGCAGGCTGATCGAATGCAGCACGACGAGGTCGGTCTGCGCGCCCGCGGGCCGCGGCCCGAAGTTCGGCGAGCGCAGCATCCGCGCGAAGCGGTACCAGCCGGCCTCCCAGAGGCGCTGCTGCGCGGCGGCGCCGTCCTGCGTTTCAGTCGTCGACATGGTTCGCGGCGCTTTCGTCGCCGCTCGGCGTGGTGATGCCGAGCCGCGCGATGCGGTAGCGGATCTGGCGCAGGCTCATGCCGAGCCGTGCGGCCGCCGCGGTGCGGTTGAAGCCGCTCTCGTGCAGCGCACGCACGAGGATTTCGCGCTCCTGCTGGTCGAGGTAGGCCTGCAGGTCGGAGGGCAGGGGCGGCGGCGCCGGCCGGGGCTGGGCGATTGGCGCCGGCGCAGGGCGCGTCTGCTCGTCGGGTTGTTCGGGCGCCGCCACGGAAGGCGTGGCAGGTGTGGCCGCGACTGCCTCCGCCGGCGCATGGCCCGGCCCCATCAGGTCGAGATGCAGCTCGTCGCCGTCGTTGAGCGCCACCGCCCGGTGCAGCAGGTTCTCGAGTTCGCGCACGTTGCCCGCAAGCGGATGCTGCGCGAGCCGGCGCAGCAGTTCGTCCGAGAGGTGCGGCACCGGCAGCCCGCCGTCGTGCGCGATGCGCGCGAGCAGCGCCTTGCACAGCGCCGGCAGGTCTTCGCGCCGTTCGCGCAGCGCGGGCACGGCGATCTCGATGACATTGAGCCGGTAGAACAGGTCCTGGCGGAAGCGCCCGGCCTGCACCTCGGCATGCAGATCCTTGTGCGTGGCGCTGACGATGCGGACGTCGACCGCATCTTCCTGCGTGGAGCCGATCGAGCGCACGCTGCGCTCCTGGATCGCGCGCAGCAGCTTGGACTGCATTGCGAGCGGCAGGTCGCCGATCTCGTCGAGGAACAGCGTGCCGCCGCGGGCGGCCTGGAAGTAGCCGTCGCGGTCCTGCGACGAGCCGGTGTACGAGCCCTTGCGGGCGCCGAAGAATTCGGCCTCGAGCAGGTTCTCGGGAATGGCGCCGCAATTGACCGCCACGAAGGGCCCGTCGCTGCGCTGGCTGCAGGCGTGCACCGCGCGCGCCACGAGCTCCTTGCCGGTGCCCGATTCGCCGCGCACCAGCACTGGCGCCATGCCGCGCGCCACCTTGGCGATGCGCGACTTCACGCGCCGCATCGGCTCGGAATCGCCGACCAGCCGATCGAGCGCCGCGGCGCCGTTCACCGGAATGGCTGGCACGTCGGCCCGCTCGCCGAAGCCTGCGGGCGCAATCGGCGCCGCCCTGGCCGGCGTGGCCTGCTGCGCCTGCACGGCGGAGGCGACCACCGCTCGGAACTGCTTGAGGTCGACCGGCTTGGTCAGGTAGTCGAAGGCGCCGGCCTTGAGCGCCTCGACCGCGTTCTCTGCGGAGCCATAGGCCGTCATCACCACGCAGCGCTCGCTGCGGTGGTTCTTCTGGATGCGCTGGATGATCTCCATGCCCTGCCCGTCGGGCAGCCGCATGTCGGTGATCACCGCGTCGAACTGCGCGGCCTCGAGGTGCTGCCAGGCTTCGGAGACGCTGCCGGCCGCCTCGACGCGGTAGCCCTCGCGCAGCAAGGTCAGTTCATAGAGCGTGCGCAGGTCGGGCTCGTCGTCGATGACCAGGATGTTGCCCGGACGCTGCGCGGAAGAAGGGGTCGTGCTCACGGCGCTATTGTGTCAGCCGGTTTTCGCTCGGCGCGAACCGCACGAAGAATTCGTTGCCCTCCGGGCCGCCCGCGACGAGCGAGCGGCGCTCGTAGCCGATGGTCGCGCCGTGGCGCCGGCACAGCTCGCGGCACAGAAAGAGGCCAAGCCCGCTCGAGCGGCTCTCGGAAGAAAAGAAGGGCTCGAACAGGTGGCGCTGCACCGCGGGCTCGAGCGGCGCGCCGTCGCTCCACACCAGCAGGGTCGGCAGCCCGGCGCCGCCGCGCTGAAGGGTGGTGACCACCTGGATCGAGCCGTCGCTGCTGCCGGCGTAGCGTGCGGCGTTGTCGAGCAGGTTCACGAGCAGGCGGCGCAGGTGCTCGACGTCGAAGCGCACTTCGCTCTCGCCGGCGTCGAGCGCGATCTGCACGCCCTGGCGCTGCGTCTGGCGCACCCATTCCTCGGCCAGCGCGCGCACCGCGGGATCGAGCACCACCTGCTCGCCGAGCGAAAGCACGCGCTGCTGGCGCGCCCGTGATACGTCGAGCACGTCGTCCACGATGCGCGCGAGCCGCTGCGCGTTGTGCTGCACCATGCTCGTCAGCTTGCGGTGGGCGGGATCGGTCAGGTCTTCGTTGAGCAGCGCGCTGGCCTGGGTGATCGCGGCCAGCGGATTGCGGATCTCGTGGGCCACGGCCGCCGACATGCGGCCCATCGCAGCCAGCTTCTCGGTGCGGATGCGTGCCTCGAGTTCGCGCAGGTCCTGCAGGAACATCACGCAGAGGCTTTCGACGCGCCGGTCGCTCGTCGGCGTGAGCCGCGTGCGCACGCGCACCTCGCGCGCGGCGCCGCGCGCCTGCGCCACCGGGATCTCTTCGCTCTGCGGTGCGCGCCGCGCGAAGGTCTGGCGTGCGAGCGCCGCGAGCGCATGCCAGGCGGGCTGGGCGTGCAGCGCGAACGGCAGCCCGAGCTTGGCCAGGCCCTGGCCGAGGATCGCGTCGGCCGCCGGGTTGGCCGCATGCACCAGGCCTTCGGCGTCGATCACCAGCACGCCCTCGCTGAGCGTCTCGATCACGAGGTCGTTGACCTGCGCCTGCATCTGCGCACTGCTGCGGTTGCGCTGGGCCGTCGCTTCTTCGCGCGCCAGGCGGCGCGCCAGCTCGTGGGCGAGCAGCGCCACCACGAACAGGCCGGTGCCGGTGAGCGCCGCCTGCACGAAGCGGTTCGATGGGTCGCCGGGCTCCTGCAGCCAGTGCCAGCCCGCGTCGGCCAGCAGCAGCAGCGTGACGGCGGAGGTGGTGCCCAGGCCCACGGTGACGGTTCCGAGCACGGCGCTCATGAGCACCGGCAGCGCGAACAGCGGCGTGTAGTTGATGTTGCCGCCCTGCAGAACCTGGAGCGCGGTGAAGGTGCCGAGGTCGATGCCGATCGTGAGGAACCACACCGCCGCGAAGGCGCGGATCGGCGGGGTGAAGCGGACGTAGCGTGCGCTGACCCAGGTGACGACGAGGTAGCCCGCCGACAGGGCCACGGCCAGCGGCTGCATCGCCTGGCCGAGCGCGAGAGCCACCCCCTGCAGCAGCACCAGCACCACCGCCACGAAGCAGCGCGCCGCCATGAAGCCGCGCCAGAGCCGCAGCAGCGCGGCGCTCTGGCTATGCTGTATTTCGAGCCCGCCCCAATCGGTGACGGGCTCGCCTCGCGGCCTCGGCGCTGCGGTCACTGGTGCACCCTTCGCGCTGCGCGCTTTCCCGCCAGGCGGGAGCGAGCTTGCTTGGGGCGGCCCGGCGCTGCGCTCATGGGCGCACCTTCAGCCGCGCTCGGCGGCCTGGCGGTGCGCGGCGCTGCAGTAGGCCGCCTCGCCCGTGCCGCCGATGGCGTCCGCGGCCGGCAGGTGCAGGCCGCAGTGGGCGCAGCGCAGCATGGCTTTCGGGGTGGCCGGCGCGGCGCCGGGCCGTTTGGCGCGCGCCGCCTGCTCGCGCCGGGTGTCGCGCATTTCCTCGCGGCGGTTCTTGCGCCAGAGCCAGATCGCCACCGCGATCACCGCGAAAACGAGCAGGTACTTCATGCCGTGCCGCGCGCCAGAACCACTTCGAGCACGAAGCGCGAACCCACGTAGGCCAGCAGCAGCAGCGCCGTGCCCGCATACAGCACGCGCCGCGCGGTTCGCCCGCGCCAGCCGAAGCGTGCGCGCCCGCCGAGCAGCACCGCGAAGCTGAGCCAGGCGAGCACCGAGAACACGGTCTTGTGGTCCCATTTCCAGCCGCGCACGGCGGCGCCGTAGAGCGTTTCGCTGAACAGCAGGCCCGCGAGCAGCGTCGCCGACAGCAGCACGAAGCCGGCCGCGACGAAGCGGAAGGTCAGCCGTTCGAGCGTGAGCAGCGGCACCCCGCCCTGTGGCTCGGCGGCCAGCCGAATCTGCTTTTCGGCGCGCGTGATCAGCCACGCATGGACCACGGCGGCGCCGAACAGGCCGTACGAGGCGATGCCGAGCGCGAGGTGCAGCGGCAGCCACGGCGAAGCGGCGACATGCAGCGGCGTGCCCGGGAACAGCACCGCCAGGAGCACGGCGGCCGCGCCCAGCCAGGCCAGCGCGCGCCGCACCTTGAGCTGCGGGTACATGCTGCTTTCGACCGCATAGACGGTGAGCACCAGCCAGGCGGTGACGGAGAGCGCCGGCGCGAAGCCGAAGCGCGGCTCGCTGCCGACCAGTCCGTAGCCCAGCACGGCGGCGTGCAGCAGCCAGGCGAGGCCGAGCGCCCATTGCGTGCCGCGGCGGCTCAGCCGGGCACCCGCGGCGGCGGCAGAACCATAGGCCGCCGCAGTGGCGATGCCCAGCGCCACGGCGAGTGGGGAGGGGATCGCTAAAATCATGGCTGGAGTTTATCTCCCCCCGGCTTGCACGCTGCGTACCGCAGCGCCAACGCGGCCGATCCAGTTCACGACTTCCCAATGCCCGCCGCAGCGGGCAACAAGGCATCCCGCTCATGGCCACCGCCCTCACCGAAAAATTCTCCCGCCTCGTCAAGACGATGAGCGGCCAGGCGCGCATCACCGAAAGCAACGTGCAGGACATGCTGCGCGAGGTGCGCATGGCGCTGCTCGAAGCCGACGTGGCGCTGCCGGTGGTGCGGGATTTCGTCGCCCGCGTGAAGGACAAGGCGCTCGGCCAGGAGGTGCTGGGCTCGCTCAAGCCCGGCCAGGCCCTGGTCGGCATCGTCAACCGCGAACTCGCCGCCACCATGGGCGAGGGCATCTCCGACATCAACCTCGTGGCCCAGCCGCCCGCGGTGATCCTCATGGCGGGCCTGCAGGGCGCCGGCAAGACCACCACCACCGCCAAGCTCGCGAAGCACCTGATCGAGAAGCGCAAGAAGAAGGTGCTCACCGTGTCGGGCGACGTCTACCGGCCGGCCGCCATCGAGCAGCTCAAGATGGTGACGAAGCAGGCGGGCGCGGAATGGTTCCCAAGCACGCCCGAGCAGAAGCCGCTCGACATCGCCCGCGCGGCGCTCGACCATGCCAAGCGGCATTTCTTCGACGTGCTGCTGGTCGACACGGCCGGCCGCCTTGCGATCGACGAAGTGCTGATGAACGAGATCCAGCAGCTGCACGGCGCGCTCGACCCGGTCGAGACGCTCTTCGTGGTCGACGCCATGCAGGGCCAGGACGCGATCAACACCGCCAAGGCCTTCAAGGAGGCGCTGCCGCTCACCGGCATCATCCTGACCAAGACCGACGGTGACTCCCGCGGTGGCGCGGCGCTGTCGGTGCGCCAGGTCACGGGCGTGCCGATCAAGTTTGCCGGCACCAGCGAGAAGATCGACGGCCTCGAGGTGTTCGACGCCGAGCGCCATGCGGGGCGCATCCTCGGCATGGGCGACATCGTGGCGCTGGTCGAGCAGGTCACGGCCGGCGTCGACGTGGCGGCGGCGCAGAAGCTCGCGGCCAAGGTCAAGAGCGGCGCGGGCTTCGACCTGAACGACTTTCTGGGCCAGCTCCAGCAGATGAAGCAGATGGGCGGCCTCTCCAGCCTGATGGACAAGCTGCCGCAGCAGATGGCCGCCAAGGCCAGCGAGGCCGACATGACCCGCGCCGAGCGCGACATCCGCCGCAAGGAAGGCATCATCCAGAGCATGACGCCGCTGGAGCGCCGCAAGCCCGAACTGCTCAAGGCCACGCGCAAGCGCCGCATCGCGGCCGGCGCGGGCGTGCAGGTTCAGGAAGTGAACCGCCTGCTCAACGAGTTCGAGCAGATGCAGGGCATGATGAAGAAAATGAAGGGCGGCGGCCTCATGAAGATGATGAAGAAGATGGGCGGCATGAAGGGCATGGGCGGGATGCCCGGCATGGGCGGAGGTGGCGGCAAGCTGCCGTTCTGATTCCGCGCCGGTTCGTTCGCTGCGCCCATGAAAAAAGCCGGCCACAGGCAGTCTGTGTAAATAGTCGGCGTTGAGTCCGCGAGAAGTGCCCTCCAGGCGTTGTCTGGAGGGCATTTTTCATTGG
>NZ_JBDGIV010000015.1:0-115712 GCF_057657255.1 Variovorax sp. Soil_C_19 | reverse complement strand
CGTCACCGCGTCGTAGCCGCGAAGCTCCTGCACCTTCTGGATGTCGATGCCGTATTCCTCCTGGCCGAGCGTGAAGGTCACGACCTCCAGGCGGCTCGCGGCGGCGGGTGCCGAGGGGCCGCGGTGTTGCAAAGAGGTGGGTGTGTCTGCCATGTCGTTTCTTCCTTCAGCTGAATTTCTGCATGATGCGAACGAGCTTCTGCCCGTAGTGCGGATCGGTGGCGTAGCCGGCCTTCTGCAGGCCGTGCGCCGCTTCGGCCGGCGTCTCCGCGGCGAGCACGCCGGCGTAGCGCGGGTTGCGCGTGATGAAGCGCGCGTAATCGGTGAAGGCCTCGTCGTAGGAGCCGTAGGCCCTGAACTTCGCGCGCACGCGTTGCGGCTCGCCGTCGATGTATTCGGTGGTGGTGGTTTCCACCACCGGGCCCTTCCAGCTGCGGTCGGCCTTGATGCCGAACAGGTTGAAGCTCTGCGTGCCGTCGTCGGCCCGGATCTCGCGCTTGCCCCAGCCCGACTCGAGCGCGGCCTGCGCGAGGATGAGCGGCGCAGGCACGCCGCTCGCGGCGCTGGCCACCTGCGCCGACGAACCCATGCGCTGCACGAAGCTGTCGACCTTGCCCTGCAACGATCCCTCGGCGGCGGGCGAGAGCCGCTCGCTGTTGCGCTGGTAGATGCCGAGGTCCGCGACGGGCGCCGCGGTACGTGAGGGCGCGGCCGAAGGCGGCGCCGAGCCGAGCGGAATGCCCGAATGCGCCGCGATGGGCATGTCGGTCCGGCGCGCCACCGCCGGGGCCGCCTGCAAGGAGAACGGCATGCCCTCGACACCGGTGCCGCCGCCGCCGGGATCGGCTTCGGCCGCGCCGCGGCTCAGCTGCGCGAGCATCGCCTCGGCCAGCCCCACGCCGCGCCCCGAGAGGTTCTGCGCCAGCTGCTGGTCGAGCATCGACAGATAGATTTTCTCGTCGCGGCTCTCGAACAGGCCGCTCGAGGGCGTGGCCTCGCGCATGCTCTTGAGCACCATGTTCATGAACAGCGCCTCGAACTGGCGCGAGACCTGCTTCACGCCCTCGTCGGGCGAGTTGCGCACCGTGTTGCGCAGCGCATCGATGCTCTGGACATCGAGCGCGAGACGCTGGTCCAGCAGGCCGCCGCCGCTGGTGCCGCTGCTTTGCGAGATCGCCATGCCGCGTTCCGTCAGATGATCTCGAGTTCCGCGCGCAGTGCGCCCGCGGACTTCATGGCCTGGAGGATCGACACCAGGTCCTGCGGATTGGCGCCCAGGCTGTTCAGGCCCTTGATCACGTCGGCCAGCGAAGCGCCGCCGCGCACCATCTGCAGTGCGCCGCCGCCCTGGTTGATGGAGATCTGCGAGGTCTGCCCGACCACGGTCTGGCCGCCGGCGAATGCATTCGGCTGGCTGACCACCGGCTCGGTGTTGATCACCACCGACAGGTTGCCGTGCGCCACGGCGCAGTCGTTCACCCGCACCGCCTGGTTCATGACCACCGAGCCGGTGCGCGCATTGACCACCACGCGCGCCACGGCCTGCGTGGGCGTGACCTCGAGGCTCTCGAGTCGCGCAAGGAAGCCCACGCGCTCGTTTGTCGCCGGCGCCTGCACCTGGATCACGCGCGCATCGAGCGCCTGCGCGATGCCGGGCCCGAACTGGCGGTTGATCGCATCGACCGCGCGCTGCGCGGTGCCGAAGTCGGACTGGTTGAGTTCGAGCGTGAAGGTGTTCTCGCCGCCGACCTGCGCCTCGACGCTGCGCTCGACCAGCGCGCCGGCCGGGATGCGGCCCGAGCCGAGCTGATTGATCTGGGCCTTGCTGCCGTTGGCCGAAGCGCCGGCACCGCCCACCACCATGTTGCCCTGCGCGATCGCATACACCTGGCCATCGGCGCCCTTGAGTGGCGTCATCAGCAGCGTGCCGCCGCGCAGGCTCTTGGCATTGCCCATCGACGAGACCGTCACGTCGATGTTCTGGCCCGGCCGCGCGAACGAAGGCAGCGTGGCCGTGACCATGACCGCCGCCACGTTCTTGAGCTGCATGTTCACGCCCTGCGGGATCGTGATGCCGAGCTGCTGCAGCATGTTGTTCAGGCTCTGCGTGGTGAACGGCGTTTGCATGGTCTGGTCGCCGGTGCCGTCGAGACCCACCATCAGGCCGTAGCCGATCAACGGGTTGTCGCGCACGCCCTGGATGCTCGCGAGTTCCTTGAGCCGCTCGGCGTTGGCGGGAGCGCCCCAGGCGACGGCGCAGAGCGCCGCCAGGCCGATGATCGAACGCAGTGTGCGGGTGGTTTGCATGGTGGTATCTCTGCTTCTGCCGGCGCGATGCGCCATCAGAAAGGCATCACGTTGAGGAAGAAGCGCTGCATCCAGCCCATGTGCTGGGCCTCGTCGATGTAGCCCTTGGCCGTGTATTCGATGCGTGCGTCGGCCACGAGCGTGGACGGAACGGTGTTGTTGCCCGAGACGGTGCGCGGGTTGACCACGCCCGAGAAGCGAATGAACTCGGTGCCCTGGTTGATGCCCATCTGCTTTTCGCCGCTCACGAGCAGATTGCCGTTGCGCATCACGTCCACCACCGTGACCGTGATCACGCCGTTGAAGGTGTTGTTGGCATTGGCATTGCCCTTGGCGGCCAGCGTGTTGCCGCCCGAGAGCTTGGCGTCCTGCCCGTCGAGCAGCGAGCCGATCAGCTTGGGAATGCCGCCGGCGAATTCGGCGACCAGGCTGCCGGTGCGGCTCGACGAGGCACCCGAGTTCTTGCTGGCGTTGACCCTCTCGCTGATGACGACGGTCAGGATGTCGCCGACATTGCGCGGCCGGCGGTCCTCGAACAGCGCGCCGCCGCCGGGACCATGCTGGAAGATCGCACCGTTCGCGGGCCGCGGCGCCGCGGCCATGATGCTGTCGGCGCGCGCGGTCATCGGCTGGTGCACGAGCGGCTCGCGCGGGACCTGCGCGCAGCCCGTGACCGCCAACGCGGCCAGCAGCATCCACGAACGCAGCGATGTCATAACTGGGCCAGGCGCTGCAGCATCTGGTCCGAAGCCTGGACCGCCTTGCTGTTGATCTCGTAGGCGCGCTGCGTGGCGATCATGTTCACCAGCTCCTCGACCACGTTGACGTTCGAGGCCTCGACGTAGCCCTGGCTCAGCAGGCCCGCGCCGTCGACGCCCGGATTCACCTGGTTGGGGGCGCCGGAGGCATCGGTCTCGGCATAGAGGTTCTCGCCCTTGCTCTGCAGGCCGGTCGGGTTCAGGAAGGTGGCGAGCTGGAGCTGGCCGACCTGCACCGTGTTGGTCTGCCCGGCCTGGGTGATCGAGACGATGCCGTCGCGGCCGACCGTGATGCTGGTGGTGTTGGCCGGCAGCGCGATGGCCGGCTGCACCGGAAAACCGCTCGCGGTGACGAGCTGGCCGTCGCGGTCGGTCTGGAACGAGCCGTCGCGCGTGTAGGCGGTGCTGCCGTCGGGCATCAGCACCTGGAAGAAGCCGCCGCCGTTGATGGCGACGTCGGTGGGCTTGTCCGTCTTCGTCAGGTTGCCCTGCGAATGGATGCGCTCGGTCGCGACCACGTGCACGCCGGTGCCCACCTGGAGGCCCGAAGGCAGCCGGGTCTGGTCCGAGGTCTGGCCGCCGACCTGGCGCAGGTTCTGGTACATCAGGTCCTCGAACACGGCACGGCTTCGCTTGAAGCCCGTGGTGCCGACGTTGGCGAGGTTGTTCGACACCACGTCGAGTTGGGTCTGCTGAGCATCGAGACCGGTCTTCGCGATGTAGAGCGAGCGCATCATGATGGGGATTTCCTTGTTGGAGAGTCAGGGGAATGTGGCGATTCAGCCGGCTCAGCCGTACGCCAGCAGCTTGTTGGCCGACTGCGCGTTCTCGTCCGCGCTGCGCATCGACTTCATCTGCATCTCGAAGCTGCGGGCGTTGGCGATCATGGCCACCATGGCCTCGACGCCGTTGACGTTGCTGCCCTCGACGGCGCCGGTGGTCACGGTCACGGCCTCGTCGGCCTCGGCGGGCGGAAGGCCCTCGCGCATGCGGAACAGTCCGTCTTCACCGCGCACCAGGTCGGCCGTGGGCGGATTGACCAGCTTCAGGCGGCCCACCTCGGCCACGCCGATCGCCGGATCGCCCGCGCCGCGCGCGGTGACGAGCCCGTTGGCGGCAATGGTCACGGCGGCGCCCGGCGGCACCGCGAGCGGCCCGGCATCGCCGGCCACCGGCAGCGAGCCCATGGTGGTGAGCTGGCCTTCGGCATCGACCTGCAGGTTTCCTACACGCGTGTAGGCTTCGCCGCCGTCGGGCGTCTGCACCACGAGCCAGCCGTCGCCGTGCACCGCCACGTCGAGCGGGCGGCCGGTTTCGGTCAGCGGGCCGTGGCTGAAGTCGGCGCCCGGCGTGGTGGCGACCACGTAGGCGCGCGTCGTCGCCTCGGCACCGGTGACCGGCACGGCGCGAAAGCTGTTGATCTGCGCGCGGAACCCGGGCGTGGAGGCGTTCGCCATGTTGTTGGCGACCGAGGCCTGCTGCTCCATGGCCTGCTTGGCGCCGCTCATGGCGACGTACAGCATGCGGTCCATGGGCGGCTCAGCGGATGTTGATCAGCGTCTGCACGACCTGATCCTGCGTCTTCACGGTCTGCGCGTTGGCCTGGTAGCTGCGCTGCGCGACGATGAGGTTCACGAGCTCGGAGGTCAGGTCGACGTTCGAGGCCTCGAGCGCGCCCGAGGCCAGCGAGCCCTGCTTGGTGCCCGCGCCCGGCGTGCCGGTGAGCGGCTGGCCCGAAGCCAGCGTCTCGGCCCAGACGTTTTCGCCCATCGGCTCCAGCCCGTTGGGATTGGCGAACGAGCTCAGCACGACCTGACCCATCAGCGTGGTCTGCTCGTTGGAGAACTTGCCGGTGATGGTGCCGTCGGGGTTGATAGAGAACGAGGTCAGCGTGCCCGAGGTGTAGCCGTCCTGCTTGAGCGTCTTGATCTCGTTGACGTTGCCGAACTGCGTGGTGCCCGACAGGTCGACAGTGGCGTTCACCAGTGCCGAGCCGTTGGCGAAGTCCATCCCCGGCAACGTGATCGCGCCGTTGGCCGGCGTGAGCAGGTTGCCGTTGGTGTCGAAGGTCATGGTCGACACCGGCGCGCCGCCGTTGAGCGCGGCGCCGTCGGCTGCCGCGAACACGTCCCATGCATTGGCGCCGGTCTTCACGAAGTACACGCCCAGCTCGTGCGGATTGCCGAGCGAGTCGAAGATCGGGCCCAGCGCGTTCGAGTAGTTGAAGGTGTCCGAATCGGTGGGCGCGAACGGGGTCTTGGCCGGCGTGGTGCTGCGCGCGTCGACGTTGAAGGCCGCCTGGATGGCCGAGGTCGGCTTCGGGTTCATCGCGGTGGTCTGCACCTGCAGCGGTGCCGGCGTGCCGCCGTCGAGGCCACCGGTCGCCGAGACACCGTAGCCGGTCAGGCGCAGGCCACCGCCGTTGACGATGAAGCCGTCCTTGTCGCGCGTGAACTGGCCATTGCGCGAATACATCACCTCGCCGCTCGGGCTGCTCAGGCGGAAGAAGCCGTCACCGTTGAGGATCGCGACGTCGAGCGGCCGGCTGCTGGTCTGCACCGAACCCTGGGTGAAGTTCTGCACGATGCCCGAAACGGCCACGCCCAGGCCGACGCGCGAGCCTGCATACACGTCCTGGAAGCTCGCCGAGCCCGACTTGAAGCCGATGGTGTTGGAGTTGGCGATGTTGTTGCCGATGACGTCGAGGTTGGCGGCTGCCGCGGAGAGTCCGCTGATGCCTTGGGTGAAGCCCATGATCGAATCCTTGTTTCGGTACGTTGAAAAGCGATGAGAAGAAGAAGATGAAGAAGTGGTGTGGCGCGGGTGCTCAGAGGAACATGCGCACGTCGGCCAGCGTGATGCTCTGGCCGGTCATCAGTTCGAGCGTGACGCCGTTCGCGCCCTGCTTGACCGCGGCCACCTGCGAGAACACGAGCGCGGTGGCATCCACCTTCGCGCCGTTGTTGTCGGCCGCGACCGTGAAGCTGTAGTTGCCGGCGGGCGCTGCGCTGCCGTCGTCGGCCAGGCCGTCCCAGCTCACCGCATTGACGCCTTCGGCCATGGTGCCGAGCGAAAGCGTGCGCACCGTGCGGCCGGCGCCGTCGACGATCTTCACCTCGACGTCGCCGGCGGTGTCTGCGAGCTGCACCGCAAAGGGCACGGCCGCGGGCGCCTCGCCCGCCTTCGGCTCGGCGGTGGAGATGGTGCTGCCGGGCGACAGCACGTTGTAGCCAATGAGCGAGGCCGCCTGCAGCACCTGGTTGGTGCCGGTCTGGTTGACCAGGCCGCTGAGCGTGGCGTTGAGGCGCTCGATGCCGCTCACGGTGCTCATCTGCGCGAGCTGCGAGGTGAGCTCCGCGTTCTCCATCGGGTTGAGCGGGTCCTGGTTGTTGAGCTGCGTGACGAGCAGCTTCAGAAAGCGCTGTTCGCTGCCCGCTTCCGAGACGTTGCCTGCGGTGGGCGCCGCGGTGGCTGCATTGAGCCCGGAGATGGAGGAGGTGTCGGTGATGGCCATGGAGGTTGTTCGTGGAGAGGCGAAGGGGTTACTGGCCGATGCTCAACGTCTTGACCATCAGGGTCTTGGCGGTGTTGAGCACCTCGACGTTGGCCTGGTAGCTGCGCGAGGCGGAGATCATGTTGGTCATCTCCTCGACCACGTTGACGTTGGGCATGGCCACGTAGCCCTTGGCGTCGGCGTGGGGGTTCTTGGGGTCGAAGACCATCTTGAAAGGCGAGCTGTCCTCCACCACGCCCGCGACCCTGACGCCGCCGATGTCCTGCTGGCCCGAGGGCGCCACTTCGAAGACGACCTGCTTGGCGCGGTAGGGCTTGCCGTCGGGACCGGCCACGCTCTCGGCGTTGGCGAGGTTGCTCGCGGTCACGTTCATGCGCTGCGACTGCGCGGCCATGGCGGAACCCGCCACGCCGAAGATGTTCATGGATGCGCTGGGATGGGGCATGCTGCTTGCTCCTGTCGTGCTGTTCTTGGTTATTGCGCGGCGGCAAGCAGCGACTTGATCTTGGCGCTGACCACCGTGAGGTTGGCTTCGTAGCGCAGCGCGTTGTCGGCGAAGTTGATGCGCTCGGCATCCATCTCGACGGTGTTGCCGTCGATGCTCGCCTGGCTCGGGACGCGGTAGAGCAGGTCGCCCTCGGGGATCGCCGACGCGGCCGTGGCCTGCATGTGGCGCGCCGAGGTGGTGGCCATCGGCACGGCGCCCGCTGCGCGGCCCTGCGTGATCGCCTGCGAGAGGCGGCCCGCGAAATCGAAGTCGCGTGCCTTGTAGTTGGGCGTGTCGGCGTGGGCGATGTTGGCGGCCAACACTTCCTGGCGCTGCGCCCTGAGGTTGAGTGCTTCGCGGTTGAAGCGAAGCGCCGCATCCAGCTTGTCGATCATGTTTTCCATCCGTTCGAGGCGTCGCATCCCGGCTGGGCGTGGCGACAGATGGAGAGCGAGTCTATGCATGCACTGCGTTCGCAATGGCCCGAACAAAGGGGCATTTGGCGTGCACTTCGCATCTTCGGATCGGGGGCATCTTTCTAGAATTGCGCTCACCGATGACTGCCATGAACCTCTACAGACTGCGTTTCCTGCGATGCCTGCTTGCCGCACTGGCGGCGGGGCTCGGCACGGCGTCGGCCTGCGCCGCGGCGCCGCAGCTCGAGGGCGATGCGCGCGTGGCCGTGGACACGCTGCTGCTCGCCCAGAGCGCAGGGCTGCCCGGCAAGGTCTCCATCAGCGTGGATGCCCCGGCCTCGGGCGCACTGCCGCCCTGCGATGCGCTCGAGGCCTTCCTGCCGCGCGGCGCCAGGCCCTGGGGTCGGGTCTCGGTCGGCCTGCGCTGCCATTCGGAGCAGAAGCCCTGGACGCGCTACGTGCGCGCCCGTGTCGCCGTCGAAGGGCGTTACTTCGTGGCCATGCGCAACATCGATGCGGGCCAGGCCTTCGGTGCGGGCGACCTTGCTGCGCGCGAGGGCGATCTCACGGCCCTGCCGCGCTCGTTGCTGACCGATGCAGCCGAACTCCAGGGCGTGGTGGCCGCCAACCGCATTGCGGCCGGCGCGCCGCTGCGGCGCGAACAGGTGCGCGGCGTGACGGTGATCCAGCAGGGCCAGACCGTCAAGGTCGTGGCCGAGGGCCCGGGCTATTCGGTGAGCACCGAGGCGCGCGCGCTGGCGAGTGCCGGCGCCGGGGGAAACATCCGCGCACGGACGCTGGACGGCCGGATCGTCAGTGGCGTCGCGGACGAGGAAGGACAGCTCCGGCTGCCGCAATAGTGGAATTTCCGGCCCAGGCCCTAAAGTTTCGGGCCGGACTGCCGATACACCAGGCAGCCCTCTGAGGAATCATCTTGAAAATCGATCCATCCACCCCTTCGGCCACCCCGCTCACCCGCGCGAACAAGGGCGCGCCCTCGACGCCGGCCGGCGGCGCCGACGCTGTTCCGGGCGGCAAGGACGTCGTGCAGCTCTCGTCGGGACAGGTTCGCTCGCTGCCCGATGCCCCCAACGCCGACTTCGACGCCGCACGCGTGGCCGCGATCCGGGAAGACATCCGGGCCGGCCGCTATGAAGTTCACCCCGAGCGGATCGCCCGCGGCCTGCTGGCCAGCGTGCGCGAGCTGCTCGACGACAACGCGAAGCTGTAACCCACCATGTTGGTCCACCTGTTGGCCGAAAAGAACTGCATCGAGGAATTTCTCTCGGTGCTTGCGCAGGAAACCGAGGCCATGACCCAGGGCCTCTTCGCGCAGCTGCCGGAGATCACCGAGCGCAAGGCCAGCCTGCTCGACCGCATGGCGGCGCTCGACCAGGCGCGCGAGTCGGCCCAGGTGGCACGCGGCTTCGAACCGGGGCGGGCAGGCGCCGAAGCGGCCGCGGCCGCCGAGGGCGAAGCCACGCTGGCGGCATGGCAGGCGCTGCTCGACCTCGCGCAGCAGGCCCGTGCCGGCAATCGCCAGAACGGCGCACTTGTGTACAGCCAGCTCGACTTCACCCAGAACGCGCTGCACTACCTGCAGGCCACCAGTGCACAGCCCTGCTACGGGCCGGACGGCATCCGCCGGGCCGCGAGCGGTGCGGGCACGCGGATCGCGTTAGGCTGAGTTCAGCCCTTGTCGGGCTTGGGCGGGGCCTCGGGCAGGTCCGGGAAGAACGAGGGGTCCACCTCGCCGTCCGGGCTCTGGTCGGGCGGCGGCGGCTCGCTCGAAGGCAGTGCCTGGAAGTCGGACGACGCGAAGCTGGGCGGCACATAGACGCCGTGTTCGTCGCGCCGCACCAGCCCGCGGCGCTCCAGGTCGCGCATCGTCTTGTTGACCTGCATCCGCGAAAGCCCCGAATACGAGGCGATCACCGACTGCGTGATGCGCTTGTCGTAGCCCCCGCCCACACCGGGGGCCAGTTCGGTGAGCTCGTGCAGGATGCGGCTGATGAGCCGCTCCGACGAGGCCGAGGAAATCTGCCGGATCTGCCTGCGCAGCGCCGCGGTGCGCTTCATCACCATGCCGAGCAGGCCCATCGTCACAGCCGGATGGCGAGTGCACAGGGCGCGGAATTCGGCAGTGGGAATCAGGTACAGCGAGGAAGGCAGCGCCGCAATCAAGGTGGCGCCGGACTGGTACCGGTCTTCGGCCAGCGTCGAATGGAGGAAGAAGTCGTCCTGTCGAATGAAATCGGTCGTGACGTCGTTGCTGTCCTCGCTGCCCTGCACCACCACGCGCAGCAGCCCGGTGGCGACGCAATAGATGCGGTCGGTCCAGGCATCGGCCGCAAGCACCACCTCGTTGCGCCGGCAGGACCGAAGCTCGATGCGCTGGACGAATGCGGCGCGCTCGTCTGGGGGAACACTGGCGAAAAGAGGATGCAAATACATCGATACCGTCCCATGGGCCGCCTCGCCAACGTGCGCGAGCTGCTTAGCCTGTCGCTTTTCGCACACTCAAGTGTGAAAAACTACCAACTGCGAGTTCATATATTAACCTGTGTAACATATTGAAACGCGCGGTATCCCTATGGGTTGCAGGTTCTACCTTCGCCAGCCGCGCGAGCCGATCCATTGGCTTGTACCGCTCGCGATCACGAGCGCCGCGTAGGCGGCGACCGTCCCGTCGCGTCCCATAAGGACCAATCCGCCGAGCAGCGCGGCCGTGCCGGCAGCGGCGTTGAATGCCCCCTGGGCCCACCATGCGCGCTCACCGGCTGCCCGGCGCCCGAACGCGCGGCCCACCAGCGCACAAAGAAAACCCACGACGAGCGCGGGTGCGATGAAGTTCAGCAGGTGGTTCAGGAGATCGAGCAGCGACATGGGGTGGGAAAGAAAGACGCCGCAGGGCGAAGCCCCTTCGCAGCCGGAAGGTGCCTGCTGATTTTATAATCAGTAACTATGTCAGTCTGGGCCCTTGGCTTGAACCACACGACCGCGCCGCTCGATCTGCGCGGTCGTTTTGCGTTCGCGCTCGATCAGATCGCGCCCACGCTGCAGAGCCTGCGCAGCTCGTTCGCGAGCGGGCGCCATCCGCAGGTCGAGGCCGCGATCATCTCGACCTGCAACCGCACCGAGATCTATTGCGCCGCCGACCAGGCCGCGCTCGACCACACGGTCGGCTGGCTGGCCCAGAGCGGCGGCGTGGCGCCAGCGCTGCTGCGTTCGCATGCCTACACCCTGCACGACGACGAGGCGGCGCGCCATGCGTTCCGCGTGGCCAGCGGCCTCGATTCGATGGTGCTCGGCGAAGCCCAGATCCTGGGCCAGATGAAGGACGCGATCCGCGCGGCCGAAACCGCCGGTGCGCTCGGCAGCACGCTCAACCAGCTGTTCCAGCGCTCCTTCGCGGTCGCGAAGGAGGTGCGCACCTCCACCGAGATCGGCGCCCACTCCATCAGCATGGCCGCGGCGGCCGTGCGGCTCGCGAGCCAGCTGTTCGAAGACCTGCGCGAAACGCGCGTGCTGTTCGTCGGCGCGGGCGAGATGATCGATCTGGCGGCCACGCATTTCGCGGCCAAGGAGCCCAAGGCCATCGCGATCGCCAACCGCACACTGGAACGCGGCGAGAAGCTGGCCTCGCGCTTCGGTGGCGAAGCGATGCGGCTGGCCGACCTGCCGGGGCGGCTCGCCGAGTTCGACATCGTGGTGAGCTGCACCGCGAGCACGCTGCCGATCATCGGCCTGGGCGCGGTCGAGCGGGCGCTCAAGGCGCGCAAGCACCGCCCGATGTTCATGGTCGACCTGGCCGTGCCGCGCGACGTCGAGCCCGAGGTCAAGGCGCTCGAGGACATCTATCTCTACACCGTCGACGACCTGGCGCAGGTGGTGCAGCAGGGCCAGGCCAACCGTCAGGCTGCGGTGGCGCAAGCCGAGGCCATCATCGACGCGGGCGTGCAGAGCTTCATGCACTGGCTGGGCCAGCGCGGCACGGTGCCGCTGATCCAGCAGCTCAACGCGCAGGCCGACGAATGGCGCAGCGCCGAGATGGCGCGGGCGCGCAAGCTGCTCGCCAGGGGCGAACCGGTCGAAGCGGTGCTCGAAGCGATGTCACGCGGGCTCACGCAGAAGATGATGCATGGCGCGCTGGCCGAGCTCCACGCGGGCGACGCGGCCGCGCGCGAACAGACGGCGCAGGCTATCTCGCGGCTGTTCCTGCGCAAAGAGCGTTAGCGACGCTGGCCCGCGTTTCGTGCCGCCGCCGAAGGCGGAGTTCTCCTGCGACTTCTGCGGAACCCTCGCGACTTCCGCGTTCGGCTCCCGCCGACCTCCCCCGCCTTTTCCTGCCTTTCTCCCGTGAAACCTTTCCTCCGCCGCCAACTCGAACGCTATGCCGCCCGCCTCGGCGAACTCGACTTCCTGCTTTCGCGCGAAGACATCATGAGTGACATGGCGCAGTACCGCACCATCTCGCGCGAGCATGCCGAGGTGACGCAGATCGCCGGGCGCTACGAGCGCTACAAGCAGCGCGAGGCCGACATCGTCGGCGCGAAGGAGATGCTCGACGACCCCGACATGGCCGAGATGGCCAGGGAAGAGATCGCAGGCGCAGAGGCCGAGCTGCTGCTGCTCGAAGAAGAACTGCAGCGCCTGCTGCTGCCGCGCGACCCGGACGATGCGCGCAACGCCTTCCTCGAAATCCGCGCGGGCACGGGCGGCGACGAATCGGCCCTGTTCGCAGGCGACCTGCTGCGCATGTACACGCGCTACTGCGAGCGCGCGGGCTGGCGTGCCGAGATCGTGAGCGAAAGCGAAAGCGAGCTCGGCGGCTACAAGGACGTGGTGCTGCGCATCGCGGGCGACGACGTGTTCGGCCGGCTGCGCTTCGAATCGGGCGGCCACCGCGTGCAGCGCGTGCCCGCGACCGAGACGCAGGGCCGCATCCACACCAGCGCCTGCACGGTCGCGGTGCTGGCCGAGCCCGACGAGGCCCAGGCGGTGCAGATCAACCCGGCCGACCTGCGCATCGACACCTACCGCGCGAGCGGCGCCGGCGGCCAGCACATCAACAAGACCGACTCGGCCGTGCGCATCACGCACATTCCGACCGGCATCGTGGCCGAATGCCAGGACGACCGCAGCCAGCACCGCAACAAGGCGAAGGCGCTGCAGGTGCTGTCGGCGCGCATCCAGGAAAAGGAACGCAGCGAGCGCGCCGCCAAGGATGCGGCCATGCGCAAGGGGCTGATCGGCAGCGGCGACCGCTCGGACCGCATCCGCACCTACAACTTCCCGCAGGGCCGGCTCACCGACCACCGCATCAATCTCACGCTCTACAAGCTGCTGGCGATCATGGAAGGCGACCTCGGCGACGTGCTCGACGCGCTGCGCGCCGCACGCGAGGCCGAGCAGCTGGCCGAGCTCGAGTCGAACCTGCCGGCATGACGGCGGCAGGCACCCATCTTCCGGCCACCGTGGCCGACGCCCTGTCCGCGGCGCTGGCGCTGGGCATCGACCGGCTCGACGCCCAGCTGCTGCTGCTGCACGCGCTGGGCCGCGCGCCGCACGACCGCGCATGGCTGCTGGCGCACGACACCGACACCTTCCCCGCAGCGGCATGGCCGGCGCTGTCGGCATGGCTGTCGCGCCGCCTGGCGGGCGAACCGGTCGCCTACCTGCTCGGCGAGAAAGAGTTCCGCGGCCTGCGCCTGCAGGTCGATGCGCGCGTGCTTGTGCCGCGGCCCGACACCGAGACGCTGGTCGACTGGGCGCTGCAGTGCCTGGACGGCACCGACGCGCCGCGCGTGCTCGACCTGGGCACCGGCAGCGGCGCCATCGCGCTCGCGCTGCAGCATGCGCGGCCCGATGCGCAGGTCGAAGCGGTCGATGCGAGCGCCGACGCGCTGGCCGTGGCCTCGGCCAATGCCGAGCGCCTGGGACTGGCTGTGCGCTTTCGCCAGGCCGACTGGCTCGACGGCGCGCCGGCCGGCTACGCGCTGATTGCGAGCAATCCGCCCTACATCGCGACCGGCGACCCGCACCTGCCGGCGCTGCGCCACGAACCGCGCGGCGCGCTGGTGGCGGGCCGCGACGGGCTCGACGACATCCGCCGCATCGTGGACCGGGCGCCGGCGCACCTCGCCGACGGCGGCTGGCTGCTGCTCGAGCACGGGTACGACCAGGCCGCGGCCGTGCGCGAGCTGCTGGCGTCGCGCGGCTTCGCCGACGCGCAAAGCCGCGATGACCTTGCCGGCATCCCGCGCTGCTCGGGCGGGATCTGGCACACGGTGAAATAATCCCTTCAGCCCACTTTTCTCAGGAGTCCCCATGTCCGACGCCCAGCAACGCATCGACGATCTCGTCAAAACCAACGACCTCGTGCTCTTCATGAAGGGGAATGCGAGCTTCCCGATGTGCGGCTTCTCCGGCCGCGCGATCCAGATCCTGAAGGCGGTCGGCGTCGACACCAAGGCGCTCAAGACCGTCAACGTGCTTGAGGATGACGGCATCCGCCAGGGCATCAAGGAATACAGCAACTGGCCCACGATCCCGCAGCTCTACGTGAACGGCGAGTTCGTCGGCGGCTCGGACATCATGATGGAGATGTACGAATCCGGCGAGCTGCAGCAGGTGGTGAGCGGCAAGCCGGCCTGACAGCCGCCGCGCCACGGCTGAGTCATGGCACCATGGCGCTCTTCGCCATGCCACCATGACCCTGACCCACAGCCTGCTCATCATCGTCGCGCTGATCGCGACGAGCGCCTTCTTCTCCCTGGCCGAAATCACCCTCGCCGCCTCGCGGCGCCTGCGCCTGCGCCAGATGGCCGACGACGGCGACCCGCGCGCCGACCGGGTGCTGCGCGTGCAGGAGCAGCCCGGCCACTACTTCACCGTGGTGCAGATCGGGCTCAATGCGGTGGCGATCCTCGGCGGGGTGGTCGGCGAGGGTTCGCTGAGCCCCTACTTCGCACGCTTCTTCGAGAACTGGATCAGCGTCGAGGCGGCGGCGAAGGTGGCCTTCCTGTGCTCGTTCGTCATCGTCATCGCGGTGTTCCTGGTGTTCGCCGACCTGTTCCCGAAGCGGCTGGGCATGAGCGACCCCGAGCGCATCGCGGTTCGCATGGTCGGGCCGATGCTGGTGCTCATCGCCACCTTCAAGCCGCTGGTGTGGCTGTTCACGCGCTCGACCGACATGCTGTTCAAGCTGCTGGGCATGCCACTGGTGCGCGACGACAAGATCACCTCGGCCGACATTCTCGCCATGACCGAGGCCGGGGCCCGGGCCGGCGTGCTCGCCGCGCGCGAACAGCAGGTGATCGCGAATGTGTTCGAACTCGACACGCGGCTCGTGCGCAGCGTGATGACGGTGCGCGACAACATCGCATGGTTCCAGCACGACGATCCCGAGCCGGCGCTGCGCGCGCGCATCCTGGCCGAGCCGTTCTCGGCCTACCCGGTGTGCGACGGCGACATCGACCATGTGCTCGGCTACGTCGACGCCAAGGAGATGTTCCAGCGCGTGCTGAGCGGCCAGCCGCTGGCCTTCGACCAGGGGCTGACGCTGCGCAAGGCGCTGGTGGTGCCCGACCGGCTCTCGCTGACCGAAGTGCTCGAGCAGTTTCAGCAGGCGCACGAGGACTTTGCGATCATCGTCAACGAGTACAGCCTCGTGGTGGGCGTGATCACGCTCAACGACGTGATGAACACGGTGATGGGAGATCTGGTGTCCACGCTCGACGACGAGGAGCAGATCGTGAAGCGCGACGAGAACTCGTGGCTGATCGACGGCGTCACGCCGATCCAGGACGTGCAGCGCGCGCTGCACATCGACGAACTGCCGCATGCGGACGAGTACGAAACGCTGGCCGGCTTCCTGATGGTGATGCTGCGCCGCGTGCCCAAGCGCACCGACACGGTGAGCTGGGGCGGCTACACCTTCGAAGTGATGGATGTCGACCGCTATCGCATCGACCAGGTCATGGTCACGAAGGCTTAAGTCAGCCTTCCGCCCGGTCCGCGAAAACCCAAAGCCGCTGGTTCGAGAACACGGCGTTCGGGTACGGCGCCTTGCCGCGGCTGCCGTTGTAGCGCCCGAGCGTCATGTAGAGATCGCCGCGCTCGCGGTCGAGGTAGTGGCGCAGGATCACGCAGCCGAAGCGCAGGTTGGTCTGCATGTGGAACAGCTTGGCCGGGTCGCTGTCACCGATCACGCGGGTCCAGAACGGCATCACCTGCATGTAGCCGCGGGCACCGGCGCTGGAGACGGCGAACTTGCGGAAGTTGCTTTCAACCTGGATCAGCCCGAGCACCAGGCTCACGTCCAGCCCCGCGCGCCTGGACTCGTACCAGACAGTCTGCAGGAACTCGATGCGCGTGGACGCGTCGGGCACCTTCTTCTTGAGCCGCTGGCTCATCTCGCCGAGCCAGCGCAAGTAGGCCAGCCGGGCCTCGGTGCTGGCGAACTCGGGCACCGGCGGCGCCTTGTTGTGGACGGCCGAGCTCAGCGCGGTGCGCACCGAATCGATCAGCGGCTCCTCGATCTGCGCGCCGGCCACCGCACGCTGCGGCAGCGCGAGCAGCGACAGCGCGCCTGCAGCAGCCATGGCGCCACCGAGGCACCGGCGTCGCGAGAAGCCGGCGCCGAGGCTCACTGGTGCACCCTTGGCGCTGCGCGCCTCCCCGCCAGGCGGGAGCGAGCTTGCTTGGGGCGGCCCGGCGCGGCGCTCATGCCTGCAGCTTGGCCGCGATGAAGTCGGCGATGCCGTCGGCCGGCACCTTGGTGGCCGCGGTGTCGCGGCGGTGCTGGTATTCCAGCTGGCCTTCCTTCAAGCCGCGGTCGGAGATGACCACGCGGTGCGGCACGCCGATCAGCTCCCAGTCGGCGAACATCGCGCCGGGACGCTCGCCGCGGTCGTCGAGCAGCACGTCGACGCCCTTGGCGAGCAGCGCCTCGTAGAGCGCTTCGGCAGCAGTCTTGACCTCGGCGCTCCGGTCCATCCCGATCGGGCAGACCACCACGGTGAACGGCGCCAGCGCATCGGGCCAGATGATGCCGCGCTCGTCGTGGTTCTGCTCGATGGCGGCCGCGGGCAGGCGCGTGACGCCGATGCCGTAGCAGCCCATCTCGAGAAACTGCGGCTTGCCGCCCTCGTCGAGGTAGGTGGCGTTCATCGCCTTGCTGTACTTGGTGCCGAGCACGAACACGTGGCCCACCTCGATGCCGCGCTCGATGGCCAGCACGCCCTTGCCGTCGGGCGAGGCGTCGCCGGCGACGACGTTGCGGATGTCGGCCACGAGGTCCGGCTCGGGCAGGTCGCGGCCCCAGTTGACGCCGGTCATGTGGAAGTCGACCTCGTTGGCACCCGTAATCCAGTCGGCGAGCACGGCCGCCTCGCGGTCGGCCACGAGCTTGACGGGCTTCTTGAGGTTCAGCGGCCCGAGGTAGCCGGGCTTGCAGCCGAAGTGGTCTTCGATCTCGGCCAGCGTGGCGAAGCGGAAGCCCTGGTCGAGGCCCGGCAGCTTGCCGACCTTGATCTCGTTCATGTCGTGGTCGCCGCGCAGCAGCAGCAGCCAGACCTGCGAGCCTTTGGGATTGCCGGCCTCGTCGAGGATGTCGGTCGCGAGCACCAACGACTTGATGGTGGTCGCAAGCGGCACGCCGAGCAATTCGGCCACGTCGGCACAGGTGCTCTTGCCGGGCGTCGGCGTCTTCTCGAGCGCCTTCGCCGCTGCAGGACGCGGGCCAGCCGGCGCGAGCGCCTCGGCTTTTTCCATGTTGGCTGCGTAGTCACTGTCGGGGCAGTAGACGATCGCGTCCTCGCCCGTGGCCGCGATGACCTGGAACTCCTCGCTGAGGTCGCCGCCGATGGCGCCGCTGTCGGCCGCCACCGCGCGGTAGCGCAGCCCGAAGCGGTCGAAGATGTTGCGGTAGGCCTGGGCCATGGCCTGGTAGCTGAGCTTGGCCGCGTCGAGGTCCCGGTCGAAGCTGTAGGCGTCCTTCATGATGAACTCGCGCCCGCGCATCAGGCCGAAGCGCGGACGGCGCTCATCGCGGAACTTGGTCTGGATCTGGTAGAAGTTCTTCGGCAGCTGCTTGTAGCTGCGGATCTCCTGGCGCGCGATGTCGGTCACCACCTCTTCGCTGGTGGGCTGCACCACGAAGTCCCGGTCATGCCGGTCCTTGATGCGAAGCAGCTCGGGGCCCATCTTGTCGAAGCGGCCGGTCTCCTGCCAGAACTCGGCCGGCTGAACCACCGGCATCGTGAGCTCGACGGCGCCGGCGCGGTTCATTTCCTCGCGCACGATCGCCTCGACCTTGCGGATCACGCGCAGCCCCATCGGCATGTAGGTGTAGATGCCCGTACCGAGCTTCTTGATCATGCCGGCGCGCATCATGAGCCGATGGCTCGCAACCTCGGCATCGGCGGGCGCTTCCTTGAGGGTGGAGACGAAAAAACGGGAAGCTTTCATCGGGATCGCAGTGGTGGAATCGAGGCTGGATGAGGGCCCGCCGGGCCCGGGAACTGCCGGAAACCCATGGGGGAGACCCTGGCAGCCTGGCATCGCTTGCTTGCCGAGAGGAACCCGGCATGCATAATCGACTCAGTTCAAAAATTTGGGGTTTGATTATGCTCGACCGGGACGGCTTCAGGCCCAACGTCGGCATCATCCTGCTCAACCAGAGAAACCAGGTTTTCTGGGGCAAACGCATACGCACCCACTCCTGGCAGTTTCCGCAAGGCGGCATAGATCGCGGCGAAAGTCCCGAGCAAGCCATGTTCCGGGAACTGCACGAGGAAGTGGGGCTCCATCCGGAGCACGTGCGCATCGTGGCCCGTACCCGTGACTGGTTGCGCTACGAGGTGCCGGATCGGTTCATCCGCCGTGACGCACGGGGTCACTACAAGGGCCAGAAGCAGATCTGGTATTTGCTGCAACTGGTCGGCCACGACTGGGACCTGAACCTGCGTGCCACCGACCATCCCGAATTCGACGCCTGGCGATGGCACGATTACTGGGTGCCGCTCGATGTCGTCGTCGAGTTCAAGCGCGGCGTCTACGAGATGGCATTGACCGAGCTTGCTCGCTACCTGCCGCGGCAGGATTTCCGCAACCGCTTCCTACGCAGCAATGTGCGCGCCCGCGAGTTCGAGCGCCATGCGCCCGAAGGCGGCGTGCCCGCGGGCCTCGACCTGCCGCCCGGCGGCAGCTTCGACCCGCATCCCGACCTACCTTCCGTGAGCGATGAACCTTCCCCTCTCCCCCACCGCAGCCATCCGCCCCTCCTTCCGCCGCAGCGCTGAGCGCGCGCTGCTTCTCGCCTGCTTCGCCGCCGTGCTGGGCGGATGTGCTTCGGGCTCGCACGACACCGACAACCCCGACTGGGCCCAGTCCGGCATGCCACCGCCCCCCAAGCGTTTCGAGTCGGAGGGCGAATGGAAAGAAGCAGAGGCGCCACCACCGCCCGCCTTCGACGTCCAGCGGCTCGAGCCGATCGCGATGCCGCCCTACATGTCGCTGAAGTTCGGCGTCGACCCGGCCACGATCACGATCACGGGCGACGGGGTGGTGCGCTACGTGGTCGTCGCGTCGAGCCGTGCCGGTGGCGCGACCAATGCCTTCTACGAGGGCGTGCGCTGCTCGACCGCCGAGGTCAAGAGCTACGCGCGCTTCAACGACAGCAAATGGGAGTTGGTCGAGCGCCCGGAGTGGAAGAGCTTCCGCGACCTCAATTCGAGCTACGCGCGGCAGCTCGCGAGCCAGGGCCTGTGCCGCGGCAATGCGCCGCGCACTTCGGTCAGGGACATGATCGCGAACCTGCGCAACCCCGCGCGCGAGCTGCAGTAGCCGCTCTCAGCCCCGCGTCAGCACCATGTTGTCGCGGTGGACCATCTCGGGCTCTGCCACGTAGCCCAGCAGGCGCTCGAACTCGGTTGATGGCTTGCGGCACAGCAGGCGCGCCTCCACGCTCGAGTAATTGGCGAGCCCGCGCGCGAGCTCAACCCCTGCGGCGTCGCGCACCGCGATGACGTCGCCGCGCGAGAACTCGCCCGAGACACTCGTCATGCCGATCGGCAGCAGGCTCTTGCCTTCGGCCCGCACCTTGGCCGCCGCGCCGGCATCCACAGTGACGGCCCCGCGCAGCTGAAGGTGGTCGGCCATCCAGCGCTTGCGCGCCTGGTGCTTGGCGGTCTGGGCCACCAGCAAGGTGCCGATCGATTCACCCTTGGCCAGGCGCAACAGCGCATCGGCTTCGCGGCCCCAGGCAATCACGGTGGAAGCGCCCGACCCAGCCGCGCGCTTGGCCGCGAGGATCTTGGTGATCATGCCGCCCCTGCCAATGCTCGAGCCCGCCCCGCCGGCCATGGCCTCGAGCGCGGGATCGCCGGCCGCCGCCTCATGGACGAACTTCGCCTCCGGGTCGCGGCGCGGATCGGCCGTGTAGAGGCCCTTCTGGTCGGTAAGGATGACCAGTGCGTCGGCTTCGACGAGGTTGGCCACGAGCGCGCCGAGCGTGTCGTTGTCGCCGAACTTGATCTCGTCGTTGACGACCGTGTCGTTCTCGTTGATGACCGGCACCACCCCGAGGCGCAGCAGCGTGACGAGCGTGGAGCGCGCGTTGAGGTAGCGCTCGCGGTCGGCCAGGTCGGCATGGGTCAGCAGCACCTGAGCGCTGCCGATGTCGTTCTCGCGCAGCTTGGTCTCGTACATCTGGGCCAAGCCCATCTGCCCGACCGCGGCCGCGGCCTGGAGTTCGTGCACCTCGTGCGGCCGGGTGCGCCAGCCGAGCCGCTTCATGCCTTCAGCAATGGCACCACTCGACACCATGACAACTTCGCGCCCGTCGCGCACCAGCTCGGCAAGCTGGCGGCACCATTCGCCGATGGCCGCCTCGTCGAGGCCCCGTCCTTCGTTGGTCACGAGGCTGGAACCCACCTTGACGACGATTCGGCGGGCATCCCGCAAGGCAGTGGATCCGGAGGTCGACGAGGTCATGAGGGCTGCAACGGTCGTGGGTGAAGCGTCTGGTTTATTGCTGGGCGCGGCGCTGTCGGCGGGGCATCGTAAGTACGCGATGCCCCGACCGGTCAGTTCGGGTCGGGCGGCAGTTCGACGAAGCGCGGATCGACCTCTGCGGGCGTCTGCGCCAGCTGCTGGGCCACCTGTTCGGCCTTGACGTGCTGGTACACGGCATGGACCAGGTGCTCGCAGCCTTCGCGCGTGAGGGCGGAAATCTCGAACACCGGGCCCTTGAAGCGCAGGCGCTTGACGAACTCCTTGACGCGCGCCGCGCGCTCGTCGACCGGCACCATGTCCAGCTTGTTCAGCACCAGCCAGCGCGGCTTCTCGTACAGCGCGGCATCGTACTTCTTGAGTTCGCCGACGATGGCCTTGGCTTGCGCGACCGGGTCGATGGCGTCGTCGAACGGCGCCATGTCGATCACATGCAGCAGCAGCCGCGTGCGCTGCAGGTGGCGCAGGAACAGGTGGCCAAGACCGGCGCCCTCGGATGCGCCCTCGATCAGGCCCGGCAGGTCGGCCACCACGAAGCTCTGCTCGGGGCCGACGCGCACGACACCCAGGTTCGGATGCAGCGTGGTGAACGGATAGTCCGCAATGCGCGGCCGCGCATTGGAGATGGCGCTGATCAGCGTCGACTTGCCGGCATTCGGCATGCCGAGCAGGCCGACGTCGGCCAGCACCTTGAGTTCGAGCTTCAGGCTCTTCGTTTCGCCGGGCCAGCCCGGCGTCTTCTGGCGCGGAGCGCGGTTGATCGCGCTCTTGAATCGCATGTTGCCGAAGCCGCCGTCGCCGCCCTTGGCGATGGTGATCACTTCGCCGGGGTTCAGCAGCTCGTACAGCACCTCGCCGGTCTCGGCGTCGGAAATGATCGTGCCGACCGGCATCTTGAGCGTGATGTCGTCGCCGGCGGCGCCGAACATGTCGGAGCCCATGCCGTGCTCGCCGCGCCGGGCTTCGTGTCGGCGCGAATAGCGGAAATCGACGAGGGTGTTGAGGTTCGGATCGGCCACCGCGAACACGTGGCCGCCGCGGCCGCCGTCACCGCCGTTGGGGCCGCCGAACTCCTTGTACTTTTCATGACGGAACGACACGCAGCCGTTGCCGCCATCGCCTGCGGCGATGTCGATGAAGGCTTCGTCGACGAACTTCATGGGATGTCCAGTGTACAAATGAAGAAGCCCCGGCAAAGCGGGGCTTCGAGTGGATCGAAGTGACTCGGGCTCAGGCCGCCGGGGTCACGTTGACCATGTGCTTGTTCATCGCACCCTTGATGCCGAACGACACGTGGCCCTCGACCAGTGCGAACAGCGTGTGATCCTTGCCCACGCCGACGTTCACACCGGGGTGGAACCGGGTGCCGCGCTGGCGCACGATGATCGAGCCTGCGCTGATCAGTTCGCCGCCGAAAGCCTTCACACCGAGCATCTTGGGCTTGGAATCGCGCCCGTTTCGCGTGGAGCCGCCGCCTTTTTTCTGTGCCATGGAATCTGCTCCTTAGCCGGCGATCGCGCCGATTTGCAGTTCGGTGAACTGCTGGCGATGGCCTTGACGTTTCTGATAGTGCTTGCGACGGCGCATCTTGAAGATGCCAACCTTGTCGTGCTTGCCGTGCGACAGTACCGTGACTGTCACCGTTGCGCCGGACACCAGGGGCGTGCCGACCTTGATTTCGCTGCCGTTGCCGACGGCGAGAACCTGGTCGATCACAATCTCCTGGCCTACATCCGCAGCAATCTGTTCTACTTTAATTTTTTCGCCGGAAGCAACGCGATACTGCTTGCCGCCGGTTTTTATGACCGCGTACATGTGAACCTCTTGGGATTTGTGCTCCACGGCGAATTCCGCAGAGCCCAAGATTCTAGCACGGTTTGCGCGCGCTAACATGCCTCGGCACCCAAGGTAACGGGCGGACGGGCATGCATCCCTATAATCCGTGCGGTCCGGCCCTGCGCCGCCAGCTCCTCGTATCAGCGCGCCGCGCGCCAATGCCTTGCCAGTCCACGCCGCCGACACCTCTCCCACCGCCACCGTGCTGGACCTGATCGCCGGCGACATGGCCGAAGTCGATCGCGTGATTGCGCGCCGCCTCGACACCGGCGTGCCGCTGGTCAGCCAAGTCTCGAAGTACATCATCTCGGCCGGCGGCAAGCGCCTGCGGCCCTCGCTGCTGCTCTTGATGGCGGGCGCCCTGGGCTACACCGGCGAGCAGCGATACAACCTCGCCGCGGTGGTGGAGTTCATCCATACCGCCACCCTGCTGCACGACGACGTGGTCGACGAATCAACGCTGCGGCGCGGACGCCCGACGGCCAATGAATCGTTCGGCAACCCGGCCAGCGTGCTGGTGGGCGACTTCCTCTATTCGCGCGCCTTCCAGATGATGTTGGATGCGAACAACATGCGCATCATGCAGATCCTGGCCGAAGCGACCAACGTGATCGCGGAAGGCGAAGTGCTGCAGCTCATGAACATGCACGACGCCTCGCTCGACGAGGCGGCGTACCTGCGCGTGATCCGCTCCAAGACCGCCAAGCTGTTCGAGGCCAGCACGCGGCTCGCGGCCGTTCTTGCGGGGGCCGCGCCCGAGGTCGAGGAGGCCTGCGCCACCTACGGCCAGGCGCTCGGCACCGCGTTCCAGGTGATCGACGACGTGCTCGACTACGCGGGCGACGCCCACGAAACCGGCAAGAACGTGGGCGACGACCTGCGCGAAGGCAAGACCACGCTGCCGCTGATCTTCGCCATGCGCCGTGGCAGCGCCGCCGAGAGCGCACTGGTGCGCGCCGCGATCGAGGCCGGAGACACCACCCAGCTGGCCACGATCGTGGAGATCGTCCACCGCACGGGCGCGCTCGACGCCGCACGCGCGGCCGCCGCGGACGAGGCCAAGCGCGCCATCGATGCATTGCGCGACTTTCCGTCCAATCCGCATGCCGCGGGTTTGCTACAATTGGCGGCTCAGTTGCTTGAGCGGCGTGCCTGAACACCTCACAAGGTTGGCCAAGGACGAGTTCGATTTTTTGCAACCAATCGGGGTGTAGCTTAGCCTGGTAGAGCGCTACGTTCGGGACGTAGAGGCCGGAGGTTCGAATCCTCTCACCCCGACCAGTCATTTCATTTGCGGCTGGTGCCAGAAATGCCCTTTCCTGTTGCTGCGTGGCGATTTACAGGGACGAGGCGTTCAGCGATGATCGTGAAGCACTTTTTCACATCTTTTGCAATTCGCTGAATGGCTGCCGCCGAACTTCCTGTTAAAGAAACTTCGCAGATCGCCCTTCCGGGCCTGGCGCGTGCGCTGGTGTCCGCCGGCAAGCTGCCTGCGAAGACGGCGGAAGACATCTACCAGAAATCGCTCGGCGCGCGCACCAGCTTCATTGCCGAGCTGACCGGCAGCGGCGCCGTTTCGGCGGCCGACCTGGCCCACACGCTGTCCACGGCCTTCGGCGCACCGCTGCTCGACCTCGACGCCATCGACTACCAGCGCCTGCCCAAGGACCTGCTGGACCCCAAGCTCTGCAGCGCCTACCGCATCGTGGTGCTCAGCAAGCGCAACAACCGCCTCATCGTCGCCACGGCCGACCCGTCGGACCAGCAGGCGGTCGAGAAGATCAAGTTCGCGTCGCAGATGGGCGTCGACTGGGTCATCGCCGAGTACGACAAGCTCTCGCGCATGATCGAGGCCGCCGCCGTGACGGCCGCCGAAACCATCAACAGCATCGTCGGCACCGAGTTCGAGTTCGACGAGGTCACGACCGACGCCGCGACTGACGTGAGCGAGCAGGCCATCGCCGAGGTCGAAGACGCACCGGTGGTGCGCTTCCTGCACAAGATGCTGCTCGACGGCGTGAGCATGCGGGCGTCGGACATCCACTTCGAGCCCTACGAGCACAACTACCGCGTGCGCTTTCGCATCGACGGCGAACTGCGCGAGATCGCGAGCCCGCCGACGCTCATCAAGGACAAGCTCGCCTCGCGGATCAAGGTGATCTCGCGGCTCGACATCTCGGAGAAGCGCGTTCCGCAGGACGGCCGCATGAAGCTCAAGATCGGGCCCGAGCGCGTGATCGACTTCCGCGTGAGTACGCTGCCCACGCTGTTCGGCGAGAAGATCGTGATCCGTATCCTTGATCCGAGCAGCGCGCGCCTCGGCATCGACGCGCTCGGCTACGACGCCGACGAGAAGGCGCGCCTGCTGCACGCGATCAGCCGCCCGTACGGCATGGTGCTGGTCACGGGGCCCACCGGCTCGGGCAAGACGGTGTCGCTCTACACCTGCCTGAACCTGCTGAACCAGCCCGGCGTCAACATCGCCACAGCCGAAGATCCGTCCGAAATCAACCTGCCGGGCGTGAACCAGGTCAACGTCAACGAGCGCGCCGGCCTCACCTTCGCGGCGGCCCTGCGCGCCTTCCTGCGCCAGGACCCCGACATCATCATGGTCGGCGAAATCCGCGACCTCGAAACCGCCGACATCTCGATCAAGGCCGCCCAGACCGGCCACCTGGTGCTTTCGACGCTGCACACCAACGACGCGCCCACCACCCTCACGCGCATGCGCAACATGGGGATCGCGCCGTTCAACATCGCCTCCAGCGTGATCCTCATCACCGCACAGCGACTGGCGCGCCGGCTGTGCCAGGTGTGCCGCGTCCCGGTCGACGTGCCGCGGCAGGCGCTGCGCGATGCGGGCTTCCGGGACGAGGACCTCGACGGCACCTGGAAGCCCTATCGCCCGGTCGGCTGCCCGGCGTGCAACGGCGGCTACAAGGGCCGCGTGGGCATCTACCAGGTGATGCCGATCTCGGAGGCGATCCAGGCGATCATCCTGCGCGACGGCAGTGCGCAGGACATCGCGCGCCAATCCGAGGCCGAAGGGGTTCGCTCGCTGCGCCAGTCGGGCCTCAGGAAAGTCATGCAGGGGCTCACCTCGCTCGAGGAAGTGGTGGCGGTCACCAACGAATAACGAACGCATTGCAAATCGGAGATCGAATGGCAACAGTGGCATCCACCCGCACCCAGAGCACGCTCAAGGAGTTCGTCTTCGAATGGGAAGGCAAGGACCGCAACGGCAAGCTGGTGCGCGGCGAGCTCCGGGCCGCCGGCGAGAACCAGGTCCAGGCGGCCCTGCGCCGCCAGGGGGTGCTGGCAACCAAGGTCAAGAAGCGCCGCATGCGCTCGGGCAAGGCGATCAAGCCCAAGGACATCGCGATCTTCACGCGCCAGCTGGCCACGATGATGAAGGCCGGCGTGCCGCTGCTGCAATCATTCGACATCGTCGGCCGCGGCAATGCCAATCCGAGCGTCGCCAAGCTGCTGAACGACATCCGCAGCGACGTCGAAACCGGCACCTCGCTGTCGTCGGCCTTCCGCAAGTTCCCGAAGTACTTCGACAGCCTCTACTGCAACCTGGTGGAGGCCGGCGAGGCGGCCGGTATCCTCGAGGACCTGCTCGACCGGCTCGCCACCTACATGGAGAAGACCGAGGCGATCAAGTCGAAGATCAAGTCGGCGCTGATGTATCCGATCTCCGTGGTCGTCGTGGCTTTCGTGGTGATCGCGATCATCATGATCTTCGTGATTCCGGCCTTCAAGGAGGTCTTCAGCTCGTTCGGCGCCGACCTGCCCGCGCCGACCCTGATCGTGATCGGCATCAGCGAATTCTTCGTCTCGTACTGGTGGCTGATCTTCAGCGTGATCGGCGGCGGCACCTACTTCTTCCTGCAGGCCTGGAAGCGCAACGAACGCGTGCAGCGCGTGATGGACCGCGCGCTGCTGCGCGTGCCGATCTTCGGCACCCTGATCGAGAAATCGTGCGTCGCGCGCTGGACCCGCACGCTCGCAACCATGTTCGCGGCCGGCGTGCCGCTCGTGGAAGCGCTCGATTCGGTCGGTGGCGCCTCGGGCAACACCGTCTACAGCGACGCCACGGTCAAGGTCCAGCAGGAAGTCTCGACCGGCACCAGCCTCACGACGGCCATGACCAACGTCAACCTGTTCCCGTCGATGGTGATCCAGATGACGGCGATCGGCGAGGAGTCCGGCTCGATCGACCACATGCTCGGCAAGGCCGCCGACTTCTATGAATCCGAGGTCGACGACATGGTCGCGGGCCTGTCGAGCCTGATGGAGCCGATCATCATCGTGTTCCTCGGAACGATCATCGGCGGCATCGTGGTGTCGATGTACCTGCCGATCTTCAAGCTGGGCCAAGTCGTCTGATGCTGATCTCGGAGGGGTTCGACGCTGCCCTCGCCGGCGTCGTGGGTATGCTGGTCGGCAGCTTCCTCAACGTGGTGATCTACCGCACCCCGGTGATGATGTACCGCGGCTGGCTCAGTGACGCGGTGGCGAACCTGATGTCGTCCAAGGACTCGCCTTCGCTCTGGTCGCTCGTGTTCGGGCCTCGGTCGGCACCGCCGGCCGGGCTCGAGGCCGCCGCGGACAAGGCCGCGGTGGCCATCGAGGCGCTGCCGCCCTTCGACCTCGCGCGCCCCGCATCGCGCTGCGGCGCCTGCGGCCACAAGATCCGCTGGTACGAGAACATTCCGGTGCTGAGCTACGCGCTGCTGCGCGGCCGCTGCGGCGCCTGCAAGGCCGCGATCAGCCTGCGCTACCCGATCGTCGAACTGGTCACGGGCGCGTTGTTCGCGCTGTGCGCCTGGCGCTTCGGCATGACGCCGGCCGCGGTGCTCTGGGCGGCGTTCGCGGCGTTGTTGATCTGCCAGTTCCTGATCGACTTCGACACGCAGTTCCTGCCCGACTCGCTCAACTATCCGCTGCTCTGGCTCGGGCTGATCGGCGCGGCCATGGGCTGGACCGGCGTGGCACTCGATTCGGCTCTCTGGGGCGCCGTGTTCGGCTACCTGAGCCTCTGGCTCGTCTACCACGCCTACCGGCTTGCCACGGGCAAGGAAGGCATGGGCTACGGCGACTTCAAACTGCTTGCGGCTCTTGGCGCCTGGTTCGGCGCCGACTACCTGATCGCCATCATCCTGGTCTCGTCGCTGGTAGGCGCGGTGATCGGCATCGCGCTGCGCGTCGTGGGCAAGCTCGCGCACAAGGACATCCCCATGGCCTTCGGGCCGTTCCTCGCGGGCGCAGGCCTGGTCTGCCTTGCCGTGGGCCCGGCGCTCGTACGGCAGTCGATTCCCTTCGCCTTTCCGCTCAGCGGCCTGGTCCGCTGAAGCAACACCCAAAGAAAGCAGGACGCTCATGCGACGCATCGGCCTGACCGGCGGCATCGGAAGCGGCAAGAGCACGGTCGCGGCCATGCTGGTCGCCGAAGGGGCCGTGCTCGTCGACACCGATGCGATCGCACGCGACATCGCCAGCCCCGGCGGCATCGCCATGCCCGCGGTCGAGGCCGCCTTCGGCCCGGCGGTCATTGCGTCCGACGGCGGGCTCGACCGCGCCGCCATGCGGCAGATCGTGTTCGCCGACGGCAGCGCGAGGAAACGCCTCGAATCGATCCTGCACCCGCTGATCGGTGCCGAGACCGAACGCCTGGCCGCGGCCGCGGGCGAGCGCGCCACGGTGGTCTTCGACGTGCCGCTGCTGGTCGAGTCCGGCCGCTGGCGGGCCATCGTCGAGCGGGTGCTGGTGGTCGATGCCAGCGAAGAGACGCAACTGCGGCGCGTCGTCGCACGCTCCGGCTGGACGCCCGAGGCGGTGCGGGCGGTGATCGACCAGCAGGCCCCGCGCCGACTACGCCGGGCGGCCGCGGACGCGGTCATCTGCAACGAGACGCTTTCGCTGGACGAACTCGCCGCCGAGGTGCGGGGTCTCTGGAATCAGTGGGTTCGGCCCGGCACGCGATAATCCAGGGTTTGCCGCCGCAGCGGCCGCACATACGAACAAGACAAAAGGCGCTCGCCGGAGTGCCCTCCTGCGATGCTTTTCAATTCGTACCCCTTCATATTTGTCTACTTCCCGCTGGTGCTGATCGGGTTCTTCCTGATCGGCAGGCGCAACGCCCGATCCGCTGCCGGCTTCCTGGCGCTCGCGTCGCTGTTCTTCTATGGCTGGTGGAGCGTCGAGGCGCTGCCGCTGCTGGTGGCGTCGATTTGCATGAACTACTGGTTCGGGCTGCACCTGTCGCCCGCGCCGGGGCGCGACGACCGCAAGCGCAAGCGGTTGCTGGTGACGGCGCTGGTGGTGAACCTCGGCGTGCTCGCGGTCTTCAAGTACGCGAACTTCTTCGTCGCGAACGTGAATGAGGGCCTCGTCGCGGCGGGCATGTCGCCGCTCGAGATGCTGCACATCGTGCTGCCGATCGGCATCTCGTTCTATACCTTCACCCAGATCGCGTTCCTGGTCGACTGCTGGCAGGGCAAGGTGCACGAGCGCAGCTTCATCCACTACCTGCTGTTCGTCACCTATTTCCCGCACCTGATCGCGGGCCCGGTGCTGCACCACGCGCAGATGATGCCGCAGTTCGCCAACCCCGCGACCTACAAGCTCGACCCCAACAAGGTCGCGCTCGGCATTGCCATCTTCACCTTCGGCCTGGCCAAGAAGCTGCTGATTGCCGACCCGATGGGCCAGTACGCCGACATGATGTTCAACGGCGTGCACAAGGGCATCGAGCCTACGCTCTACACCGCATGGTTCGGCGCGCTGGCCTATACGCTGCAGATCTATTTCGACTTCTCGGGCTATTCAGACATGGCCGTGGGCCTGTCGATGTGCCTGGGGGTGCAGCTGCCGCTCAACTTCCGCTCGCCCTACAAGTCGACCAACATCATCGAGTTCTGGCGCCGCTGGCACATCTCGCTGTCGAACTTTCTGCGCGACTACCTCTACGTGCCCCTCGGCGGCAACCGCAAGGGGCCGGCGCGGCGCTACCTCAACCTGTTCCTCACGATGCTGCTCGGCGGCCTCTGGCACGGTGCGGCCTGGACCTTCGTGGTCTGGGGCGCGATGCACGGCGTGTTCCTGATGATCAACCATCTCTGGAACGCAAAGGTGCGGCCCGCCGCCACGCCGGGCCGCATCGGCCGCGTGCTGGGCTGGCTGCTGACCTTCCTGTGCGTGGTGCTGGCCTGGGTCGTGTTCCGCGCGGACGGCATGCACACGGTCATGGCCATCTACAAGGGCATGCTGGGCCTGCACGGCGCACCGCCTACGGCATTCAGCGAATTCGGCCCGGTCCCCTACCGCAAGCCCGAGTTCTTCCGGACCATGCTGATCGGCATCTTCATCTGCCTGGCATTGCCCCCGACGATCACGCTCGAGCGCTGGATTCCCCACCCGAAGGCGGTGGCAGGCCGGCCGACCCTCGCCTGGGGCTCGACCGCCGTGCTGGCGATCGGCACCTTTGCGCTCTTCGCATGGTGCGTCTCGAACCTGGGCAACTACAGCCCGTTCCTCTATTTCCAATTCTGATTCGACATGACGACGCCCGCGAAAGTCTGGCTGCGCTTCTTCCTGATCGGCTACATCGTCCTGATGGTGCTGTGGATCATCTCGCTCACCAGCCCCATTCCCTACGGCGACCTCACGCGGATCGGCCGCCTGTCCGAGCGCGAGTTCGGCTGGACCGCGCCGCCGCCCAAGGCCGATCCCGCCTTCCTGAAGGCCGCACCAGTCGACAAGGCCGACATCCTGGTGATCGGCGACAGCTTCTCGATGACCTACCGCTGGCAGTCGGTGCTGACCCGGGCCGGCTACCGCGTCACGACCACCTATTGGGGCCAGTACGAGAACGCGCTCTGCGCCGATTTCGATCAGTGGATCGAGAAGTCGGGCTTCAAGGGCAAGCTGATCATCATCGAGAGCGTCGAACGCCTGCTCGGCGACCGCACCACGGACAGCATGAAGTGCGAGAAGATGGTCATGCCCTTCGATGCCCAGGACCATGCGTTGATCACGCCCGACGAGACGGTGCCGAGTCCCGCGCCCAACTGGAACGTCCAGTTCATGACGGGCGTCACGACCTACTACAACACCTGGAAAGCGAAAAAGTCTGCAACAGACATCTACTTCGACTGGAACACCTGGGTGCGCCCGGTGCCCGACGGTTGCAAGCTCTTCTCGCATCGCAGCTGCGACAAGATGCCCTTTTTCGCCGAAGATGAGGACAATGGGCCACTCACCCCCGCGCACCTCGCGTGGATGAAGAATTTCACACAGGCCCACACCCGATTTCCTATCATGTGGATGGTGATTCCCAACAAGACCACCGTGTACCTGAAGCCCGACTTCTCGAAGGATTTCGAGGCCGGGTTCCGCGCGTCCGGGTTGGGCCCCGACCTCTTCGCATTCGCGCGCGAAAAGCACACACAGGTGCGCGACTTCTACTTTCCGAACGACACCCACATGTCGATGCATGGCCAGTTCGAACTCGGCGAGCGCATGCTCTCGGCGGTGCGCGAAGTGCTGCCTTCGCCGCCGGCGAAGACGCCCTGAGGCTATGATTCCGCGACAGAAAAGCTATAGAACCGCGTGATCCTTTACGAGTACCCCTTCAACGAGCGCATTCGCACGTATCTGCGGCTGGAGCATCTCTTCCGCCGCCTCGGGGAGCTGGTGCCCGCGGAATCGCCGCTGTCGCATCACTACGCGCTGGTCACGATCTTCGAGATCATGGACGTCGCTGCACGTGCCGACCTCAAGGCCGACGTGATGCGTGACCTCGACAAGCACAAGAACGTCTTCAACAGCTACCGCGGCAATCCGGCCATCGCCGAAGCCGTGCTCGACCAGGTCGTCGGCCAGCTCGAGCGCAATTTCGCCACGCTCAACAGCGTGGCCGGCAAGGCGGGCCAGGCGCTGACCGAGAACGAGTGGCTCATGAGCATCAGGAGCCGCGCGAGCATTCCGGGCGGCACCTGCGAATTCGACCTGCCCGCGTACTACGCCTGGCAGCACCGCAGTGCAGCGAGCCGGCGCGCCGACCTCGAACGCTGGTCCGGCACGCTGTCGCCGCTCGCCGCATCCATCTACCTGCTGCTCAAGCTCCTGCGCGAGGCCGACGTGCCCTACAAGGTCATGGCCACCGGCGGGCAGTTCCAGCAAAACCTTCCGCAGGGGCGCAGCTTTCAGCTGCTGCGGCTGCGCATCGATCCGAGGCTGGGCCTGATTCCCGAGATCAGCGGCAACCGGCTCATGGTCTCGGTCCGGATGATGCGCCACGAAGCCGACGACCGCCTGCACCCGAGCAACGACGACGCCGCATTCGAACTCACGCTCTGCGCATGAACAAGGCCAATCAGCTCGGCGAGCGCATCGTTCGCTGCCCCGCGTGCGGCGGCGACAGCGTCTACGCTGAACGCAACCCCTACCGCCCGTTCTGCAGCGCGCGCTGCAAGGGCATCGACCTCGGCGCCTGGGCCAGCGAGGAATTCCGCATGCCGGCCGAGGCACCCGCCGACGACGAGCCTTTCGGCGACCCGAAGAAGGTTCAGTAGCCGGCCACGCCGCAGCAGCAGCTAGGGCGGCGAAAGGAAGATGCTGTCGACGTAGGCCGCATGCCTGCGCACATAGGCCGCGCGCAGATGCTCGCGGTCCTTGTAGACCGGCGCATCGTCCGGCGTCGCACGCAGGCACTGCCCGTCCTTGCAGAGGCTCGCCACCACGTCGATCGGCTCGGCGCCGGCAGCGCGTGCAAGCGCCTTCAACCGCTCGTTGAGCTGCACCTGATCGGTGGGCAGTGGCGCGTGCGGCGTGCTGCCGAGTGCCACCATGCGGCCCATGCGGCTGCCTTCGATGAGGCGGCGCGGCTCGAACGCGATGCCGCTCGCGTTGTCGAGCAACAGGTAGACCTTCTTGCCGCTGCCCACGAGCGTTGCCAGCAATTTCGACAGCGCCTCGATCGCACGGGCACGCCCCTCGCCGCCGTCGTTGACGAGGTAGGCCGCGCCACCTTCATGAAAGTAGAACGGCAGCGGAAAATTGCCCGTGAAGTAGCAGTTCCAGCAGGCGCCAACCACCACTGTGTCGATGTCCGGCGCAAGCGCCAGCGCGAGCATCTCGTTGCGCGCCTGTTCGCAGCCGGGGTTGCCTTCGGCCACCATGCCGGGTACCGGCGGACAGGCGCCATAGATCGAGAAATACGTCGTGGCCATGCGCTCGGGCGCGGTGCGCGCCAGTTCGCGTGCGCGTGGCGCGTACTGCTGGACATGGCTGTCGCCGATCAGCAGCACCTTGTGCGCACCGCTGCCCACGGCCTTGACCCGATGACCTGCAATCTTGCGGTCGGCGAAGCCGGCGAAGTAGTCGTCGTCGACCGTGGCATCGGTCACTTTGCGCAGCAGGTCGCTGCCGTTGCGCGGCGGCATGCCGCCGAAGGCAAGCAGGCCGACGACCGCCACCGCTACACCGCCGCCCACGAGCGCGCGCAGCATCGCGGGCTCGGTCCGCGCGCGCGTGAAGCGCTCCACGAAGCGGTAGGTGAACCAGGCCAGCGCCACGCTCGCGATCACCACGGCCGCGCGCACCGCGGGCGCAGGCTCGCCTTCTTGGACGATGCGCGCATAGACCAGCAAGGGCCAGTGCCAAAGGTAGAGCGGGTAGCTGATGAGACCGACCCACACCATCGGGCGGCGCGCCAGCACCCAGCGGTTGAGCACGCCGTTGGGGCCGGCCGCGATGCAGCATGCCGCGCCCACCGTGGGCAGCAGCGCCCACCAGCCCGGGAAGGCCTTGTCGCTGCGGATCGTCACGAGCCCCAGCACGATCAGGCCCATGCCCAGGCACGACTGCAGATGACTGCGCCAGGCCGGTGCCGGCGGCGCGTTCGCGGCGGCGGCTTGCAGCCGCATGCAGGCCAGGATGCCGCCCACCATCAGCTCCCAGAAGCGCGAGGCCGGCGAATAGAAAGCAGCCGTGCGAAACGGATGGATCGTCAGCACATTGACGAGGAACGACACCACCGCCAGCACCCACAGCAGCCGCAGCACCGGCCAGCGCCGGCGCCATGCGAAGGCCAGCAGCATGGGCCAGAAGATGTAGAACTGTTCCTCGATGCCGAGCGACCACAGGTGCAGGAGCGGCTTGGTCTCGGCGGCCGTGTCGAAATATCCGGCCTCGCCCCAGAAGACGAAATTGGCAATGAAGGCAGCGCCGCCGGCCGCCTGCTTTCCGAGCGCGGTGAACTCACGCGGCAGCAGCGCATACCAGCCGAAGGCCAGCGTCGCGACCAGCACCAGCGTCAGCGCCGGGAAGATCCGGCGGATGCGCCGTGCATAGAAGTCGCGGTAGCTGAAGTCGCCGGCCGCCAGGCTCTGCAGGATGATGGTCGTGATCAGGAAGCCCGAGATCACGAAGAAGATGTCGACGCCGATGAAGCCGCCCGGCAGCGCATCGGGAAAGGCATGGAAGGCCAGCACCGACCCCACCGCCACGGCGCGCAGGCCGTCGATGTCGGGGCGGTACTTGGGATGCATCATGGCGCGGTGCCTCGAACCCGCGACGCCGGCTCGATGCGCTCGCCCGGCGCGATGCGCGCGTCCATCAGTCGAGCGTCGAAACCGCCAGCGCCGCCGAAGCGGGCAGGCCGCGCTCCTGGCTCAGCCATTCGAGCACCGGCAGCGCGCCCGGCAGCACCGGCGCCACGTCGAGCGGCAGCTGCTGCCAGCGCATCTGCTGGCCTTCGCGCATCTCGAAGTCGCCCGACCATTGCATCACCTTGCACCAGTGCAGGCGCACCAGCGCATGCGGGTAGTCGTGCTCGGTCACCTTCCAGACTTCAGCGCCCGCGATGGTGATGCCAAGTTCTTCGTGCAGTTCGCGACGCAGCGCCTCTTCGACCGTTTCGCCGGCCTCGACCTTGCCGCCCGGGAACTCCCAGAAGCCCGCGTAGGGCTTGCCTTCGGGCCGCGTCGACAGCAGCAGCGCGCCATCGTCGGCGCGGATCAGCACGCCGACGGCCACCTCGGTGTGCTTGGGGCCCGCGTCGGTCACTGGTGAACCCTTGTTGGCATGACGCTCATGCGCTGGTCCGCCCCGCGTAGTCGCGCGCGAACTGGTAGGCGACGCGGCCGCTGCGCGAACCACGCTCGAGCGCCCAGACCAGCGCCTCGGGGCGCGCGGCCTCGATGGCGGCGGCATCCACGCCGAACGACGAGAGCCACTGCGCGACGATCGCGAGGTATTCGCTCTGGCTGAACGGATAGAAGCTCACCCAGAGGCCGAAGCGCTCGGACAGCGAGATCTTCTCCTCGATCACTTCGCCGGGGTGCACTTCGCCGTCCTCGGTGTGGGTGTAGCTGAGGTTGTCCTTCATGTACTCGGGCAGCAGGTGGCGCCGATTGCTGGTCGCATAGATCAGCACATTGGGCGTGGCCGCGGCCACCGAGCCGTCGAGGATCGACTTGAGCGCCTTGTAGCCCGGCTCGCCCTCGTCGAAGCTCAGGTCGTCGCTGAACACGATGAACTTCTCGGGCCGCTGCGACACCACCTCGACGATGTCGGGCAGGTCGGTGAGCTCGGCCTTGTCGACCTCGATCAGGCGCAGGCCCTGCGGCGCGTAGGCCTGCAGGCAGGCGCGGATCAGCGACGACTTGCCGGTGCCGCGCGCGCCCGTGAGCAGCACGTTGTTGGCCGGCTTGCCTTCGACGAACTGGCGCGTGTTGCGCTCGATCTTCTCTTTCTGAACGTCGATTTCCTTGAGCGAATCAAGCGCCATCGCGGCCAGGTGCTTCACGGGCTCGAGCACGCCATGGCCCGAGCTGCGGCGGCGATAGCGCCAGGCGATCGACGCGTTCCAGTCGGCAGGGGCTGCGAGCGGTTGCGGCAGGATTGATTCGATGCGGGTGATCAGTTGCTCGGCGCGTTCGATCAGCCTTTGGAACTGCTCGTTCATCGACGCCCGCCCGGCCGCCCGAAGGGCGTTGAGCGCCCCCTCGGGGGGCAGCGACGACACGAAGTGCGGAGCGTGGGGGCTGTCATGATCTGTAGTCGGCGTTGATCGTCACGTACTCGTGGCTGAAGTCGCAGGTCCACACCGTCTCGCTCGCGTTGCCGCGTCCCAGTCCGATGCGCACCGTGATCTCGCTCTGCTTCATCACGCGCTGGCCGTCTTCCTCGCGATACGACGGGTTGCGCCCGCCCTTGACCGCCACGTGCACGTCGTCGAGGAACAGGTCGATGCCGGTCTGGTCGAGGTCGGCGATGCCCGCGTAGCCCACGGCCGCGAGGATGCGGCCCAGGTTGGGGTCGCTGGCGTAGAAGGCCGTCTTGACCAGCGGCGAATGCGCCACGGCATAGGCCACCTGCCTGCACTCGGCGGCATCGCGGCCGCCTTCGACCTGAACGGTGATGAACTTGGTCGCGCCCTCGCCGTCGCGCACGATCGCCTGCGCGAGTTCGCGCGCCACGTCCTGCATGGCCGCCACGAGCGCCTGGCCCTCGGCCGAATCGAGCGCGGTGATCGGCGCATGTGCCGCCTTCTGCGAGGCAATGACCACGAACGAATCGTTGGTCGAGGTGTCGCCGTCGATCGTCACGCGGTTGAACGAGCCGTCAGCGAGCTGCCTGGCGAGCGGCTGGATCAGCGACGGATGGATCTTCGCGTCGGTCGCCATGAAGCCGAGCATGGTCGCCATGTTCGGCCGGATCATGCCGGCGCCCTTGCTGATGCCCGTGACGGTGACGGTGGCGCCGCCGACCTGCACCCGGCGGCTCGCGGCCTTCGGGACCGTGTCGGTGGTCATGATGCCTTCGGCCGCGCGCGCCCAGTGGTTCTCCGATGCATCGGCCAGCGCGGCGGGCAGGCCGGCCTCGATGCGATCGACCGGCAGCGGCTCCATGATGACGCCGGTCGAGAACGGCAGCACCTGCTCGGGCGCGATCTCGAGATGGCGCGCGAGCGCGATGCAGGTGGTGCGCGTGCGCAGCAGGCCGTCCTCGCCGGTGCCGGCATTGGCGTTGCCGGTGTTGATCACCATCGCCCGGATGCCGTGGTTGGCCGCCAGGTGCTCGCGGCAGACCTGCACCGGCGCTGCGCAGAAACGGTTCTGGGTGAACACGCCACCGACGGCCGCGCCGTCGTCGATCAGCACGACCGTCAGGTCCTTGCGGTTGGCCTTGCGCACGCCCGCCTCGGCCACGCCGATGCGGACGCCGGGCACCGCGAACAGCGCGGCGGGATCGGGAGCAGACAGGTTCACGGGCATGGCGGTATCTCTTCTCCGGACGTTCGTGGAATCAGCTCAGCTTGCCGTGGCAATGCTTGAACTTCTTGCCGCTGCCGCAGGGGCACGGGTCGTTGCGGCCGACGCGCGCGAAGGCCGCGGCCTGGGCACCCAGGCCGCCGGCGCCGAGTCCCGCAGCGGCGATGCGGCGCTCGTTCTCTTCGTCGCGGCGCACCTCGACCTCACCGGTCTCGGTCGGCGCGGTGTAGGTGATGTTGGAGAGGTTCTCGCCGCGGCTCTCGAGCGCATCGGCTGCCTCGTCGAGCTGGTCGCCGGACTGCACGCGCACCGTCATGAGCTGGCGCGTGACTTCGACCTTGACCGAGTCGAGCAGCTGGCCGAAGAGCTCGAAGGCCTCGCGCTTGTATTCCTGCTTGGGCTGCTTCTGCGCATAGCCGCGCAGGTGGATGCCCTGGCGCAGGTAGTCGAGCGAGGCGAGGTGCTCGCGCCAGTGCGTGTCGATGCTCTGCAGCAGCACCATGCGCTCGAACTGGGTGAAGTTCTCCTGGCCGATCATGGCCACCTTGGCCTCGAAATTCTCGTTGGCAGTCTTGACCACCTTCTCGACGATGTCCTCGTCGCTCACGGCCTCCAAGGCCTCGACCTCCTTCTTGAGGGGCATGTCGATGCCCCATTCGGTGAAGAGCGTCTTTTCGAGGCCTTCGAGGTCCCACTGCTCCTCGACCGATTCCACCGGCACGTACTGGCGCACCAGGTCGGTGAAGCAGCCTTCGCGCAGCGCCGCGATCTGTGCCGAGAGGTCGGTCGCGTCGAGGATGTCGTTGCGCTGCTGGTAGATCACCTTGCGCTGGTCGTTCGACACGTCGTCGTACTCGAGCAGTTGCTTGCGGATGTCGAAGTTGCGCGCCTCCACCTTGCGCTGGGCGCTCTCGATGCTCCGCGTGACGATGCCGGCCTCGATCGCCTCGCCGTCCGGCATCTTGAGGCGGTCCATGATCGCCTTCACGCGCTCGCCCGCGAAGATGCGCATCAGCGGATCGTCCAGGCTCAGGTAGAAGCGCGACGAGCCCGGGTCGCCCTGGCGGCCCGAGCGGCCGCGCAGCTGGTTGTCGATGCGGCGCGACTCGTGGCGCTCGGTCGCGATGATGCGCAGGCCGCCGAGCGACTTGATGAATTCGTGGTCCTTGGTCCATTCGGCGCGCACGTGCGCGATGTCGGCCTCTTTGGTGGCTTCGTCGCGGCCTTCGTCGTTCTCGATCGCCTCGATCATCTTCTCGATGTTGCCGCCCAGCACGATGTCGGTGCCGCGGCCCGCCATGTTGGTGGCGATAGTGATCATCTTCGCGCGGCCCGCCTGCGCCACGATGTCGGCCTCGCGCGCATGCTGCTTGGCGTTGAGCACCTGGTGCGGCAGGCCCGCCTCGGTGAGCAGGCCGTCGATGATCTCGGAGTTCTCGATCGACGAGGTGCCCACCAGCACCGGCTGGCCGCGCTCGTAGCATTCGCGGATGTCGTCGATCGCGGCCGCGTATTTCTCGCGCGTGGTCTTGTAGACGCGGTCGAGCTGGTCGTCGCGCTTGCTGATGCGGTTCGGCGGGATGATGACCGTCTCGAGTCCGTAGATCTCCTGGAACTCGTAGGCTTCGGTGTCGGCCGTGCCGGTCATGCCGGCCAGCTTGTTGTAGAGCCGGAAGTAGTTCTGGAACGTGATCGAGGCCAGGGTCTGGTTCTCGGCCTGGATCTGCACGCCTTCCTTGGCCTCCACCGCCTGGTGCAGGCCGTCGCTCCAGCGCCGGCCGGTCATCAGGCGGCCGGTGAATTCGTCGACGATGACCACTTCGCCCTGCTGCACCACGTAATGCTGGTCGCGGTGGTACAGGTGCCGCGCGCGCAGCGCGGCGTTCAGGTGGTGCATCAGCGTGATGTTGGCCGGATCGTAGAGCGACGCGCCCTCGGGCAGCAGGCCGAACTCGCCGAGCAGCCGCTCGGCGTTCTCGTGGCCGTCCTCGGTCAGGAACACCTGGTGCGTCTTCTCGTCGACCGTGAAGTCGCCCGGCACGGTCACGCCCTCGCCGGTGCGCGGGTCGGCCTCGCCTTCCTGTTTGGTGAGCAGGGGCACCACCTTGTTGATGGCGAGGTAGAGATCGGTGTGGTCCTCGGCCTGGCCGCTGATGATCAGGGGCGTGCGGGCCTCGTCGATCAGGATCGAGTCGACCTCGTCGACGATCGCGAAGTTCAGCTGGCGCTGAACCCGGTCGCCGGGCTCGTAGACCATGTTGTCGCGCAGGTAGTCGAAGCCGTACTCGTTGTTGGTGCCGTACGTGATGTCGCTGCCGTAGGCTTCCTGCTTCTGCTCGCGCGGGGCCTGCGGCAGGTTGATGCCCACCGTGAGCCCGAGGAAGTTGTAGAGCCGGCCCATCCAGGTGGCGTCGCGGCTGGCCAGGTAGTCGTTCACCGTGACCACGTGCACGCCCTTGCCGGACAGCGCATTCAGGTACACCGGCAGCGTGGCGGTCAGCGTCTTGCCCTCGCCGGTGCGCATTTCGGCGATCTTGCCGTTGTGCAGCGCCATGCCGCCGAGCAGCTGCACGTCGAAGTGGCGCATCTTCATGACCCGCTTGGAGCCTTCGCGCACGGTGGCGAAGGCTTCAGGCAGCAGCGCGTCGAGGGTTTCTCCCTTGGCGACGCGGTCCTTGAACTCCTGCGTCTTGGCGCGCAGTGCGTCGTCGCTGAGTTTCTCGAACGCCGGTTCGAGCGCATTGATGCGCTCCACCGTCTTGCGATACTGCTTGAGGAGCCGGTCGTTGCGACTGCCGAAGATCTGGGTCAGGAAGTTGGTTGCCATTGGCGTGGAGATGGTCAGCACCTGAGACAACAGGCACTGCGACCGGATTCCCTAAGATATGGTGAAAGCAGTTGGGCGCACCTTCTTCGAATGCAAGCTTCGAAAGCCAGCCGCTACTACCGATCTACCGGCGCAAGCGTCGGCAAACCTGGCATTTTAGCTGCCTTGTTCCCACCTCCGTATTACCGATGAATCGCCGCTCCGCCCCCTCCTTCACGCTGCAGCAGGCCGCCGAGGATTCGCCCACCCTGGCGAGCCTGATGGCGCGTGCCCGCGACGCCGGCGAGCGGCTGCGCGCGGTCGAGGGACTGATCCCGCCCGCCATGCGCCCCGCCCTCCAGGCCGGCCCGGCCGAGGGCGATGTCTGGTGCATCCTGGTGAACGGCAGCGCCGCCGCGGCCAAGCTGCGCCAGCTCTCGCCGATGCTGGTGACGCGGCTGCGCAACAAGGGCTGGGACGTGAACACGATCCGGATCAAGGTCCAGACCGGGCGCTGACACGCGCCGCAAGGCGCGGCCGGCCTATAGCGCCTATTGCGGCTGCAGCCCGATGTCGTGCGCCACCTTGCGCCAGCGCTCGGTCTCGGCGCGCATGAAGGCGCGCAGCTCGGCCGTGGTGGAGCCCTTGAGCTGCACCCCGAGCACCGTCATGCGCTCCCGCACCGAGGGATGGTCCAGCGCCGCGATGGCTTCGCGCCGCAGACGCTCGATGGTCTCGAGCGGCGTGGTCGCGGGCGCCACCATGGCCCACCACTGGTCGATCTCCAGCCCCTTGAGACCGCTCTCCGCGAGCGCGGGCACCTGCTCGAGGCCGGGCAGGCCGACGCGCTGGGCGCTCGTCACGAGCAGCGGGCGGATCCTGCGCGCGCCCAGCAGGCTGGCGCCGCTGGCGAGCGTCGCGAAGTGGCCGCCCACGGTGCCTGCCGCCACGTCGGTGAGCGCGGGCGCCGAGCCGCGGTACGGCACCATGTTGAAGCGGATCTTCGTGCGGCTCGCGAGCAGTTCCGCCGCCAGGTGGCTCACCGTGCCGGCGCCGCTGTGCGCGATGGCCGGCGGCATCGATGCGGCGGCCGCGGCCTGGACGAAGGTACGGAAATCGCGGCTTTCTTCGCCCATGCCCGCGAAGAAGACCAGCGGCGAGGTGCCGATCATCGTCACGGGCGTGAAGTCGCGCAGCAGGTCGTAGGGCAGCCGCGCCGTGACGGCGGGCGCGATCGCGTGCGGCAGCTCGACGATCGCGAGCGTGTACCCATCGGGTGCGGCCTTGGCGGCCGCCTCGGTGCCGATCTGGCCCGCGGCGCCCGGTCGGTTGTCGACGAGCACCGGCGCGCCGAGCGTCTGGCTCATGCGCTGGGCCATGGCGCGCGCGATGGCATCGGTGCTTCCGCCCGCGGCCCACGGCACGATCAGCTTGATCGGCCGCTCGGGAAAGGCCGCCCAGGCGCGCTGCGCCGGAGCGATCAGGGAGGCCGAGGCGGCAGCGAGGAAGGCACGGCGTCGCGGTTGGTACATGGTGTCGATCTCCTCGTCGATGGATCAGGAAGCGTCCGGCACGCTCGGGTCGCGCGCGGCACTGGCGGTCAGCATCAGCAGCACGTGGGAGCCGCCCTCGATGGCGCCGCGCTCGCGCAATTGCCGCAGGGCGTCGAGCCCGGCCGCCGCGCACAGTTCGGCGCTCACGCCAGCCCTGGCGAGCGTCCGCCGCGCCGCGCGCGCCGCGTCGTCGCCCACCACCGCCGCGCCGCCACCCGACGCTGTGGCCGCCTGCCATTGCAGATAGGTCACGGTGGCGCCGGCGGTGGAGAACTGCGCAGTGTGTCCCGGGTACGCGCCATGGAGTGCGCCGCCGGCGAGCACGCGCGAGAGGCGCGCAAAAGGTTCGACCATCCAGAGGCGCGGCAGGCGCGCAATGCGCCCCGCCGCCAGCAGTTCGCGAAAGCCGGTGTAAAGGCCCCAGGCCAGGTCGCCGCGCGCGGTGGGCACCAGCACGTGATCGGGCAGGCCGCCCTCGGCAACGCATTCCGAAGCGATCGGCTTGTAGCCTTCGATCGCGAGCGGCGCGCTGCCGAGCGCTGGCAAGCGGTAGTTGGTCAGCGCGAAATAACCTTCATGTTGTGAGCGCTCACGCACGAAATTCCACCGGCCGGCATTGTCCGAGAACACACGCCGCCGCGCACCAAGCGCATCGAGCTGGCGCGCGTAGGCGGGCGGCAGGCCTTCATAGGCAGCCACTTCGCAGCCCAGGCCGGCGGCCCAGGCGTAGTAGGCGGCCGAGATCGCCGCATTGCCCGACGAGGCCAGCACCAGCGTGTGGGCGCCGAAATCCAGCGCCTGCGCCACGCCCACCGCGGTCATCCGGTCCTTGTGCGAACCCGTCGGGTTCTTCGATTCGTCCTTGAGCGCGAGCCGCGCCAAGCCGAACTGCTGCGCCAGCTCGGGCAGGTCGACCAGCGGCGTGCCGCCTTCGCCGAGCGTGAAGCCCTCCGCGTACGGCATCTGCACCGGGGCCCCACCCGCCTCGGCCCGGTAGCTGGCGCGCAAACCCACGTGCACGCCTTCGGCCCGGCAGGCCGGGCAGCCATCGTTCGCCAACGCGAGCGGATAGAGCGTGTCGCAGCGCAGGCACTGGAGTCCTTGCAGGCGCGGGTTCCGCGTCGGGCGCGCGGCGCGGCCCGGTGCGCCCGCAGGCGCCGGAGCGGCAAAGTTCGAAAGGGAGGGAGACGACGGGTTCACGGCGGGTCTGCAACGGTGGAAGTGAGCGGATCGTAGGCATCTGGAAATAAAATCGCACAGCCCGAAATACTCAGGCGATAAGAAAACTTATCAATGCGCTTCACCGAGATCGAGACCTTCCGCGCCCTGATGCGCGCCGGTTCCACGCGCAAGGCCGCGGCGCTGCTGAACGTGACGCAGCCCGCGGTCAGCCAGTCGCTCAAGCGGCTCGAGGTGCAGGCCGGCATGCGGCTGTTCCAGCGCACCGGCGGGCGTCTCGTCGCCACGCCCGAAGCGCAAGCACTCTGGACCGAGGTCGAGCGTGTCTTCATCGGCATGGACGCCATCGAGCACCGGATGCGCAGCCTGCGCGACTTCGGCACCAACCAGCTCGAACTCAGCTGCTATCCCGCGTTCGGCCTCGGCTTCATGCCGCGCGCGCTCGAACGCCTCAAGGCGCAGCGCGGCGACGGGCCTTGGCCGCAGGTGTCGCTGCAGGTGCTGAGTTCGAAAGACGTGCGCGATCGCGTGGCCAAGGGCATTTCCGATTTCGGCCTCATGGCCGACGAGCTGCCGCTCGAAGGCATCACGCATTCGACCTTCGCGCGCTTTCCAGGCGTGGTGGTCATGCCCCAGGGGCATGCGCTCGCGCGCTTCAAGCGCATCGCGCTGGAGCAGCTGGCGCAGGTGCCCTTTCTCGCGCTGAACGCCGAGGATCCGTCGCACCGGTGGCTCGAAGCCGCGCTGGCCGAGCGCGGCGTGGCGCTGCGGGCCGCCGTGCAGACACCCTATGCGGCCAGCGTCTGCGAGATGGCGCTGCGCGGTCTCGGCGTCGGGCTGGTGAACCCGGTCACCGCGCTCGACTATGCCGAGCGCGGCCTCGTGGTGCGCCGCCTCTCGGTCGACGTGTTCTTCTCGTGCGTGCTCGTGATGCCGGCGGGGAAAGTGCTTTCGGCGACCGCGCGCGACTTTCTTTCGTTGATGCGCCAGCAGCTCGCCGAGGACGAGAAGCGCATCCAGCGCTGCCTGCGCTGATCGCGCGCGGCATTCAGATCTCGAACTGCGGCTGCAGCTCGCGAATGCGCTTGATCGCCACGCCGGCGGCGGCGGTGCGGGTCTCGACGCCGAGCTTCACGTACACCCGCTCGAGGTGCTTCTTGGCCGTGGCGGGGCTGCTGCCGAGGATCTCGCCGATGTCCTTGTTGGTCTTGCCCTTGACCACCCAATAGAGCACCTCGGCCTCGCGTGCGGTGAGCTTCAGGCTCAGGCTCATGGCCTCGATCACCGCGGTATCGGAGAGTTCGCGCATGACGATCATCCATTCGTCGCCCTCGTCGTCCTCGCCCGTCTGCCGGTGCAGCCGCAGGCTGAGGCTGCTCGCGCCCTGGTCGATGGCAAGCGCCGGCGGCTCGATGCCCTGCTGCCGGGCCCCGGGCGCATGGCGGCGCAGCCATTCCAGCACCGCGGGCGGCGTTTCGGGGGCGCTGGTGTGGCAATAGCGCTGCAGCAGGTCGCGCGCGAGCGCGGTCTGCCAGATCAGCCGGCCTTCGGGCAGGCGCACGGTGAAGCTCGCATAGCCGAAGGCATCGAGCGCATTGCGCGCCTGGCCGGCCTGGCGCGCCGCCTGCCGGGCGCGCCGGGCGCCCTGCAGGTGGACGTTCATTCGCGCCAGCACTTCCTTGGGCTTGATCGGCTTCGTCACGTAGTCGACACCACCAGCCTCCAGCGCCGCCACCAGGTGCTCGGTTTCGGTCAGGCCGGTCATGAAGACGATCGGAATGTGTGCGGTGGCTGGGTCGGCCTTGAGTCGGCGCGCCACCTCGAAGCCGTCGATGCCCGGCATCATCGCATCGAGCAGCACGATGTCGGGCCGGGCCTGCGCGGCACGCTGCAGCGCCTGCTCGCCGCTCGTGGCCACGAGCACGGTGTAGCCCGACTCGTCGAGCGCATCGTGCAGCACCGCGAGGTTGTCGGGCACGTCGTCGACGATCAGCACCAGGTCGCTGGCGCCGGCAATGCTTCGGGCCAGTTCACTCACTCCGTTCCTCCGGTGCGCAATCCATCCGCTCGAACTGGAACGTCCGGGCGAGCGCGCGCTGCGCTTCGGTCCATGCCCGGCATTCGGGCTGTTCGGTGTCGATCGCATCGAGCTGGTTCATGATGCCGCGGAAGTAGCCCAGGTTCACGGCCTCGCCGAGTGCGCGCAGGTGCTCGGGCGATGGCGGGCGCATCGACGGCACGGCGACCACGGCGGCTTGCGGCGCCGCGGCCGCATCGGTCCAGCGCAGGCCGAGGCGGCGCTCGAGCCAGTCGAGCAGCTCGGTGTGGCGCACCGGCTTGACGAAGAAATCCTCGGGCGCGATGCCGACATCGTTCTCGAGCCCCTTGTCGAAGGCATTGGCCGAGACGATCGCGACCGCCGCATCGGCCAGGCCCAGCCGGCGCGCGCGGCGGATCGTCTCCCAGCCGTCGATGCCCGGCATCGCGAGGTCGACGAACATCGCGTCGGGACGGTAGCCGGACGCGACGAGGTCGAGCGCGTCGTGCCCGCTCGCGGCGCTGCGCAATTCGAAGCCCAGCGGCGCGAGCACATGGCCGAGCAGCTCGCGGTCGGCTTCCTCGTTGTCGACCACCAGCAGCCGCTTGCGTGGCCCCTCGTAGCCGCGCCGCATGCGCTGCTGCTGCGCCGGCGCCCGCCGGCCCGGGCCGCCTGCCGCGTCGTGCACGCGCGGCAGGAAGAGCCGCACGCAGAACAGCGCACCCTCGCCCGGCGTGCTGCGCACCTTCATCTCGCCGCCCATGAGGTCGGTGAGCATCTTCGCGATCGTGAGGCCCAGCCCCGCGCCGGGCGTGGCGGCCGCAGCCGCGCCGCCGCGCGCGAAGGGCTCGAAGATGCGCGCGATCTCCTCGGCGGTCATGCCGGGTCCGGTGTCCTCGATCTCCACCGAGGCGAACTCGCGCGCATACGACAGCCGGAGCGTGACCTGGCCCGCCGCGGTGAACTTGATCGCGTTGCCCAGCAGGTTGATCAGGATTTGGCCCACGCGCTTCTCGTCGGCACGCACCAGCTCGGGCAGCGTGCCGGTGGCCTCGAAGCAAAAGGCCAGCCCCTTCTCGGCCGCCTGCAGCTCGAACATGTCGGCGAGTTCGCGCACGGTGTCGGCAAAGCGCATCGGCCGCGCATCGAGCGTGAGCTTGCCTGCCTCGATGTGGGCAATGGCGAGCGTGCCCTCGATGAGCGACAGCAGGTGCTCGCCGCCGCGCTTGATCACCGCCACCGCCTGGCGGCGGTGCGGCGGCACCGACGCGTCCTCGCCCATCAGCTGCGCATACCCCAGGATGCTGTTGAGCGGCGTGCGCAATTCGTGGCTGATCGCGCTGATGTAGCGGCTCTTGGCCTGGTTGGCTTGGTCGGCGGCGCGACGCGCCTGCTCCGCCGCGAGCTTGGCCTGCTCGGCAACCTCGCGCGCCTCGTCGGCGGTCTGCTTGGCCGACTGCAGCGCCTGGTCGGTGGCGCGGTGCAGCTCGATCTCGCGCATCAGCAGGCGGGTCTGGCGGTTCGACTCTTCCTGCGCCACCTTGCGGCTCTGGTGCGCCAGCACCAGCCACCAGGCGACCACGCCCGCGATCACCAGCAGCGCCATGTAGGCCTTGAGGAAGCCCGAGCGCAGCGAGGCGCTCTGCAGTGCGCTGACATCGAGCGCGCGCAGCTCCTGCTGGTAAAGCACGCCGAACACTGCCGCCAGCACCGGCACCACGATCAGCATCAGCAGCAGGAAATGGCCGAGCCCCGTGTCGAGGTAGCGCCAACTCCTGCGCGGCAGCAGCCAGCGCAGTGCCGCCGACCACTGTGCCGACAGCGCCGCATGCGGCTTGCACAGGTCGCCGCAGCGCGCGTCGAGCGTGCAGCACAGCGAGCAGATGGCGCCCTGGTAGGCCGGGCAGTGGGCCATGTCGGGCCCTTCGTACTCGCGCTCGCAGATCACGCACTGCTGGACCCGCAGGCGCTGGTACGCGCCGTCGCCGCCCGCGTCCTGCACGATGCGCGCCCATCGCACGGCACGCGGGCCCGTGGCCGGCGCGAACGCGACCGCACCCGCGCCCTCGGTGCCGCGCGCGATGTAGTACTTGCCGCCCGTGGCCCAGGCCAGCAGCGGCGACACCACGAGCGCCGTGCCGAGCGCGATCAGCGCCGAGAAGGCCTGCGCCAGCGGCCCGAACATGCCGAGGTGCGCGGTGATCGACAGCAGCGAGGCGAGCGCCATCGCGCCGACGCCCACCGGGTTGATGTCCCACAGGTGCGCACGCTTGAACTCGATGCCCGGCGGCGACAGGCCCAGCGGCTTGTTGATGACCAGGTCCGCCACCACCGCCATCATCCAGGCGATCGCGATGTTGGCGAACAGCCCGAGCACGTCGCCGAGCGCCTCGAAGACGTTCATCTCCATCAGCATGAAGGCGATCAGCGCATTGAACACCACCCACACCACGCGCCCCGGATGGCTGTGCGCCACGCGCGAGAAGAAGTTGCTCCAGGCCAGCGAGCCCGCATAGGCATTGGTCACGTTGATCTTGAGTTGCGAGATCACCACGAACAGCGCCGTCGCGGCCACGGCCCAGCCGTAGTTCGGAAACACGTACTCGTAGGCAGCCAGGTACATCTGGTTCGGATCGACCGCGCGCTCGACCGGCACCATGTGCGAGATCGCGAGGTAGGCGAGAAGTGCGCCGCCGAGCATCTTGAACACACCGAGCACGACCCATCCCGGCCCGCCGGCCAGCACCCCGGCCCACCAGCGCCGCGCCGTCGCGGGCGTGCGCACGGGCATGAAGCGCAGGTAGTCGGCCTGCTCGCCCATCTGGGTGATGAGCGCGATGCCGACCGTGAGCGCCGCGCCAAACAGGTGCAGATCGAAGCCCGTCGCGCCCAGTTTTGCGCCGTTGTAGTGCACGATGCCAGCGAACGCACCAGGATCGCGCACGAGCACGAAGACGAAGGGCACCACCAGCATCACCAGCCACAGCGGCTGCGTCCACAGCTGCAGCCGGCTGATCGCCGACACGCCGTGCGTGACCAGAGGAATAACCACCAGCGCGCACACCAGGTAGCCCCAGACCGGCGGCACGCCGAGCGCGAGCTCGAGCGCATAGGCCATCACCGCGGCCTCGAGCGCGAAGAAGATGAAGGTGAACGAGGCGTATATCAGCGACGTGAGCGTGGACCCGATGTAGCCGAAGCCCGCGCCGCGCGTGAGCAGGTCCATGTCGACGCCGTAGCGCGCCGCATACACGCTGATCGGCACGCCCGCGAGGAAGATGATGAGCCCCGTCACCACGATGGCCCAGAAGGCATTGGCGAAGCCGTACTGCACGAGCAGCGTGGCACCGACCGCTTCGAGGATGAGGAACGAGGCGGCACCGAACGCGGTGTTGGCCACGCGCCATTCGGACCACTTGCGAAAGCGCTGCGGGGTGTAGCGCAGCGCGTAGTCCTCGAGCGTCTCGCTCGCTACCCAGCTGTTGTAGTCGCGCCGCACCTTGACGATGCGTTGCGGCGCCTCGTCGGAGGTGGCAGGGGAAGGCGGGGCGGGGTTCACACCGTTTCGGTGCATCTTTCGTGCCATGCGTACGCCTTTTGGCGAACGGCGGCACGACTGTTGCAACGGGACTGCCTGCCCATAATGGCCGAACCCTGCCACCAATGCCGACCCCATGGAACTGACCCCGCGCGAAAAAGACAAGCTGCTGATCTTCACCGCGGCACTGCTGGCCGAACGCCGCAAGGCGCGCGGCCTCAAGCTCAACTACCCCGAAGCGGTCGCGCTGATCTCCGCCGCCGTGATGGAAGGCGCCCGCGACGGCAAGAGCGTGGCCGCCCTCATGAGCGAGGGCCGCGCGGTGCTCACGCGCGCCGACGTGATGGACGGCATCGCCGAGATGATCCCGGACATCCAGGTGGAAGCCACCTTTCCCGACGGCACCAAGCTCGTGACCGTCCACCAGCCCATCGTCTAAGCCGCCATTCGAAAGAAGACCTGCCATGCGCATTGCCTCCAAGACACTCGCCCTCTTCGCCCTCCTGCTGCCGCTCGCGGCCAGCGCCCACACCGGCGCGGACGGCGGCATGCACCACGGCTTCGCGACCGGTTTCATGCACCCGCTCACCGGTGCCGACCACCTGGCCGCGATGGTCGCGGTCGGCCTCTGGAGCGCACTGGCCGCGCGGCGTGCCTGGCCCGACCTGCTGTGGGCACCGCTGGCCTTCGCGGCCATGCTGCTCGCCGGCGCGCTGGCCGGGCTCGCGGGTCTGCAAATGCCCGCGGTCGAGCCGATGATCGCGGCCTCGCTGCTCGTGCTGGGGCTGCTGGTCGCCACGCGCGTGCACCTGGCGGCAGGCGCTGCGGCGGCGCTGGTCGGCGTGTTCGCCGTCTTCCATGGCGTGGCGCACGGCCATGAACTCGCGAGCGACCACGGCGCGGCCCTGACGCTGGCCGGCATGGTGGCCGCCACCCTGCTGCTGCACGTTGCGGGCATCGCCGCCGGATGGGCGCTGCGCCACGCCAACGCCTGGCTGCCGCGCGTGGCAGGCGTGGCCGTGGCCGGCCTGGGCGCCACGCTGCTGTCGCAAGCCCTCTGAAGAAGGTTGCCATGATCCCCGGCGAACTTCTCACCGACGACGGCGAGCACGCGCTCAACCCGGGCCGCCGCACCCTCACGCTGGTGGTGCAGAACACCGCCGACCGGCCGATCCAGGTCGGCTCGCACTATCACTTCGCCGAGACCAACGGCGCGCTCGGCTTCGACCGCGACGCCGCGCGCGGCATGCGGCTCAACATCGCCTCGGGCGCCGCCGTGCGCTTCGAGCCGGGCCAGCAGCGCACGGTCGAGCTGGTCGATTTTTCGGGCGACCGCATCGTCTACGGCTTTCGCGGCCTCGTTCAAGGAAAGCTCTAAACCATGGCAACGATTGGCAGGCGTGCCTACGCCGAAATCTTCGGCCCGACGGTGGACGACCGGGTCCGGCTGGCCGACACCGAGCTGCTGATCGAGGTGGAGGCCGACTACACGCTGCGCGCCGGCGGCTACGGCGAGGAAGTGAAGTTCGGCGGCGGCAAGACCATCCGCGACGGCATGGCGCAGTCGCAGCGCACCCGCATGCAGGGCGCGGTCGACACGGTGCTGACCAATGCGCTGATCCTCGACCACTGGGGCATCGTCAAGGCCGACATCGGACTGAAGGACGGCCGCATCGCCGCCATCGGCAAGGCCGGCAATCCCGACGTGCAGCCGGGCGTGGACATCGTCATCGGCCCGGGCACCGAGATCATCAGCTGCGAGGGCCACATCGTCACCGCGGGCGGCATCGACAGCCACATCCACTTCATCTGCCCGCAGCAGATCGAAGAGGCGCTGGCCTCGGGCATCACGACCATGCTGGGCGGCGGCACCGGCCCCGCCACCGGCACCTTCGCGACCACCGCCACGCCGGGGCCCTGGCACATCGAGCGCATGCTGCAGGCAGCCGACGCCTTCCCGATGAACCTGGGCTTCCTCGGCAAGGGCAACGCCAGCCTGCCCGATGCGCTGCACGAGCAGATCGAGGCCGGCGTCATCGGATTGAAGCTGCACGAAGACTGGGGCACCACGCCCTCGGCCATCAGCAACTGTCTGGACGTGGCCGATGCCACCGACACGCAGGTGGCGATCCACAGCGACACGCTCAACGAGTCGGGCTTCGTCGAGAACACCATCGCGGCCGTCGGCGGGCGCGCCATCTGCGCCTTCCACACCGAGGGCGCGGGCGGCGGCCATGCGCCCGACATCCTGCGCGTGGTGGGCGAAGACAACTTCCTGCCCTCGTCCACCAACCCGACCATGCCCTACACCGTGAACACGCTCGACGAACACGTCGACATGCTCATGGTGTGCCACCACCTCGACGCCGGCATCGCCGAAGACCTGGCCTTCGCCGAGTCGCGCATCCGCAAGGAGACCATCGCCGCCGAGGACGTGCTGCACGACCTCGGCGCGATCAGCATGTTCAGCTCCGACAGCCAGGCCATGGGCCGCGTCGGCGAGGTCGTGCTGCGCTGCTGGCAGACCGCGCACAAGATGAAGCTGCAGCGCGGCACCCTGCCCGAGGACAACCCGCGCAACGACAACTTCCGCGCCAAGCGCTACGTGGCCAAGTACACGATCAATCCCGCCATCGCGCACGGCATCGCGCACGAGGTGGGCTCGATCGAGGTCGGCAAGTGGGCCGACCTCGTGATCTGGAAGCCGGCCTTCTTCGGCGTGAAGCCCTTCACCATCATCAAGGGCGGCAGCATCGCCATGGCCGCGATGGGCGACCCCAATGCCTCGATCCCCACGCCGCAACCGGTGCACTACCGCCCGATGTTCGGCAGCTACGGCGGCTCGCTCGCCAGGAGCTCGCTGACCTTCGTCTCGCAGGCGGGGCTCGCCGGGGGCATCAAGGAGCGCTTCGGTCTGGCCAAGCCGCTCGCCGCAGTGAAGAACATCCGCAACGTGCGCAAGAAGGACATGGTCCACAACGGCTACACGCCGAAGATGGAGATCGACGCGCAGACCTACGCAGTGCGTGCCGACGGGCATCTGCTGACCTGCGAGCCCGCGAAGCTGCTGCCGATGGCGCAGCGCTACTTTCTTTTCTGAGGCCCCCGATGGAACTTCGCATCCGGCTTGATCCACTGCAGGACCCGCGCATCGCCGCCTTCCTCGAAGAGCACCTGGTCGACATGCGGCGCGTCTCGCCGCCCGAGAGCGTCCATGCGCTCGACCTCTCGGGCCTGCGCCGGCCCGAGATCCGGTTCTGGTCCACGTGGGCCGTGCAGCCCGATGGCGAGGACATGCTGGTCGGCACCGCCGCACTCAAGCGACTTGACGCGCACCATGCCGAACTCAAGTCGATGCGCACCGCGGCCCCGCTGCGCGGCCAGGGCATCGCCGCCCGCATGCTCGCGCACGTGATGGCCGACGCGCGCGCGCAAGGCCATGCGCGGCTCAGCCTCGAGACCGGCACCCAGCCCTTCTTCGAGCCGGCACGCGCGCTCTATGCAAAGCACGGCTTCGAGGACTGCGGTCCGTTTGGGAACTACCGGGTCGATCCGTACAGCCACTTCATGACGCGGGTAATTTGAGATCGTGGCGGCGCGGGAAACTCAGGGCAGGAACAGTGCCAGGAGCTTGGCCGTCGTCATTTGGCAAGCTCGCGCAGGGCATTGCGGCGCGCCGATCGAATCGCCGATCTGGGTCACTTTGATGGCAGACATGCTTTGCGCCTCGCAATTGAAGTCATAACGAACGTTGTATTGTCGACACCCTCCCGCTGAACGCAAGCCCATGCTCACCGCCAACAAACTCATGCCCCAGGGCCGCGGCCTCGCGCCCGTTCTGACCAAGCGAGCCCCCACCATCGAACTCGACTGGGACATCCGCCAGAAGAGCCGCTTCGACGCCACCGACTCGCAGGGGCGCCGCATCGGTGTGTTCCTGCCGCGCGGCACCGCGGTGCGCGGCGGCGACGTGCTCGTGGCCGAGGACGGTTCGCTGGTCCGCGTCATCGCGGCGCCGCAGCCGGTGCTGCGCATCACGCACTGCACGGCACACGGCACGCCGTTCGACCTGACGCGTGCGGCCTACCATCTCGGCAACCGGCATGTGCCGATCGAGCTCAGGCCCGACCACCTCAAGATCGAGCCCGACCATGTGCTCGCCGACATGCTGCGTTCGATGCACCTGATCGTGGTCGCGGTGGAAGAAGCCTTCGAGCCCGAGGGCGGCGCCTATGGGGCGCATGCGCACTCGCATGAACATTCGCACGACCATGGCCACCCGCATGCCCACGGCAGCGGCGGCCCCAAGCCGCTCGTGCTCGCACCGGAACTGCTGGACGACGACCACGCCCACTGACATGTCCGATCCGGCCGGCGCCCACAGCCTCCTGCAGCTCATCTGGCTCGCGTCGCCCGCGCTGCCGGTGGGCGGCTTCTCCTATTCGGAAGGCGTGGAGGCGGCGGTCGAATGGGCCGGCATCGATTCGGAAGCCAGGGCCGCCGAATGGCTCGCCGACCAGTTGCACCTGAGCTTCGCGCGCGGCGACCTCGCGCTGGTCGCGCAAGCCATCGCGGCGTGGCGCGCGGACGACGCGGCGCGCGTGCGCGAGCTCAATGCATGGGTCATGGCCTCGCGCGAGACGGCCGAATTCTTCCTGCAGACCGAGCAGATGGGGCGCTCCTTCGTCGAGTGGCTCAAGCTGCACCATGCCGACACCGCCCGCGTGTTCGCCGACCTGCCCGCGAGCTATCCGGTGGCCTTCGCCTTTGCGGCGAGCCGCACCACCGCCTCGGTGCACGACGGCTGCCTGGCCTTCGCCTTTGGCTGGGCCGAGAACATGGTGGGCGCGGCCGTCAAGGCGGTGCCGCTCGGCCAGAGCGCCGGGCAGCGCATCCTGGGGCGGCTGGCGCGCGAGATTCCCGACGCGGTGACCCGCGCGATGGCGCTCGGCGACGACGAACGCCAGGCCTTCGCACCGCTGCTCGCCGTGCTGTCGGCGCGGCACGAAACCCAATACTCCCGGCTCTTCAGAAGCTAGAACCTCGAACCACCACCATGACCTCCGCCCTGCACCACATTCCCCGCCGCACCAAGAAGCTCCCGCCGCTGCGCGTGGGCATCGGCGGCCCCGTCGGCTCGGGCAAGACCACGCTGCTCGAGATGCTCTGCAAGGCGATGCGCGACAAGTACGACCTCGTGGCCATCACCAACGACATCTACACCAAGGAAGACCAGCGCCTGCTGACGGTGGCCGGCGCGCTGCCCGCCGAACGCATCATGGGTGTGGAGACCGGTGGCTGCCCGCACACCGCGATCCGCGAAGACGCCTCGATCAACCTCGAAGCCATCGACCGCATGCTCGAGGACTTTCCCGACGCCGACGTGGTGTTCGTCGAATCGGGCGGCGACAACCTCGCGGCCACCTTCAGCCCTGAGCTGTCGGACCTGACGATCTACGTGATCGACGTGGCGGCTGGCGAGAAGATCCCGCGCAAGGGTGGCCCCGGCATCACCAAGAGCGACCTGTTCGTCATCAACAAGACCGACCTCGCGCCGTACGTCGGCGCGAATCTCGACGTGATGGAACAGGACACGCGCCGCATGCGCCGCGAGCGGCCCTACGTCATGACGAACCTCAAGACCCACACCGGCGTGGCGGAAGTCGTCGCGTTCATCGAGGCCCGCGGCATGCTCGCCGAAGGCTGAGCCGCACCGTCAGCAGTTGCCCTTCTTGGCCTGGCCCGGCGGGCAGTGGCCGCCGCGGCCCGGCCCCGGATCGGTGTGGTAGACGCACGCGCTCGTGAGCAGCGACAGAACGAGCGCGAAGATCGCGGTGGCAGCGGTTTTTTTCATGGAGTCTCCTTTGGAACGATGGACTTGGATTGTGGAACACTCGATACGGCCACGAAAACGATCGCAAAGGCAAGCAAATCCATCACATTTCTTCTTGAAATGTTTCATGTGCGGAACGGCAAGGTGCCTGCAGTGAAAACTAAGATGGAGCGCTTCGGGCGCCTCGATCCCCAACGGGGATCTCTCCACCTGCAGGCGCGGCCTCGGGTCACGGCGCCGGATACCATCATCCATCCCCCTGAAAGGAACCTGCCTTGAACAAGACCGAATTGATCGCCGCCATCGCCGAAGACACCAACCTCAGCAAGGCCGACGCCGGCCGCGCTTTCGAATCCGCCCTCGAGAACCTGTCGCGTGCCCTGGCGCGCGGCGAGACCGTGCAGCTCATCGGCTTCGGCACCTTCGCGGTCGCGAGCCGCGCCGAACGCACCGGCCGCAATCCGTCCACCGGCGAGCAGATCACCATCAAGGCCAGCAAGAGTGCGAAGTTCACCGCAGGCAAGGCTCTCAAGGACGCCGTCAACGTGGCTGGCTGATCGAAGCCGTCGGGGTGGTGCGCTGCTGCTGCTGCTGCGCATCGCCCCATCCCCCGCCCAGCGCCTTGTAGAGGTTGACCTTGTTCACCGCCTGCTTGAGCTGCAGTTCGACCAGCCGCTGCTGTTCGGCATGGAGCTCGCGCTGGGCATCCTGGCTCGCAAAATAGTCTTCGAGCCCGCTGCGGAAGCGCGTATGCGCAATCCCGGCCACCTTTTCCAATGCCTCCACGCGCGACTGCTGCGCTTCCAACTGCGGACGCAGGTGGTCGTCGGCGATCAGCGCGTTGGCGGTCTCGCGCAATGCGACCTGCGCCGCCGATTCGTAGGAAGCCATCGCAGCCGCGAGGCGCTCCTCGTTGGCCGTGATGTTGGCCGAGCGGCGCCCCCAGTCGAAGATCGGCAGCGACACGCCCAGCACACCGGCCCAGCTCCTGTTGCCGCTGCTCAACAGCGACGACAGGTCGCCGCTCACGGCGCCCGCCAGCGCAGTCAATGAGATCGTCGGCAGCATCGCGGCCTTGGCCGCGCCCACGCCCGAATTGGCCGCCTCGACGCGCGCATAGGCCGCCAGCAGGTCGGGGCGGCGCTGCAGCAGGCTGGCGGGCAGGCCGGCTGCGACCGCGGCCGTGGACGACTCGGGCCAGCGCTTGCCGCTGCCGGTGTCGGGCGGCACCGGCTGGCCAACCAGCACGTTGAGCCATTGCAGGTCCTGCGCCACGCGCATGCGGTATTCCTCCTGCTGCACGCGGGCGTTCTGCAGCAGCGACTGCGACCGGTACACGTCGAGCTGCGCCGCGCCGCCCACGGCCTTGGCGCGGCCGATCATGTCGGCGTTGGCGGCGACACTGGCTGCGGTGGCATCGGCCAGCGCCAGCAGCGCGCGGTCGGCGCGCAGCGTGAGGTAGGCGTTCGACACCTCCCCCACCAGGTTCATGCGCGCGGCCGCATGGTCCAGGTCGCCCGCCTCGGCGAGCGCGCCGCCCTGCTGCGCAGTGCTTGCCTGGCGGCCGAAGAAGTCGAGCTCATACGACGTGATGCCGGCCTGGATGTCGAAGCTGTTCGACACGCGGCCGTCCGACGGCACGTTGCCGAGCGGGCTCAGCGAGCCCTGCGGCGTGGTCTTGGCGCGCTGCGCGTGGCTCGACAGTCCGATCGCCGGGAACAGCGAGGCGCGCGTGCCGGCATACACGGCGCGGGCCTCGCGCGCCTTGGCGGCATAGACGCGCAGGTCGCGGTTCTGCGACAGCGCGGTGGCGATCAGCCGGCGCAGTTCGTCGTCCTCGACGAAGCTGCGCCAATCCACTGGTTCGGCATTCGGCACCGTGGTGCCGGCCGGCCATTGCGCCGGCATCGCCAGATCGGGCTCCTTGAGCGGCGGCGTCATGTTGCAGCCGCTCACCACAAGCACGATGCCGGTCGCGAGCACGAGCAGGCACAGCCGCAGTGCGAGCCGCACGAAACCGGCGCGCGGCGCACCGAAACCCGCGCTCGCGAGCAGCGCCGACGCCGCGCGCCATGGCCGCACCTGCACCGCGACGTGGCTCGGCGGCACGTTGAAGACATGGCCCACCAGCTGCTCGCGCTGGGCCTCGGTGGCAGCGAACTGCAGCTCTGCGCCGGCGGCACTGCGGCCCGCGAGGTGCGCCTTCAGCCATCCGACCGACTCGACATGCACCTCGAGCGGCTGCCCCACGCGCAGCCGCTTGAGCGGTGCGCGGGCTTCGAGCAGTGCGCCGTCGGGCGCGATGTTCACGAAGCGCGCCTCGCCCTCCCCGTCGGCGGTGCGCACACGGGTGCGCGCACGCCAGGGAAACCGCTCCTCCCCATCGCCACGCGGCAGGTCGACGCAAGCCATCAGCGCGGCCAGGCAGAGCACCAGCGCGATGCCGGTCCACACGAGGTTGAGCTCGTCGCCCGGCGTGAGCGCCTCGCCGCCCAGCGCGACCGATGCGGCGCCCAGCTGCAGCGCCACCAGCAGCCCGCCGAAGATGGCGACCAGCTTCCAGTGCACCACCGTCTTGGTGCGGTCGAGCCCCTTGGCCGTGACCTTGAAGGGCCGCCCGAACGGGCGCAGCATCGCGCTCGCGAGCGTGCTCGTGACCGCCATGGCTGCAACCAGCTGGCTCACCTCGCTGAACACCGGCAGGCAGCGCCGCTCGCTGATCCAGTAGCTGTAGGCCCAGAACATCATGAGCGGCGGCAGGCCGTAGGCGGCAAAGGCCTGCGGCGTGGCATGGAACACCGAGACGCCCGCATACCAGTAGAGCGCCGGCGCGAGCATGACCATGGCCATGAACGGCTTGCCCAGCCAGTGCATCAGCCCGTGCAGGAAGTGCAGCCGCGCCGAAAGGCTGTAGCCGCGCCCGCGCAGCGGCCCTTCAGGCAACAGTGCCAGTTGCACCGTGCCGAGGCACCAGCGGCTGCGCTGGTTGATGTAGTCGATGATGCTCTCGGCCGACAAACCGTTCGACAGGCGCTCGCCGAGCCAGCGCGTGATGTGACCGTGGCGCAGCAGCAGGTAGGTGGTGTGGATGTCCTCGCAGACGCTACCCACCGGAAAGCCGCCCGCCGCGGTGATCAGGTCGCGCCGCACGATGAACGAGGTGCCCACGCAAAAGGCCGAATCGACCGCGTCCTTGGCGGGTTGCAGCACGTCGAAGAACACGCGCTGCTCGTCGACCCAGCTGTCGGTCGCGCGCAGGTTGTGCTGGATCGGATCGGCGTTGTAATAGAACTGCGGCGTCTGCACCAGCCCCACCCGGCGGTCCGAGAACAGGCCCAGCATGCGGTAGACGATATTGCGCTGCGGTGCGAAGTCGGCGTCGAGCACCAAGATGTACGGCGCGTTGGTCACCTCGGCCGACAGCTTCAGGCCGTTGTTCATATTGCCGGCCTTGGCATGGCTGTTGTCGGGCCGGCGCGCGTAGTTCACGCCGCGCCGCGCGCAGTAGTCGCGCAGCCAGTCGCGCCGGGTGTCGTCGAGCACCCATACCGCGAGCCGCGGATAGTCGATCGCCTGCGCCGCGATGATGGTCTTCTCGAGCACCGCCAGTTCCTCGTTGTAGGTGCAGATCAACACGTCCACCGCCGGCACCCGGTCGCCGCGGTCCCGCAGCATCGCCTCGCCGCGGTCGGCCAGCGGGCGGTTGTCGCGCGTGCGCAGCAGCATGTGGATCGACATCAGCGTGTAGGCCACGGCGGTCATCTCGAAGAACAGGAACACCCATGCGAACAGCGTTTCGAAGCCAAGGTCCGACGGCGGCATGGTCGCGACCACGCGCCAGACCGCATAGCGCGCGAGCAGGAGCGCGGTCAGTCCGCCGAACACGGCGCGGTGGGAAATGCGATCGATGCGCGCCCAGGTCATCAGCAGCAGCGCCAGCCCCGCGACGAGTGCGTTGAGCTGGAACTCCGGTTGTGCGATCAGGCTGGACATGATGGATTGGCTCCTGCTGCGGCGGCGGTCTTGCCGGTGAAGGGGTTGAAACCCGTGGCGGCCAGTGCGACCCATGCGGTCGCGCCCAGGTGCGGCCAGCGGTAATAGAAGAAGTCGGGGCCGGTCGAATCCGGGCCGATCGCCAGCCCGGTCGAGATGCGCTCGCCCGGCGTGGCGTAGTAAAGGCCGTTACCGGCGCGCTGCGATGCAAGCAACCGCCACAGCGGCTCGGGCGCGGACCCCTTGCGCGCCACCAGCGTGGCGGCAGCTTGCGCGCTGCCCTCGGTCCAGATGCCGTCGGGCTCGCGCTTGAAGCCGTAGCCCTCGCCATGGCGATGGTGCCTGTCGAGCCATTGCAGCCCGCGCGACCAGTCGCACGAGCCCTCGGGCGCGGCAAGCAGCGGCCAGAGCTGCGCATCGAGCCCCGAGCCCTCGGTCGAGATCGTCGCGCCGTCTTCCTTGGTGCCGATGTAGAAGCGCTGCTCCGATGCGCTCCACATGCGGCGCACGAAATCGAGCGCGGTACGCGCCTGCTGGCGCTCGGCGTCCGCCTGCGCGCCGGTCGCGCGCGCGGCCCATGCGGCGGCCATCGCGATGTCGATGTTGTGCTCGGTCGACTTCCAGGTTTGCGGCCGCTGGGCGTGGTCCCAGCCGTACCAGCCGCCGTTGTAGCCGTCGGGCGCGTTCTTCGCGCGCGTGCGCTGCTCGATCCAGCCGAGCAGCTTGCGCGCATGGGCCAGGTAGGTGGGCGAGGAACGCTCGGCCTCGTGCAGGTTCAGCAGCAGCAGCGCGGCCCAGGCCACGTTGCCCGTGGCCGTGCTGACCTGGTAGGCATCGGCGATCCACTGGTTCTTGCCCGCGTCCCAGCGGCCCGGCAGCGCCGCCTTGTCCTCGGTCATCGGGCCGGCGCGGTAGGCGTTGCGCACGCGGCCGTCGGGCATGGCGGGATCACGCTCCATCGCGCGCACCACCGCATCGCCGATGCGCCGCGCCGAAGCGGCATCGCCGCAGGCCAGCAGCGCGATGCCCGCGAGCGCGTTGTCGTAGGTGAAGGCCACGCCACCAAGCGCGGGCTCAAGCGGCGGCCCCTTGCCGGCCTCGGCAATACGGTAGCTCGTGAGGAACAACGGCCCCGAGGTCGCGCCCTTCTGGTCTTCGGTGACCGCGCGGCGCAGGCCCTCGCAGCTTTGCCGGGCCAGCTGCTGTTGCTGCTGCGTGGCGCCCGGCGGCGCTTGCGCCGCCGAGGCCGCGCCGGCCAGCGCCATCGACGCGACCGCAGCGCGCGCCAGTGCACATGGAATGGAAGCGATCGGCTTCATGCCATGCTCCCTGCTCAGGACTTCAGCGTGGCCGAAACCACCTTGCCGGGCGCACAGAGGTTCGCGCCGCCATCTGCCGCTGCAACCGGCTGCGCTTGGCCCTCGATGCGCGCCACGGCGTAGATCGAGCCCTGCTCCGCATACGGGAAAGGCACGCTGTAGGTGCTCTGCTGCGCCTCCGAGGCCTCGGGCAGCAGTTGTTCCACGCGCGCGGGCACCACCCGGGCGCTGTCCTCGAACTTCACTTCGAGCAGCGAGCCGATGCCCAGCCGCTTGGCCACGCGCGCCGGGAACACCGCCACCACGCCGAGCCGGCTGCAGTCGGTCACGCGCACCAGCGACGCGCCGGCCGTGACGTAGGCGCCCACGGGCGCGAGCACCGTGTGGACCTGCCCTGCCTGCGTCGCCTTGATCTCGTACGAAGAGAGCTTCTCGACCCGGCTGCGCTCCTCTTCCTCGAGCTGGCGGACCTGCTTGAGCTGCTGAAAGATTGCCGTGCCGTCCTGCTGCGCACGGCCCACGCTGTTGCGCAGCGCCTCGCGGCGGCTCGCCAGCGTCTGGAACAGATTGCTGCCGCCATCGCCCACGAAGGCGCCTTGCCCCGCGCTCGCCACCGTCTGGACCTGGCCGGTGAAGGCCTGCTCGGCCACCGCCGCATTGGCGCGCGCCGTGTTGAGCTGGGCCAGCGAGGCATTCATCACCTGCTCGCTGATCGCGCCCTGCTCGAGCAGCGCCTGGTTCGTGCGGACCTTGTTCTCCTGCTCTTCGACCACGCTGTGCGCCACGTCGCGCTTGCGTCGCGCGATCTGCCACGACTCCCAGGCCTGCGCCAGCGACGCCTCGCGGTGCACGCTGGCCTCGCGCCCGACCGAGCGCATTTCCTGGTTGTCGGCCTTGTACTGGTTGGCAAGCTGCGCCAGCTGGCTTTGCAGCGCCAGATGCTGCGAGCGCAACTGCGTGAGGATTTCCTGGCTCACCGTCGGGTTGCGCACCGTCGCGACCAACGCACCGGGTTCCACCGTGTCGCGCGCATGCACCGACATCTGCGCCACCACCCCGTTGATTGGCGAAGTGATCAGCGTCACCGGCGCCTGCAGCACGGCCCGCGTTGCCTTCGACGACAACAGCGGCTGCACCAGCGTCGAGATCATCAGCCACAGCACGAAGGCCAACAGCGCATAGGCCGCGAGCTTCGGAACGAAGGCGCCCCCCTGCCGGCGCCGGCCGCGGAAGGGAACCTGCTTCGGTTTGGACTTGGTTTTCTTTGAGACAAACATGGTCACCTCTCGTGCAAGACGAAACAGCGCCGAGCGATCAGCGCGATATTTCAGTGAAAGAAGAGTGGATCCGGCCGCCTGAGCAACCGACCACGCCCGCTGCTGCGGCGCGATCTCAAGGTAAGGCGAAACCCTGATGGCGGCTGCTTCGGGAGGAAACAAGCTGTGAAAACTTCACATTTGCACAACGACGACGTTCGGGCGAAGGTCCTACATCTGCGTCGGAGAAGGTGCAATTGACGTCGAAGGGCCTCAATTGGCAGGCAAATGCGGCGGTCCGGCGCGCTCTACAGGGAGGCAGGCCGGGCGCTACGCGAACGCGCGAAACCGGGCGGAGCCCGGAAGCGCCTCAGCGCAGTGACGGGGAGACGGCGGAATTGAAGATTCAGTAACGATACGGATCGTGTCGGCGGGTGTCTGCTGCTCTTGACGCGCGACTGAACCAAGGTTTCGCAGACCCCCGGGGGGTGAAAATCGAGCAAACGCAAATCCCGCACGCATGCGCCTCCTGCTCACACTTCCCCTGCTGCTGGCCGCCGTCTCCGCACCAGCGGCGCCGCCTGTCTACCGATGCGAGACGGCAGGCAAAGTCGCCTATTCCGACTCCCCCTGCGTCGGCGCAAAGGTGATCGACGCCACGCCCAATCAAGGCGTCGACCAGATGTCAGGCAAGTCGCGGAAGGGTCGCGACGTGCAGCGCACGGAATTCAATCACGCCTTCGACGACGCGCTGCGCCCGCTAACAGGAAAGTCACGCGAGCAGATGGACGTGATGCGCCAGAGACTCAAGCTGTCCGCGCGAGACCAAGGCGAGTGCCGGCAACTGGACGCTCGGTTACCCGAAATGGAAGCGGCGACGCGGCACGATACCGGCGCGTCGAAGGCCAAGGCCGACGTGGCCCTGTACCAGGCGCGCAAGCGATATTTCGACCTGAAGTGCTGAAGGTGCCTGCTAGGGGCAATGAGGCACAGGCTGGCGGAGAGTGTGAGATTCGAACTCACGGACGCTTTCACGTCGGCAGTTTTCAAGACTGCTGGTTTAAACCACTCACCCAACTCTCCGGAGCCCGCGATTTTACGCCGCAGGCCGAAGTCATTCAGCCCTCAGGCAGGAACAACGACTGCAGGTCGCTCAAAAAATCCAGCCCGCGCTCGGTCGGCCACACGCGGTGCAGGTCGCGCGCGACCAGGCCCTTGCGCTCGGCTTCTTCCAGGCCTTTCTGGATGCTGGTCATCGCAAGACCGGTGCGCTCGCTGAACTGCGGCAGCGTGAAGCCCTCCTTCAGCCGCAGCGCATTGAGCATGAACTCGAACGGCAGGTCGGCCAGGCCGACCTCGTCGCTCTGCGACACGGCCGCGCCGGCGCGGGCGTTCTCCATGTAGAGGCGCGGCTCGCGAAAACGCACCTGGCGCACGATGCGGTGCGCGAAGCTGAGCTTGCTGTGCGCGCCGGCGCCGATGCCGAGGTAGTCACCGAACTGCCAGTAGTTGAGGTTGTGCGCGCACGCATGGCCGCTCTTTGCATAGGCCGACACCTCGTAGCGCTGCATGCCCACCGCGGCTGTGCGCTCGGTGATGCGGTCGAGCATGGCGTAGGCCATGTCGTCCTCGGGCAGCATGGGCGGAAACTTGGCGAACCAGGTGTTGGGCTCGATGGTGAGGTGATACACCGACAGGTGCGGCGGCGCGAGCGCCAGCGCCTGCGACAGGTCGGTGTCGAGCCCCTCGAGGGTCTGGCCCGGCAGCGCGTACATCAGGTCGAGGTTGAAGGTGTCGAATGCGCTCGCGGCCTCTTCGGCGGCGGCAATGGCCTGGGCGCGGTCGTGCACGCGGCCGAGCGCCTTCAGGTGTTCGTCGTTGAAGCTCTGCACGCCCACCGACAGGCGCGTGACGCCGGCGGTGCGATAAGCGCGAAAGCGGTTGCGCTCAAAGGTGCCGGGGTTGGCCTCGAGCGTGATCTCGCAGTCGGGCGCGAGCTTGAGGCGGGCGCGCACGTCGCCGATCAGGCGGTCGATGGCTTGCGGCGAAAAGAGGCTCGGGGTTCCGCCGCCGATGAAGATGGTGTGGACGCTGCGGCCCCAGATGAGCGGCAGCGCGGCGTCGAGGTCGGCAACGAGCGCGTCGATGTACGCGGCTTCGGGGATGCCGTCGACCTCGGCGGCGCTCGCGGCGCGCCACTCGTGCGAGTTGAAGTCGCAGTACGGGCACTTGCGCAGGCACCAGGGCAGATGGATGTAGAGCGACAGCGGCGGCAGCGCCGCGAGCTGCAGCGGGCCGGGCCGCATCCAGTGCAGCACGTCGTTGGCCTGTGGCGCGCCGGCCTGCGGCGCGGGCTGGATCGGAACCACGGTGGAAGAAGACGAAGGCATCGGATGCTCGGTCAGAACCAGCGCTCGCGCATCAGCGCCAGCATGGCCTTGGCCGCCTGACCGCGGTGGCTGTTGGCGTTCTTCACTTCGGGCGGCAGCTGCGCAAAAGTCTTGCCGAAGCTCGGCAGGTACATGACGGGATCGAAGCCGAAGCCGTTGTCGCCGATCGGCGCCTTGGCGATTTCGCCAACCACGCGGCCGACGGCGATGAGCGGCTCGGGATCGTCGTGCCCGCGCAGCGCGACGAGCGTGCTGACGAGCGCGGCGCGCCGGTTGGCCACGCCATCGAGCTGTTCGAGCAGCGCCTTGACGTTGTTGGCGTCGCCCTTGGCATGGCCGAACTGGGTGGCATAGAAGGCGGTGTCGACGCCCGGCAGCCCGCCGAAGGCATCGACGCAGAGGCCGGCGTCGTCGGCGATGGCCGGCAGCCCGGTGGCGGCGCTGGCATGGCGCGCCTTGGCCAGGGCGTTCTCGACGAAGGTGCGGAACGGTTCCTCGGCCTCGCCCACGCCGAGCGCCGACTGCGGCACGAGCGTGACCGCCAGTTCCGCCAACAGCTGCTGGAGCTCGGCCAGCTTGCCGGCGTTGTTGGACGCGAGGACCAGCTTCATGGTCATGACTGCGACGAAAGCTGCAGCGCCTGCTGCTGCATTGCAATCAGCTCGCCGATGCCCTTCTCGGCCAGGCCGAGCAGGAGGTTCATCTCGTCGCGCGAGAAGGCGGCGCCTTCGGCGGTGCCCTGCACTTCGACGAAGTGGCCGGCACCGGTCATGACGACGTTCATGTCGGTGTCGCAGGCGGAGTCTTCGGTGTATTCGAGGTCGAGCAGCGGCGTGCCGGCGACGATGCCGACGGAGATGGCGGCCACATGGCCGCGGATCGGCGAAGCGGGCAGCGTGCCGGCGGCGAGCAGCTTGTTGACGGCGTCCTGCGCCGCGACGAAGGCGCCGGTGATGGCGGCGGTGCGCGTGCCGCCGTCGGCCTGGAGCACGTCGCAGTCGAGGTGGATGGTGCGCTCGCCGAGGGCGGCCAGGTCGAACACGGCGCGCATCGAGCGGCCGATGAGGCGCTGGATCTCCTGCGTGCGGCCGCTCTGCTTGCCGCGCGCGGCCTCGCGGTCGCTGCGCGTGTGGGTGGCGCGCGGCAGCATGCCGTACTCGGCCGTGACCCAGCCCTCGCCGCTGCCGCGCTTGTGCGGCGGCACGCGCTCTTCGACGGAAGCGGTGCACAGCACGCGCGTCTGGCCGAACTCGATCAGCACCGAACCCTCGGCATGGATGGTGAAACCGCGGGTGATGCGCACCGGGCGCAGCTGGTCGGCGGCACGGCCGCCGCTTCGTGTGAAAGCAGTCATGGGTGAAGGATGCGTCAGTAAAAGAAATGGATGAAAGACCACCGCCCGGGAGCGATGGCCGCACCTGCGCGCTCAGGTCTTCTTTGCAGCGGAGCGGCGAATGGCCTCGTTGATTTCGGCAATCGAGCGTTCGATGGCGTCCTCGTCGAGGTCGTCGAGCTCGCCGTCGGCGGGCATGCCGGCCTGGATGGTGGAGGCGAACACGCCGTCGCTGATCGAGTCGGTGGACACGGCGCGCTCCTCGCCCGCCGTGATGGCCGGCATTTCCCATTCGAGCGCGATCAGCGTCACGTTGTCGCTGTGGGCGCCGCCCTTGCGCAGCGCCATCTCGGCCAGGTCGGGCGCCGCATCGGACACCGGCTTGTCGGACGACAGGGTGTGCACGATGAGGGCATCGTCGAGCACGCCCCAGACACCGTCCGAGCACAGCATGATGCGGTCGCCGCGCTGCAGCGGCAGCGGCGCCGAGATGTCGAACAGCGGCGTGGTGGGCGAGCCCAGGCAGGTGAGCAGCAGGTTGCGGTTGACCGGCGCGTCGCTGGCGGCGCCGGCGCGCGGGCGCTCCGCATGCGAATGGTCGCGCGTGCGCGTGAGCAGGCGGCCGTCGCGCACCACGTACAGGCGCGAATCGCCGCAGTGCATCCAGATGGCGCTCGAGTTCTGCAGCAGTGCAGCCACCACGGTGGTGCGCGGCGTGTCGAGCATGGCCTTGTGGCTGGCGTAGCGCATGATCTGCTGGTGCGCCGTCATGGCCGATTCGGCCAGGAACGCCTTCGGATCCTTGACCACCGGCCGGGCTTCGCGCTGGTAGAGCGCGGCGATGGTCTGCAACGCGAGCTGCGCCGCGACCTCGCCCTCGGGATGGCCGCCCATGCCGTCGGCCAGCACGAAGAGCCCCGACTCCCGCGTGTAGCAGTAGCCCATGCGGTCTTCGTTCTTGAGGCGGCCGCCCTTGCGGCTGACCTGGAATACGGAAAATTTCATGCGGGGCGCGTGGTGGGTGCCGCCGCCCTGGGCAGGGCCTTCTTGTCGAAGGAGCGGATGTTGTCGAGGGAAAGCCGCACCTTCTCGCCGACGGTGAGCTTGGTGTAGCGCCGCTCGCCTTCGCGGCTCAGTTCCTTCTGGAGCGCAAAGACCGACTGCGGGCGCGAGAGCGGATCGAGCGACATGCACCACTCGACCACTTCCATGAGGTTGTCGGAGTACACGCCGCGCAGGCGCGACAGCGACAGGGTGAGCCGGTCTTTCTCGATGCGCCGCGGCGCGTCGTTGGGCGGGTAGCCCTGCATGCAGGCGTAGATGCAGGCGCCGATGGCGTAGATGTCGGTCCAGGGGCCCATCGACGAGTCGCGCCGGTACATCTCGGGGGCGGCAAAGCCGGGCGTGTACATCGGGCGGATGAAGATGCCCTCCTTGCTGAGCACCTCGCGCGCAGCGCCAAAGTCGATCAGCACCGCGCGGTCCTCGTCGGTCACGAAGATGTTGGCGGGCTTGATGTCGAGGTGCAGCATCTTGTACTGGTGCACGATGCGCAGCCCGCGCAGGATCTCGTCGAACAGCGAGCGGATGGTCGATTCGCGAAACACCTTGGGGCGCTTGAGGTCGCGCGCGGTGACGACGAAGTCTTGAAGGGTGGCGCCCTCCAGGTAGTTCATCACCATGTAGACGGTCTCGTTTTCGCGGAAGAAATTGAGCACGCTCACCACCGAGGAATGCGAAATCTGCGCGAGCGATCGCCCCTCCTCGAAGAAGCTTTTGAGGCCCAGCCGGTAGAGCGACAGCTTCTCGGGCGCCACCTCGGGCGTAAGCTCGCCGGGTCCGCGCGTGGCGAGCGACGAAGGCAGGTATTCCTTGATCGCGACCTGCTGGCCACCCGGGTCGATCGCGAGGTAGACAACGCCAAAACCACCTGCGGAAAGCCGGCGAACAATGCGGTAACCGCCAATGACCGTATCGGGCAGCAGGGGCGAAGGCTTGACCTTTGACATAATCCGGGAGTTTCGCCCGAAGGCGATGGTGCGGCAAGCGAACGCCGTGCCGACGCCTCGGTGCTTGCAAGCAAAACCACAGTGAGGCGCAATGCCAGTTTACAGCATGACCGGCTATGCCAGCGGCCAAAACGGGACCGCCGGCAGCCACTCCGGAGCCGAAGCGGGGCCTGGTGCCGCGGGGCGGCTCGGGGTCGAAATCCGCTCGGTCAACAGCCGCTTCCTCGACCTCAGCTTCAAGCTGCCCGAGGAACTGCGGCAACATGAAACCGCGCTGCGCGAGCTGCTCACGGGCAAGCTCAAGCGCGGCAAGGTCGAAGTGCGCGCGGCGATCGAAAGCAACGCCCAGGCGGGCGTCGTCGAACCCTCGGTGAAGCTGCTTCAGCGGCTCAACGGCGTGCAGGACGGCATCCGGGCCTGGCTGCCCGGCGCGCGCGAACTCAGCGTGGCCGACGTGCTGCGGCTGGCGGGCGGCGATGGTGCCACGCGCGGCGACTGGGGGCCCGACCTGCTCACGGTGGCCGGCAAGGCGCTCGAGGCACTCATGTCGGCCCGCCAGCGCGAAGGCACCCGCCTCGCGAAGATGCTCGAGGCCCATCTGGCGCAGCTGCGCACGCTGGTCGAGCAGGCCGGGCCGCTGGTGCCGCAACTGGTCGAGCAGCAGCGCACGCGCTTTCTCGAGCGCTGGCAGGAAGCGATGGGCCTGACCGGTGGCACCCTGCCCGAAGCCGCCCAGGACCGCGCGCTGACCGAGGCGACCGCATTCGCGATCCGCATCGACGTGGCGGAAGAGCTCACGCGGCTCAATTCGCACCTCGACGAGATCGAGCGCCTGCTCAAGAAAGGCGGCGAGGTCGGCAAGCGGCTCGACTTCCTGATCCAGGAGCTGCACCGCGAGGCCAATACACTGGGCTCCAAGTCGGCGGCGCTGGAGCTCACGCGCATCGGCGTGGACATGAAGGTGCTGATCGAGCAGATGCGCGAACAGGTACAGAACATCGAATGAACGAGCCCATGGACTACCCAGGCAACATCTTTGTGGTGGCGGCACCGAGCGGTGCCGGCAAATCGAGCCTGGTGAAGGCGCTCATGGAGCTCGATTCGGCCGTCCAGCCCTCGGTCTCGCACACCACCCGGTCGCCACGCGGCCAGGAAAAGCACGGCCGCGAGTACTTTTTCGTGTCGCCCGCCGAATTCGACGCCATGGTCGCGACCGACGGCTTCGTGGAATGGGCCCATGTGCACGGCCAGCGCTACGGCACGTCCAAGAAAGCCATCGAGGAGCGGATTGCCCAGGGAGCCGACGTGATCCTCGAGATCGACTTCCAGGGCGCGCTGCAGATCCGCCAGACCTTCGCCAACGCGGTGATGATCTTCATCCTGCCGCCGAGCTGGGAAGAACTGCGCTCGCGGCTCGAACGCCGTGGCGAGGACAGCGCGGCCGTCATCGAACTGCGCCTGCGCAATGCCGCCGAAGAGATGGCCCGGGCCGGGGAATTCGACTTCGTTATAATCAACGAGTTATTCGAGCGCGCGCTATTCGATCTCAAGGCGATCGTCCACGCGCAGCGGCTTCGGTATTCTGCGCAGCGCCGCGCACGTGCCGACACATTCGCCGCACTGAACATCCCTTGATTCCTGTCTGCTCACCGACCGAAAGACCACATGGCCCGCATCACCGTCGAAGACTGCCTGACCCAGATTCCCAACCGTTTCCAGCTGGTCCTGGCCGCCACCTACCGCGCACGCATGCTGAGCCAGGGTCACGCGCCCAAGATCGAGAGCAAGAACAAGCCCGCCGTGACCGCCCTGCGCGAGATCGCCGAAGGCAAGATCGGCCTCGAGATGCTCAAGAAAGTGCCGGGCTGATCTGACGCAGACCCGCAACGAAAAGGCACCGCTTGGCGGTGCTTTTTTTACGTCTGGACGCGTCCATACAGCGGTCACGCTAAAGTGATAGGCATGAGCGCGGTCGCCAAAAGTCAGTCCCATGCCCCGACGGGCATGCCGAAGCCGAGTCCCGCGGCGCTGAATGCGGCTGCCGCGAGCTTTGCCGCGCTGACCGCCAGGCTCGACTACCTGAGCCCCGAAGACACCGAACTGGTTCGCCGCGCCTACCGCTTTGCCGACGAGGCCCACCTGGGCCAGTTGCGCAACAGCGGCGAACCGTACATCACCCACCCGATCGCCGTGGCGGCGCAATGCGCCGAATGGAAGCTCGACGCACAGGCGCTCATGGCCGCCCTGCTGCACGACGCCATCGAGGACTGCGGCGTCACCAAGCCCGAACTGATCGAGCGCTTCGGCGCCCCCGTGGCCGAACTGGTCGATGGCCTGACCAAGCTCGACAAGTTGCAGTTCAACACCCGCGAGGAGAACCAGGCCGAGTCGTTCCGCAAGATGCTGCTGGCCATGGCGCGAGATGTGCGGGTCATCCTGGTCAAGCTGGCCGACCGCACGCACAACATGCGCACGCTGGCCGACGCACCGCGCGAGAAGTGGGCCCGCATCTCGCGCGAGACGCTCGAGATCTATGCGCCCATCGCGCACCGGCTGGGCCTGAACCAGACCTACCGCGAGCTGCAGGAACTGTCGTTCCGCCACCTCAAGCCCTGGCGCTACGCCACGCTGTCCAAGGCTGTGGCCAAGGCACGCGGGCGCCGGCGCGACCTGATCCAGAAGGTGCAGCGCGAGGTCGAGACCGCCTTCGGCAACGCCAACATGACGGTGCGCATCGCCGGACGCGAGAAAACGCTCTATTCCATCTACCGCAAGATGGAAGAAAAGCACCTGAGCTTCGCCCAGGTGACCGACATTTACGGCTTCCGCCTGATCGTGCCCAACGTGATCGCCTGCTACACCGGCCTGGGCATCCTGCATCAGATGTACAAGCCGTTGCCGGGCAAGTTCAAGGACCACATCGCGATCGCCAAACTCAACGGCTACCAGTCGCTGCACACCACGCTCGTCGGTCCGGCGGGCGTGAACGTCGAGTTCCAGCTGCGCACCGAAGCCATGCACGTGGTGGCCGAGTCGGGCGTGGCCGCGCACTGGCTCTACAAGGCCGCCGAGCCCAACGCGGCCAGCAACGACCGCCTCGGCACCAAGTGGCTGCAGTCGCTGCTCGACATCCAGGACGAAACCCGCGATGCCGCCGAGTTCTGGGACCACGTCAAGGTCGACCTGTTCCCCGACGCCGTCTACGTCTTCACGCCCAAGAGCCAGATCCTCGCGCTGCCGCGCGGCGCCACGGTGGTCGACTTCGCCTACGCCATCCACAGCAACATCGGCGACCACACCTCCGCGGCGCGCATCAACGGCGACCAGGTGCCGCTTCGCACCGAGCTCAAGAACGGCGATGTGGTCGAGGTGATCACCGCGCCGGTGTCGACGCCCAACCCCGCATGGCTCGGCTTCGTGCGCACGGGGCGCGCGCGCTCCAAGATCCGCCATTACCTGAAAACGCTCGCGCATGCCGAATCCGAAGGCCTGGGCGAGAAGCTGCTCGCGCAGGCGCTACGGGCCGAAGGCCTCAGCAAGCTGCCGGCCGACGATGCGGAGCACCAGGCGCTGTGGGAAAAGCTGCTGCGCTTCACGGGCAACCGCACGCGCGCCGAGTTGCTGACCGACATCGGCCTGGGCAAGCGCATCGCCAGCATTGTCGCCAAGCGGCTCGTGGCCATGCTGTCCGAGCTCGGCGAGCGCCCCGACGCCCTGCTGCTGAGCCGCGAGCGCTTCATCTCGCACGAAACCATTTCACAGGGCGCCGTCACGCTCGACGGCAGCGAGAATTCGTCGGTGCGCTTCGCGCTGTGCTGCCGGCCAATTCCGGGCGACGACATCGTCGGCTACCTGGGCCACGGCGAAGGCCTGGTCGTCCACACCGACGCCTGCGGCGTCGGCCAGCGACTGCGGCACAAGGACAGCGAGCGTTTCTTCGCGGTCGAGTGGTCCGACGAGCCCACCCGCGCCTTCGAGACCGGCGTGGTCATCACGGTGCGCAACGACAAGGGCGTGCTCGCGCGGGTGGCCGCCACGCTCGCCGATGCCGAGGCCGACATCACCCACGTCGAAATGGCCGACGAAACACCGCAGGACTCGACCGACCTGCGCTTCGTGATCGCGGTGCGCGACCGCACGCACCTCGACGCCGTGCTGCGCGCCGCGCGTCGCACGGCTTCGGTGCTGACCGCCTCGCGAACCGTTCCCGCGCCCTGAGAAAAAGACGCCTCCGACGCTACCGCGTTGCGGGGCCGGCACCCGGCGTGGGATAACTCACCGACAGCACTTCGACCTCGTGCGCACCGCCGGGCGTGACGAGCTTCACCACATCGCCTTCGCGAGACTTGAGCAAGGCCCGTGCGATCGGCGAGATCCAGCTGACTTGCGACTGGGCGCTGTCCGCTTCGTCGATGCCGAGGATCGTGACGCTGCGCTCGTCGCCGGTCTCGTCCACATAGCGCACCGTGGCGCCGAAGAAGACCTGGTCGCTGCCGTGGTGCACCGATGGGTCGGTCACTTCGGCGATCTCGAGGCGCTTGGAAAGGAAACGGATCCGGCGATCGATCTCGCGCAGGCGCTTCTTGCCGTAGAGGTAGTCACCGTTCTCGGAGCGGTCGCCGTTCTTCGCGGCCCAATGCACGGCCTCGACCACCTTCGGCCGCTCCTCGTCCATGAGCTGCAGCAGTTCCTCGCGCAAGCGGGCATAGCCGGCTGGCGTGATGTAGTTCTTGCTGCCGCTCGGCAACGCGGGCATGGCACCGTCGCCACCGTCCTCGTCGTCTTGGGCGTCGGTTTCCTTCGTGAATGCTTTGCTCAAGGCACAACCTCTGAATTCAACAAAAAATGCGGGCGCAACAACGCTGCCAGCCCATCCCGGATTGTCTCAACCCATGCCCGAACGCTTGCAGTCGAAGACCACGCCCGGCTCGACGCTGCGAAGCGCCGGCACCTTGTGGGCGAAGCTCACGACCGCGCCGATCAGCCGCCATTCGCTGGTCTTGAAGAGCCGGAACAGGCTCATGGCCTCGGCGCCCGCCGCCGGAATCGCATTGAAGACGTAGACCGGCTCGCCAGACTGGGTCTCGTCCATGCTCAGCAGGTCGCCGCGCATCTTGCCCATGGTCTCCGTGTCCTTCGTGCGCGCACGCACCACGTCCATGTTGACGGTGCGCGAATGCTCGTCGATCGAGATTCTCCGGACCGCATTGAAAGGCGCTCCTGCGCCGCTGCTCGCGGCACCCGGGACGCAGCTGATCTTTGCTGCCAAGGCCGGAGCGGCGGCCACACCGCACAGGAAGCACAGGAGGATCTGGCGCGCACGCCGGTTTCTCTGGAGGCCCATGTTCGCCTTGCCCTGAATCAATGAAATGTTCGACTTTAGCGCCGGGCAGCGCAGCGGGTGCCGAACAGCCTATGCCATGAGAACCAATGGTTACGGCGACGCAGAAGCATTAACATTTTCAGGAATACGTGAAAAAGTTCACAATCTTGCTTCGCCCGCCGAACTACGGCTGAGTTGGACGGGACGGAAGCTCTGAGCCCTAACGAACCTTGCGGGACGCAATGCTCAATCAGATCATTCACAACGCGACCATCACGCTCCAGTTGCCGTACGACACGAGCACCCGGGCCGAAGTTGCAGCGCTCAGGGCCGCCGGGATCCCCGTCGATGAGTCGGGCAACGCCACCTCGGGCTACCTGTTCGTGCGGACCACCGGGCGAGACGGCCAACGGACCAACACCTTCCGCTGGTTTGCGACGGGGATCGGCAGGAAGGCCGACGATGTCACGCTGCCGCCAGGCCTCAGGCCCGACCCGCAGCTGTCGTTCCTTTTCTGAACGCAGCCATGCGGCAGGCAAAAAAAAGCCAGGACGTTTTCACGTCCTGGCTTTTACAGAGAGTGGTGCGGCTGGCAGGAATTGAACCCACGACCCCTTGGTTCGTAGCCAAGTACTCTATCCAACTGAGCTACAGCCGCACAGCTTGCTAGTATAGCACGCATTTTTGGCCTCCCCTGGAGGAGCTCAAAAATGTTGCGAGTGGTAGGCCGTGATGGGCTTGAACCATCGACCAACGGATTATGAGTCCGCTGCTCTAACCAACTGAGCTAACGGCCCACGCGGCCACGATTCTATTCGCGGCCACCGCGGCGGCGCTCTTCTTCTACTTGCGGTGGCTCAGCGCATTGCTGACGAGCCGCGAGGTGATGTCCACGATCTGGATCATGCGTTCGTACGGCATGCGCGTCGGGCCGATGACGCCGAGCGTCCCCACGACCTGCCCGTCGACCTCGTAGTTGGCACTGACGATCGAGAGCTCCTCGATCGGCACGATATGGCTTTCGCCGCCTATGAAGATGCGCACGCCCTCGGCCTTGCTCGACACGTCGAGCAGGCGCATCAGCTGCGCCTTCTGCTCGAACAGCTCGAAAGCGCGCCGCAGCTGTCCCATGTCGCTCGAGAAATCGGACACCGAGAGCAGGTTGCGCTCGCCTGAGATCACCACGTCGTCTTCCTGGGCTTCGGTTAACACCTCGGAGCTGACCTTGACCGCCGCCTGCATCAGCGCCGCGATCTCGCCGCGCAGTTTCTCAACCTCGGATTGGAGCCGGTCGCGCACCTGCTCGATGGTCAGGCCCGCATAGTGGGCATTGATGTAGTTCGAGGCTTCGACCAGCTGGGACTGCGAATAGTCGGCCTCGGGCACGATCACGCGGTTCTGCACCTCGCCGTCGGGCGAGACGATGATCACGAGCAGTTGCCGTTCCGACAGCCGCAGAAACTCGATCTGCTTGAACACCGACGCGCGCCGCGGCGCCATGACCACGCCGACGAATTGCGAGAGGTTCGACAGCAGGCTCGCGGCGTTGGCGATCACCTTCTGGGGCTGGTCGGGCGCGAGGCTCGGCGCGTCCATCTTCTCGCGCTGGGCGGTCAGCATGGTGTCGACGAAAAGCCGGTAGCCGCGGGCGGTGGGTATCCGGCCGGCGGAGGTGTGCGGACTCGCGATGAGCCCCAGCGCCTCGAGGTCCGACATGACGTTGCGGATGGTCGCCGGCGAGAGATCGAGCCCCGACGAACGTGACAAAGTCCGCGACCCGACCGGTTGGCCTTCGGCGATGTAGCGCTCTACCAGCGTCTTGAGCAGCAACTTGGCGCGGTCGTCCAGCATTGCAAGATTTTAGTGTTGTAATTTGTAGATGACTTCCCGCTTTCGTCACGTCGCATTGATCGGCAAGTACCAGGCTTCCGGTGCCAGGGCACAGGCCGATGCGCGCGATGGCGTGATGGAAGATATCGGCGCTTTCCTGGAATCGCAAGGATGCACCGTGTTCGTCGAGAAATCGGCGGCCGAAGAAGCCGGGTCGGAGGCCCGGGTCGGCGGCCGCTACGAGCCGCTGAGCGTCGAGGAGATCGGGCAGCGCTGCGACCTCGGCCTGGTGGTGGGCGGCGACGGCACCATGCTGGGCATCGGCAGGCAGCTCGGCTGCTACGGCATTCCGCTGATCGGCATCAACCGCGGCCGGCTCGGCTTCATCACCGACATCCCGCTCGACAACTACCAGGCCACGCTGATTCCGATGCTCGCGGGCGAGTACGAGGAAGACCACCGCAGCCTCATGCATGCGCACGTCATGCGCGACGGCGCCTCGGTGTTCGAGGCGCTGGCCATGAACGACGTGGTGGTCAACCGCGGCGCCACCTCGGGCATGGTCGAACTGCGCGTGTCGGTCGGCCGGCATTTCGTGGCCAACCAGCGCGCCGACGGCCTGATCATCGCCACGCCCACGGGGTCAACGGCGTACGCGCTCTCGGCCGGCGGCCCGCTGTTGCATCCCGCGGTACCGGGCTGGGTGCTGGTGCCGATCGCGCCGCACACGCTGTCGAACCGGCCGGTGCTGCTGCCGGACGCCGACGAGATCGTGATCGAGCTCGTGTCGGGCCGCGACGCGAGCGCCAATTTCGACATGCAGTCGCTCGCATCCCTCGCGATCGGCGACCGCGTGGTTGTCCGCCGCTCCGACTACCGGGTGCGCTTCCTGCACCCGCGGGGCTGGAGCTATTTCGACACGCTGCGCAAGAAACTGCATTGGAACGAAGGGGGCTCCTGAATGGCGCTGCGACGCATCGCCCTGCGCGACTTCGTGATCGTGCGATCACTCGAACTCGACCTGTCGTCGGGTTTCACGGTGCTGACGGGTGAAACTGGCGCCGGCAAATCGATACTGATCGACGCCCTTCAGCTCGCACTCGGCAACCGCGCCGACGCGGGCGCGGTGCGCGAGGGCGCCGAACGGCTCGACGTGAGCGCCGAGTTCGATCCCGATCCGGCTTTCGACGCCTGGCTCGACGAGGGCGGATTCGAATCGGGCGACGCCCTGCTGCTGCGCCGCACGGTCGACCTGCAGGGCCGCAGCCGCGGCTGGATCAACGGCAGCCCGGCCACGGCCACGCAGCTGCGCGAACTCGGCGACCGGCTGCTCGACATCCACGGCCAGCATGCCTGGCAGAGCCTGACGCGGCCCGACGCGGTGCGCGGCCTGCTCGACGCCTATGCCGGCGCGCGCACCGACGCACTCGACGCCGCCTGGCAGGCCTGGCGCCAGGCGCTTTCGGCGCTCGACCATGCGCGCTCGGCACAGGATTCCCTGCAGCGCGAGCGCGAGCGGCTGCAGTGGCAGATCGCCGAAGTGGCGAAGCTGGCACCGGCCGAGGGCGAGTGGGAAGAGCTGTCGACCAACCACGCGCGCATCTCCAATGCACAAGCGCTCATCGATGCAGCGCAGGGCGCCAGCCAGGCGCTTGAAGATGACGACGGCGGCGCGCTCGCCGCGCTGTCGCGCGCGGTGACGCTGCTGCAGAACTGCGCGCACATCGAGCCCCAATTCCAGGCGCTCGGCGAGGTGCTCGCGTCGAGCGTGGCGCAGGCGTCCGATGCCGCCCATTCGCTGCACGGCTACCTGCGCAATGCCGAGGTCGACCCGCAGCGCCTTGCCGAACTCGACGAGCGCATGGGCCTGTGGATGTCGCTCGCGCGCCGCTACAAGCGCACGCCCGACGACCTTCCGGCGCTGCTGGCGGGCTGGCAGGCCGAGCTGCAGGCGCTCGATGCGCAAAGCGATCTCGACGGCCTCGAGCGCGCCGAGCAGGCCGCGCAGCAGGCCTACATGAAGGAAGCCAAGGCGCTTGCCAAGGCCCGCAAGCAGGCGGCACCGCGGCTTTCCGACGCCGTCACGCAGGCGATGCAGGGGCTCGGCATGCAGGGCGGCCGCTTCGAGGTCGCGCTGCAGCCACTCGCACAGCCCGGTCGCGCGGGGCTCGAAGAAGTCGCCTTTCTTGTGAGCGGCCATCCCGGCAGCACGCCGCGTCCGATCGGCAAGGTCGCCTCGGGCGGCGAACTCTCGCGCATCGCGCTGGCCATTGCCGTCACCACCAGCCAGCTCGGCGGCGCGCAGACGCTGATCTTCGACGAGGTCGATGCCGGCGTCGGCGGCGCGGTCGCCGAAACGGTCGGTCGACTCATGAACCAGCTCGGGCGCGACCGCCAGGTGCTGGCAGTCACCCACCTGCCGCAGGTCGCGGCCTGCGCCGACCACCACCTGGTGGTGGCCAAGCGCCAGGTGGCGGGCGGCGGCACCGAACCCGGCCCACGCACCGAGAGCGGCGTCTCGCGGCTCGACGACGACAGCCGCGCACGCGAGATCGCGCGCATGCTCGGCGGCGAGAAGATGTCGCAAACCTCGCTCGCGCATGCCCGCGAGATGCTGGGCCACAAGACCTCGGCGGCGGTGCCATGAACCTCGACCTGGTGCTCATCACCGGCATGTCGGGGTCGGGCAAGTCGGTCGCGCTGCATGCGCTCGAAGACGCGGGCTACTACTGCGTCGACAACCTGCCGCCCGAACTGCTGACGCCCTTCATCGCACTGCAGCACGAGCAACAGGCCACGCGCGTGGCGATCGCCATGGACGTGCGCAGCGGCGTCTCGCTGCCAATCGTGCCGCAGCAGCTCGAGGCGCTGCGAAACGATGGCGTTTCGCTGCGTTCGCTGTTCCTCGACGCCACCACCGACGCGCTGCTGCGCCGCTATTCGGAAACCCGCCGGCGCCACCCGCTTTCGCGCCAGGAGCCCCGCACCAACCTGCCGGAGCAGGAGCGCGTGCTGACACAGGCCATCGAGCTCGAGCGCGAGTTGCTGGCCGACCTGCGCGACGGGGCCGACGTGATCGACACCAGCCTGATCCGGCCGGCCCAGTTGCAGAGCTATATCAAGGCCCTGATCTCGGCGCCGGAGAGCGCGCTGACGCTGGTGTTTGAATCGTTCGCCTTCAAGCGCGGCGTGCCGCTGGACGCCGACTTCGTGTTCGACGTGCGCATGCTGCCCAATCCGCACTACGTGCCCACGCTGCGCCCGCTCACGGGCCGCGACACGCCGGTGATCGACTGGCTGCGCGAGCACGACGACGTGGCGCGCATGTACGACGACATCGAGCAGTTTCTCTCGCGCTGGCTCGATGCGATGGCGCGCGATCACCGCAGCTATGTGACGATCGCGATCGGCTGCACCGGCGGCCAGCACCGCTCGGTGTTCCTGGTCGAGCAGCTGGCGCGCGCTTTCGGAGCGCGCTGGGGCGCACTCAAGCGCCATCGCGAACTCGACGCGGTCTAAACCAGCGAGGGCTGGCCCGCTTGCGCTTGCAGCAGCAGCTTGCGCACCGGCGCCGGCAGCCCGAGCCCGGTCCATTCGGCGGCGTCCACCCAGCGCGCGGCGTCGCCCATGGGCTGCGCGCCCTGCAGCAGCACCGGATGCAGGTGCAGGTCCTTGTGGGTGAGCACATGCACGAAGGGCGCCAGGTCTTCGGCCTGGCCCCAGGCCGATTCGGGCAGCGCCGCGAGCAGCGCTTCGCGACTGTCGAACACCGGCAGGCAGAAGAGGCCGGCCCAGATGCCTTTCGCCGGCCGCTTCTCGAGCCAGACGCGATCTTCGGCATCGCGTGCGAGCAGCACCCAAAGCGCCTGCGCGCTGCGCTTGAGCTTGCGGGTCTTGACGGGATAGCGCTCCGGCTCGCCTTCGCGGCGCGCAACGCAGTCGCCATTCACCGGGCAAATCATGCAACACGGCTTGCGCGGCAGGCAGACCGTGGCGCCCAGGTCCATCAGCCCCTGCGTATAGCCCGCGATCGCTTCCGTCTCTTCCGCCGGTGGCAGCAGTTGTGTGGCTAGCGCCCAGAGTGCACGCTCCTGGGCGGCCGACGACAGGTCGCCGCCGAAGCCGAGCACGCGCGTCAGCACGCGCTTGACGTTGCCATCGAGGATCGCGACGCGTTCGCCGTAGCAGAAGGCCGCGATGGCCGCGGCGGTGGAGCGGCCGATGCCGGGCAGGGTCATGAGTTCGGCGGCGGTACGCGGAAACTCGCCGCCGCAGCGCGCCACCACCTCCTGCGCGCAGCGGTGCATGTTGCGTGCGCGGCTGTAATAGCCCAGGCCGCTCCAAAGCCCGAAGACCTCGTCCTCGGTGCCTGCGGCAAGCTCGCGCACGCTCGGAAACCGCGCGAGAAAACGCGCGAAGTAGCCGAGCACCGTCGACACCTGCGTCTGCTGGAGCATCACCTCCGACAGCCAGACGCGGTAGGGATCGCGCGTGTTCTGCCAGGGCAGCTCGCTGCGGCCGTGGCTGCGCTGCCAGGCCACGATGCGCGCGGCGAAATCGGGTGGAAGCCGCTGCAGCGGCACCGCGCCGCCGCCCCGCTCGCGTTCAGGCCGCACGCAGTTCGCCGACAGGCGCCGGCACGGCAGGCCTTGCCTGTTGCGTGACCATCGAGGTGAATTCATGCAACCGCTGCTGCAGCTCGGTCAATCCGCGCTCCTGCGCGGCAAGTTCGAGCAGCCGCTCGTCGAGGCTGCCGGCCGCATTCTGGATGCGCTCGATGGCTTCGATGCGCTTGCGGAAGTTGCGGCGGCGCTCCCGCAGCTGCGCGTCGATCTGGGCGCTCGCGCCCTTGCTCCAGCGCTCGACCTCGGCCATCGCCGCCTCGTTGACGAGCCGCAGCCGGCTGGCGAGTGCACGCACCAGCTTGTCGCAGAAGTCGGCCTGCGCGAGCTTCAACAGGTTGCCCACGCCCAGGTAGTGCACATGGCTGCGCTCGATCTGGCTCAGCTCCTGCTCGAAGCCGGAGAGGTCGGGCTCGGCCGGCGCCTGCAGCGCAAAGCCCTGCTCGGCATTGAGCTGGCGGAAGGTGGCGTGGAGCATCGACTGGATCTCGGCCGTGGTGGCTTGCACCTCGCGCAGGTTGTTGCGCAGCGCGTCGAAGGTTTCGCCATACACCTTGCGCACGTTGAGCTTGACGCCCGAGCCCCTGAGCGCGGCCGAGAGCCGCACCATGTCGGCCTTGAGCGCGGTGCGGCCGAGCACCGCATACACCTCGCGCAGCAGCTTGCCCTGCACCGAACGCAACGCGAGGATGCGCGTGTGGCTGCCCTCGAAATCGGCCTGCTCCTGGTCGATGCGCGCACGCATGTGGCGGATCACCGAGACGTTCTTGCCGCGCAGGCCCTGCAGTTCGAGCGCCTGCTCCGACAGGTCGCGCTGGCGCACCTTCAGGATGCGCTCGGCCTCGGTGCGCAATGCCACCATGCCGCCATCGACCGCGAGCCGCAGCATGGTCTCGCGCCGGCCGAGCACGCCTTCGCCGAGCAGCGTCTCGAGCGCCGGCAGGCGGCTTGCGCCGAGCAGCCGCGCATCGCGCTGGATCTTGGCCTGCAGGCCCTTCTGTGCCGACACCGGCAGCACCTGCGCCAGCGGCACCTCGAGGAATTTGGCCGCGACTTCGCGCTGCCGCTCGATCTGCATCTCGATCTGCGCGGGCGTACTCAGCGCGTCCCACAGCGTGTCGATCTTGTTGAGCACCACGAATCGCGTGTCGCTGCCTTCGTTTTCGGTGACCAGGTGTTCGCGCCAGATGGCAAGGTCGGACCGCGTCACGCCGGTCTCGGCGCCGAGGATGAAGACCACCGCATGCGCCTGCGGAATCAGGCTGACCGTGAGTTCGGGTTCGGCGCCGATCGCATTCAGGCCCGGGGTATCGAGGATCACCAGCCCCTGCTCGAGCAGCGGATGCGGCATGTTCAGGATGGCGTGGCGCCAGCGCGGAATCTCGACCCGGCCTTCGGCGTCCTGCACCGGGTTGTCGTCGGGCGTCTCGTCGCTCCAGAAGCCCAGCGCGCGAGCCTCGTCCTTGACGACCCAGCGCACCTCGGCCACCTTGCCCATGGCCTGCGCCAGCTGGTCGGCATCGCCCATGTCGATCGCGATCTCGTTCCAGCGTGCCGGCTTCTCGCGCCAATGCGTGAGCGAGTGGGGCTCGAGGCGGGTTTCGATCGGAAGCAGCCGCAGCTTGGGCGCCACCGCGGCGTCGTAGCCGAGCTCGGTCGGGCACATGGTCGTGCGGCCGGCGCTCGCCGGCATGATGCGGCGGCCGTAGCCCGCAAAGAAGATCGCGTTGATGAGCTCCGACTTGCCGCGCGAGAACTCCGCGACGAAGGCCACCATCACCTTGCTGGTGCGGATCTGCAGCTCGAGCCCGCGCAGGCGCTCGGCCACGGCTTGGTCGAGCAGCTCGTTCTCGTTCAACCAGCGCGACAGCCACTGGAGGCGATGCGCAAAATTGCTCCGCCAGGCACCGTGCTGGTCGAGTTGTTGATTGAAAGAGCGGCTCAAGGGGAAATGTAAAAGATTATTTACAAATATAGCACCGCAGGTCACCACGTGCCGCCGACAAGGCCGCCAGGAACTGCACCGAAGGCCCTATTTCTGGCACTTCGGACAATAGTAAGTGGAACGCTGCCCCTGGCGCAGTTGCCGGATCGGCGTTGCACAGACCCGACATGGCTCGCCCGCCCTTCCGTAGACCGCGGCCTCGAGCTGGAAGTAGCCGTTCTGTCCGTCCACGTTCGAAAAATCGCGCAGCGTGCTGCCGCCCTTCTCGACCGCCCTCGCGAGGATCTCGCGCACCGCGGCATGGAGGCGGGCCGCCCTCGGCCGGCTGATGCGCTCGGCCGGCAAAGTCGGCCGGATGCCGGCCTGGAACAGCGCCTCCGACGCATAGATGTTGCCGACGCCGACCACCACGTCGCCCGCGAGCAGCACCTGCTTCACCGCGGTGCGCCGCTTGCGCAGCCCGGCGTGAAAGGCATCGAGATCGAAGGCATCGCCCAGCGGCTCCATGCCGAGCCCGCCGAGCAGCTTGACGGCCCAGGGCGCGGCCTCGTCCTCGACGTACACCACCGCACCGAACCGGCGCGGATCGTTGAGCCGCAGGGTGCCGCGGTCGGTGACGAGATCGAAGTGGTCGTGTGCGCCGGGCGAAGGCAGCACCGCATCGAAGCGCAGGCTGCCCGACATGCCCAGGTGCAGCAGCAGCAGGCCGCGGTCCAGGTCGACCAGCAGGTATTTGCCACGCCGGCGCACCGCGAGCACCTGGCGCCCGATCAGCGTGCCGGGCTCGACCATCAGCGCCCAACGCAGCGGCTTGCCGATGCGCACCGCATCGATGCGCGCGCCGGCAATGCGCTCGGCGAATCCGCGCCGGGTCACTTCGACTTCGGGAAGCTCTGGCATGAAATGAAGACTCCGGGCTTCGACGAAGCCCCACGCGATGCTCGCTCAAAAGCTTGGATTATTATGGTTCGATGATTCCATCGCCCCGCCGACACCGCCTTGCGGCGGCCGCATCTCTCGTGCTGTTGGCATGTGCCGTCCAGGCGCAAACCTCCGATCCCGCCGCGCCCGACAGCCCCGCGCCCATCATCGAACGGCCCATGCCGTCGCCGGCAAGTCCGGCCACGCGGCCCGCCACTGCCAAGCCCGCCAGCGAAGCCGCCGCTGCACAGCCTTCTGCGCTGACGGCCGAGCTGTTCTACGAGATCCTGATGGGCGAAATGACCGCGCGCAGCGGCGACCCGGGCTCGGGCTATGCGCTGGTGCTCGATGCGGCCAGGCGGCTGCGCGACGGCAAGCTGTTCCAGCGTGCGGTGGAAATCGCGCTGCAGTCGCGCTCGGGCGATGCGGCGCTTGCGGCCGCGCGCGCATGGCAGGAGGCGCTGCCGAATTCGCGCGATGCGCGCCGCATCGAACTGCAGATCCTGATCGCGCTCAATCGCATTGAGGAAAGCGTCGAGCCGCTGCGCGCAGAGGTCGCCGCCACGCCGCAGATCGAACGGCCGCTGCTGATGGCGGTGATCGTTCGCAATTACGCGCGTTCGCCCGACAAGAAGCTGGCCGCCTCGGTGGTCGAGCGGGCGCTGGCCGACGACCTCCGGAACCCCTCCACCGCCGGACTCGCATGGGCCACGGTCGGCCGGTTGCGCCTGAATGCCGGCGATCCGTCGGGCGCGCTCGAGGCCGCGTTCAGGGGCCAGGAGATCGCCCCCGCCTCCGACGCGCCGCCCGCGCTTGCGCTCGAATTGATCGGCCCGGGCCAACCGCTCGCGGAGCCGATCGTCACGCGCCACCTCGCGAACAACCCCAAGGCCTCGCCCGAGCTTCGCATCGCCTATGCGCGCGTGCTGGTCGAGAACCGGCGCTACACCGACGCCACCGCGCAATTGCAGGCGCTGACCTCGGCGCGGCCCGAGCTGGCCGAGCCTTGGCTGCTGCTCGGCAGCCTGCAGGCCCAGGCGCGGCAGGACGCGGCGGCCGAGACCTCGCTGAAGCGCTATGTCGAGCTCTCGGCAAGCCAGAAGGAAGAAGACGAACGCCAGCGCGGCACGACGCAGGCCTACCTCGTTCTCTCGCAGCTGGCCGAGCGGCGCAAGGATTTCAACGGCGCCGAACACTGGCTCTCGCGCATCGAAAGCACCGAAGACCTCACGATCGCGCAGACGCGCCGTGCCGGCCTTCTCGCGCGCCAGGGCAAGCTGCCGCAGGCCCGCGAGATCATTCGCGCCCTGCCCGAGCGCAATGCCGACGAAAAAAAGCAGAAGCTCCTCGCCGAAGTGCAGCTGCTGCGCGAGGCCAAGCAATACCAGGCCGCCTACGACCTGCTCGTCCAGGCCGCCGCCGCAGCGCCCCAGGACAACGACCTTGTCTACGACCAGGCCATGATCGCCGAGAAGCTCAACCGCCTCGACGAGATGGAGCGCCTGCTGCGCCGGCTCATCGAACTCAAGCCCGACAACCAGAATGCGTACAACGCGCTCGGCTACTCGTTCGCCGATCGCAATATCCGCCTCGATGAGGCGCGCACGCTGATCCAGAAGGCAGTGCAGCTCGCGCCCGAGGATCCGTTCATCGCCGACAGCCTGGGCTGGGTCGAATTCAGGCTCGGCAACACCGCCGAGGCACTGCGCATCCTCGAAGCGGCCTACAAGACCCGGCCCGATCCCGAGATCGGCGCGCATTTCGGCGAAGTGCTGTGGACCGCCGGCCAGAAGGACCGCGCCGTCACGATCTGGAAGGAAGCCCTGCTGAGCGACGCCGAGAACGAGACGCTGCAGGAAACGCTCAAGCGCCTCCGGGTCAAGCCGTGAACACGATGGCGACCGACCCCGGGCGCCGGGGCCTGCTGGCGGCGGGCGCCGCGGCGCTGCTGGTGGCGAGCGGCTGCGCGCAGCTGCCCGGCCAGCGCACTCCGCAGGGTTCGGATTCGTGGAGCGGGCGCATGTCGCTGCGCATCGACACCCAGCCGGTCCAGACCTTCTCGGCCCTGTTCGACTTGCGCGGCTCGCCCGAAGCCGGCGAGCTCTCGCTCACCAGCCCGATCGGCAGCACGCTGGCCCAGTTGCACTGGGCACCGGGCGAGGCCCTGCTCAAGAACGGCAGCGAGGTCCGGCGCTTCGACTCGGTCGATGCGTTGATCGAGGCGGCCACCGGCGCGGCCATCCCGGTGGGCGCGCTGTTCGCCTGGCTCGCGGGCCGCAACGAGCCGGTGCCGGGCTGGCGCGCCGACCTCTCCCAGGTCGCGAACGGTCGCCTGCAGGCCACGCGCGAAGCACCGGGTCCCACGGCCGACCTGCGCATCGTATTCGAGCGGTCATGAAGGCGATCTACGACCTTCCCGCGCCGGCCAAGCTCAACCTCTTCCTGCACATCACCGGCCGGCGCGATGACGGCTATCACCTGCTGCAGTCGGTCTTCATGCTGATCGACTGGTGCGACACGCTCCACGTCGAGTTGCGCCGCGACGGCCAGCTCAGCCGCGAAGACCTGACGACCGCGCTGCCGCCCGACGACCTGGTACTGCGCGCGGCCCGGGCGCTCCAGGCCTATGCGCCGCCCGGCCTCGGTGCGCACATCGGCGTTGCCAAGTCGGTGCCCGCGCAGGCCGGCATGGGCGGCGGCTCCTCGGATGCCGCGACCTGCCTGCTGGCGCTGAACCGGCTCTGGCAGCTGGACCTTCCCCTGTCGCGGCTCGCCGAGATCGGCCTGGGCCTGGGGGCCGACGTGCCTTTCTTCCTGGGTGGGCGGAATGCCTGGGTCGAGGGAATCGGCGAACAGATTCGGCCCGTGTCGTTGCCCGCCGCGCGCTTCGCGGTGGCCAAGCCTCCCGAAGGACTCGACACCCGGTTAATTTTTTCTGCCCCCGATCTTCAACGCGCAACTCCTGTTGCTATAATCTCGGGCTTTGCTGCAGATAGCGAACAGCTTGAAGCTCCAGACCCTGATCACCGGCTCGGTGATGCGGTCTTCGACTTCGGCCACAACGACCTGCAGCCGGTTGCCCAGCGGCTTTGTCCCGCGGTTTCCGATGCCATCGAATGGCTCGGCACCCAAGGACTCCATGCCCGGATGACCGGCTCCGGAAGTTCGGTGTTCGCGAAAATGCCGCAAGCGCCGCACGAAGCGCAACTGGCCGAGGCCCCCACGGGCTGGCAGGTTCGTCAGTGCAGCAATCTGGCCGTTCACCCCCTCAAGGGATGGGCGACCTGAAAGATAATCGGATCTTCATCGGTCCGATGCGACATATATCGGTGGGTGGCGCAAGCCATCAACCTGTGTAGGGGAGTCGCCAAGTTGGTTAAGGCACTGGATTTTGATTCCAGCATGCAAAGGTTCGAATCCTTTCTCCCCTGCCAAATCTTTCGGGCTGCGGTCTCACCCACCGCGGCGCCTTGCAAACTGCGGCCCGAGGGCCGCAGTGTTTCTTCTGCAGCCTACCGGCTGCAATAATCGACGGCTCTCGAGCCGCCACACTTGAACTCTTTGGTGGCTTCCTCTTAGCCAATCGCACTGCCGGGACGCGCTCATGCAGGCCAATCACCCTGATTTCATGGTTTTCACCGGCAACGCCAATCCTGGCCTCGCCGCAGAAATCGCGCACAACCTCGGCACCTCGCTCGGTGCCGCGCGCGTGGGCCGCTTCTCCGACGGCGAGGTGACGGTCGAGATCAACCAGAACGTCCGCGCCCGCGATGTCTTCGTCGTGCAATCGACCTGCGCGCCGACCAACGAGAACCTCATGGAACTGCTGATCATGGTCGACGCGCTCAAGCGCGCTTCGGCCGGGCGGATCAGCGCCGTGATTCCCTACTACGGCTATGCCCGCCAAGACCGCCGCCCGCGTTCGAGCCGCGTGCCGATCTCGGCCAAGGTGGTGGCCAACCTGCTCGAAACGGTGGGCGTGGAGCGCGTGCTCACGATGGACCTGCACGCCGACCAGATCCAGGGCTTCTTCGACATCCCGGTCGACAACATCTATGCGTCGCCGGTGCTGCTGGGCGACCTGCGCCAGCGCAACTACGAAGACCTGATCGTGGTCTCGCCCGACGTCGGCGGCGTGGTGCGTGCGCGTGCGATCGCCAAGCAGCTCAACTGCGATCTGGCCATCATCGACAAGCGCCGCCCCAAGGCCAACGTCAGCGAAGTGATGAACGTGATCGGCGAGATCGACGGCCGCAACTGCGTGATCATGGACGACATGATCGACACCGCGGGCACGCTGGTGAAGGCGGCCGAGGTGCTCAAGGAGCGCGGCGCCAAGAGCGTCTATGCCTATTGCACGCACCCGATCTTCTCGGGCCCGGCCATCGAGCGCATCACGCAGTCGGCGATCGACGAAGTGGTCGTGACCAACACCATTCCCCTTTCCGACGGCGCCCTCGCCTGCGGAAAGATCCGCCAGCTTTCCGTGGCACCGCTGATCGCCGAGACGATCCAGCGCATTGCCAAGGGCGAGTCGGTGATGAGTTTGTTCTCGGACCAGGACAACCTGTTCTGACCGGGCAAAAAGCGGGTGCCCTCCACTTTGAGGAACGGCGCCCTTGTTGAACCGGAGTCGCACTGGTCGCGGTGGGCTCCCACAGGAGTTGTTATGAAATTCGTCGCTTTTGAGCGCGCAAAGCAGGGCACGGGTGCGAGCCGCCGTCTCCGCGTTACGGGCAAGACGCCCGGCATCGTCTACGGTGGCGAAGCCCAGCCGCAACTGATCGAGCTCGATCACAACGCGCTGTGGCACGCCCTCAAGAAGGAAGCGTTCCATTCGTCCGTCCTCGAGATGGAGCTCGCCGGCGCCACCACCAAGGTGCTGCTGCGCGACGTGCAATACCACCCGTTCCGCCAGCTGGTGCAGCACATCGACTTCCAGCGCGTCGATGCCAAGACCCGCCTGCACATGAAGGTGCCGCTGCACTACAAGGGTGAGGAAGAGTCCGACGCCGTCAAGCTCGAGCACAACCTCGTGACGCACGTGATGACCGAACTCGAAGTCAGCTGCATGCCCAAGGACCTGCCCGAGTTCATCGAGGTCGACCTGTCCGGCCTGAAGAAGCAAGCCACGCTGCACGTGAGCGACATCAAGCTGCCCCGCGGCGTGAAGTTCGTGAGCCACGGCAAGACGAACCCGGTCATCGTGTCGGCCGTGCCGCCGCTGGTCGCCGAAGAGCCCGTGCCCGCCGTTGAAGGCGAAGCTCCCGCCGAAGGCGCTGCTGCTGCTCCCGCCGGCAAGCCCGCTGCCAAGACCGCGAAGAAGAAGTAATTCCTCGACGCTGCCGCCAAAGTGCCAAAGGCCCGCTTCGTGCGGGCCTTTTGCTTTGGCGCGGCCGGATAATTCAACGCCATGATCAAGCTGTTTGTCGGCCTCGGCAATCCGGGGCCCGAATACGAAGCCACCCGACACAACGCAGGGTTCTGGTGGATCGATGCGCTCGCGCGCGACTGGAAGCTCCACCTCGTGCCGGAGCGCAGCTACCACGGGCTGGCGGCCCGCGCGAACATCAACGGGCAAAGCGTCTGGCTGCTCGAGCCGCAGACCTTCATGAACCTGTCGGGCAAGTCGGTGGCCGCGCTCGCACGCTTCTTCAAGATCGCGCCCGAGGAGATCCTCGTGGTCCACGACGAGCTCGACGTGGTGCCTGGCCAGGCCAAGCTCAAGTTCGGCGGCAGCCATGCAGGCCACAACGGGCTGCGCGACATCCACGCCCAGCTCGGCACCGGCGACTACTGGCGCCTGCGCCTGGGCATCGGGCACCCCGGCGTGAAGTCGGAGGTGGTCAACTGGGTGCTCAGGAAGCCACTCAAGGAGCATCGCGACGCCATCGAGGACGCGATCGTGCGCACGCTGCATGCCGCCCCTGCCCTGGTGGCGGGCGAGATGGAGAAGGCCACGCTCCTGATCCACACGAGCAAACCGCCGCGGCCCAAGCCGCCACGGCGCGAACCCGGCGATGGAGGCGCGCCCGCCGCCACCTGACAAGCCGGCCCCGAGAGTGCGGGAGAAGAAAGAAGAAAAGGGAGAGGAAAACAATGCAGAAAAATGCAGAAAGCAGAAGCAGACCCCGAAGAGGGCGCGCTGGCGCAGCCTTCGCCACGGCCGCGATTCTTTCGATCGCATGCGGTGTCTCCGGCGCCCCCGCATGGGCCCAGGGCTCGACGGCCTACCGCTGCGGCAACACCTACGGCGACCAGCCCTGCGCAGGCGGACAACGCCTGAAAGTGGACGATGCGCGCAGCGACGAGGATCGCCGCGCCGCGGAGGCGGCCACCCGCAGGAACGAAGCGCGCGCCGACCAGCTCGAGCGCAGCCGCCTGGCCCTGGAGCGGGGCGCCTACGAGCGCGACCAACGCGCAGCGCGCGAAGCCCGCCAGGCAGCCGTCGCCGAACGCAGGCTCGCAGCCTCCGAACGGCTCGCCGACGCGCGCGAGCGCAAGCTCGCGCTGGAACCGCGCGGGTCGAGCGCGCGGTTCGGCGGCGGCGTGCCGGCGGGAAAGCAGGCCTCTTCGCCCGATGGCAGCAAGAAAAAGAAGCGAAGACCGCCGAGTGGGTCAGGGGTTCGTTGAATGCGCCGGCGGCGTCGATTCACCGGCAGCCGTCGCTGCCGCAGCTTTCGCCGCGGCGAGGCGCTCGAACTTCTGCCACAGCGTCTCGCGGCTCTCCACATGCTCGGGATGGATGGGGATGCACGCGACCGGGCACACCTGCACGCACTGCGGCTCGTCGAAGTGGCCCACGCACTCGGTGCATTTGCGCGGATCGATCTCGTAGAACTCGGCGCCCATGTAGATCGCATCGTTCGGGCACTCGGGCTCGCAGACATCGCAGTTGATGCATTCGTCGGTGATCATGAGAGCCATGCCCGATTATCGCGAACAAGGCACGCCTATTGCGTGAGTCGGGTTATGCTGCGCCCCGTCCCATGAGCCTGTTCATTCTCAAGCGCCTCGCCACGCTGATCGGCACGCTGATCGGCGCCTCCGTCATCGTTTTCCTCGTCCTGGAGATCCTGCCCGGCAATGCCGCGCAGCTGCTCATGGGACCCGACGCCGCGCCCGAGGCGGTGGCTGCGCTCGCTGCCAAGCTCGGCCTCGACCAGCCCGCCTGGACCCGCTACTGGCACTGGATCGCCGGTCTGCTGACCGGCGAACTCGGCGACAGCTATGCCTACAGCTCGCCGGTGCTCGACTTGATCCTCGAACGGCTCGCGCTCACCGTGCCGCTCGCGCTGCTGGCGATGGCCTTCACCACCGTGCTCGCGCTGCTGGTCGGCGTGACCGCGGCGGCGCGCCACAACAAGCTCGGCGACGTGGGGCTCATGGGCCTGACGCAGGTGGGCGTCGCCATTCCCAACTTCTGGTTCGCGATCCTGCTGATCCTGGTGTTCTCGGTCCAGCTCCAGTGGTTCTCGGCGGGCGGCTTTGGCGGCTGGAGCGAAGGCATCTTCGCGGGCTTCAAGTCGCTGCTGCTGCCGGCGCTGTCGCTGGCTGTGGTGCAAGCGGCGATCCTCGCGCGCATCACGCGGTCGGCGGTGCTCGAGGTGATGCGCGAGGACTTCGTGCGCACCGCACGCGCCAAGGGCGTCTCGCAGCGCGCGGCACTCTGGACCCATGTGCTGCGCAACGCCATGATCCCGGTCGTCACGGTCATGGGCATGCAGTTCGCCGAACTGCTCGCCGGCACCATCGTGATCGAGAAGGTGTTCTACCTGCCCGGCCTCGGGCGGCTCATCTTCGAGGCCATCGGCAACCGCGACCTGATCGTGGTGCGCAACTGCGTGATGCTGCTCGCGGCCATGGTGGTTATCGTGAATTTCGTGGTCGACGTGCTGTATGCCGTGATCGACCCGCGCATCAAGGCCAGCGATATATGAGCGCCACCACAGTCCCGAGCGCAGCGGCGCTCAAGGTCCCCGGATTCTGGCGCCGCGCACTGCGGCACCGCAGCTTCGTCATAGGCGGCGTGCTCACGCTGCTGCTGCTCGTCGCGGCCGCCCTCTCGCTGGTTTGGACGCCCTTCTCGCCCTACGAGATCGACATGGCCAACAAGCTGCAGCCGCCGTCGGGCACGCACTGGCTCGGCACCGAGGCCTATGGCCGCGACGTGGCCTCGCTGCTGCTCGTGGGCGCGCGCGCCTCGATCCTCGTGGGCGTGATCGCGGTCGGCATCGGGCTCGTGATCGGCACCGCGCTCGGGCTCCTGGCCGCGGCACGGCGCGGCTGGGTCGAGGAAACGATCATGCGGCTGACCGATTTCACGCTCGCGTTTCCGGCCATCCTGTCGGCCATCATGATGACGGCCGTGTTCGGCGCCGGCATCGTCAACGCGATCATCGCGATCGGCATCTACAACATCCCGACCTTCGCGCGCATCACGCGCGCATCGGCCAACGCCATCTGGTCGCGCGAGTACGTGGCCGCGGCACGCGCCTGCGGCAAGGGCCCGTTCGCCATCACGATGCAGCACGTGCTGCCGAACATCTCGGCCGTGCTGATCGTGCAGATCACCATCCGCTTCGCGATCGCGATCCTGGCCGAGGCGGCACTGTCGTTCCTGGGCCTGGGCACGCAGCCGCCGCAGCCTTCGTGGGGCCGCATGCTGAGCGAGGCGCAGACGATGATGTTCCAGTCGCCGTTGCTCGCGGTGTTCCCGGGCATGGCGATCGTGCTGGCGGTGCTCGGCCTCAACCTGCTCGGTGACGGCCTGCGCGACCTGCTTGACCCGCGCCTCGCGCGCGCCCGGTGACCGGCATGCCACTTCTCCAAGTCAAGGACCTGCACATCGAACTGCAGACGCAGCGCGGCCCCGCCGAGGCCGTGCGCGGCATCGACTTCACGCTCGAGCGCGGCGAGACGATGGGCATCGTGGGCGAATCGGGCTGCGGCAAGTCGATCACGGTGCAGTCGCTGATGGGGCTGCTGCCATCGACCGCACGGGTCAGCGGCAGCATCCGCTTCGACGGCACCGAGCTCGTCGGACAAGACGAAAAAACCATGTGCCGCATCCGCGGCAACCGCATCGGCATGATCTTCCAGGAGCCGATGACAGCGCTGAATCCGGTACACACCATCGTGCGCCAGGTCGGCGAGCCGCTGCGGCTGCACCGCGGTCTGTCTCGGGCCGACGCCCGCAAGGAGGCGCTGGCGCTGCTCGAGCGCGTGGGCATTCCCGATGCGGCGTCGCGGCTCGATGCCTATCCGCACCAGTTCTCGGGGGGCCAGCGCCAGCGCATCGGCATCGCGATGGCACTGGCCTGCGGTCCCGACCTGCTGATCGCCGACGAGCCCACCACCGCGCTCGACGTCACGATCCAGAAGCAGATCCTCGCCTTGATCCAGGAACTGGTCGCGGAACGCGGCATGGCGCTGATCCTGATCTCGCACGACCTCGGCGTGATTGCACAGAGCGTGTCGAAGATGCTCGTGATGTACGGCGGCAGCGTGGTCGAGAGCGGCCCGACCGAGGCCGTGTTCGCCGCGCGCGCGCATCCGTACACCCAGGGCCTGTTCGCCGCACGCCCGGCGCTCGGTGCGCCGCGCGGCGTGCGCCTCGCGACCATCCGCGGCAGCGTGCCCGAACTCGTCGACCTGCCGCCCGGCTGCCCGTTCGCGGGCCGCTGCCACTACACCGTCGACGCCTGCCACGCGATCCGCCCGCCGCCCGCGATGTTGCGGCACGAACATGCCGTGCGCTGCATCCGCCTGCCCGAGATCGCCGCGGAAGGCGCACTCGCACCATGAACCAGACCAACGAAGCGTCGACCGCACCGCTGCTGCTCGAGGTGAAAGACCTCGTGCGCCACTACGCGCTGCCGCGCGAGAGCCTGTTCGGAGCCCCACCGCTCGTGAAGGCGCTCAACGGCGTGAGCTTCGAGGTGGCGGCGGGCCGCAGCCTCGGCATCGTCGGCGAATCCGGCTCGGGCAAGTCGACCATCGCGCGCCTCGTGATGGCGCTCGACACGCCCACCTCGGGCAGCGTGCACATGCTGGGCCGCGACCTGCACCGGCTGCCGAAGCGCGAGCTGCGAACCGCGCGGCGCGATTTCCAGATGGTGTTCCAGGACCCCTACGGCTCGCTCGACCCGCGCCAGACGGTGGCGCGCGTCGTGGCCGAACCGCTCGAGGCGCTGGCCGAGACCGGCCGCGCCGAGCAGCGCGAGCGCGCGGCGGAGGCGCTCGCCGCGGTGGGCCTGCGCAGCACCGACATGGACAAGTACCCGCACGAGTTCTCGGGCGGCCAGCGCCAGCGCATCGCGATCGCGCGCGCGCTCATCACGCGTCCGAAGCTCATCGTGGCCGACGAGCCGGTGAGTGCGCTCGACGTGTCGGTGCAGGCGCAGGTGCTCAATCTCATGCAGGACCTGCAGCAGCAGTTCGGCATCAGCTACCTGCTCATCAGCCACGACCTCGCGGTGGTCAACCACCTCTGCGACGAGGTCTGCGTGGTGTGGAAGGGGCAGATCGTCGAGCAGGGTCCGCCCGGCGAGCTCTTTCGCCATGCGCAGCATCCGTACACGCGCACGTTGCTCGATGCCGTGCCGCGCGCACCCGCCGGCGGCACCGTGCTCGCGGCCTGAACCGGTCCGGCCGAAGCCGCATCCGGGAACGTCCCGAGGAAAAACCACCCGGCGCGGTCATCGGCTTCGCCTTCGCTGCGAGAGAATGAGCCCGCCGCGCCTGGCATCTTTCGTGCTGCGTGCATTTCATCGTCATTCCGGAGATCACAACGTATGTTGAACCGTCGCACCCTCCTTGCCACCGCTGGCGCCACCGTGGCGCTGGCCTCCCCCGTTGCCGGCATGGCGCAGGGACGGAAGGACGCCATCGTGATCGGCATGGCGCTCGAGCCGCCGGGCCTCGACCCGACCGCCGGGGCCGCAGCCGCGATCGCGGAGATCGTGCACTACAACATCCTCGAGACGCTGACCAAGATCAACGTCGACGGCAGCGTCACCCCGCTGCTGGCCGAGAGCTGGGAGGTGTCGCCCGACCTCAAGACCTACACTTTCAAGCTGCGGCGCGGCGTCAAGTTCCAGAACGGCGAGCCGTTCAATGCGAGCAGCGTGAAGTTCTCGTTCGACCGCGCCGGCGGCGAGAAGAGCACCAACAAGGACAAGCGCACGTTCCAGAACCTGAGCACCCAGGCGGTCGACGAGCACACGGTGGTCGTCATCAACAAGGAGATCGACCCCGACCTGCCCTTCGTGCTGGGCCAGGCCACCTCGGTCATCGTCGAGCCCAAGAGCGCTGACGCCAATGCCACCAAGCCCGTGGGCACCGGCCCCTACAAGCTCGACAACTGGGCCCGGGGTTCAACGGTCACTCTGAGCAAATGGGAAGGCTTCCGCAGCCCCGCCACTGCGAAGATCAACAAGGTGACCTTCCGCTTCATCGCCGACGCCGCGGCGCAGGCGGCCGCGCTGCTGGCCGGCGACGTCGACGTGTTCACCCGCATCGGCACGCGCGTGGTGCCGCAGTTCAAGATGAACCCGCAGTTCCAGACCATCCTCGCGGGCTCGCGCGCCAAGACCATCCTGTCGATCAACAATGCCAGGAAGCCGCTCGACGACGTGCGCGTGCGCCGCGCGATCCTGGCGGCGATCGACCGCAAGGCCGTGATCGAAGGCGCGGCCGATGGTTTCGGCGTGCCGATCGGCAGCCACTACGTGCCCGGCGCGGCGGGCTACGTCGACACCACCGGCGTGAACCCGCACGACGTGGAAAAGGCCAAGAAGCTGCTCGCCGAAGCGGGCGTGAAGACGCCGCTCGAACTCACCTTGACCCTGCCGCCGCCGCCGTATGCGCGCCAGGGCGGCGAAGTGATCGTGGCGCAGCTCGCCAAGGTCGGCATTCGCGTCAAGGTGCAGAACGTCGAGTGGGCCCAGTGGCTCAGCGGCACCTACGGCAACAAGGACTACGACCTCTCGATCGTCTCGCACGTCGAGCCCTTCGACCTCGGCAACTATGCCAAGGCCGACTACTACTGGGGCTACCAGTCGAAGGCCTTCAATGCGCTGTTCGACAAGATCAAGAGCACCGGCAATGCGGCGGAGCGCAACAAGCTGCTCGGCGAGGCGCAGAAGATGCTGGCCGCCGACGCGGTCAACGGCTTCCTGTACCAGCCGCAGTTCCCGACCGTGGCCAAGAAGAACGTGAAGGGGCTCTGGAAGGAGAACCCGATCTTCGTCAACGACCTTTCGGCGCTGTCGTGGGGATGAGCACCGGCGTGGCTTCCCGCTCTTCCCGGTTGAACGAACTCTCGGCACAGGAACTCTCCGCCGCCTACCGCGGCAAGGCGCTGTCACCGGTCGAGGTCACGCAGGCCGTGATCGCCCACATCGAGCGCTGGGAGCCGCATCTGCAGGCGACCTGGCTGTTCCGCCCCGAGGCGGCGCTCGAACAGGCGCGCGCCTCCGAGTCGCGCTGGCTGCGTGGCGAGCCACTCGGGCCGCTCGATGGCGTGCCAGCCACCATCAAGGAAAACATCGCGACGCGCGGCGACCCGATGCCGGCCGGCACGGCCGCCACCGACCTGCAGCCCGCAGCCGCCGACGCACCGCCAGCCGCGCGGCTCAAGGAAGCCGGCGCGGTGATCGTGAGCAAGACCACCATGCCGGACTACGGCATGCTGTCCTCGGGGCTGTCGAGCTTCCACACGCTCGCGCGCAACCCGTGGGACCTCGGCAGCACGCCGGGCGGTTCGAGCGCCGGCGCCGGCGCCGCGGCGGCCGCCGGCTACGGTCCGCTGCATCTGGGCACCGACATCGGCGGCTCGCTGCGCCTGCCGGCCAGCTGGTGCGGCATCTTCACACTCAAGCCCAGCCTCGGTCGCATTCCGATCGACCCGCCGTACATGGGCCGGGCCGCAGGGCCCATGACCCGCAGCGTCGGCGACGCGGCACTGATGATGCAGGTGCTCTCGCGTCCCGACGCACGCGACAGCATGAGTCTTCCGCCCGAAGCCGTCGACTGGGCCGCCTTCGACGTCTCGCCCGACCATCTGCGCGGCCTGCATGTCGGGCTGCTGCTCGATGCCGGATGCGGGCTGGCCGTCGACCCCGAGATCCAGGCGGCGGTCGAGCATGCGGCGCGGCTGTTTGAAAATGCCGGTGCCATCGTCGAGCCGATGCAGCCGTTCATGTCGCAGGCGATGCTCGACGGCATGGACCATTTCTGGCGCATGCGCTCGCTCGTGGACATGAAGGCCCTGCGCGCCGACCAGCGCGCCAAGGTGCTGCCCTACATTCGCGAATGGGCCGAGAGCGCCGCCGAGTTCAGCGGGGAGCATGTGTTTCGCGGCTTCAGCCAGTTCCATGCAACGCGCGTCGCCGCGGTGCAGGCCTGTGCGCGCTTCGACTACGTGATCTCGCCGGTGTCGCCGAACATGCCCGCGGCCGCGGAAGCGCCCTCGCCCACCAACGACCCGCTGCGGCCGCTCGAACACATCGGCTTCACGGTGCCGTTCAACATGTCGGAGCAGCCGGCGTCGTCGGTGAACTGCGGCTACGCGGCGAGCGGGCTGCCGATCGGCCTTCAGATTGCCGGCCATCGCTTCGACGACCTCGGCGTGCTGCGCGTGTCGCGTGCGTTCGAGCAGGTCTGCGATGCCCAGCGGCCCTGGCCGCTGCCGCCCGCGCGCTGAGCGGCAGCGCCGTCAGGCAAGCTGGCTTGCGAGCATCTCGCGCGCCCGCGTCACGAACGCAGTCTCGCCCCGGCGGCCGGGCAGCAGCTGGAACGTGACGCGCGGCAAGGCCGGCAGGCCGTGCGGCGGCGCCAGCGGGGCCACGCCCTCACAAGCCGCCGATTCGTTCAGGCAGGCCACGCCAAGGCCCGCCGCCAATGCCGACTGCAGCCCCGCCACGCCCGACGCCACATGCGCCAGCACATAGGGCACGCGGCGCCGCCGCAGCAGTGCCACCGTGAACTGGTGCAACGAACAATTGTCCGGCAGCGCCAGCAGACGCAGCGGTTCGCCGCGCACGCGCCGCAGGCCCGTGGCGCCCAGCCATGCGAGCGATTCGCGCCGGATCACCGGTGGCTTCGCCGCCCCCGGACCCGCGGGCGTGCCGGCGATGTGCATGCCGAGCGCCACGTCGAACTCCCCGCCGGCATAGGCCGCCCGGAGCGCGTCGCTCTTCAGGATGCTGACGTGCAGGCGCACCTTCGGATAGCTCTCGCCGAGGCGGCCGAGCAGCCGCGTGAGGTCGCCGGGGCGGAAATAGTCGGTCACGGCGAGCCGCAGCTCGCCCTGCAGGGTCTCGCCGCGCAGGTCGCGAAAGGCCTCGTCGCTGAGCGCGAGGATGCGCCGCGCATAGCCCAGCAGCCGCAGCCCCGCCTCGGTCGGTGCCACGCCCGCCTTGCTGCGCGTGAGCAATGACTGGCCCGCGCGCTCCTCGAGCTTGCGGATCTGCTCGCTGACCGACGACTGCGAGAGGAACACGCGTGGCGCGGCCGCCGTGAGGCTGCCAGCCTCCACCACGGCGGCCAGCGTCCGAAGCTGCTCGAGATCGAAGTTCTGCATCTTTTCTACCCATCGGCATTGTCGATGGATACCATCATATCTTCCCGCTTTTCCGATGAACAGCGACTGCCCACAATGAACCCATCGAATCAACCAAGGAGTTCCAGATGCCGCATATCGTTGTCCACCTTTCGGGCGAGCCCGATGCCCAGCTCACCCGCAAGACCGTCGATGCGGTCGCCGAACTGACCCAGAGCGTGCTCGGCAAGCAATTGCCGGTGATCGCCATCACGGTGCAGTACATCCCGGCCGATGCCTGGTTCATCGGCGGGCAGCCGCTGGCGTCGCTGGGTCGGTCGGCGTTCCATCTCGACATCAGCGTCACCGACGAGACCAACACCAAGGCCGAGAAGGCGCGCTACCTGCGCGAGGTGCATGCCGCCATGCAGCGGCTGCGGCCCGATCTGCACGAGGTGTCGTACATCCACGTGATCGACGCGCGCGGCGCGGCCTATGGCTACGGCGGCAAGACGCAGGAATACCGCCACCAACAGGCCGGCGTTTGAAGGCTGAGGCGGGGCATGGCACCATCCGGCCATGCCCACCGCCCACTCGCACGCCGACAGCTTCGGCAATCCGCTCACGCTCGACGATGCCGCGAGCCTGCCGCTGGTCGAAGACTTCGTGATGGGCTTCGTCGCGACCGAGGCGCGCGCCGCCAACCTGCTCGCACTGGCCGAGCACGACATGAGCCCGATCGTTCAGGCCTACTGCGCCACGCTGCACCTGTTCGCCGAATCGCGCGATGCCGCGGCGCATGCGCACCCTTTCCTGGCGCGTGCATCGGCCGGCTCGGCACGCGCCACGCCGCGCGAGCGGCGCTACATCGCTGCCATCGAAGCCTGGGCCGAGGGCGACATCGCACAAGCCATCGCGCTGCACGAAGAACAGGCCCGCGCGCATCCGCGCGACCTCGTGTCGCTGAAGCTCGGGCAATACCATTGCTTCAACACCGGCGACTGCCCCGGCATGCTGCGGCTCGCGCTCGCTGCGCTGCCCGCCGCGGCCGACGTGCCCCAGGTGCACGGCATGGCCGCCTTCGGCTACGAGCAATGCCACCTGATGCGCGAGGCCGAGGCGAGCGCACGCCGCGCCATCGCCATGTGCCGCAAGGAGCCCTGGGCGCACCATGCACTCGCGCATGTGATGCTCACCGAAGGCCGGCTCGCCGAGGGGCTGGCCTTCATGCAGGGCGTGGCCGACACCTGGACCGGGCTCAACTCGTTCATGGTCACGCACAACTGGTGGCATGTGGCGCTGTTCCTCATCGAGCTCGACCGCGACGCCGAGGCGCTCGCGCTGTACGACCGCGAGGTCTGGGGCGTGGCGAAGGACTATTCGCAAGACCAGATCGGCGCCGTCTCGCTGCTCGCCCGGCTGGAACTGGCGGGCATCGACGTGGGAGCGCGATGGCACGACGTGGCGGCGCACCTGTTGCAGCGCCAGGCCGACCACGTGCTGCCCTTTCTCGACTTGCAGTACCTCTACGGCCTCGCACGCGCGGGCCGAACTGAAGCCGATGCGCTGCTCGGCAGCATCGAGGTGCATGCGCTGCGCGCGCCGCCTTCCACGCGCACGGCCTGGGCACAGGTGTGCGTGCCGGCGGCGCACGGCCTGCTCGCCCACGCACGCGGGGAGTTCGCGGCTGCGATCGAAGGCCTCGGCAGTGCACTGCCACGCCTGCTCGAGATCGGCGGCAGCCATGCGCAGCGCGACCTGTTCGAGCAGCTGTACCTCGATGCGCTGGTGCGCGCCGGCAGCCGCGCCACGCTCACGGCCGCGCAGGGGATCCTGCAGCAGCAGCGCAATGGCCAGCCGGAATCGCTGCGATTGCGACGCCAGTCAGGCGCGGTGTATGCGCGCCTCGGACTGCCGGCTTTGGCCGACTGCGGCTGAACGCGCCTTAGCGCGTGGCCAGGTGCCGGGTCTGGTCGTAGACCGGCTGCGGCGGCAGGTCGGCGAGATGCCGCGTGTCGGCCCAGTCGACGATCTCGATCGCGTCGGGGCGCGCGGGATCGGCCATGCGGATGCGGTTGAAGCCGGCGTTCGGTATGTCGCTCTGGCGCGGTCCGCTCAGGCTCTGCCCACGTGCGGTGCGCCACACCATGTCGAGCACGCCGCCATGCGTGACCACCACCACCCGCTGGCCGCGGTGCGCGGCCGCAAGGCTGCCGAGCGCGGCGACGATTCGCGCATGGAATTCGCGCGCCGACTCGCCCTGCGGCATGGCATGGTCCTCGCGGAACTCCAGCCATTGCGCCCAGGCATCCGGATGCTGCGCCTGGATCTCCTCGGCCCGCATGCCTTCGACGACACCGAAATGCTGCTCGCGCAGACCGACGGACGTGACCACCGGCAGCGACAACTGCAGCGCCGCCGGGGCCGCCGTCTGCTGGGCGCGCAGCAGGTCGCTGCTGACGAGGTGCTGCGCGACTTCGCCCGCGAGCCGCAGGCCCAGGCGCCGCGCCTGCTCGTGGCCGATGTCGTTGAGCGGCACGTCGGCATGGCCCTGGAAGCGCAGTTCGCGGTTCCAGGCGGTTTCGCCGTGGCGGATCAGGATGAATTCGGTGGAAGTGGCGGCTTCGGGTGCGGTGGTGGGCATGGGAGGTCCATTGTCCATGGCCTGCGTGACGTTCAGGCCGCCGGCCGCGCCGTGTGTTGCGGCGCCGCCACCGGCGCGCTCGGCGCACACACGGGCGACGATGGCGCAAAATCCGCCGCATGCCCCAACTCGTCCTGCTGCCCGGCCTCGCCTGCGACGAGCGCCTCTGGGAAGCCCAGCTTCCGGTCCTGCCCGCCGTGCTCGCAGCGCGCGTGAGCGACGCCCATATGCGCCACGACACCATCGAGTCGATGGCCGCCGCCGTGCTGCGCGAGAACGACGGGGCGCTCGTGCTCTGCGGCGCCTCGATGGGCGGCATGGTCGCAATGGAAGCCGCGCGCCAGGCGCCCGAACGCATCGCAGGCCTGGCGCTCCTGGGCACCAACGCGCGGCCCGAGACGCTCGAAATGGCCGAGCTGCGCCAGGGCGCGATCGCGTTGTTCGAGCGCGGCGAGCTGCGCGACGTGATCGAACCCAACACCGTGTTCGCCTTCCATCCCGCGCAGGCGGCCGACGAGGCGCTGGTGCAGCGCTATCTGGAGATCGTGCTCGACGCCGGGGCGCAGCAGCTGGTGCACCAGAACCGCGCGGTCATGCGGCGTCCCGACGCGCGGCAGCACCTGCCTTCGCTGCGCATGCCGGTGCTGCTGATGTGCGGCGACACCGACCGGCTCACACCGCCCGAGTGCACGCGCGAGATGGCCGCGCTGGTGCCGCATGCGCAGTTGGTGTGGGTGCCGCAGTGCGGCCACATGCTCACGATGGAGAAGCCCGCGTTCGTCAACGCGGCACTCGCCGCGTGGCTGGCTCAGTGGAGCTGACCGCCGGTCTCGCGCACGTCCTGCTCCACGGCCAGCGCGGTCGCTACCGCCACGCGCAGCGCCGCGACCATGGTGGCGAGCGACATGCTCGGCGCGCCGGGAAAGCGCGCCGCCTGTTCGGGCAGGTACGGAATGTGGATGAACCCGCCGCGCAGCCCCGGCACCGGCTGCGTGGCGATGCGGTGCATCAGGCCGTAGAAGAGGTGGTTGCAGACAAAGGTGCCGGCGGTGTTCGATACCGAGGCCGGAATGCCCGCCGCGCGCAGGTCGCGCACGATCGCCTTGATCGGCAGGGTCGAGAAATACGCCGCAGGTGCGCCGGGCACCACCGGCAGGTCGATCGGCTGGCGGCCGGCGTTGTCGGCGATGCGGCCGTCGTCGACATTGATGGCCACGCGCTCGGGCGTGATCTCGGCACGGCCGCCGGCCTGGCCAATGCACAGCACCAGGCGCGGGCGCAGTTCGTCCATCGCAGCCGCCAGCGCTTCGATGGCCGCGCCGAACGCGCAGGGCATGCGCCGCGCATGCACCGTGGCCTGGCCGCACTGCCAGCCGTCGAGCGCGTGCACGGCCTCCCAGGAAGGATTCAGCGCTTCGCGGTCGAAGGGATCGAAGCCGGTCAGCAGGACGTTGTTTCGCTGCGCCACGGATGCCTCCTCAGTGATTCACTGCGCGCAGCGCACACGTACGGCACATGAAACGCAACAGGGTCCAAGCCAGCGCACCCGTGGAACGGGCTCCGCCCGGCCACTGGGTGCGCCCCCCAGTGGGGGGAGGCGCCGCAGGCGCTTCGGGGGGCGTCTCATCCCGCGCGCACGGCGATGCCCTCTTGCGCGAGCCGCTCGCGAATGCGGCGCGCAAAGGCCAGCGCATGGACCCCGTCGCCATGCAGGCAGACCGTCTGGGCATTGACCGGCACGCTGCTGCCGTCGATGGCCGTCACCTTGCGGTCGCGCACCAGCGAGAGCGTCTGCGCGAGCGACTGTTCCTCGTCCTCGATCAGCGCCCCGGGCTGGCTGCGCGGCACCAGGCTGCCGTCGGGCATGTAGCCGCGGTCGGCGAACACTTCTTCGACCGGGGTCAGGCCGGCGCGCCGCGCGGCGTCGATCATGCCGCTGCCCGCAAGGCCGAAGAACTTCAGCGCGGGATCGAAGCGCCGCACGGCCTCGCACAGCGCGTCGGCGAGTTCGGGTTCCTTCACCGCCTGGTTGTAGAGCTGGCCGTGCGCCTTGACGTGCGAGAGCCGGCCGCCCTCGGCCTTGACGATCGCGGCCAGCGCGCCAACCTGGTAGAGCACGTTGGCGACGATCTCGTCGGGCGGCAGGTGCATGGTGCTGCGGCCGAAGTTCTCGCGATCGGGAAAGCTCGGATGGGCGCCGATGGCCACGCCGTGTGCCAACGCCCAGCGCACGCACTGCTGCATGGTCTTGGCATCGCCCGCATGCCAGCCGCAGGCGATGTTGGCGGAACTCACAAGCCCGAGCAGCGCTTCGTCGCTGCCCGCGCCTTCGCCGAGGTCGGCATTCAGGTCGATTTGCATGGGATCCCTTCCTTTGCTTCGAGGCGCGGGGCGCCACGGCACCGGCCATGCGCTTGCGCTCGCACAGTCTATGCCGACGATGGCCAGCCCGCCGCCGCAAGCCCTTGCGCCACCTGCGCGAGGTAGCGCTGCTGGCCGGCCCAGGCTTCGAGCGCAGCGGTCAGGTCGACCTGCACCAGCCGCAGCCGGCCGGCAAGTGGCGCCTGCGCGAGCTTCCAGAGGTCGGCACGGATCACCACGCCGATGCGCGGATAGCCGCCGGTGGTCTGCGCGTCGCCCATCAGGATGATCGGCTGGCCCGAGGGCGGCACCTGGATGGTGCCGGGGATCACGCCCGACGAGAGCATGTCGATGTTGCGCTGGCGCTGGAGCTCGGCGCCTGCGAGCCGGCTGCCCATGCGGTTGCTCTGCGGCGTGATGCGCCAGCGCTCGCGCCAGAGCAACGCCTGCGCGGCCGCGGTGAACTGGTCGAACTCCGGGCCCGGCAGCACGCGCAGCGCGATGGTTTCGGTGCCCTCTTGTTCTTCTTCGTCGTCGCCCCACACCGGGCCGCGCAACCCGAACGGGCGCCGCGCGCGCTGCGCGGCTGTGAGCGGCGAGGCGCCGAGCCCGAGCCGGTCGCCCTTGCGCAGCGCACGGCCCTGGTGGCCGCCGAAGCCGGCTTTCAGGTCGGTGCTGCGCGAGCCGAGCACCGGCGGCACGTCGATGCCGCCGGCCACCGCGAGCCAGCTGCGCAGGCCCGCCTTCTTCGCGCCGGCTGGATTGGCGCCCGCGAGGGTCAAGGTCTGGCCCGCTGCCACCGGCACGCTCCAGCATGGCCACAGCGGCGTGCCGTCGAGCCTGGCACCGAAGCCGTCGCCCGCGAGCGCGATGCGCGTGTCGGATTCGAAGCGGATCTCGCAGCCGCCCATGGTGATCTCGAGGCCTGCGGCGGCATCGGCATTGCCCACCAGCCGGTTCGCGAGCGTGAGCGCGAGCACGTCGAGCGCGCCGCCGGGGCAGATGCCGAGCTGGCGGTGCCCATGGCGCCCGAGGTCCTGCACCGAGGCGAGCATGCCCGGCTTCTGCACGACGATCATGTCTGCAGGCTCTCGACGATGAAGCGCACGCGGTCGCCCGGGCGCAGCAGCGTGGGCGGCTCGGCCGACGGGTCGAAGAGTTCGAGCGCGGTGCGGCCGATCAGCTGCCAGCCGCCCGGCGACACCAGCGGGTAGATGCCCGTCTGCTCGCCGCCGATGCCGACCGAGCGTGCAGGTACCGCCGTGCGCGGCTCGGCCCGGCGCGGCGTGGCGAGCTCGGGCGGCAGCCCACCCATGAAGGCAAAGCCCGGCAAAAAGCCGAGCAGGTAGACCACATAGTCGGCACCGCTGTGGCGCCGCACCACTTCGGCCGGCGTGAGCCCCGTGTGCGCCGCGACGTCCGCCAGGTCGGGCCCGTGCTCGCCGCCGTAGGCCACGGGAATCTCCACCGTCCGGCCCTCCACCGCAGTGGCCGAGAGCCTGGGCCACACATCGGCCACGCGCGCCATCAGCGCATCGATGGCCGTCACGGTGGGATCGAAGGTCAGCGTGAGGTTGTTCATGCCCGGCAGCACCTCGCCCACGCCGGGCCACTGCTGCACCTCGGCGCCGAGCGCCCAGATGCGCTGCTGCTGCGCCAGGGTGGCCGGTGCGGGCAGTTCGCACAGCAGCGCCGCATCGCCCAGCGCATGCAGGCGCGGTACGGGCGATCGGCTACTGCTCACTGGCGCATCTTTGGTGCGGTGCTCATTCACGCCCGAGGCTGCGGACCTTCTCGGCGAGCTGCTTCTCCACGTCGTCCGAGACGAACTTGTGGACTTCACCGCCGAGCATCGCGATCTCGCGCACGAATGTGCTCGAGATGAACTGGTACTTGTCGCTCGGCGTGAGGAACACGGTCTCCACGTCGGGCATCAGCGAGCGGTTCATGCCGGCGAGCTGGAACTCGTAGTCGAAGTCGGTCACCGCGCGCAGGCCGCGCACCATGGCCTTGCCGCCGCGCGCCACGACAAAGTCGCGCAGCAGGCCGGAAAAGCTCTCGACGGTGACGATGCCGCCATAGGGCTCGACCGCATCGCGCGCCATCCCGATGCGCTCCTGCAGCGAGAACAGCGTCTTCTTGTGGTGGCCCGCCGCGACAGCGACGATGACACTCGAAAAAAGTTGGGTTGCGCGCCGCACCACGTCCTCGTGGCCGAGGGTGATGGGGTCGAAGGTGCCGGGATAAACCGCGATCACGTTGCTGGCCATGGTTGCTTTTTCCTCATGCAGCCGGTGCGGCTTGGTCGGCGGATTATGCAGCCGCCTGCGCGGCGTGCCGCAGCAGGTGCGCGTGCACCGCGCCCGCTTTCAGGTAACGAAATTCGACGAGACCGAGCGCGGCAAGCGCTTCGGCGCTCCAGCGCTGCGGTGCCTCGAGGTAGATCGCGCCGCCGGCTTTCACCGCGCGCGCCGCGGCCCGCAGCGCGGGTTCGTAGAGCGCCGTGCTCTCGAACGGCGGGTCGAGGAACACCGCGTCAAGGGTGCCAGCAGGCGCACGCTCGAGCGCGCTGGCGCCGTTGCCGCGCTCGATGCGCACGGCCTCGGCCGACAGCTTGGCCTTCGTCGCCTGCAGCTGCGCCACCAGCGCCGCATCCTGTTCGCACAGCAGCACGCTCGCGGCGCCGCGCGAGGCCGCTTCGAAGCCGAGCGCACCGGTGCCGGCGAAGGCGTCGACGCAGTGCCAGCCCGGCAGCTCGCCACCGCCGACACCGACCAGGCTCGCGAGCCAATTGAACAGCGTTTCGCGCACCCGGTCGGGCGTGGGTCGCAGGCCGGGTTTGTCGGCAACGGCAAGGCGGGTGCGCTTCCATTGGCCGCCGATGATCCGCACCTCGTGCGACCGCGCGGACTTCCGCGCAGGCGCTGGCGACGATCGGGCGGGCGCGCGCGGGGCTGCGGCGTCTTTCTTCTTCTGGGGCATGCGGCAAGCTTAACGCGCCGCGCAGGGCCGCCCTACAGACCCGCGATCGCCCGCCGCGCCAACGCCACGGCCAGCAGCAGCATGGTGCCGCCGATCAGCATGTCGAGCACCTGCCAGGCGCGCGGCCGCGCGAACACGGGCGAGAGCCGGCGCGCACCGAAGCCGAGTGCCGAGAACCACAGCGCGCTGGCGAGCGCCGAACCCGCAACGAACCACGCCTTGAGCGGGCCCGCGTACTGGGCCCCGGTGCCGCCCACGAGCAGCACGGTGTCGAGGTACACGTGCGGATTCAGCAAGGTGAAGCCCGCAGCCTGTGCGAGCACCGCGGCGCGCGAGAGCGGCAGCCCCTCTGCCACCGTGCGCAGCGCGCCCGTGTGCCGCGAGCGCCAGAGCGCGCGCAGCCCGTAGCCGCCAAGGAACAGCGCGCCAAGGCCCGCGAGCACGGCGGCGAATGCCGGCCGGCCTTCCAGCGCCTGCGCCATGCCGGCCACTCCTGCTGCAATCAGCACCGCATCGCTCGCCGCGCAGAACACCACCACGGCGCTCACATGCTCCCGCCGCAGACCCTGGCGCAGTACATAGGCGTTCTGCGCGCCGATGGCGACGATGAGCGCAAGGCTCAGGAAGAGCCCGTTGGCGAAGGCGGCAGTGACTTGTTCGAACGGCATGGCGCCGAGCTTGCCGCCGTGCACCGATTAATTCAAACTAAACTTCCTAAGCCTTCTTCAGTTTTTCTAACTCCCTCCCGACCGATGCTCGACTACGCCGCCCTCCATGCCCTGGCCGCCGTGGTCCGCGAAGGCAGCTTCGAGCGCGCCGCGCGGTCGCTGAACGTCACGCCCTCGGCAGTCTCCCAGCGCGTGAAGCTGCTCGAAGAACGCACGGGCGGCGCGCTGCTGGTGCGCGGTGCGCCATGTGTCGCGACCGAGGCCGGGCAGCAACTCTGCCGCCACGTCGAGCGCGTGGGCATGCTCGAGCACGAACTGCGCGACGCCCTGCCCGCGCTCGGCATGGGCGGCAAAGCCGGAGAGCGCGTCACGGTGCGCGTGGCCGTCAACGCCGACAGCCTGGCAACCTGGTTCATGGCGGCGGCCGCGGCCTTCGCGCGGCAGGAGGCATCGGCACTGCTCGACCTGACCGTGGACGACCAGGACCACACCGCCGAGCGGCTGCGCAGCGGCGCCGTGCTGGCGGCCGTCACCGCGCTCGCGCAGCCCGTGGCCGGCTGCAACAGCGAGCCGCTCGGCACCATGCACTACGTGGCGGCCGCAAGCCCCGAGTTCGTCAGCCGCCACTTCGCCAAGGGCGTGGGCGCGCGCACACTCGCGAATGCGCCGAGCCTGGTGTTCGACCGCAAGGACCGGCTGCAGGCGCGCTGGGTGCGGCGCGTCTGCCACCGCAGCGTCGAGACGCCGCGGCATTGGCTCCCGTCGGCGCACGGCTTCGTCGACGCCGCACTGGCCGGCATGGGCTGGGGCATGCATCCGGCCAGCATGGTGGCCGATGCCCTGCGCAGCGGCGCGCTCGTCGAGCTGGTGCCCGGCTCGGCGCTGCAGGTGCCGCTTTACTGGCAACAGGCGCGCGCGGCGCCGGCGCTGCTCGAGCGTCTCAAGGCAGCGGTGCGTGAAGCGGCCCGCAGCGGCGCGCACGCGCTGCGCTGAAGGGCCGCGTGCCGGGCCTCTTCAGCGGCTGCCGCCCACCACCACCGTCACCATGCGCGCGGGCTGCAGCTTGCGCGTGAATGCGGCGCGAATGTCGGCGGCCGTGACGGCTTTCATGCGCGCAGTCCAGGTGTCGAGGTAGTCCAGCGGCAGATCGTGCCAGGCGATGTTGGCGACGTTACCGAGGAGCTTGCGGTTGCTGTCGAGCAGCAGCGGAAAGCCGCCGATGAGGTTGTCCTTCGCGGCCTGCAGCTCACTGGCGGTCGGGCCCTCGGCCACGAACTTCGCCAGCACCTCGCGCGCGACCTTCACCGCGTCTTCGGCCTGGTCGGGCCGCGTCTGGAAGCCGACGCGGAACGCGCCCGCGCCGAGTCCCGGCGCAAAGCCGCTGTAGACGCTGTAGGCCAGGCCGCGTTTCTCGCGCACCTCGTCGGTCAGCCGCGAGACGAAGCCGCCGCCACCGAGCACGTAGTTGCCGAGCGTGAGCGCGAAATGGTCCGGGTCGTTGCGCGGATAGCCGGGCTGGCCGATGAACACATGGGCCTGGGCCGACGAGAACGGGATGCGCTCGTCCTTCGGTGCTGCGAGCGCCTCGACCGGCGCGATCGCGGGCAGCGGCGTGCAGGCCTCGGGCCCGGGCAGCCGCGAGAGCAAGGTGGTGGCCACGGCCTCGGCCTCGGCGCGCGTCACCGCGCCGACGATGCTGAGCTTGGCGCGGCACGGCACGATGAGTTGCCGGTAGCGCTGGCGCATGGCTTCGGTGTCGATGCGCGCAAGCGTGGCCTCGGTGACCTCTTGCCCGTAAGGATGGCTGCCATACACGGCCTGCGAGAACGCGCGGCCCGCGATGGTCGCGGGCTTGGTGTTGGCCTCGCGCAGCGCCGCACCGATGCGCTCGCGCTCGCGCCGCCAGACATCGTCGGGAAAGGCCGGCTCACCGATCTCGCGCGCAGCGAGCGCCACCGCCTTGGAGAGCAGGGCCGGCTCCGCCAGCGTGCGCAGCGAATAGCTCGCCCGGTCGTTGCCGACGCTGGTGTCGAACTGCGCACCCAGGTCGGCCCAGGCCTCGCCGAGCGCGTTTTCGTCGAGCGCCGGCTCGCCGTTGCGGCCGGCGGCCACGCCCTTCTCGACCATGGTCGCGGTCGTGCTCGCAAGGCCGGCCTGCGCCGCCGGATCGCGCCGGCTACCGGCGTCGAAGTCGATCTGCACATCGACGATCGGCAGCGCGTGGGTGGAGACGAGGTAAATCCGAGCGCCGCTCGGGAGCGTCCAGTGCTCGATCGGAAGTGCCGCGTGGGCGGCGTTCATCGCTGCGACGGCTGCAATGGCGCCGAACAGCGCGGTGCGCAGGAGAGTCTTGATACGGTTCATCGGGGTTCGACGCCTTTCAGCGCATTTCGCCGTGCGGTGCCGCGAAGCCGCGGCCGCGGGGTTTGGCTTCGAGCGGCAGCGGGCGCAGGGTGGCGACCGTGAGCTGGTCGTCGCCGAAGTACTTTGCGGCCACGGCCTGCACCTGGGCAGGCGTCACGGCCTGCAGCTTCGCGATGATCTGCGCGCTGGCGTCCAGCGGCAGGCCCTGCACCCAATTGCTGCCGAGTTCGCGCGCCTGCGCCATGACCGAGTCGCGCTTGTAGGTCTGGCTCGCCACCCATTGCGTCTTGACGCGCGCGAGCTCGGCATCGCCCACGCCGTCTTTCGCGACGCGCGCCACTTCGGCCCGGAGCGCCGCCTCGACCGCTTCGGGCGTTTTGCCATGTGCCGGCACGCCCACGAGCGTGAAGAGCTGCGGCCCGCGGCCGACCAGGCCCGAATAGGCCCCGACGGAATCGGCCACGCGATCGGTGCCCTGCGTCAGCGCGCGGTCGAGCCGCGAGCCGGTGTAGCCGTCGAGCACGGCCGACAACACCTCGAGCGACCACACGTCGCCGTCGGTGGTCTCGATGTCCTCGAGCTTCGGGATGCGGAACGCGAGCGATACGTAGGCCTGCTCGGCCGGCGCCTTGAACTCGATGCGCCGCATGCCGCGCTGTTCGGGTTCGGTGCGCGGCTTGCGCGGGGGCACGGCGCGCGCGGGGATGCTGCCGTAGTACTTCTCGGCCAGCGTGCGCACCTTGTCGACGTCGACGTCGCCGGCCACCACCAGGGCGGCATTGGCGGGCACGTACCAGCGGCGGAAGAACGCGCGCGCGTCGTCGGGCGTCATCGCGTCGAGGTCGCTCATCCAGCCGACGATGGGCCGGTGGTAGGGCGAGGCCATGAAGACCGCCGCATTCTGCTGCTCGCCGAGCAGCGCGCGCGGCTGGTCTTCGGTGCGCAGGCGGCGCTCTTCCTTGACCACCTCGATCTCGCGCTTGAACTCGTCGTCGGGCCACTGGTTGTTGGCGAAGCGGTCCGACTCGAGCTTCATGATCTGCTCGAGGCTCTCCACGGGAATCTGCTGGTAGTAGCCGGTGGCGTCGCGCGAGGTGAACGCATTCTCCTGCCCACCCAGCGCCGCGACCCGGCGCGAGAACTCGCCCGGCTTGATCGCCTTGGTGCCCTTGAACATCATGTGCTCGAGCACATGCGCCACGCCCGAGGTGCCGTCGACCTCGTCGACGGACCCGACGCGGACCCACAGCATCTGCACCGCCGTGGGCGCGCGGCGATCGGGCTGCACCAGCAGCGTCATGCCGTTGGCAAGGGTGAACTGCCGGGGAGTGGATGCCGCGGCGGCGGCGTTGGAGGGAGAGGCGGCGGAAACCGGAGGGCTTTGCGCCAGTGCAGGCATGGCCCAGAGCGCCGAAAGCGCCATCGCCAGCACCGCACCAGACGCAACACGACGTGGCGAGGGGTGTTTCATAGAATGGGTCGGATTGTAAAAAGCGCCCGATGTTCAGTTTCTTCAAGAAAAAACCACCCACCGATGCCCCGGCCGCCGAGCCGTTGCCGGCGCCCGAGCCGCCGCCAGCGCCCGCGCCGCCCCCCGCGCGTTCGGTGTTCTCTCCTTCGAGCTGGTTCGGCTCGAAACCTGCCGTGGAGGAGCCGGCGGCGCCTGTGGCCGAGCCGGAACCGCAGCCGGCACCAGTCCCGCCGCCACCCGCGGTGCCAGTTCCTGTGCAAGTTCCGGAACCAGCCCCTGTTCCTGCACCTGCACCTGCACCGACACCAGTCCCGGCCCCAGTGCCTGCACCCGCACCCGCACCAGTCCCGGTACCGGCTCCGGTGCCTGCACCCGTCGCAGAGGCCATCGTCACCGCCGAGCGCAAAGGCTGGCTCGACAAGCTAAAGACCGGCCTGCGCAAGACCGGCACCGGCATCCAGGCGGTGTTCGTCAACGCGCAGATCGACGAGGCGCTGTACGAAGAGCTCGAATCGGCCCTGCTGATGGCAGACGCCGGCGTCAAGGCCACCGAATACCTGCTCGACGACCTGCGCGGCCGCGTCAAGCGGCAGATGGCCACCGACGCAGCGCAAGTGAAGCGGCTGCTGGCCGACGCCATTGCCGACCTGCTGCGCCCGCTCGAGAAGCCGCTCGTCATCGGCCAGTTCACGCCGACGGTGATCATGGTCGCGGGCGTGAACGGCGCCGGCAAGACCACCTCGATCGGCAAGCTCACCAAGCACCTCGCGAACGAGGGTGCGTCGGTGCTGCTGGCCGCGGCCGACACCTTTCGCGCCGCCGCGCGCGAGCAACTGCTGGTCTGGGCCGACCGCAACACCGTCGAAATCGTGAGCCAGGAAGGCGGCGATCCCTCGGCCGTGAGCTTCGACGCCGTTACCGCGGGCAAGGCGCGCGGCAAGGACGTGGTGCTGGTCGACACCGCGGGCCGGCTGCCGACGCAGATCCACCTGATGGACGAACTCCGCAAGATCAAGCGCGTCGTCACCAAGGCCGACACCAGCGCGCCGCACGAGGTGCTGCTGGTGATCGACGGCAACACCGGACAGAACGCGCTGGCGCAGGTCAGGGCCTTCGACGAGGCGTTGGGCCTTACGGGCCTGGTCGTGACCAAGCTCGACGGCACGGCTAAGGGCGGTGTGCTCTGCGCCATTGCACGCGAGCGGCCGATCCCGGTCTACTTCATCGGCGTGGGCGAGAAGCTCGAAGACCTCGAAACCTTCAACGCACGCGAATTCGCGCAGGCGCTGCTCGGCTGAGAATCGGCGGCAGCGCCGTCCATTTGCTATTGTTCCAGTAGCACTTGCAAGTGCAGGGGCACGGGTGCACCATGGCGGGATTCGCCGCAGACAGGCGATCCGGAGACCCATGACGCACGCCGCCGAAGCCCCGATGGCCAGTTCCGATCGCAAGGTCGACAGGTTGCTGGCCCACTATGGCGAGAGCCATCGGCATCCCACCAACGAACTCATCCACTACGTGGCGATCCCCGCCATCATGCTGAGCCTCGTGGGGCTGCTGTTCGCGCTGCACGCCTGGGTGGCGTACGGTTTCGTCGCGGCGAGCCTGGTTTACTACGCCACGCTGCGCTCACCGGTTTTCTTCGCGACCATGCTGGGCGGCACCGCCCTGCTGCTGGCGGCCGTCCACGCGATGGGAAACCTTGTTTCGCCGCTGTCCGCCGGCATTTTCGTGGTGGCATGGGTCTTCCAGTTCGTGGGGCACAAGATCGAGGGCAGGAAACCTTCCTTCTTCGAAGACGTCCAGTACCTCTGGGTGGGTCCTCTTTTCGTACTTTCGCGACTTTTTCTGCGCCTCGGTATTCGCTGGTAATGCCTTCGTCGGACGTGGCCGCGGGCTCCCGGCCAGCCGCAGCGACTAGGCGTGACGGCGATCAAGAACCTCGATGCCGTCTTCAAGGTGTTGATGAAGTGAGCGCGACGGCACCGCGCAGCATGCGCAAGCCCTACCCTTTCACTTCACTGGTCGTGCAGGGACTCGAAAAGGTGCCCGGCTAGGTGGACAAGGCGAAGCTGCGGAACACCAATGGACTTCAGTGTCTGACCCCCGGGGACCATCCTTCAATTGCGCAGTTGGCGCCATCCGACCTTCGCGTAGCGCGCCGTTGAACTTTCGCAAGTTTCGATTTCAAGCCATTGGATCCACGCGTGTGTCGCGCTTTTGCATCGACCCGTGGGCTCACGACCGGCTGCTTTGCGCGAGGCCCAATGTCTCAGCTGGGCCCACTGCAGCCCTTCGCGTCAAGAAACATGCTGCTCGAAAGCAGCCGCTACTCGTCCACCCGAGTTGGTCGGGGCAAAGCCACCGGAAGGCTCAGGGGCCATTCTCCCTGGGCATAGATTACGCTCGAGGAAGGCACTGTGCCGCGAACCGCGAACCGAACCGCGGTCTCTTCGCGCTGGCCGGCCCTAGACGATCAACCTAAACGCGGCACATTCGATGTCAACCATTCCAGTCACGCGATCTATCACCCTTCCGCGCCGCGGCGCAGCCGATCAGAAGATCACGACCAGTCGGAACCTGCTTTTTGTTGGCGCCAATGGCTCAGGCAAAACTCGCCTCGGAACCTGGCTTGACATGACTTCGCCTGACCAAGCCCGCGTGTTCAGAATCTCCGCGCAGAAGTCGCTGTCTATGCCCAACACGACGACGCCGATGTCTATCGATCTAGCGGAGCAGGACTTGATCTTCGGCAATCCAGACGCGAAACAAAACAAGTACTTCCGATGGCAAGACAAACCTGCTACGGCGTTCCTAAACGACTACCAGAAGTTGATGGTCTTTCTGTTCTCAGATGAAACTGAGGAGAACGCCAAATACAAGGTCGCCCAGCGCCAATCAGCCACCAAGATTGAGCCACCGCCTACTAGGATGGACAAGGTGAAGCAGACATGGGAGCGGATTCTTCCTCACCGCGAACTCGTGGTCGGCGGATTACGAATCCAGACCCAAGTCCGCGATGACGCGAGCCAGATCTACAACTCATCTGAAATGAGCGATGGCGAACGCGTCATTTTCTATCTCATCGGGCAGTGTCTTGCCGCTCCCAGGGACAGCATCGTCGTCATCGACGAGCCCGAGTTGCACCTACACAAGTCGGTGCAAGCCCCTCTGTGGGCCGAGATTGAGAGACTGCGCCCCGATTGCCTGTTCGTGTACCTCACTCACGATGTCGACTTTGCCGTAGCCCAGGAAGGCGCACAGCGCGTCTGGCTCAAGTCTTTCGATGGAACATCTTGGGACTGGGAGCTCATCGAGGACAAGGACGACCTCCCGGACGATCTCTTGATTGAAGTGCTCGGCAGTCGAAAGCCTGTTGTCTTCGTCGAGGGTGTGAATGGCAGTCACGACGTCTCGCTCTACCGCGAGATACTCGCAGGATTCTTGGTCATCCCTCGCGGCAGCTGCGACCAAGTTATCCAAGCTGTTCGAGCTTTGCGTTCAAATACTCAGCTTCACCATCTGCAAGTCTACGGCCTCATCGATCGTGACCGGCGCACGGCGCCAGAAATCGCATCGCTGCAGGCCGACAACATCTACACGTTGGACGTTGCGGAGGTTGAGAACCTCTTCTGCACACAGGAGGTTCTGGCACTCGTCAGCGCCCGCTTGGCTCGCGACGTCGAAGCCGATTTCAATCAGGCCGCCGCCCAGGTCTTCAAGCAGTTGAAAACGGAACTCGACACCCAGGTCTCTTTGCGGGTCATCGCGGAGGTGAAATTCAAGCTCAATTGCTTTGATGCATCGGCCCGTGGAGTGCCTGCCCTCTCCTCCGCTTTGCAACAACTCGCCCAGGGCATCGACATTTCTGCCCTGTACGCTCAGTTCGACGGGGAATTTCAGACTGTGCTCAATGCGACAGATTACCGAGGATTGCTGCGCCTCTACAACCGCAAGTCTCTGCCGAACCAGATCGGAAATGCATTGGGACTAAAAGCAGGAGAGCTCGTCGAGCTTGTGGTTCGCCTTGCGCGAACTGATGCGCGCATCGCTGTCGTCGCCGCCATCAAACCGTACCTCGGCGCCTTCTCACCTCTCGTGGCCTGACCTTAAGCAAGAAACAGCAGGCTGGACAACCGACGAACCTGCCAGACGCTTTATTGCTTCAGACGCTCGCGACTTATACAAAATTCGTACTCAGGTCGCCTAGCCGAAAGCAGTCTGTCGCCGACGTCCGCCTTTGGCCGAGGCTGTGTGGAAACGCACTCGGCACATGAGTATGCCGAGGTCGGCCGCTCGACTACGCGCAGTAGAGACAGAACGCGGGCATCAGGCCAGTGCCGCAAGGGCAGGCCGATTTACTCGGCGGGAGTGCGATTACAAGGGCTCATGCCCCAGCCAATTGCATCGCCTTCATCGTCCTGCCGAATCCCAGCACCTTCATTACCCGCTTGAGGTTGTAGGCCAGCACATCCAAGCTCATCTCGGTGCTCACATGCGCCAGAGTCCTGGTCAGGAAGTGGGTTGATCCCATCCAGTGTTTCAGCGTGCCGAACACGTGCTCCACGGTGCGTCGTCGCAAGGTCATGGCGTCGGGCTTGCGGTCAAGGCGTTGCTGCACCCGATCAAGCACCGCTTCGTGTTCCCAGCGTCGGATGCGGCGGTAGCTGCTGGTCGTGCACTGGTCTCTCATGGCGCAACCAGGGCAAGCACTGGACCAATAGACGTGCAGCTTGTTGTCGCTCTTCTCCAGCGTGCTGAACCTGTAGATCGCTCGTTCGCCCGCGGGTGTTAGCGCCGATGTAAAACTAACCCACTGCGCCGAAATAAAAGTGACCCACCTGGGACACGATGGCAGCCTTTGTGAGGCTGCTGATGTTGACTCAGGAGCAAGCAGTGGAGATACGAGTGATGGCCCGAAGGGGCGAGAGTGTCAGAGCGATCGCGAGGCAGTTGGATTGCTCGCGCAATACAGTGCGCAGGTACCTGCGAGACGAGGCCGCGCAGCGGTACGGGCCGCGTGACCCGCGTGCATGCAAGCTCGACGACTACAAGACCTATCTGCATGAACGTATCGGGCAAGCCAGGCCCAGATGGATTCCGGCCACCGTGCTGCTGCGCGAGATCCAGGAACGCGGCTACACAGGCGGCATCAGCCAACTCAAGGCCTGGCTGGCGCCACTGAAGAAGAGCGAGCCTGAGCCGCTGGTGCGGTTCGAGACGCCACCAGGCCAGCAGATGCAGGCCGACTTCACCTACGTTCGCCGTGGCCGCGACCCGTTGCTCGCGATGGTCGCCACCCTGGGCTACAGCCGAGCGAGCTACGTGAAGTTCGTGGCCTGCTCGGGCGAGGACGTCGCCACCCTCTGCACAGGGCTGCGCGAGGCGTTCGATTACTTCGGCGGCGTGCCCGAACACGTGCTCTTCGACAACACGAAGGCCGTCGTCATCGAGCGTGACGCTTACGGCGAGGGTCAACATCGCTGGAACGCCGAACTGCGCGAGCTTGCGCAGAGCTGCGGCTTCAAGCCTCGGCTGTGCCGCCCCTATCGCGCCAAGACGAAGGGCAAGGTCGAGCGATTCAACTCCTACCTCAAGGGAAGCTTCCTGGTGCCGCTAGCGGCAACGCTTGAAGCCAATGGCCTCCGACTAGACGCGCACTTAGCCAACGTCCACGTGCGCCGCTGGCTCGACGAAGTCGCCAACGCCCGCGTACACGCCACCACCAAAGCGGTGCCAGCGTTGCGACTGGCCGAGGAACGCGCGGTTATGTTGGCCGCGCCAGCCCTTAAGGCGCCGGCACCTGTGCGCCAGCGCGTGGTCTTGCCAGTGGAGAGCCTGCAGCATCCTCTGGCGGTGTACGACGCCCTGCTGGAGGTGGTGTGATGGATCTGCAGCACGACCGCATTGCTGAGCTGTGCGAGCAACTGAAGTTCGCACGGCTGGGAAGCGAATGGCCCGCCCTTGCACAGGATGCTGCACGCGATGGCGCCAGCTTCGCCGACTTCCTGGAAAAGGTTCTGGCCAGCGAGCAAGTGGCAAGGGAGGAGCGCAAGCGCACGGTGCTGATGCGCCTGGCAACGATGCCGACGATCAAGACGCTCGAGCAGTTCGATTGGGCACAGCCGGGGGGTGCACCGAAGGCGCAGATCATCGAGTTGGGCCACCTGGCCTTCATCGAGCGTGCCGAGAACGTGGTGATGCTTGGGCCCAGCGGCGTGGGCAAGACGCACATCGCGCTGGCGCTGTGCCAGCGGGCCGTCATGGCGGGGCATAAGGCGCGCTTCATCACGGCGGCCGACTTGATGATGCAGCTGGCAGCGGCCAAGGCACAGAACCGTTTGAAGGAATACTTCAACCGGGCGGTCCTCGGCCCCAAGCTGCTCGTGGTCGACGAGATCGGCTACTTGCCCTTCGGGCGGGACGAGGCCAACTTGTTCTTCAACGTTGTGGCCAAGCGATACGAACGCGGCTCGATGGTGCTCACGAGCAACCTGCCGTTCACGCAGTGGGCGGGCGCCTTCGCGGACGACCAGACGCTGACGGCGGCAATGCTTGACCGATTGCTGCACCACGCCCACATCGTGCAGATCACCGGCGAGAGCTTCAGGCTGAAGGACAAGCGCAAGGCCGGCCAGGCAGCAAGGAGGATGGCGGCGGCATGACCGACGCCGCGCTGCTCGGCCGCTTCGGGCTTCGCCCTACGCGCCCGAGCAGCGCAAGCAGAAGGACCCGAGTGGGTCAGATTTACTTCGGCGACTACGATGAAAGTGGGTCAGATTTACTTCGGCGTTGACACGCGGGGCATTGGTATTCGTCGTCCTTCGCGATGTAGACGAATTCGGTCTTGTCGAAGCGACCCGCGGCCTTGGCGTTCGATGTCATCGGCTTGGGCACGAAGGCCGTGATGCCGTCGTCCTCACAGGCCTTGAGTTCCGTGCCATTGAAGTAGCCCCGGTCGGCGAAGGCTTGAAGTCTGGGCTTGTCCATCGCCTCGCGCGCAGCACGCGCCATCCTGTTGAGCTGTGCGCGGTCGTTGCCGACGTTCGTGACCTCGTGCGCCACGATCAAGTGGTTCTTCGCATCGACCGCCGTCTGGACGTTGTAGCCCACCAAGCCAGAACCCTTCGCCTGCGAGATCATCGAGCGCGCGTCGGGATCGGTGGTTGAACGCTGCCCATCAGGCTCGTGCTTCAACTGCTCCTTGGCTTCGTCGAGCTGGTGCATCTGATCGCGCAGCTTCCTGATCTTGTCTTGCAGTCGCTCGGTCTTGGCTTCGACCTCTGAGGGTTGTGTACGGTCCGCCGTCTCCAGTGCGTCGAGGTAGCGCTGGATGCTCTGCTCGATTTGCTGCTGGCGCTTGTCGATCTTCCCAGGCGTGACGTTGCGGTCCCGGCTGTTCACCGCCTTGAACTTGCTGCCGTCGATGGCAACGATGGCCTGCGTGAACAGCTTGAGTTCACGGCACATGGCGATGAAGCGCTTGCAGACATTGCGGATGCCAACGCCGTTGTTGTGGCGGAAGTCGGCGATGGTCTTGAAGTCCGGAGCGAGCCGGCCGGTGAGCCACATCAGCTCGACGTTGCGCTGAGCCTCGCGTTCCAGGCGCCGGCTGGACTGGATGCGGTTCAGGTAGCCATAGATGTAGAGCTTGAGCAGCACTGCGGGGTGGTACGCGGGCCGGCCGGTGGCGGCTGGATCTGCTCCTTTGAAGCCGAGTGCTTGAAGATCCAATTCCTCGACGAAGACGTCGACGACGCGCACCGGGTTGTCTTCGCCGATATAGTCATCCAAACATTCCGGCAGCAGCGCAACCTGCTGCCGATCCTCGCCTTCGATGAATCGCTTCATGGGCACCTCGCTGAGAACGGGTGCCATGATTTTATTTAGATGAGTGCCGACGGCGAAGCGTTTTCACACAGCCTCGGCCGGTTCCGGCCTTTGGTCGCATTCTGCCGTGCTTGACCGGCACGACGCAGCGCCGATCGGGCGACCCTTCGCGCCGGCCGACGAAAATTCATTGGCGCGCTGACGAAGGCACAGAGTCATTCCGCAGAAACGGCGATGACGGCCGCCGCCGCGCGAACGCAACTGCGCTGCCCCCGGCTTTCGTAGCACTTTGATCTAGAGGTCGAGGGTTTGCATCGTAGTTGATGCGGTGGTTTGCGC
>NZ_JBDGIV010000014.1:0-153268 GCF_057657255.1 Variovorax sp. Soil_C_19 | reverse complement strand
ATGAGCATGAACACGGTATCAACAACGATGACCCTGTAGGCCCCGTTTACACAGGGGAGAAATTCAACAGCCTGCTAAGGCGTCTTGCCGGCGGCCACCAGCTCGGCCAGAAGCTCAGCGAAAGGCCGGATGTCCCGGCCGACGCTCGCCGCCTCGAGCGCGGCCATGTAACGGGACCGTTGCGCCAGCGGAATGATGGCCCATGGATACCCGCCCGATGCCAGCATCGCATTCATGAGGAAGCGGCCCATGCGTCCATTGCCGTCGAAGTACGGATGGATGTTCACGAAGAAGAAGTGGCCGAGCACGACCCGCACCGAAGCTTCCGGCTCCTCGCGCAGGAGATCGAAGAAGGCGGGCATCAACGCCCGCACGGCTTCGCTGCGCGGCGGCACATGCATGGACTGGCGAATGAACACGGGCCCGCTGCGATAGCCCGCGAGATCCGCAGGCTTCAGGATGCCTGCCGCGACGCTGGGGCCGAACATCTCCCTGTACCAGGTGCCGTGGTCGGCTCGCGCGGCCTCCCCTGCGTTCAGCCCTTGCAGAATCCGGCCCAGCGTTTCCTTGATCTTCTGGAAGGCCTGCCAGTAGCCACGGGCCGCCAGTGCGTCCCGATGCGCGCGGTCTGCCGCGGTATCGGGGTTCCAGCTGCCGGAACGCACGCGCTCGATCAGTTCGGCGCTGACCCGGTAGCCCTCGATGGAGAGGGAGTTGTAGGCGTCGGCCACGTAGACGTCTTCCACCTGGCGCAGATACGCCGCGGCGTCGACGGGCAGGCCGGGCGCACGCGGAAAGCGCTCCAGCACGGGCCCGCGCATTTCTGCCCAGGACATGCGCAGCCGGTTGACGGAGGGAGATGTTTCCCGCTGTCCGATCGCGACCGACGGGCGGTCGTTGAAGGGATCGGTTTCGTTGACGGTGTAGCCAGCCGTGCGCATCGTCGCGGTGATCGTCTCCGCAATCGGGTCGCGGCCGATGTTGCGGAAGGCGCCGGCGAGCCGTCCGGCGATGCTGCTGTGTCCCCCGTCGAGCAGGCGCGCCAGAACGTCGGAGGCATCGGCAATCATGGCGAGTGCTGCCCGCATCTCGACCGCGTGCGCCGCGAAGTGCCCGGGCGCGCAGGCCACCAGCGCCGTGGGCAGGCGCATGAGACGCAGGCCGTCCACCACCTCGATGTCTCGGGCAGCGGGAACTTCGAGGCGCAGGTCGAAGATCGACGTGTCGTGCAGCAGCCCGGTCGGCTTGTTGCCGCCGCGTGTCGCGCGCACGAGGAGCTGACGCGGCACGTCCCAGTTGCCGGTATGCAGCGCGACGGAATGCTCTGCGCCGAGGCACCAGTCCTCCCCGAACCGCTCCGTCAGGTAGGCTGCGCAGAAGGGCCAGAACGAGGCATACCAGTCGGTGCTCTCGCCGGCCGCGCCGTCAGGCCTGGCCGGGACATACCAGCCCTTCATCACTTCACGGATGAAGCCATTCCTGAGCAGGCGCTCCCGATGAACGCGCGTCAGGTCGGAGGCTCGAATGGCGACCGCCCGCGTGTCCTGTAGTGCCTTCAAGGCAGCGAGGGACTGGGCGAGCTTGTCTGCGGGCGTTGCCATTGTTAGGGAATTCTGCTTCGTGATAATTAGGTTTTATTGTTGCACGAATTCTAGGTTTTGATGTCAAGTAATTTTTAGGTTATTATGCTGCATTGCTCCCCTGGAGCAGCTTTGAAAACGCGCACAACTGTGTGCACACAGACAAGAGAGTGATCAATGGCTCACGGCCCATTCACTGATGAAGTCAGGCGCAGACGGACGTTTGCCATCATTTCCCACCCCGACGCCGGCAAGACCACGCTGACCGAGAAGCTGCTGCTGTTCTCGGGCGCGATCCAGATCGCCGGTTCGGTGAAGGCGCGCAAGGCCTCGCGCCACGCCACCTCCGACTGGATGGAAATCGAGAAGCAGCGCGGCATCTCGGTGGCCTCGTCGGTCATGCAGATGCTGTACCGCGACCACGTGATCAACCTGCTCGACACGCCCGGCCACAAGGACTTCTCCGAAGACACCTACCGCGTGCTCACGGCCGTCGACTCCGCGCTCATGGTGATCGACGCGGCCAACGGCGTGGAGGCGCAGACGCGGCGGCTGATCGAGGTCTGCCGCCAGCGCGACACGCCGATCATCACTTTCGTCAACAAGATGGACCGCGAGGTGCGCGAGCCGCTCGACATCCTCGACGAGGTGGAGCGCGAGCTCGGCATGCCCTGCGTGCCGATGACCTGGCCCGTGGGCCAGGGCAAGAGCTTCCGCGGCATCATGAACCTGCGCACGCAGGCGATGACGGTGTTCGAATCGGGCAGCGAGCGGCTGCCGCACGACTTCGAAACCATCCCTTTGAGTGAACGCGACACGCTCACCAAGCGCTTCGGCGCCGATTTCGAGTCGGCGATGGAAAGCATGGAGCTCGCCACCGGCGCCTCCCCCACCTGGGACCGCGAGGCTTTCCTGGCAGGCAAGCAGACACCGGTGTTCTTCGGCTCCGGCGTCAACAACTTCGGCGTGATGGAAGTGCTCGAGGCGCTGGTCGACCTCGCGCCCTCGCCGCAGTCGCGCACCAGCACCACGCTGGTCAACCGGCAGCCGGTCGTCAAGGAGATCCAGCCCGAGGACCGCGACTTCGCGGGCGTGGTCTTCAAGGTGCAGGCCAACATGGACGCCAACCACCGCGACCGCATCGCCTTCGTGCGCATGGCCTCGGGCAAGTACACGCCGGGCATGAAGCTCAAGGTGCAGCGCACCGCCAAGGAGCTGCGGCCGACCAGCGTCGTCACCTTCATGAGCCAGCGCCGCGAGGCGGTGGAAGAAGCCTACGCGGGCGACATCGTCGGCTTCACCACGCACGGCGGCGTGCAGCTCGGCGACACCATCACCGACGGCGCGTCGCTCCAGTTCACCGGCCTGCCGTTCTTCGCGCCCGAGCTCTTCATGACCGTGATCCTGAAGAACCCGCTGCGCACCAAGCAGCTGCAGCAGGGCCTGGCCCAGCTCGGCGAGGAAGGCGCGATCCAGGTGTTCCGCCCCGAGATCGGCGGACCGATGCTGCTCGGCGCCGTGGGCCAGCTGCAGTTCGAAGTGGTGCAGCACCGCCTGAAGGCCGAGTACGACGCCGACGTGCGGCTCGAAGGCTGCCAGTACACCGGCGCGCGCTGGATCACGGCCGACGCGCCGCCCGAGCTGCGCGAGTTCGTCAACGCGTACCCGCAGCGCATGGCGAAGGACGCGGCCGACACGCTGGCCTTCCTGTGCACCTCGCCCTACGACGTGCGGCTGGCGCAGGAGCGCTTTCCGAAGATCCACTTCCATCCGCTGCGCGAGCATGCGGGGTTGGCGCTGCAGAACGCCGGGTAGCCTGCTCTTTGTTCAGCTGCCGGTGGAAGCGTAGCGGCGCAGGCCCACGCGCCACGCGCCGAACGCCGCCGCAAGGAACACGAAGCCCGCGAGCGGCGAGACCCAGCCCAGCCACGGCGGCGCGCCGAGCGGATCGGGCTTGCCGAGGATCGCGAGCACCGGGTAGTAGGCGACGCAGGCCAGCGGCACGATGAAGGTCAGCACGCGGCGGAACCACTGCGCATAGAGCGCCAACGGATATTGCGCCGCCTGCACACCGCCATAGGTCAGCACGTTGGCGAGCTCCAGGCTTTCGACGGTCCAGAACGACAGCGTGCCCTGCAGCACGAGGATGCCGAGGAACAGCGCCACGCCGCCGGCCAGCGCAAACAGCGCCACCGCCACCGCATCGGGCGTCCAGCCGATGCCCGTCTGCGCGGTGCCGAGACCCAGCACCAGCACGCCCTGCAGCAGGCGTCCCAGGCGGCTGATGCGGAAGTCGTGGCCCATCAGTTGCAGCACCAGCGGCCGCGGGCGCAGCAGCAGCCGGTCGAAGGCGCCGGTGCGCAAGAACTCGGTGCCCAGCACGTCGAAGCCGCGCCCCAGCGCATCGGCCACGGCGAACATGCAGTTGACCAAGCCGTAGAACACGGCGACTTCGCCGAGGGTCCAGCCCTGCACGTCGCCGAAGCGGTGGAACAGCGCCCAGACCGCGACCACCTCGATGCCGGTCGCGAGGAACTGCCCCAGCGTCAGCATCAGCGCCGACGCCGGATAGCGGGCCTGCCCGGCGAGCGAGGCGCGCACGAGGCGCAGGAAGAGCGCGGTCGATCCCATCGCTTCAACGCCCCTCAGCCGCCCTGCACTTCAAGGCTGCGCATCGTGCGGTGCATCGCCCGGTGGCCGATCGCGACCACCGCCGCGATCCAGAAGCACTGCAGGCCGAGCGCGGCCAACGCCTGCGGCCCTTGCACCATACCGAAATACAGCCGCGCGGGAATGTCGACGATGCCCGCAAAGGGCTGCAGCAGCAATGCCAGCTGCCACGCATCGGGCAGCAGCGCCAGCGGCAGCAGGTTGCCCGAGAACACGATGACCACCGGTGCCGCCAGCGCATTGATGCCGCGTTCGTTGAGCGCCGCCGCTGCCGCGATGTTGAGCAGCATCACCATCGACGTCGACAGCAGCAGCGCCAGCACCGCCGACGCGAGGAACGCGGCCGCGGCGGCCAGGCTCGCGGGCGGCTGCCAGGCCCAGTTGTCAAACCCGGCCAGAGGCAGCGCGACGGCCGCGAAGGCGGCCATCAGCGCCACGCGCGGCAGCACGCGCGCGGCGATCCAGCCAGCGCTGCGCGCGAACCACAGCGCCTAGGCATCGACCGGGCGCAACCGGTCATAGGCCACGGCGCCGGTGCGCACCGCCTGCGCCACTTCGGGGTCGCCGAGCCACGGCAGCAGCGCGAGCAGGCCCTGCGCGAGCCAGGTGTAGGTCACGGCCTGGGCCAGCGACATCGGCGAGCCTGCGACTGCCGCGCCGCCATAGAACGCAGCGAGCACCATCACCTTGATGCCGCCCCACCAGCACTGCGTGGCAAAGCCCGCGAGCGCGGCGGTGCGGTACTGCAGCATCTGCAGGAAGCGCGACGCAAAAGCGGCCGCGTAGGGACGCGCGCGGGTCCGGAGGTTCACGCTTCGGCCGCTCCGTGCATGGCATAGAAGCGCGCGATCACGGCCTCGATCGGCAGGCCCTCGAGGCGGATGTCTTCCACGGCATGCGCGGCCGCGATGCGCGAAATCAGCGCGGGCGCGGCGGTCTTGGCCGGATCGAAGTCGAGCACCAGCGTCTGGCCGTCGCGCGAATGCACCCGCGCGCCGTCCACTTGCGCGGGCAGTTCCGCACCTGGCGCGAAATCGACCACCAGGCGCCGCTCGGCCAGTACCTGCGCGCGCAGCGCCTCCACCGGGCTGTCGGCCAGCACGCGGCCATGGCCGATCACGATCACGCGCCGCGCCAGCGCCTCGATGTCGTGCATGTCGTGCATGTCGTGCGTGGTCAGGAGCACCGTGGTGCCGCGCTCGCGGTTGGCGCGGCGCACGAAGTCGCGCACCGCGAGCTTCGAGGGCGCGTCGAGGCCGATGGTGGGCTCGTCGAGGAACAGGATCTCGGGCTCGTGCAGCAGCGCCGCCGCGATCTCCGCGCGCATGCGCTGGCCGAGCGACAGCTGCCGCACCGGCTGGTCGAGCACGCGCTCGAGCTGCAGCAGTGCAACCAGTTCGTCGCGCGTGCGGCGGTAGCGCGCGGCGTCCACGCGGTAGATGTCGCGCAGCAGGTCGAAGCCGTCGCCCACGGGCAGGTCCCACCAGAGTTGGGTGCGCTGGCCGAACACCACGCCGATGCGCGCCACGTGGCGTTCGCGGTCGGCAAAAGGATCGCGCCCGTCGACCGTCACGCTGCCCCCGTCGGGCCGGAGGATGCCGGCGAGGATCTTGATGGTGGTCGACTTGCCCGCGCCGTTCGGTCCGATGAAGCCCAGCAGCTCTCCGCGCTCCAGCGAGAACGACACGCCCGAGAGCGCCTCGACCGTGCGGTACCGGCGCTGCACCAGCCCGCGCAACGCGCCCATCACGCCCGGGTCGCGCTCGGAGATGCGGTAGGTCTTGCGGAGTCGGTCGACGGCGATGTGGGACATGGAAGCAGGCGGCGCACCGCCCGATGGCGCTGCGGGGGCGGGATGCTACACCACGAAAGCGCCGTAGGATCACGGCTCCCCACCGATTCACCGCCATGCAACCGTCGCCTCCCCTGCCCCCTTCGCCCCATCACCTGCTGTCGCTCAGGCAGTGGCCGACCGCCGCGCGCGCCAACCTGATGGGCGTGTTCACCGACATCGACGACACGCTGACAACCGACGGTGCGATCACGCCCGACGCGCTGCAGGCGCTTGCCGACCTCAAGGCCGCCGGGCTGCACGTGGTGGCCATCACCGGCCGCCCCGTGGGCTGGAGCGAGCCCTTCGTCTCGGCCTGGCCCGTGGATTCGATCGTGGCCGAGAACGGCGCGGTGGCGCTGCTGCCGCTTCCGGGCGGCAAGCTGCAGAAGCGCTACCAGCAGGACGCGGCGACCCGCGCCGCCAACTTCGCGCGCATGCAGGCCGTGCTCGCACGCATCGAGCGCGAGATCCCCGGCGCCCGGCGCGCCACCGACTCGGCCGGCCGCGAGACCGACATCGCCATCGACCACAGCGAGTTCGTGCAGCTCGGCGACGACACCATCGCGCAGGTGGTCGCCCTGATGCGCAGCGAAGGGATGCACGCCACCGTGAGCAGCATCCACGTCAATGGCTGGTACGGCGACAACGACAAGCTCGAGGGCGCCCGCTGGATCACGCGCGAGCTCTGGGGCCGCACGCTCGACGACGAGATCGACCGCTGGGCCTACGTGGGCGATTCGACGAACGACCAGCTGATGTTCCGCAGCTTCGCGCACAGCATCGGCGTGGCGAACGTGGCGCGCTTCGTGCCGCAGCTGGAGCACCTGCCGCGCTATGTGACGCAGGGCGAGAGGGGGGCGGGGTTTGCGGAGGCGGTGCGGGCGGTGCTGGCCGCGCGCAACCAGCCGCCCGTTTCCTCTTCCAATTGATCTTCGGTTTCAACCCGTCAGCAGTGCGATGTACCGCTGATAGCTGAATCTGCGGTTCGTCTTTTGGCCGGTCAGCTCCGCCACGATGCCCAGATCTTCGAGCGTCTTCACGGCCGCAGTGGCCGTCGGAAAAGTGGTATCGAGCTTCTGGCGCACCCGCTCGATGGTGAAGCGCGGCATCAGGGGCAACAGCTCGAACAGACGGTACCCTCTCAGTCGCCGTCCGCAGGACCCCGTCTGCGCATGGATGAAAGCGTTCTTGAACGGCGGACCGGGGCACTAAAGCATTCTTTAATTGATCGGTCAGCCAGTAAAACGCCCCGCCGGAGCCGGCGCGACACCGAGGAAAAAGTCCTCAGGAATTTTCCCCAGCCTCAGTCTTCCACCAACGCCAGCACCCGCAGCGGACTCCCCGACCCGCCCTGGATCTTCAGCGGTGCCGACACGATCAGCGCGCCGGTCGGCGGCAGCTGGTCGAGGTTCCGGAGACATTGCAGCCCGTACTTGTTGGCGCCGTGCATCAGCGTGTGGCACGGATACGCGATCGGCCAGCCATAGGACTGGCCCGCATCGGTGTTGATGGTCTCGACGCCGAAGCCGTGCACCCGTCGCTCGCCGATCAGCCATTCGACAGCCTGCTGCGTGGGCCCCGGCGTGTGCGCGCCGTCCTCGCGCATATTGACGAAGGCCGCCGGGTCGCCGACGCGGCGGGACCAATCGGTGCGAAGAAGCACCCATGCGCCTTCGGGGATGTGGCCATGCCGCGATTCCCAGGCCTGCAGGAACGGGACATCGAGCAGCCAGTCGTCGTTCTGCGCCACCTCGGCGCTGGCGTCGATCACCACCGCGGGCGCGATGAAGGCGCCCGGCTCGATGGTGTCGACCGTGTTGTGCGGATGGTCCTTGCCGGTGATCCAGTGCGCGGGCGCATCAAAGTGGGTGCCGGTGTGCTCGCCGCACGAAAAGTTGTTCCAGTACCAGCCCGGTCCCGCCTCGTCGTAATGGGAGATACGCTCCATCTTGAAGCCTGCCACCTGGCCGAACTGCGGCGGCAGCTGCAGCGCGGGGAAATCCTCGCTCAGGGTGTGCGTGAGGTCGATGGTGCGGACCGAACGGTTGCCCATGGCCTGGGCGAGTTGCGTGAGAAGGCTCATCGAAGGATCCTTGGCAAGAACAGTGAACAAGAACAACAAATGGATCGCCTGACCGCCGCTTCAGGCGGAATCCGGCGCGCCTCGGCGCCGCCGCGCAGTCACCTCGAGCTCGACCTTCGCCTGCGCCACCGCGAGCGGGCAGCACACGGTGGTGTTGGCGGGACGGTTCGCGCCGAGCCGGCGGCGCAGCACCTGGCTGACGGCCACCACGTCGCCGCGGTCGGGCACGTAGACGCGCACGCGCAGCACGTCGCCGAGATCGGACTGCGCCTCGGCCAGCGCCGCTTCGATGGTGTCGAGTGCCAACTCGCATTGCGCTTCGGCCGAGTCCGGAAATTCGCCGCTCGCGAAGTCCTGCCCGATGGTGCCGGACACCATGATCCAGTCGCCGTCGACCACGGCGCGCGAATAGCCGGCGAGTTCCTCGTACGGCGATCCGCTCTGGATGAAACGGCGGCCGGTGCCGGGTTCGTCGATGCTTTTCATACCGGCTTGAATCCGGTCTCGCGGATCACGCGGCCCCAGTGCGCCGTGGCATCGACCACCCATTGCTGCACCTCGCGCGCGGGCGCGGCCATTACTTCGTTGCCCATGCGGGCCAGCTTCTCCTGCAGATCAGGCTGCGCGAGCACCGCCTTCACCGCGCCGTCGAACTGCAGCACGAATTCCTGCGGCAGCCCCTTCGGACCGAAGAAGGCCAGCCAGGGATTCTTGTCGACCCCCTTGAAGCCGAGCTCCAGAAAAGTGGGGATGTCCGGCGCGGTACGGCTGCGCTCAGTGCCGGAGCTGGCGAGGATGCGCACCTTGCCCGCGCGGTGGTGTTCGATCAGCTCGGTCATGGACGCGATGCCGATCGGCACCTGGCCGGCCAGCAGATCCTGCACCATCGGTGCGCCGCCCTTGTAAGGCACGGGGTTCACCGCCACGCCGAAGGAGCGGCCGACGATCTGGCCGATGAACTGCGGCACGCTGCCGGCAGCGGGGATGCCGTAGTTGGCCTCCTTCGGGTTGGCCTTCATCCAGGCGCCGAGTTCGGGCAGCGTCTTGACGCCGATGCGCGAGCTCACAGCGATCACGTTGTAGTAGGTGGCCACGCCGGCCATCGCGGTGAAGTCGGCCCCGGGGTCGTAGCCCGCCGCGGCGATGGTGAGCGGCACGATCACCTGGGTGTGGTCGATCGACAGCATGATCGTGCCACCGTCGGGCGGTGCCGCCTTCAGCAGCTGCGCCGCGATCTGTCCGCCAGCGCCGGGCCGGTTTTCGACGATGAAGAGCTGCCCGTCCATGGCCTTGCCAAGGCGCTCGATCAGCGCACGCGCCACCACGTCGGTGGCGCCGCCAGGCGAGAAGCCCACGAGCACGCGGATCGGTCCGCCCGGGCGCTTCGCACGCGCCGGCAGCGGCGCCGACAACCAGGGCGCCAGCAGGGTGGCCGCGAGGGCCGGACCGAATGTTCGTCGTTGCATGATGTCTTCTCCAGGGTTGTCAAAGAGGAGCGGCGGGAGGTGGCAAAGCCTGCAGCGCCATCAATTGCGCTTCGATCAGCAAGACCTCCACCTCGTGGCAGCGCACCAGCCGCAGCCAGCGTGCATCGTCCATGCCAGGTGTGCGCTCCGCGTGCAGGCCGATGTGGCAGGCGGTTCCGTTGGAGGTGGGCTCGACCGTGGCGCGGATGCGCGGGACCAGCGTGGCCGCCGAATCGCCGACGTGGTAGGTCACGCCGAAGCCCTGCGCATCGGCCACGGGCCGGACCCACGCGGGCTGCCCATCGAACAGCGAATGGCCGCGCACCACGCCGTCGCCGACCGGCTCCGCCTGCCAGCAGCCCAGCGCCCAGCGGCCGAGCCGCAGCCCGTCGGCGAGGTACGCCTGCGCGCGCCCTGCCGTCACGCTGCACCGTACCGACGCGCAATGGGCCGTGGTCGTCATCGGGTCAGCTGCGCCAGCGCGCGCAGTGCGCCGACCACTTCGTCGGCCGTGTTGTAGAAGTGCGGCGCGATGCGCACCACGTCGTTGCGCGCCGAGACCACGTAGCCGGCCTTCAGCATCTGCGCTTCGAGCGCGGCCGAGTTGCCGGGCACGCGAATGGCCGTGTTGGCGCCCTTCACGGCCGGCAGCGCCGGGCTCGCGACCGACAGCCCGAGCTGCGCGGCTTCCTCGAGCGCCACGGCCGAGAGCCCGGCCAGATAGGACTCGATGGCCGGAATGCCGATCTCGTTGAGCAACGCCATGCTCGCGCGCGCCACGCTGGCGCACATCATGGGCGGCGTGCCGGTGTTGAAGCGCGCCGCGCCGTCGGCAAAGTCGAGCCCCGCGGGATCGAAGGCGAACGGGTCCACGCGGCCGAACCAGCCCGTGACCGTCGGCGTGAGCTGCCGCGCGAGTGCGGGCCGCACGTAGAGAAAAGCGATGCCGGGAATGCCGAGCAGGTACTTCTGCGCACCGGCGGCGAGCACGTCGACGTCTTGCGCGCGGACATCGATGTCGATAGCTCCCGCCGACTGGTACGCATCCACGAACTGGATGGCGCCGGCGGCGCGCGCGGCGCGGCCGGTGGCGGCGATGTCGACGATCTGCCCGTCGTAGTAGCAGGCCTGCGATACCGAGACCAGCGCGGTCCGCGCATCGATCGCCTCGACGATCCGGTCGGCGGCGCGAGCCTCGCCGGCCTGCGCCTGCACGAGGCGCACCTGCGCGCCGCGCGGCTGCTGCGCGAGCCACACGTGGCACAGCGACGGAAAGTCCAGCGTGGTGGTCACAACGGTGTCGCGCCCCGGTTCAAAACGCAGCGTCGAAGCAATGCTCGAGGCCGCATCCGAGACGCTGCCGAGCACCGCCACGTCGTTCGCGTCCGCGCCGATCATCCGCGCGAACTCGGCGCGCGCCAGCGCCACCTGCTCCATCCAGTAGCCCCAGTCCGCGCCGCGGCGGACCCAGACATCGAGATAGTCGTCGATCGCCTGGCGCACCGGCAGGCTCAAGGCGCTCTGCGAGCAACTGGAGAGCTGGGCCGTGTGCGCCAGGATGGGAAAGAGCTTTCGGTAGGACGAGAATGGATGTTTCATGAATCTGCCTTGCATGACGACAAGGCGTTGGAGCGATGAACAAGACTGCCGACCCCGCCGGGTTTCCCTCTGCGTGGATCGAACTGCCGCATTTCTGCTGGGACGCGCTGCTGGCCACCGACGACGCGCCGGTCGTGCGCTTCGGCAAGGGCGAGACGCTGTTCTTCCAGGGCGACGCCGTGCGCCACGTCTACGTGGTGGAAGAAGGCCGCGTGCGGCTGGTGCTGTTGTCGGCCGCGGGGCATGAGAAGCACATGGCGATCGTGGGAACGCACGGCATGGTGGGCGAATGCAGTGCCTTCCTGGACGGCAGGCATTCGGTGACGGCCGTGGCCTCGTCGGACGTGGTGGCGCGCCAGGTCGGGCGAGCGCAGTTGCTCCAATGCATGGAACGCGACGCTGCCTGCCTGCGCCAGGTGCTGTGGCTGGCCAACGTCAAGCTGCGCATACTCGCCAACCAGAACCTGCTGCTGAGCCAGGCCACTGCCGCGCAGCGCGTGATCCATCACCTGGTGCAGCTTGCCGACACCTACGGCGAGCCGTCGACGGTCGGCACGGTGATCGGCATCGCCTTCACCCACCAGGAAATGGCCAACATCACCGGCCTGAGCCGCGTCATGGTCTCGAACGTGCTGATCCAGCTTCAGGAGCAGGGTCTGACCGACAGAATCAATGCGCATTGCGTCATCCGTGACATCGAGGGGCTGCGACGGCGCGCCACCTGATGTGATGGCGTGCGCGCGTCGAACTGCGGGCGAGTCTAGGAAGACCGCGCAGTGCCGTATGTCAACGGGTTTACAAGCGGCGGAATTTCGGCATTCCGCGCGCCGCGTGGATCACTTCTCCTTCGCGAGCCCCAGCTTGTCGATCACCGCCTTCTCGCGCTTCACCGTGTCCCGCGCGAACTGGGTGTAGTCCGCCGAGCTCTTGTAGTCGGGCAGCATGTCGTAGCGGGCGAGCGCGGCCACGTAGCTCGGCTCTTCCATTGCCTGCTTGAAGGCATCGTGCAGCTTCTTCACCACCTCGGGCGGTGTGCCCTTGGGGGCGCCGATGCCGAACGGCGAGGTCTGCACGATGTTGTAGCCCAGCTCCTTCAGCGTGGGTGCATTCGGGAACTTGTCGAGGCGCTTCTCGCCCCAGGTGTTCAGCACGCGCAGCTTGCCCGACTCCACGTGCGGTGCAAAGCCCGTGCTGTCGGACACCGCCATGATCTGACCGCTGAGGATGGCGAACATCGCCTCGGAATTGCCTTTGTACGGCACGTGCTGCAGCTCGATGCCGGCCTGCTGCGCAAGGATCTCGGTCGTGAGGTGCGGGCTCGTGAGGTTGCCGGTGGAACCGTAGGTGAGCTTGCCGGGGTTGGCCTTGGCGTAGGCGACGAAATCGGCCCAGGTCTTGAGCGGACTGTCGGTCGGCACCACGATGCCGAAGGCATAGCCGGTGACGTTGAGCACGTAGCTGATGTCCTGGAGCGGGTCCCAGTTGATCTTGGTGGTGTAGCCAATGCGGAACACGCCGAGCGGGATCTGCGCCAGGGTGTAGCCGTCGGGCTGCGCGATCTGCAGCGTCTGCGCCGGCAGGGTGCCACCAGCGCCGGGCTTGTTCTCGATGAGGACCGGCTGACCGAGGATCTTGCTCGCGTTGTCGGCGAGCTGGCGCATCGTGACGTCGGTCGGACCGCCGGCCGAGAAGGCGATGATCAGCTTGATGGGCTTGGCGGGAAAGTTCTGCGCCAGCGCTGACAAAGGCGAGGCGATCCCGCAAAGCGCGAGCGCTGCGGCACACAGAAGAGACGTTCGGCGAGACATGGCTTCCTCCTGAAGTATGAGAAAGCGCATTGGGCTCGCCTGCCACTGCCGCGGCAATCAGGGCTCGCCCTTGCCCTGTCGCGCATGCAACTCCAAAACGTTAGCAAGAAGGCTCCACGGCCTTCTTGCCCGTCTTCTTACTTCTGCTTCGCCAGCCCCAGCTTGTCGATCACCGCCTTCTCGCGCACGACCGTGTCCTGCGCGAACTTGGTGTACGTGGCCGAGCTCATGTAGTTGGGCAGCATGTCGTAGCGGTCCAGCGACGCGACGTAGCTTGGCTCTTCCATCGCCTGCTTGAACGCATCATGCAGCTTCTTCACCACCTCGGGCGGTGTGCCCTTGGGGGCGCCGATGCCGAACGGCGAGTTCTGCACGATGTTGTAGCCCAGCTCCTTCAGCGTGGGCGCATCTGGGAACTTGGCCAGGCGCTTCTCGCCCCAGGTGTTGAGCACGCGCAGCTTGCCGGCCTCGACCTGCGGCGCGAAGCCGGTGCTGTCGGCGGCGGCCATGAGCTGGCCGCTGAGCACGGCGAGCATCAGGTCGGCGCTGCCCTTGTAGGGCACGTGCTGCAGTTCGATGCCGGCCTGCTGCGCAAGGATCTCGGTCGTGAGGTGCGGGCTCGTGAGGTTGCCGGTGGAGCCGTAGGTGAGCTTGCCGGGGTTGGCCTTGGCGTAGGCGACGAAGTCAGCCCACTTCTTGAACGGACTGTCGGTCGGCACCACGATGCCGAAGGCATAGCCGGTGACGTTGAGCACGTAGCTGATGTCCTTGAGCGGGTCCCAGGTCAGCTTGGTGGTGTAGCCGAGGCGGAACACGCCGAGCGGGATCTGCGCGACGGTGTAGCCGTCGGGCTGCGCGGTCTGCAGCGCCTGCGCGGGCAGGGTGCCGCCGGCGCCGGGCTTGTTGTCGATGATGACGGGCTGGCCGAGGATCTTGCTGGCGTTCTCGGCGAGCTGGCGCATCGTGATGTCGGTGGGGCCACCGGCGGGGAAAGCGATCACCAGCTTGATCGGCTTGGCGGGAAAAGCCTGCGCCAGCGCCGACAGCGGCGAAAGGATTCCGCAAGCGGCGAGCGTTGCGGCACAACAGAGAAGGGAGCGGCGGGACATGGCAGATTCCTGAAGAAGAAACGGATGAAAATAAAACGAAAGCGCGCATTGGGCCCTGCGCCGGGGCCGGAGGCAATCGGGGCAACCCGATGACTGTCGCGTGCGCGGCAGGGGGCCTATTTTCTCGCGGCCTGCGCGAAGCCCTGCAGCACGTTGACCGCATTCACGCCGACCTCGTCCACCGCATAGCCGCCTTCGAAGACGAAGACCGTCGGCAGGCCGGCGCGCGCGAGGTCTTCGCCCATGCGCAGGTAGTCGTCGCTTCGAAGGCGAAAGCCCGCGACGGGATCGCCTTCGAAGGTGTCGACGCCGAGCGAGACCACGAGCGCGCCGGCCTTCACTGCGGCGATCCGTTCGAGCGCGGATTTGAGCGCCGCACGCCAGCCCGCGAAGTCGGTGCCTCGCGGCAGCGGCAGGTTGTGGTTGAAGCCCTCGCCCGCACCGGCGCCGCGCTCGTCGGCATGGCCCAGGTAGTACGGGTAGTCGGTCAGCGGGTCACCGTGCAGGCTGGCGAAATGCACGTCGCCGCGTTCGTAGAAGATGGCCTGCGTGCCGTTGCCATGGTGGTAGTCGACGTCGAGCACGGCCACGCGCTCCACGCCCGCATCGCGCAGCGCCTGCGCCGCAACCGCGGCATTGTTGAGAAAGCAGTAGCCGCCGAAGAAGTCGGCGCCCGCATGGTGACCCGGCGGCCGCGTGAGCGCGAAGGACGCGCCCGCGCCGGCGCCCACCCGCTGCGCCGCGGTCCAGGCGCAGGCGACGCCGTGGCGCGCGGCGGCCCAGCTTCCGGCCATGAGCGGCGTGCCCGCGTCGAAGGCGAACAGGCCCATGCGCGCCGGAAAGCTCTTTGGCAGCACGTCGGTGCGCATGCCACGCGTGGGCCAGTACGAAGGCAGCGCATCGCGCGCGGCGTTCGACGGATCGAGCGCCACCCACTCGTCCCACGCATGGGCGATGAAGTCGAGGTAGCGCGGCGCATGCACGCGGGCCAGCAGCGCTTCGTCGAAGGCATCGTCGGGCGCCGCGAGCGGGCCGAGGCCGCGGCGCAGCAGCTCGTCCTTCACATGGTCGACGCGCGCGGGCACCTCGAAGCAGGGCACCAGTTCGCCGCGGAACATCTCCACCTTGCCCTGGTGCAGCGCATGGCGGTCGTTGTAGATGGTGAGCATCCCGCCATCATGCCGGAGCGCGCTGAGCGCGCTCAGCGCGCCAGCACCGGCGCCAGCGCCACGCCGGTGTGCGTGCCGAGCCGCACAACCTCTTCGGGCGGCGCCGCCGCCACGATGCGGCCGCCGGCGTTGCCGCCTTCGGGGCCGAGGTCGATGATCCAGTCGGCCTCGGCGATCAGGTCGAGGTCGTGCTCGATCACGACCACGCTGTGGCCGCCGTTCACCAGCCGGTGCAGCACATGGATCAGCCGTTCGACGTCGGCCATGTGCAGCCCCACCGTCGGCTCGTCGAGCACGTACAGCGTGTGCGGCGCCTTCTGGCCGCGCCGGGTCACGTCGTCGCGCACCTTGCTGAGCTCGGTCACGAGCTTGATGCGCTGCGCCTCGCCGCCCGACAGCGTGGGCGACGGCTGGCCGAGCGTGAGATACCCCAGGCCGACATCCTTCAGCAATTGCAGCGGATGGGCGATGTTGGGCATGGCGGCGAAGAACGCCACCGCCTCGTCCACTTCCATCTGCAGCACCTCGCCGATGCTCTTGCCGCGCCAGCTCACGGCCAGCGTCTCGGGGTTGAAGCGCGCGCCGTGGCAGACCTCGCAGGGCACCTTCACGTCGGGCAGAAAGCTCATCTCGATGGTGCGCACGCCGGCACCGTCGCAGCCGGGGCAGCGGCCTTCGCCGGTGTTGAAGCTGAAGCGCGCCGGGCCGTAGCCGCGCGCCTTGGCTTCCAGCGTGTCGGCGAAGAGCTTTCGAATGGTGTCCCAGAAGCCGATGTAGGTGGCGGGGCAGCTGCGCGGCGTCTTGCCGATCGGGGTCTGGTCGACCTCGAGCACGCGGTCGACGGTCTCGTAGCCCTCGACCTTGCGGCAGCCGGACCAGGCCGCGCGCTTGCCCGCGGCATCGGCGTCGCGACCGGCCTTGGTCATGCGCTGGATCACGATGCCCTGCACGCTGGCCAGCAGCACATCGCGCGCGAGCGTCGACTTGCCCGAGCCGCTGACGCCGGTCACCACCACGAGGCGGTGTAGCGGCAGCGTGGCCGTCACGTCCTGCAGGTTGTGCAGGTCGGCGCCGTGCACGGTGAGCCAGTTGCCGCTGTCCTCGGCCTTCGGATCGGGCGAGGGAATCAGGCGCCGGGCCTGCAGCGGATGCTTGATGGCATCGCGCAGGTAGCGGCCGGTCTGCGACTCGGGCGCGGCCTGCACGTCGGCCACCGAGCCTTCGGCCACGAGGCGGCCGCCGCGCTTGCCGGCACTCGGGCCGATGTCGATGATGTGGTCGGCGCGCCGGATGGTGTCTTCGTCGTGCTCCACCACCACCAGCGTGTTGCCCTTTTCGCCGAGCTTGTGCAGCGCGTTCAGCAGGATCTGGTTGTCGCGCGCATGCAGGCCGATGGTCGGCTCGTCGAGCACGTAGCACACGCCCTGCAGGTTGCTGCCGAGCTGCGCCGCCAGGCGGATGCGCTGCGCTTCGCCGCCCGAGAGCGTGGGCGCGCCGCGGTCGAGCGTGAGGTAGCCGAGGCCCACCTCCTCGAGGAACTCGAGCCGGCTCTTGATCTCTGGCACCAGGTCGCGGGCGATCTCGGCTTCGCGCCCCGTGAGCGCCAGGCCCTCGAACCACTGCCGCACCTCGGTCACGCTCATGCGTGCGAGCTCGGTGATGCCGATGCCGCCCGAGCCGTCGCCCTGCGAGACGCCGAAGCTCACCGCGCGCGCGGTGGCATTGAGGCGCGTGCCTTCGCAGGTCGGGCAGGCGGTGTCGGCCAAGTCCTCCACCTCGGGTTCGGCAAAGGTCTGCTCGCGGCCCTTGCTGTCGTCGCCGAGCACCGAGTCGTCGAAGACCTTGCGCTGGTCCTTGCTGAGCTTGACGCCGGTGCCCACGCAGTCGGGGCACCAGCCGTGCTTGCTGTTGTAGCTGAACAGGCGCGGGTCGAGTTCGGCATAGCTGGCGCTGCAGACCGGGCACGCGCGCAGCGTCGAGAACACATGGACGCGGCCTATGCCCGCGGCCGGCGCGCCGGCCATCATGGCGGCCCTGAGGCCGTCGAGTTCGCTCAGCACATGCACCACGCCCTTGCCGTGCTCGAGCGCCCGGGCCAGTGCCTCGCGCAGCTCGGTCTCCTGCGACGGCAGCACGTCGAGGCTGGCCACCGGCAGCTCGATGCTGTGCTCCTTGAAACGGTCGATGCGCGGAAAGCCGGTGGTGGGCAGGAACTCGCCGTCTACGCGCAGGTGCGTGAACCCGCGCGGGCGCGCCCAGTCGGCCAGCTCGGTGTAGACACCCTTGCGGTTGCTCACCAGCGGCGCGAGCAGGCCGATGTGCTGGCCCTTGAAGTTGCGCATCAGCTGCGCGGCGATGCTGTCGGGCGTTTGCGGCTGCACCGCCGCGCCGTCGCGCGTGCAGTGCTGCACGCCGAGCTTCACGTAGAGCAGGCGCAGGAAATGCCAGACCTCGGTGGTGGTGCCCACCGTGCTCTTGCGGCCGCCGCGAGACAGGCGCTGCTCGATCGCTACCGTCGGCGGAATGCCGTAGACCGCGTCGACCTCGGGCCGGCCCGCGGGCTGCACGATGCTGCGCGCATACGCATTGAGCGATTCGAGGTAGCGGCGCTGCCCTTCGTTGAACAGGATGTCGAAGGCCAGCGTGGACTTGCCCGAGCCGCTGACGCCGGTCACCACGCTGAACTTGCCGCGCGGGATCTGGACGCTGAGGTTCTTCAGGTTGTGCTCGCGCGCATTGACGATCTCGATCGCCTTGCCGCCGGGCGCCGCCTTGGCATTGGCGACGTAGCGCCGCGCGGCGCGCTCGGCCACCTTGTAGGCCTCGGGCCCGACCGCGAGCTCGTAGTCGGCCAGCGCCGCGCCGGTGAGCGAGGCGCGGTTCTCGCGCAGCTGCTCGGGTGTGCCCTCGGCCACCACCCGGCCGCCGCCCTCCCCGCCTTCGGGGCCGAGGTCGATGCACCAGTCGCTGGCGCGGATCACGTCGAGGTTGTGCTCGATCACGATCAGCGAATGGCCCGCGTCGAGCAGCTTGCGCAGCGCGCGCATCAGCCGCGCGATGTCGTCGAAGTGCAGGCCCGTGGTCGGCTCGTCGAACAGGAACAGCGTGCCCCGGCGCGCGACCGATTGCCTGCTGGCCGTCGCGCTCTTGGCGGCGTCGGCCAGGAAGCCCGCGAGCTTGAGGCGCTGCGCCTCGCCGCCGCTCAGCGTGGGCACCGGCTGGCCGAGCTTGACGTAGTCGAGCCCCACGTCGGAGATCGGCTGCAGCACGCGCACCACGTCGCGGTCGGCCTCGAACACCGCGGCCGCCTCGGCCACGGTGAGCTCGAGCACGTCGGCCACGCTGTAGCTCCTGCCCTTGCGCTCGACCTTGACCTCGAGGATCTCGGGCCGGTAGCGCCGGCCGTCGCAGTCGGGGCAGCGCAGGTACACGTCCGACAGGAACTGCATCTCCACATGCTCGAAGCCCGAGCCGCCGCAGGTCGGGCAACGTCCGTCGCCCGAGTTGAAGCTGAACTTGCTCGCGGTGTAGCCGCGCTGGCGCGAGAGTGCGGCGGTGGCGAAGATCTCGCGGATCGCGTCCCAGGCGCCGACGTAGCTTGCCGGGTTGGAGCGCGCGGTCTTGCCGATCGGCGACTGGTCGACGAAGACCACGTCGCCGAGGTGATCGGCGCCGAGCATCCGGTCGTGCGCACCCGGCGTCTCGGTGGCCTTGCCGAAGTGGCGCATCAGCGCCGGCGCGAGCACGTCCTGCACCAGCGTCGACTTGCCCGAGCCGCTGACGCCGGTCACGCACACCAGGCGCGCGAGCGGAAACTCCACGGTGATGTTCTGCAGGTTGTGCTCGCGCACGCCCTCGAGGATGAGCCGGTGCGTGTTCTCGCTCACCAGCCGCTTGAAGCCCATGCCGATCTTCTTGCGCCCGCCGAGATACTGGCCAGTGAGCGTGTCGGCATCGCGCAGTTGGTCGGTGCTGCCGTCGAACACGATCTGCCCGCCGCGGATGCCGGGCCCGGGCCCCATGTCGATCACGCGGTCGGCCGCGAGCATCACGGCCGGGTCGTGCTCGACCACTACCAGCGTGTTGCCGGCATCGCGCAGACGCAGCATCGCTTCGGTGATGCGGTTCATGTCGCGCGGGTGCAGGCCGATGCTGGGCTCGTCGAGCACGAACAGCGTGTTGACCAGCGAGGTACCGAGCGCGGTCGTCAGGTTGATGCGCTGCACCTCGCCGCCGCTCAGCGTGCGGCTCTGGCGGTCGAGCGTGAGGTAGCCGATGCCCACGTCGTGCAGGTAGCGCAGCCGGGTGGTGATTTCCTCGAACAGCAGCTTCAGCGCCTGCGCCTCGCCTTCGCTCGCGGGTGTGCCGTTGCCGTGGTGCTCGACCCGGTCGAAGAACCGCCGCAGCCGCTCGATCGGCAGCAGCATCAGGTCGTGCAGGCAGAGGCCGGGCAGCGCCTCGAGCTGCGCGCGCGTCCACTTCACGCCCTGCGGCATGAAGCGCTTCTCGGGTGGCAGCACCGCGTCGGCGTCTTCGTTGCTGCCGATGCGCCAGAGCAGGCTCTCGAGCTTGAGCCGCGCGCCGCTGCACACCGGGCACGGCGTGTAGCTGCGGTACTTCGACAAGAGCACGCGGATGTGCATCTTGTACGCCTTGCTTTCCAGGTAGCCGAAGAAGCGGCGCACGCCGTACCACTGCTTGTTCCAGTTGCCCTGCTTGAAGTTGGGCGTGCCCTCGATCACCCAGTGCTTCTGCTCGTCGGTGAGCTTGTACCAGGGCGTGTCGCGTGGAACGCCGGCCGCCTCGGCGTGGCGCATGAGGTCGTCCTGCGCCTCTTTCCAGGCCGGCGTCTGGATGGTCTTGATGGCACCGGCGCGCAGCGTGAGCTTGTCGTTCGGGATCACCAGTCCCAGGTCGACGCCGATCACGCGGCCGAAGCCGCGGCAGGTCTCGCAGGCGCCCACGGCCGAGTTGAACGAGAACATCGACGGGATCGGGTCGGTGTAGCGGACGTCGCTCTCGGGGCAATGCAGGCCGGTCGAGAACTTCCAGACTTCGGCGGGCACGTTCTCGTCCGCTGCCAGCGCGTGCACGGTGACGCGCCCGCTGCCGCGCTTGAGCGCCACCTCGATCGCCTCGACCACGCGCGCGCGCTCGGCGCTCGACACGCGAAAGCGGTCGGCCACCACATCGAGCACCTTGCGCGGCCCCGTGGGCGTGGCCACCTCGCGCTCCGACTGCACGCGCGTGAAGCCGCTGGCCGAGAGCCACTGCGTGACTTCCTCGGCCGACGTGCCCGCGGGCAGCTCGACCGGAAAGGTGACCAGGATGCGCGGATCGCCCGCCGCCGCCGCGCGCTCGGCGATCCGGGCGTAAATGCTGTCGGGGGAATCGTGGCGCACCGGCAGCGCGGTCTCGCGATCGAAGAGCTGCGCCGCCCGTGCGTAGAGCAGCTTCAGGTGGTCGTTGAGCTCGGTCATCGTGCCGACCGTCGAGCGCGAGGAGCGCACCGGGTTGGTCTGGTCGATGGCAATGGCGGGCGGCACGCCTTCCACCTTGTCGACCGCCGGCTTGTCCATGCGGTCCAAGAACTGGCGCGCGTAGGCCGAGAAGGTCTCCACGTAGCGCCGCTGGCCTTCGGCATAGAGGGTGTCGAAAACGAGGCTCGACTTGCCCGAGCCGCTGGGCCCGGTGACGACCGTCATCTCGCCGGTGCGGATGTCGAGGTCGAGGTTCTGGAGATTGTGCTGGCGCGCGCCGCGAATCCGGATGGAGCCCTGTGTCATGAGTGCCTTGGGGGGTGGGGCAAACATTCTAGGGAGCCAACCATGACGCTCATGCGCCCCGCGCCAGATGCTCCGCGCCCGCGCAGGGGTTTGTACGGATGCATGTTGTGACAATTTATTAACAAATAGGACTTTTGCTTACGTCTAAGCCAGGCATCCGAAAGTGACTTCATGAACAAGCTGCACCTGCTCTGCGCCGCCCTGATGGCCGGGGCCGCCACCGCCGTCCCGGCGCAGATCCTGATCGGCCAGACCGCGGGCCTGACCGGCTCGGTCGCCGCCAGCGTGAACGAGACGATCGGCGGTGCCCAACTGGTGATCGACGCGGCCAATGCCGCGGGCGGCATCCACGGCGAGAAGATCGAGGTGATCCGCATGGACGATGCCTTCGACGTCAAGCGCGCCGGCGAGAACGCCCGCGTGCTGATCGAAGAGAAAAAGGTGGTCGCGCTGTTCCTGAGCCGCGGCACGCCGCATTCGCAGGCCATCGTGCCCTGGCTCGACCGGCACGAGGTGGCGCTGATCGCGCCCTCCACCGGCGCGATGGTGCTGCACAAGCCCGTGCAGAAGCATGTGTTCAACGTGCGTTCCACCTACCAGCGCGAGGCGGAGAAGGCGGTGCAGCACCTGCTGACCACTGGCATCTCGCGCATCGCCGTGGTCCATGTCACTGATTCGTTCGGTCTCGATGCGCTCGAGGGCGCGATGGCCGGCTTTGCCAAGGGCCAATCCAAGCCCACGGTGACGCTGCCGGCCGACCGCGACAAGCCCGACTACCCGGCGATCATTGCGGCCGTGAAGGGCGCCAATGCCCAGGCGGTGCTGTGGATCGGATCGGGCACGGTGGTGGTCGAAGGCATCAAGGCACTGCGCGCGGCCGGTTCCGCCGCGCAGGTGGTGACGCTGTCGAACAATGCGTCCTCGGGTTTCGTCAAGCAGCTCGGCGAAGCGAGCAAGGGCGTGATCGTGACGCAGGTCTTCCCGAACGAGCGCTCGATCAGCTACCCGATGGTCAAGGAAGCCCTGTCGCTGGCGCGCACCAAGGGGCAGGCCGAGCTGTCGCCGGCCGCGCTCGAGGGCTTTGCCGCCGGCAAGGTGCTGGTCGAGGCGCTGCGCCGCGCCGGGCCCAAGCCCACGCGCGCGAAGGTGCTGGCGGCACTCGACGGCCTGCGTGCCTACGATCTCGGCGGGCTGGAGGTGAGCTATTCGCCCCAGGACCATTCGGGGATCGACTTCGCCGATCTTTCGATCATCAGCGACGGCCGCTTCAAGCGCTGAGCCGGGCGCGCCCCGCGCCGCTCGCCTGCCGACCTATTTCTGGCCCGCGGGCGCAGGCTCGTGCATGACGTCGCCGCCGTGCTTCTCGCCGGACATGTCGATCTTGTCGCCGGCCTGCGAGATCACGTAAAGGGCGATGGCGGCAAAGATGACGAAGCCGATGGCGATCTTCCACATGGGTGCTGTCTCCTGGTGATGTCTGGGGTTCAAGAAAAGGGCCTCGTGCCGGACCGGCATGAAGCCCCTTTGTTGAACGGAAGGCCTACGCCTTCCTGAGAATTCCCGAAGCCCGCCGGCGCATGCGCCGCAAGCAGCTCAGCCAAGTGCACCCGCGGAACTGGCTTTGCCAGGCCGCTGGGTGCGCCCCCCAGTGGGGGGGAGGCGCCGAAGGCGCTTCGGGGGGCGTCTCAATCATTGGCGTAGATGTCGACGTCCTTCGTTTCGCGGATGAACAGCGTGCCGATGACGAGCGTCATGGCCGCGATGATGATCGGGTACCAGAGGCCGTTGTACATGTTGCCGGTGGTCGCCACGATCGCGAACGCGGTAGTCGGCAGCAGGCCGCCGAACCAGCCGTTGCCGATGTGGTACGGCAGGCTCATCGAGGTGTAGCGGATGCGCGTGGGGAACAGCTCGACCAGCATGGCGGCGATCGGGCCGTACACCATGGTGACCAGCAGCACCAACCAGAACAGCAGCGCGATGACCACGGCCTTGTTCATCTTGACGGGGTCGGCCTTGGCCGGGTAGCCCGCGACCTTCAGGTCGTCGGCCACGGCCTTCTTGAAGGCGGCGATCTCCTTGGCGGAGCCCTCGTCGAACTTCAGGTTGACCACGTTGCCCACGGGCGCCTCGATGGTCTTGTCGCCGATCTTGACGATGGCCTTGGAGCCCGGCGCGCCCTCGACGTTGTCGTAGCTCACCGAGTTCTGCACCAGGTAGCGCTTGGCTATGTCGCACGAGCTGCGGAAGTCGATCTCGCGTGCCACCGGGTTGCCCTGGAACGAGCAGGACTTCGGATCGGCCGTGACCGTGACGCCAGCCGTCGCCTGGGCGCGGGCCAGGTCGGGGTTGGCGTACTCGGTGATCATCTTGAAGACAGGGAAGTAGGTCACCACGGCCAGCAGGCAGCCCGCCATGATGATCGGCTTGCGGCCGATCTTGTCCGACAGGATGCCGAACAGCACGAAGAACGGCGTGCCCAGCAGCAGCGAGGCGGCGATCATCAGGTTGGCGGTGGTGGGGTCGACCTTGAGCTGCTGCGTGAGGAAGAACAGCGCATAGAACTGGCCCGTGTACCAGACCACGGCCTGGCCGGCGGTCAGGCCGACGAGCGCCAGGATCACGATCTTGAGGTTCTTCCATTCGCCGAAGGATTCAGCCAGCGGCGCCTTCGAGGTCTTGCCTTCGGCCTTCATCTTCTGGAAAGCCGGCGATTCGCTCAGCGACAGCCGGATCCACACCGAGATGCCGAGCAGTGCGATCGACACCAGGAACGGAATGCGCCAGCCCCAATCGCCGAACGCCTGTTCGCCGAGCCAGGTGCGCACGCCCAGGATCACCAGCAGGCTCAGGAACAGCCCGAGCGTGGCGGTGGTCTGGATCCACGAGGTGTAGGCGCCGCGCTTGCCGTGCGGGGAGTGCTCGGCCACGTAGGTGGCCGCACCGCCGTACTCGCCGCCGAGCGCCAGGCCCTGCAGCATGCGCAGCGCGATGAGGATCACGGGTGCGGCGACGCCGATGGTCGCGTAGCTGGGCAGCAGGCCGACGATGAAGGTCGACAGGCCCATGATCAGGATCGTGACCAGGAAGGTGTACTTGCGCCCGATCATGTCGCCGAGGCGGCCGAACACGATGGCGCCGAACGGACGCACCAGGAAGCCGGCGGCAAAGGCCAGCAGCGCGAAGATGAAGGCCGCACCCGCATCCAGGCCGCTAAAGAACTGCTTGGCGATGATCGCGGCGAGCGAGCCATAGAGATAGAAGTCGTACCACTCGAACACCGTGCCCAGGGAGGAAGCGAAGATGACCTTCTTTTCCTCCGCGGACATGGGCCGGGGGGCCGGATGCGGCACCCCCTTCGAATCCAGTGTCGTTGCCATTTGCGTCGTCTCCTGTGTAATGCGTACGTTCGACCCCGGCATCCGGGACCGTGACGCATTCTTGGAGCCGCGACTGACCCGAGCCTTTCGCGAAACTGAATCGACGCTTACGAATTAGGGTGAAACCCGCGGGGCACGTTTCAGCTTGTAAGAAATCGTCGTTTTGTCAGCCTTTGCTGCTGCGCAACATGGACGGGCGCTGGGCGGCGCCGTCCCATTGCGCGCCAGCAAACCACGGATCGCCCGCAAGGTAGCCGCGCAGCATCGAGAGGCCGTCGAAGCCCCAGAACAACCGGCCGTCGACCACGCAGGCCGGCGTGCCGAACACCCCGGCCTGGATCGCCTCGTCGGTGTTGCGCTTGAGCAGCGCCTTGTTCTCGTCGCCGTTGGCGTCGCGCAGCGGCGTGCCGAGTTGCGCCGCCGCCGCGGCCAGGCGCGCGGGATCGGCGGCTTCCTCGCCACCGCGCCATACATGGCGAAACAGCGTCTCCGCGGCGAGGCGGCTGATGCTGCCGTCGCTCGACGTCGCCAGCGCGAGCCGCAGGTGCGCGAGTGGGTTGTACGGGTGCGAGGCCGGCATCTCGATCTGGATGCCGTTGGCATGGCCGAGCCAGAGCACATGGCGGTAGGTCCAGGCGCGCTTGGCCGGGATCTCGGCCGGGCCGAGCTGGCCGTGGTGCTTGAGGATCGCACCGAGCAGCACGGGCTTGTAGGCCACGCTGTAGCTCAAGCCTTCGAGCGCCTGCGGCAGGTGCTCGAACGCGAGGTGCGCGTAGGGCGAGATGAAGTCGAGATAGAAGTCGATGTGCTTCATGTGTCGTTGTCTCCAGATGGGTCCGGCATGCGCCAGATGCCGGCGCGTGCCCGCCACTCTATCGCGCGCCACACGCCGCGCCGGCCATCGTCGTCCATGCGGCTCCAGCCGGCGATCTCGGGGATGGTGCGCAGGCACCCTTCGCACAAGCCGCTCAGGCGGTCCATGCGGCAGACCGAGGTGCACGGCGACGGCGTGGCGTCCGCCGACTGCTGCACGGCGGCCGCACGTTCGGCCAGTGTTCGCGCCGCGTCGAGGTTCACGTCACACGACGTCTGCCACGGGCGCGCCGTCGGTGAGCTTCTCGAGGTCGTGCGGCCGCAGCTGGAACACCGCATGCGGATGGCCGGCCGCGGCCCAGATCTCGTCGAAGCGGAACAGCTCGCGGTCGATCAGCACCACCGGCTTCGTTGCATGCGCCACCGGCGACACGCCGCCGATCGTGAAGCCCGTGCGCGCCTTCACGAACTCGGCGTCGGCGCGGCCGGTCTTGCCGACCATCGCATCGACCTTCTTCTCGTCCACGCGCTTGTCGCCCGAGGTGATGACCAGCACCGCCGCGTCGTCGCTCTTGCGCCGGAAGATGATGCTCTTGGCGATCTGTCCGACCGCGATGCCGAGCGCATCGGCCGCCTGCTGCGCGGTGCGGCAGGCGTCGTCGAGCATGCGCGGCGCGTGTGGATGGCCCGCGTCCTGTAGGGCGCGCGCCACGCGCTGGACGGAATCGGGAAGGGAGTGGAGTTCAGCGCCGCACATCGTGGTTCAACGGAAATGAAGAAATACGGCGCCGATTGTCGGCCATGCGGCGGTGCCGCGCTGGCGCGCTGCGGGGCCTACCCGGCCAGCACGCGCTCGAAGGCGTTCACGGCCCGTGCGATCGCCGCATCGTCGATGTGGCGGTGCGTCACGCAGCGCAGCGCGCGCGGCCCCCACGGCCGCACCTGCAGGCCGGCAGTGCCCAATGCCGCCACCCAGTCGCCGCTGCTGCGGCCGGTGGCCGAGACATCGACCAGCACGATGTTGGTCATCGGCCGCGAAATCTCCAGCGCCGATCCGAGGGCGCGCAGTGCTTCGCTCAGGCGCTGCGCACGCGCGTGGTCTTCGCCGAGCCGCTGGCCCATGGTCTGCAGCGCTTCCAGGCCGAAGGCCGCCAGCACGCCGATCTGCCGCTGCGTGCCGCCGAGCATGCGCCGCAGCGTGCGCGCCCGGTCGACCAGTGCGCGGCTGCCCACCAGCACCGCGCCGGCCGGTGCACTCAATCCCTTCGACAGGCACAGCGAAACGCTGTCGACATGCTGTGCCAGGTGCGCCACCGGCGCCTGCAGCGCCACTGCGGCGTTGTACAGGCGGGCGCCGTCGAGGTGCACCGCCGCCCCGTGGCGCTGCGCCAGCGCATGCACCTGCGCCATGTGCGCGAGCGGCAGCACCGCGCCGCCGGCGTTGTTGTGCGAGGTTTCCATGGCCACCAGCGACGTGCGCAGCCGATGGCCGCCGGCCGAGAGGTTCTCTTCCAGCTGGTTCGCGTCCATGGCGCCGTCGCTGCCGGGAATGCCGACATAGAAAGCGCCCGTCAACGTGGCGCTGCCGCGCTCGGCCGTGATCATGTGGGCGCTGGCCTCCGTCACCACCTGGCCATGGCGCGGCACCTGCGCCAGCACCGCGAGCAGGTTGCCCATGGTGCAGGTGGGGACGAACAGGCCGGCCTCCTTGCCGAGCTCGACGGCGGCAAAGGCCTCGAGCTCGACGGCCGTGGGGTCGCCGTCGAGGCCGTCGTCGCCGAGCGCCGTGCTGCGCGCCCGTTCGAACATGGCATCGGTCGGCCGGGTGACGGTGTCGCTGCGCAGATCGACGGCGTCAGCGGCTTCGGAAAGGATTGTCTGGGTGCTCATCGGATGACGGTCTTGCGTTGTTCCAGCAGTCGAACGATCTGCGAAGCGGTGCCGCAGATCACCATGTAGACGACTGCGACGAACAGGTACATCTCGACCAGCCGGCCGTCGCGCTGGCCGACCTTCGCGGCGGCACCGAGAAAGTCCGTCAGCGACAGCACATAGACCAGCGAGGTGTCCTGGAAAAGGATGATCAGCCGCGTCACCAGCGCCGGCATCATGTTGCGCACGGCCTGGGGCAGCACGATGTGGCGCAGGCTCTGCCAGTGCGTGAGCCCGAGTGCCTGCGCCGCGGCGGACTGGCCGCGCGCGATCGACTGGATGCCGGCGCGCATGATCTCGCAGAAGTAGGCGGCCTCGAACAGCGTGAAGGTGATCACCGCCGACTTGAACGCCCCCACCGCCACCGGCCGCGAGGCGCCGGTGATCCACGCGCCCAGGTAGGGCATGAGGAAATAGAACCAGAAGATCACCAGCAGCAGCGGCACCGAGCGCAGCGTGTTGACGTAGATGCCCGCCGGCCAGGAGATCAGCCGGCGCGGCGACAGCCGCGCGATCGCCAGCACCGTGCCGAGCGCCAGCCCCATCACGGCGGAGAGCCCGGCCAGGGTGAGCGAGAAGCGCATGCCCTCGGCGAAGAGGTAGGGGGCCGCGTCGAGAATGACCGACCAGTCGAAGGAATAGGCCATGCGTGTTCAGCCCTTGCGGTCGCCCGCGCCGATCAGCCCCGGCACCGCAAGCCGGCGCTCCATGCTGCGCATGCCGAGCACCACCACGCCGTTGATGACCAGGTAGCCCGCTGTCGCGGCGCTGAAGGCCTCGAAGATGTGGAAGGTGTATTCCTGCATCGAGCGCGCCTGGCCGGTGAGCTCCAGCAGGCCGATCGTCAAGGCCACCGACGAATACTTGATGATGCCGGTGAACTCAGAGGTCAACGGCGGGATCACGATGCGCATGGCCTGCGGCACGATGACGTGGCGGTAGAGCTGGAACTCGGTCAGCCCCATCGCGGTGGCGGCGTTGAACTGCCCGCGCGGCAGCGACTGGATGCCCGAGCGCACCTGCTCGGCCACGCGCGCCGACCCGTAGAAGGTCAGGCAGGCCAGGGCGGGCAGAAACTGGCCCCAGGGTTGCGGCATCTGTTTCATCGCGTCGCCCCACGCCTTCGGCAGCAGTTCGGGCAGCACGAAGTACCAGAGGAACATCTGCACCAGCAAAGGCACGCTGCGGAACGCCTCGACGTAGATCGTCACGCCGAACCGCCAGCCGCGCCCGCTGGTCGTGCGCATCACGCCCAGCAGGCTGCCGCCCAGCAGCGCCAGCACCCAGGCCACCAGCGCCAGGGCCAGCGTCCAGCCCACGCCGACCAGCAGCATCTCCCAGTAGGGGTTCACCCCGTCCAGCGACAGCTCCTGGAAGACCGCCCAGCTCCAGTCGTAGTTCATGCGCGTGCGCCGTGCCCAGCGGGAGCGTTACTCGTAGGCCTTCGGGTCGCCCGAATCGGTGGGCTTGGCCAGCGCCCGCTTGAGCGCGTCGCTCATCGGAAACTGCAGGTTGATCTGCTTGGGCGGGATCGGTGCATTGAAGTACTTGTCGTACAGCTTGGCGACAGTGCCGTCCTTGATCAGCGCCACCACGGCGTCGTCGACCACCTTCTTGAAAGCAGGGTCGTCCTTCGGCTCCACGATCCCGTAGGGCGCGAGTTCGAGGCCGCGGGTGCCGACCACGAAGTCGGCAGGGTTGCGCGCCGAGGCCACCGCGCCGTAGGCCAGGCCGTCGTCGCTGATGGAGCCGGCGGCGCGCCCGGTTTCCACCATCAGGAAGCCTTCGGCCGTGTTCTTGGCGGGCGCCACCGTGATGCCCAGGTTCTCGCGCGCATTGATCTGCGAGATCAGCTTGAAGGTCTGGCCGCCCGCCTGCGCGGCAATGGTCTTGCCGCGGAACGAGGCCGGGTTGTTCACGTCCACGCCCGCATCCTTGCGCGCCACCAGCACCACCTGCGCCACGAAAGTGGTCGGTGCGAACGAGACCATCTTGTGGCGCTCGGGCTTGTTGGTGGTGTTGCCGCACTCCAGGTCGATCGTGCCGTTGGCCAGGAGCGGCAGGCGGGTGGCCGAGGTGGTCGGGTTGTAGCGCACCTGCAGCGTCTCGAGCTTGAGCGACTTCTGCACCGCGCGCGCCACGTTCTCGCAGATCTCGACCATGTAGCCGACCGGCTTCTGGTCGCCGTCGAGGTAGGCAAAGGGCACCGAGGTTTCGGGATGCCCCAGCACGATGGCGCCGGTTTCGCGGATCTTCTCGAGGCGGCCGGCCTGAGCCTGGGCGGCGACGACCAGCAAGGTGACGCCGAGAACGATCGATGGACCGAATTTCATGTCTTCTACCCCTTCGGTTTGGTATGGCGGGCGGACCGCTTCCGGCGGCTCGCCCGAGGCTGCTGCCCCCGCGAACTGTTCGCTGTAGGCGGCGTGTAACGAAAGTATGCTCGGTCTGCGCCATGGCGGCCAATGCCGCTTCACCAGTCTTCCATACAGATCTGATATGACTAATCGCATGGCCTTGCGCCACATCGAAGCCTTCAACAGCGTGATCCGCCTGGGCACCATGACCGGTGCCGCGGTGGCGCTGCACACCTCGCAGCCGCAGATCAGCCGGCTGATCGGCCAGCTGGAGGCGATCGTCCAGTTCAAGCTGTTCGAGCGCAGTGGCAGCCGGCTGAAGCCGACGCTGGAGGGCCTGCGCTTTCACAACGAGGTGCGCAAGACCTTCGACGGGCTGACCAGCCTGGAAACGGCGGCCACCCACATCCGCGCATTCGGCACGCAGCGCCTCAGCGTCGCCGCCATGCCGCGGCTGGCCGGTGGGCCGATGGCCCGCGCCGTGGCCAGCTTCAAGCTGGCCCATCCGCGGGTGCTGGTGGCCATTCACTCAGGCGATGCGCAGGCGGTGCACCGCTGGGTTCATTCGGGCTTCTGCGATGCCGGTCTCGCCATGCTGTACGACGAAGAGGCCGATGCGCAGGACCTGCAGGTCGAGGTGCTGCACCGCGCGAACTTCGTGGTGGTGCTGCCGCCCGATCATCCGCTGACGCAGCTTCGGGTGGTGCACGCGCGCGACCTCGACGGCCACGCGCTCGTCGCCGCGGCCCAGGGCAGCAGCCTGCGCCAGCGCTGCGACCAGCTGCTGGCCGAGGCCGGCGCCAGCTGCACCATCACGGCCGAAGCCAATCTCGGTTCGACGGTTTGCGCGCTGGTGGCGGCGGGCATCGGCATCGGGCTGATCAACCCGCTGGCCGCGCAGGACGAATTGCGCGAGGCGCGGCTGCAGGTGCGGCCGTTCCTGCCGGAGACCTCGATGTCGGTGGCGCTGCTGTACCCGACGCAAATGGAGCAGCACCGGCTGGTGCAGACCTTCGCCGACTCGGCGCGCGGCGCCTTGCGGCGTGAGTTCGCGAGCCTCCCGGGCACGGCGGCGGCCGCGCCCGACGGCAGCGCCTGAAGCGGAGGCGCGCGCCCCCCCGCCTATCCCGCGCGTTTGGTGCGGATCGCCTTCGACGCGCGCGAGTTCGGCTCGCGCCCGAGCGCCTCGCTGATGTACACGCCCGCGTCGATCAGCCGGTCGAGGTCGATGCCGGTCTCGATGCCCATGCCGTGCAGCATGTAGACCACGTCCTCGGTCGCGACGTTGCCGGTCGCGCCCTTGGCGTAGGGGCAGCCGCCCAGCCCGGCGGAGGACGACTGGAAGTTCCAGACCCCCATCTCCAGCGAGGCCAGCGTGTTGACCAGCGCCTGGCCGTAGGTGTCGTGGAAATGGCCCGATATCTGGTCGACGCCGAAATGCGCCAGCGTCGCCTCGATCGCGGCCTGCACCTTGCGCGGCGTGCCCACGCCGATGGTGTCGGCCACGTCCACGCGCTGCACGCCGATGTCCTTCATCAGCCCGGCCAGCATGCCCACGCGTTCGGGTGCGATGTCGCCCTCGTACGGGCAGCCCACGGTGCACGACATGGCGCCGCGCACGCCGATGCCCTTCGCGCGCGCCGCGGCCACCACGGGCGCGAAGCGTTCGATGCTCTCGGCGATCGAGCAGTTGATGTTCTTCTGGCTGAAGGCCTCGCTCGCGGCGCCGAACACCACGATCTCGTCGGGCCACTCTTCGCGCGGCGCGGCGATGGCGGCCTCGAAGCCCTTCATGTTGGGCGTGAGCACCGAGTAGCGCACGCCGGGCTTGCGCCGGATGCCATGCATCACCTCGGCGTTGTCGGCCATCTGCGGCACCCACTTGGGCGACACGAAGCTGGTGACCTCGATCTCCGTCAGGCCGGCCTCCTGCAGGCGGTGCACGAGGGCGATCTTGACTTCGGCGGCGACGGGCTGCTTCTCGTTCTGCAATCCGTCGCGCGGGCCGACATCGACGAGCTGGACCTTGGCGGGGAGTTTCATGGCGTGTCTCTGAAGAAGAAAAAACCGTTCGGCGATTGTCGGCCACCTGCACCGCACGTGCGGCGCGAGGGGTTGCAATGCGCGCCAGCGGGGTTGCAGATCGCGCCAGTCGGGCCGCGGCGCTTCAGTACGACTTGGGCAGCCCCAGCGCCTTTTCCGCAATGAAGTTCAGGATCATCTGCGGGCTCACGGGCGCGATGCGCGGGATGTAGCTCTCGCGCAGCAGCCGCTCGACGTGGTATTCCTTCGCGTAGCCCATGCCGCCGAGCGTGAGCACCGCGTTCTGGCAGGCGTCGTGCGCGGCTTCGGCCGCCAGGTACTTGGCGGCGTTGGCCTCGATGCCGCAGGGCGCGCCGGCGTCGTACAGCGTGGCGGCCTTGAGCATCATCAGGTCGGCCGCCTCGAGGTTGGCCCAGGCCCGCGCGAGCGGATGCGCCACGCCCTGGTTCTGCCCGATGGGCCGCCCGAACACCACGCGCTCCTGCGCGTACTGCGAAGCGATGCGCAGCGCGGCGCGGCCGATGCCGATGGCTTCGGCGGCGATCAGGATGCGCTCGGGGTTGAGCCCGTGCAGGATGTACTCGAAGCCGCGCCCTTCCTCGCCGATGCGGTCTTCCTCCGGCACCTCGAGCCCGTCGATGAAGAGCATGTTCGAGTCGACCGCCGCCCGGCCGAGCTTGTGGATCTCGCGCACCTCGACCTTGCTGCGGTCCAGCGCCGTGTAGAAGAGCGTGAGCCCCTGCGTGGGCTTCTTCACCTGGTCGAGCGGCGTGGTGCGCGTAAGGATCAGCATGCGGTCGGCCACCTGCGCGGTCGAGATCCAGATCTTGCGCCCGTGCAGCAGGTAGCCGCCGCCGGGCTGGCGCACGGCCTGCGTCTTGAGGTGCGTGGTGTCGAGCCCCGCATCGGGTTCGGTCACCGCGAAGCAGGCCTTTTCGGTGCCCGCGATGAGCGGCGGCAGGAAGCGCTGGCGCTGCGCGTCGCTGCCGAACACCACCACCGGGTTGAGCCCGAAAATGTTCATGTGCACCGCGGAGGCGCCCGACATGCCCGCGCCCGAGGCGCTGATGGCGCGCATCATCAGCGCGGCCTCGGTGATGCCGAGCCCCGCGCCGCCCTGGGCCTCGGGCATTGCGATGCCGAGCCAGCCGCTCTGGGCCACGGCGCGGTGGAATTCGTGCGGGAACGCGGCGCGTTCGTCGTGGTCGCGCCAATACTCGATCGGAAAGTCTTCGCACAGCCGTTCGATGGCCGCGACCAGCGAGCGCTGGTCTTCGTTCAGGGAAAAATTCATTTGCCTTCTTTCTCGGGTGGATCGGGCTGCAGCGTGATGCCGCGCGCGCGCATCGCATCGATGGCCGCTTCGTCGTAGCCGGCTTCACGCAGCAGCTCGACGCTGTGCTCGCCAATGCGCGGCGCGGGGCGGTGCAGCGAGGCGGGCGTGGCGCTGTAGCGCCCCACCGGCGCCATGGTGCGGATGCGGCCTTCGGTGGGATGGTCGACCTCGGGAAAGAAGCCGACCGCGCGCAGGTGCGGATCGCCGAGCAGGCTCTCGGTGCTGTGCAGCCGTGCGACGGGAATGTCGGCCGCTTCGAGCAGCGCGAACCATTCGTCGCTGCTGCGCGTGGCCATGACCTCGGCCACGAAGGCATAGACCTCGGCGATGTGCGCCGCGCGCGCGGTGTGGGTGCCGAACATCGGCGAGTGGCGCAGCTCGGGCCGGCCGATCACGTCGAAGAAGGCCTGCCAGTGCTTGTCGTTGTAGATCAGCACGCTCAGGTGGCCGTCGGCCGTGGCGTAGGGCTTACGGTGGGGCGCGAGCAGACGCGCATAGCCCGTCGGGCCGAGCGGCGGCTCGAAGCTCTGGCCGCCGAGGTGGTCGCCCATCACGAACTGCGAGAGCGCCTCGAACATCGGGACTTCCACCGCCTGGCCCTGGCCGGTGCGTTGCGCATGCAGCACCGCGGCCAGCAGCGCGATGGCGGCCTGCAGCCCGACCGCGCGGTCGGCGAGGGTGACCGGCGCATAGCGCGGCGCGCCGCCGCTTTGCTGCGCGAACAGCGAGGCCACGCCAGCCGCGCCCTGGATCAGGTCGTCGTAGGCGGGCTTGCCGGCATAGGGGCCCTGCTCGCCGTAGCCGAAGGCGCCGAGATAGACGATCTTCGGATTGGCCGCCGCGACCGCCTCGTAGCCCAGACCGAGCCGCGCCATCGCCTGCGGCCGCGTGTTGTAGATCAGCGCATCGCAGCCCGCCGCCAGCCGCAGGCAGGCCTCGCGGCCTTCGGGCTGCTTGAGGTCGAGCACGATCGAGCGCTTGTTGCGGTTCAGGTGCAGCGCCATGGCGCCCATGCCCGCATGGCGCATCGGCCCGACGGCGCGCAGGTTGTCGCCCGAGGGCGGTTCGACCTTCACGATGTCGGCACCGAGATCGCCGAGCGTCTGGGTGGCGTAGGGGCCCATCACCACGGCCGTGAGGTCGAGGATGCGGATGCCCTGGAGGGGGCCGGTGATGTTCATGTCTTGGCTCCTTCCCCCTCTGGGGGAAGGTTGGGATGGGGGCGGCAGGGCGCGCGATGGATGCGCCGCTTGCCCCCACCCCTGCCCTCCCCCGGAGGGGGAGGGAGAAATACGATGGCGTGCTCATTCGGGTTGAATGCCCGCGGCCTCGATCAGCTTCTTCCACTTGGTCAGTTCGGACACTGTGAAGGCGCCCAGCGCTTCCGGCGTGCTGCCGAACGCATCGAAGCCCAGCTTGCTCACGCGCTCGCGAAACACCGGGCCGTTCGCCATCTCCGCGAGCGCCTTGTTGAGCTTCAGCACGATGTCCTTCGGCGTGCCCGCGGGCGCGAAGACGCCGTTCCACGAGGTGATGTCGAAGCCCTTGAGCTCGGGCGTGTCGGCCAGCGGCGGCAGCTCGGGAAAGAGCTGGGTGCGCTCCTGCGTGGTGACCGCGATCGCGCGCATCCGGCCGGCCTTGACCGTCGCGAGCCCCGCGGCGAGGTCGACCACCATCATCGACACCTGCCCGCCGATCAAGTCGGCGATGGCGGGCGGCGTGCTCTTGTAAGGCACGTGGAGCATCGGCACGCCGCTCATGCGCGACAGCGTGGCGCCGCTCACGATGCCCGTGCTGTTGCCGCTCGCATAGGTCAGCTTGCCGGGGTTCGCGCGGCCCCAGGCCAGCAGCTCGGCCACGCTCTTCACGGGCAGGTCGTTGTTGACCACCAGCATGAAAGGCAGGTTGCCCATGCGGCTCACGGGCGCGAAGTCCTTCACCGGGTCGTAGGGCAGCGACTTCATGAGGCTCGGGTTGGCCGAGTGCGTGGTGTTGGTGGTCATGAACAGCGTGTAGCCGTCGGGCGGCGCCTTCGCCACGAACTCGGCCGCGATCACGCCGCTGGCGCCCGCCTTGTTGTCGACGATGACCGAGCCCTTGAGCGCCTCGCCGAGCATCTGCGCGGTGATGCGCGCCACCGCATCGGTGCCGCTGCCGGCCGCGAACGGCACGATGAGCTTGATCGGCTGCTTGGGGTAGCCCTCTTGCGCAAAGGCCCACGGCGCGGCGCCTGCCAGGCCCGCCGCGGCGCCGATGGAAATGAAACGGCGGCGGCTGGCCACCGCGACCGTTCGTTGGGATTCTGTCGCGTTCTTCTTCGTCGTCTGCATGGGGTTGTCTCCGGTTGGGGTTGTCAGGGCCGGATCACGCGCTCCGGCGATTCTTCGTAGGGCGGGCTGTAGATCACCAGCACGCGCACGGGCTCGTCGCTCACCACCGTGAAGGTGTGCATCGCATCGGCCGGAAAGAAGCAGCAGTCGCCCGGCTGCAGTTCCTGCCGCTGCCCGCCGACCTCGGCGACGGCCCGGCCTTCGAGCATGTAGCAGACCTGCTCGATGCCGGGGTGCGCATGCGGCAGCGCGCCCTTGCCGTTCTGGATGTGGCCGACCAGCACCTCGAGCTGCTTCGCGCCCACGGTCTCGGGGCCGATCAGGCGCTTGTTGAGCGTGCCGACGTGGTTGGCGGGGTGGTAGCCGGCAATCTCTTGTTCTCGCACGAAGTAGCGGGGCGTGGGCTTGTCGGTCATCGGGGGCTTTCGGTCGGGTTCGGGGTCTGCGTCTGGGGTTCGAGCGACAGGCAGGCCGCGCGCAGCATCGCGGCGATCTCCTCGAGGCGCGGCTCGACGCGGTAGCGCGGGCCGGCGATCGAGATCGCATACGCCTCGCCGCCCAGGCGCAGTGGCCATGCGAGGCCGGCGAGGTCGGGGATGCTTTCGCCCAGGTTGCCGTACCAGCCGCGCGCAGCGCCGCGCACGAGCTCCTGCTCGATGGCCTCGGGCGTGGTCAGCGTGGCCTCGGTGAGCGGCGCGAGCGGGCTGGCCGCGAGCAGTGTGCGGCGCGCCTCGGGCGCCAGCGTGGACAGCAGCGCGCGCCCCATCGAACTGGCATAGGCAGGCCGGGTTTCGCCCGACTCGGCGGTGTAGCGGATGCGCTGCGGCGCGCTCAGCACCTCGAGGTAGATCACGGTGCCGGGCTCGCGGAACTTGCCGAGCAGCACGGTCTCGCGCGCACTGTCGCGCAGCTCCTCGAGCGTGGCGCGCACGCGGTCGAGCACGGGATCGTGCGCCGCGATCACCTGTGCCATCGCGAGCAGCCGGCCGGTCGGGTAATAGCCCTGGCGGCGGCCGGTCTCGTACATGTAGCCCTGCGCCTCGAGCGTGCGGATCAGGCCGAGGCAGCTCGACACCGGCATCTCGAGCAGACGCGCCATTTCCGAGAGCGCGAGCGGCTGCTTCTCGCGCGCGAAGAGCTCGACGATCTCGATCACGCGGAAGGCAGTCTTCACAGTCATGAAAATATTTTCACATACATGAAGAAAAATGCACCCTGGGGATTCCCCTGCCTTCGGCGCCACCCGCGGCCCCGGCCTCGGCCGGGTGAAGGTCAGTACCCGCGCGTCGGGTCGACCACGCCCGTGATGGACTGGCCTTGTTCCATCGCGCGGATCTTCCCGGCGATCTGGGTGATCGATTCCTCGCGCAGCGTGCGCGCCGAGCCGTGCGGCGTCACGGTGATCTTCGGATGGCGCCAGAACGCATGGTCGGCGGGCAGCGGCTCGACCTGGAACACGTCGAGCGTCGCGCCCGCGAGTTTGCCGCTGTCGAGCAGCGGGATCAGGTCGTCCTCGACCAGGTGGGCGCCGCGCGCGATGCTGATCAGGTAGCCCTCGGGCCGGAGCCGGCCGAGCGTGTCGCGGTTGAGGATGCCGCGCGTGGCATCGGTCAGCGGCAGCAGGTTGACCAGCACGCGCGTGGACGCGAGGAATTCGTCGAACTGCGCCTCGCCGCTGAACACCTTCACGCCGTCGATCGCCTTGGGCGAGCGGCTCCAGCCCAGCACCGGAAACTCGAAGTGCGCCACCGCCTTCGCCACGCGCTCGCCGAGCACGCCCAGGCCCATGATGCCGACCGGAAAGTCGCGCCGCAGCTTCGGCTTGCGGTAGCTCCAGCGGCCTTCGCGCGCATCGGCCTCGTAGACGTCGAACTCGCGAAAGTGGCGGATCAGCGTGTGGCAGACGTACTCGGCCATCTGCACCGACATGCCCGCGTCGTCGAGCCGCACGATGCGCGTGTGGGCGGGCACCTCGAGCTTGAGCAGCGCATCGACGCCGGCGCCGATGTTGAACAGGCCGCGCAATTGCGGCTGCTCGTCGAGCAGTTGCTGCGGCGGGGCCCAGACCACGGCATGGTCGGCCTGCGGCGCGCCGGGCTTCCAGGCTTCGATCTGCGCGCCGGGCAGTTCGGCTCGCAGGCCTTCGATCCAGGGTTCGGGGCGGTTGTCGGTGAGGGAGACGATGATTTTCATGGAACGGATCTTAGTGAGGGCGCTGACGCGACGTGGGCGGTTGGCTATGCTCGGCGCAACATCCACCAGGAGACCCCATGATCAAAGTCAGCGTGATGTATCCCTACACCGAAGGCGCACGGTTCGACCATGCCTACTACCGCGACAAGCACATGCCTCTGTTGAAAGAGCGCATGGGCGATGCGTGCCTCTCGTACACCATCGACAAGGGTCTCGGCGGCGGCGCGCCGGGCTCGCCGCCGGCCTACGTCGGCATGTGCCACGTGTTCTGCGAGTCGGCCGAGGCGTTCCAGGCGGCGTTCGGCCCGCACGCCAAGGAAATCCGGGCCGACATCCAGAACTACACCGACATCACACCGGTGATGCAGGTCAGCGAAGTCGTGGTGGGCTGAGTCAGTTCGAGCGCGCGCGGCGGCTGCGGCGGCGCCACAGCACGCGCGCGAGCCACGCCACCGGCAGCACCACGATCACCAGCCATGGCAGCGCCGCCGCCACGAAGGTGATCAGCGCGCCGACGCTTTCGGCCAGCACCGCACCCGCGTTGCGCAGCGCCTCCCTCATCGGGCTGTAGCCGTCGCCGCCGCCCGCTACCAGCACGCGCTTCGGCGTGAACTGGATCTGGATGTGCTGCTTGCTGGTCTGCTGCGCCAGCACCTTGCGCTGCGTGGCGGTGGCGTCGAGTTCGGCCTGCGTGTTCGACAGCGTGCGCTGGATCGCCAGCAGGTCGGCCATGGTGCGCTTGGTGACGGTATCGCCCAGCATCGCGCGCAGGCTGTCGCGAAACTCGGTGCGGTTCTTGATGCGGGCCTCGACGTCGATCACCTCGACGGTCTTGTCCTCGCTGGTCGTGGTGTGCGAGACCACGCTCGCGACGCCCGCCAGCCCGCCGAGCAGCTTGTCGACCTCGGCCGGCGCAACACGCACTTCGAGCATGGCGCTGCCGGGCTGCCGCGGCGTTTCGCGCAGCAGCGAGGCCGAGAGCAGCTCGCACTGCAGCGTGCCGCAGAGATCGCGCATCTTTTCAAAGGCCGCCGCGAGCTGGTCGGGCGGCACCTCGACGACGAGCTCCTGCCGCACCGCGAGGAAGCGCTGCAGCGGCGCATCCTGCTGCACGTCCTGCCGCATGTTCGACGACGCGCTGGATTCCGCGGCCGGCTGCATGCGCTGTGCCTTCATCGCCATGCCGCCGGCCGGGGCCGGGGCCATGGCCGGCGGTGCGACCGGCTCGCTGCTGTGGTTGTTGGCGTCCCTGTCGCGGCCGCAGCCGGCCAGCGACAGCGCGGCGGCCAGTGCAAGCAGCAGGCCGCCCGCGCGCAGGCGGTCGGCAAGAAGGCGGGGGGAGCCCGAAGGCAGGCGAGAAGCGGTCATGGCGTTCCTTGAGTGATGACGACCTCGGCTGTTACGCGCCGGCGCCTGCAGCGGGGTTAATTTTTTTCTTCAGGGCGCCGCGGTCGCCATCCGCAGCAGTTCGTCGCCCTCGCCCACCTGCTCGCCCGGCGCGAACAGCAGCTCTTCGACCGTGCCGTCGGCCGGCGCGGCGATGGTGTGCTCCATCTTCATGGCTTCCATCACTGCCAGCGGCTGGCCGCGGCTGACCTTGTCGCCGGCCTTCACCGCGAACGACACGACCTTGCCCGGCATCGGCGCGGTGAGCCGGCCGCCTTCGGCCTGTGTGTCACCGGCATGCGCGAGGCGATCGACGGCAGTGATCTTCGTGGCGCCCTTCGCTGCGAAGACATGCGCCGTCGCGTCGTCGAGGTAGACGTTCACCGTCTGCCGGTTGCCCGCGAAGTCGAGTTCGAACTCGCCCGAAGGAAAACGCCCGACGGTCAGCGGGCCCGCGACACCGCCGACTTCGAGCCAGAGGCTGCCGTCGTGCCGGAACGTGAGCAAGGCGGTCTGCGCCTCGCCGCGGAACTCGACATCGAAGCGGCGCGTGTAGGCGCCCAGTGCACGCCAGCCGTCGCGGCGCGCAAACGGGTCGGACGCGCCGGCCGCGGCGCCCTCGGCCACCAGCGTGCGCGTGATCGCCGCGGCAGCCGCGAGCGGCAGGCCCAGCGGCTCACGGTCGAACAGCACGGCGCGCTCGCGCTCGATCAGCGCCGTGTCGAGATTTGCCTTGGCGAACGAGTCGGTCGCGAGCACGCCGCGCAGGAACTGCACGTTGGTCGCGACGCCGACGATGTGCACCTGCGCCAGCGCCGCATCGAGCCGCGCGAGCGCCTCGCCGCGCGTGGCGCCGTGCACGATCAGCTTGGCGATCATCGAGTCGTAGTAGGGCGAGATCTCGCCGCCCTCGCGCACGCCGTCGTCGATGCGCACGCGGCTGCGTTGGAACGCCGTGGCCTGTGGCTTGCGGTAGACGCGCAGCGTGCCGGTCGCGGGCAGGAAGTTGTTGTCGGGGTTCTCGGCGCAGATGCGGGCCTCGATCGCGTGGCCGTGGATCTGCAACTCGGCTTGCTGCGCCGGCAGCAGCTCGCCCGACGCCACGCGCAATTGCCATTCGACGAGGTCGAGCCCGGTGATGGCTTCGGTGACGGGATGTTCCACCTGCAAGCGGGTGTTCATCTCCATGAAGAAAAAATTCATCTCACCGCCGTCCCGCTGCTCCACGATGAACTCCACCGTGCCCGCGCCGACGTAGTTCACCGCGCGCGCCGCAGCCACGGCCGCCTCGCCCATCTGCTTGCGCATCGCCTCGGTCATGCCAGGCGCGGGCGCTTCCTCGAGCACCTTCTGGTGGCGCCGCTGCACCGAGCAGTCGCGCTCGAACAGGTAGACGTAGTTGCCGTGCGCATCGCCGAACACCTGGATCTCGATGTGGCGCGGGCGCTGCACGTATTTCTCGATCAGCACCGCATCGTCGCCGAAGCTGTTGATCGCCTCGCGCTTGCACGAGGCGAGCGCGGCCTCGAAGTCGGCCGCCTTGTCGACCGCGCGCATGCCCTTGCCGCCGCCGCCCGCGCTGGCCTTGATGAGCACCGGATAGCCGATGCGGTCGGCCTCGCGCTGCAGCAGCGCCGGGTCCTGGTCATGGCCGTGGTAGCCGGGCACCAGCGGCACGCCGGCCTTTTCCATCAGCTGCTTCGACTCGGCCTTGAGCCCCATCGCCTTGATGGCCGAAGGCGGCGGGCCGATGAAGACCAGTCCCGCGTCGGCGCAGGCCTGGGCGAACTCCTCGTTCTCGCTCAGAAAGCCGTAGCCCGGATGCACCGCCTCGGCGCCCGTGGCCTTGGCGGCTTCGAGGATCTTCTGCCAGCGCAGGTAGCTGTCCTTGGGCGCGCTGCCGCCGAGGTGCACCGACTCGTCGCAGGCGCGCACATGGTTCGCGTGCGCATCGGCGTCGGAATACACGGCGACGGTGCGGATGGCCATGCGGCGCGCGGTGGCAGCCACCCGGCAGGCGATCTCGCCACGGTTAGCGATGAGGATTTTCTTGAACATTCGAGGCGTCTCCCGGAGGATTCTTTTTCAGTTGAAACGCGGGCACGACGCCCGGATCGGATCGGCCGCTGAAGATGCGGGCCACGCGGCTGAACAGCGCCCGGAGGAAGCGCCAGCTTTTGCGGATGAGCCACACGCTCGCGACCAGCACCAGCACGAACAGCACGAGGAACACGAACGGGTGCGCCACCGCCAGCCACAGCCCCGCGGGCACCATCGTGTCTTCGACCAGCGAGGCGCCCACGTTCGAGAACGGCTCGGGCGAGGTGTTGATCGCGGCGCGCGTGGTGGCCTTGGCCGCATGCGCGGTCGCAGCGAAGCCGCCGCCGAGCAGTGCCGCGACGATCGCCATCACGCCATGGTCGGCGCCGAACACGCTGGCCGCGAGCGCTGCGCCGGCCGGGATGCGGATCGCGGTGTGCACCATGTCCCAAAGCGAATCGAGCCCCGGGATCTTGTCGGCGAAGAACTCGATGAAGACCATGAAGCCGCTCGCCGCGATGACGACCGGATGCGCGAGCATTTGCAGCCCGCCCGGCAGCGGCACCCAGCCGAAATAGCCGACGAGGCCCGTCAGCAGCACCACGAGGTAGAGGCGCACGCCGCTGGCCCAGCCGATGGCGGCGGCCAGTGCGAGCAGCTGGGGCATGTCGAGCGCGGTCATGCGTGCGCGCTCAGCGGCCCAGCCACGAAGGCTTGCGTTTCTGCAGGAAGGCCTGCACGCCCTCGCGGCCTTCGTCGCTGGCGCGGATGTCGGCGATGCCCTCGACCGTCTTCGCGACCAGCGCGTCGTCGATCTGGCGGCCGTCCACGTCGGCGATCAGCTGCTTGCAGGCACGCACCGCAGCGGGGCTCGCGCCGGTGAGCGCCTTCAGCAGTTCGTCGACCTTGGCATCGAGCGCCTCGACCGCGACCACCTCGTGCACGAAGCCGATGCGGTGCGCCTCGGCGGCGCTGAAGCGCTCGGCCGTGAGGAAGTAGCGCTGCGAAGCCCGCGTGCCCATCGCGCGCAGCACGTACGGGCTGATGGTCGCGGGCACGAGGCCGATCTTCACTTCGCTGAGGCAGTACCAGGCGCTGTCGACGCTCACGGCCATGTCGCACGCGGCCACCAGGCCCATGCCGCCGGCATACACGTCGCCCTGTACCCGCGCGATGGTGGGCTTGGGGCATTCGGCGATGGTGCGCAGCATGGCGGCGAGCTTGCCAGCGTCGGCAATGTTCTCGTCGCGCGTGTAGTCGGCCATGCGGCGCATCCAGTGCAGGTTGGCGCCCGCGCAGAACGCCGGGCCGTTGGCGCCGAGCACGATGGCCCTGACCTGCGGCGCGGCGCCGGCTTCGGTGAAGGCCTGCGCGAGCTCGGCGATCACCGTGTCGTCGAAGGCATTGCGCGCGTCGGGCTGGTCGAGCCAGATGCGCGCGACCGGGCCATCGCCGGATTCGAGCTTGAGCTTGGTGAAGGTGGTCATGTCACATCCGGAAGATGCCGAAGCGGGGTTCGGGAATGGGCGCATGGCGCGCAGCGGCCAGACCGAGCGCGAGCACGCGGCGCGTGTCGGCCGGATCGATGATGCCGTCGTCCCAGAGCCGTGCACTCGCGTAGTAGGGGTGGCCCTGGTCTTCGTACTGCTGGCGGATCGGCGCCTTGAAGGCTTCTTCCTCTTCCTTGCTCCAGCTGCCGCCCTTCAGTTCGATGCCGTCGCGCTTGACCGTGGCCAGCACGCTCGCGGCCTGCTCGCCGCCCATCACGCTGATGCGCGCGTTGGGCCACATCCAGAGGAAGCGCGGGCTGTAGGCCCGGCCGCACATGCCGTAGTTGCCGGCACCGAAGCTGCCGCCGATGATGATGGTGAACTTGGGCACGTTGGCGGTGGCCACGGCGGTCACCATCTTGGCGCCGTGCCGTGCGATGCCTTCGTTCTCGTACTTGCGCCCGACCATGAAGCCCGTGATGTTCTGCAGGAACACCAGCGGGATCTTGCGGTGGCAGCACAGCTCGATGAAGTGCGCACCCTTCTGCGCCGATTCGCTGAACAGGATGCCGTTGTTCGCGACGATGCCGACCGGCATGCCTTCGATCTCGGCAAAGCCGCAGACCAGCGTGGCGCCGAATCGGGCCTTGAACTCGTGGAACTCGCTGCCGTCGACGATGCGCGCAATGATCTCGCGCACGTCGAAGGGCTTGCGCGTGTCGGTGGGGATCACGCCGTAGAGTTCCTCGCGCGGGAACAGGGGTGCGCGCACCTCGTCGGCCGCCGGGGCGGCGCGTTGTTCTTCGCCCCGCTGCGCATTGAGGTTCGCCACCGCCGAGCGCGCCAGCGCGAGCGCATGCAGGTCGTTCTGCGCCAGGTGGTCGACCACGCCCGACAGGCGGGTGTGCACGTCGCCGCCGCCGAGGTCTTCGGCCGTGACGACCTCGCCCGTGGCCGCCTTCACGAGCGGCGGGCCGCCGAGAAAGATGGTGCCCTGGTTCTTGACGATGATCGACTCGTCGCTCATGGCCGGCACATAGGCGCCGCCGGCCGTGCACGAGCCCATGACGACCGCGATCTGCGGGATGCCCTGGGCGCTCATATTGGCCTGGTTGTAGAAGATGCGGCCGAAGTGGTCGCGGTCGGGAAACACCTCGTCCTGGTTCGGCAGGTTGGCGCCGCCCGAGTCGACGAGGTAGATGCACGGCAGGCGGTTCTGCTCGGCGATCTCCTGTGCGCGCAGGTGCTTCTTGACCGTCATCGGGTAGTAGGTGCCGCCCTTCACGGTGGCGTCGTTGCACACCACCATGCAGTCGACACCGTTGACGCGGCCGATGCCCGCGATCAGGCCGGCGCCGGGCGCGTCGCCCTTGTACATGCCGTGCGCGGCGAGCGGCGAGATCTCGAGGAACGGCGTGCCCGGGTCGAGCAGCTCGGCCACGCGGTCGCGCGGCAGCAGCTTGCCGCGTGCGGTGTGCTTGGCGCGCGCGGCCTCGCCGCCGCCCTGCTCTACCTTGGCGAACTGCGCGCGAAGGTCGTCGACCAGCGCTCGCATGGCGGCGGCATTGGCCTGGAAGTCCGCGGAGCGGGCGTTGAGTTTGGTTTCGATCTTGCTCATTGGGCCCCTTTGTTCGGCACTGTCGTGTCCTCACTTCCCCCCAAGGGGGAGCGAGCTTGCTTGAAGCGGTTCTGCGCGGCGCTCATGCTGTCTTTTCTTGTTCGAGGCCGAGCTGTTCGGCCATCGCTTCGCGGATCTTGAATTTCTGGATCTTGCCGGTCACGGTCATCGGGAACGCTTCGACGAAGCGGATGTACTTCGGCACCTTGTAGTGCGCGATCTGGCCCTTGCAGAAGTCGCGCACCTCGGCCTCTTCGAGCATCTGGCCGGGCTTGGGAATGATCCAGGCGCAGAGCTCCTCGCCGTACTTGCGATCGGGCAGGCCGACCACCTGCACGTCCTGGACCTTCGGATGGCGGTAGAGAAACTCTTCGATCTCGCGCGGATAGATGTTCTCGCCGCCGCGGATCACCATGTCCTTGATGCGCCCGACGATGTTGACGTAGCCCTCGGCGTCCATGGTGGCGAGGTCGCCGGTGTGCATCCAGCGCTCGGCGTCGATGGCCTCGCGCGTCTTGGGCTCGTCGTCCCAGTAGCCATGCATCACGAGGTAGCCGCGCGTGCACAGCTCGCCCGACTGCCCGGGCGCGACGATGGCGCCGGTCTCGGGATCGACGATCTTCACCTCGACGTGCGGCTGCACCGTGCCGACGGTGGACACGCGCCGGTCGAGCGGCGTGTCGGTGCTGCTCTGGCAGCTCACGGGGCTGGTCTCGGTCATGCCGTAGGCGATGGTGATCTCGCCGAGGTGCATCTCGTTGACCACGCGCTTCATCACCTCGATCGGGCACGGCGAGCCGGCCATGATGCCGGTGCGCAGCGTGGACAGGTCGAACTCCTTGAAGCGCGGATGGTCGAGTTCGGCGATGAACATCGTGGGCACGCCGTGCAGCCCGGTGCACTTCTCGGCCTCCACGGTCTCGAGCACGGTGAGCGGATCGAAGCCGTCGTTCGGGTACACGATGGCCGCGCCATGCGTGAGGCAGGCCAGGTTGCCGAGCACCATGCCGAAGCAGTGGTACAGCGGCACCGGAATGCACAACCGGTCGGCCGGCGTGAGCTTCATGCATTCGCCGATGAAGAAGCCGTTGTTGAGGATGTTGCGGTGCGTCAGCGTCGCGCCCTTGGGAAAGCCCGTCGTGCCGCTGGTGAACTGGATGTTGATCGGGTCGGTCGCCTTCAGCGTCTTCTGGACCTGCTGCACCTTCGCATCGGCCGCATCGCCGCTCGCGAGCAGCGCGCTGAAGCGCTGCATGCCGGACTCGTCGGGTGCATCCTTGCCGTCGATCCAGAAGGTGTGCGCAAGCTGCGGCAGGCGTTCGGGTCCGAGTTCGCGCAGCATCGCCAGGTAGTCGCTGGTCTTGAAGCGGGCCATGGTCACCAGCGCCTTGCAGCCGACCTTGTTGAGTGCGTATTCGAGCTCGGCGGTGCGGTAGGCCGGGTTGATGTTGACGAGGACAAGGCCGACCTTGGCGGTGGCGATCTGCATCAGCACCCACGGCGCATTGTTGTGCGACCAGATGCCGACGCGGTCGCCGGGTGCCAGGCCGAGTTTCAGCAGCGCGCTCGCGAGGCGGTTGGCTTCGGCCTGCAGTTCGCGGTAGGTGAAGCGCAGGCCTTCATGGCGACTGACCAGGGCTTCGCGTTCGGGTTGCTTCTCGACCATGCCGTCGAAGAAATCGCCGAGGGTCTGTTCGATCAGCGGGACGTCGGTGGCGCCCTTGCCGTAGCTTTCGTTCAACGCAGCAGTCATGCTCATGTTCTTGTCTCCTTGTCTTGCTCCTTCCCCTTCCGGGGGAAGGTTGGGATGGGGGCTCGCAGCCAGCTTTTCAGCGCAATGCTTCATCGAACGCCGCTCGCCCCCACCCCTGCCCTCCCCCGGAAGGGAGGGAGAAAAACCCGTTCAGGCGGTTTCCGAGAACAGCTCGCGTCCGATCAGCATGCGCCGGATCTCGCTCGTGCCCGCGCCGATCTCGTACAGCTTGGCATCGCGCCAGAGCCGCTCGACCGGAAAGTCCTTCGTGTAGCCCACGCCGCCCAGCGCCTGGATTGCCTCGCCGGCCATCCAGGTCGCCTTCTCGGCCGAATAGAGGATCGCGCCGGCCGCGTCCTTGCGGAAGGTGCGGGCGTGGTCATTGCGGTCGCAGGCCTTGCCCACCGCGTAGACGTAGGCGCGCGTGGCCTGCCAGGTCGAGTACATGTCGGCCAGCTTGCCCTGCATGAGCTGGAACTCGCCGATGCTCTGGCCGAACTGCTTGCGCTCGTGCACGAAGGGCAGCACCGCGTCCATGCAGGCGGCCATGATCCCGAGCGGGCCGCCCGAGAGCACCGCGCGCTCGTAGTCGAGGCCGCTCATCAGCACCTTGGCACCCTGGCCTTCGCCGCCGAGCACGTTCTCCTCGGGCACTTCGCAGTTGTCGAAGAACAGCGGATAGGTGTTGGAGCCGCGCATGCCGAGCTTGTCGAGCTTGGTGCCGGCCGAGAAGCCCTTGAAGCCCTTCTCGACGATGAAGGCCGTCATGCCGCGCGCGCCCATCTCGGGCTCGGTCTTGGCGTAGATGACCAGCGTGTCGGCGTCGCCGCCGTTGGTGATCCACATCTTGCCGCCGTTGAGCACGTAGTGGCCGTCCTTCTTCTCGGCCTTGAGCTTCATGCTGACCACGTCGGAGCCGGCGTTCGGCTCGCTCATGGCCAGTGCGCCCACATGCTCGCCGCTCACCAGCTTGGGCAGGTATTTCTTCTTTTGCGCGTCGCTGCCGTTGCGGTGGATCTGGTTCACGCACAGGTTGGAGTGCGCGCCGTACGAAAGCCCCACCGACGCCGAGGCGCGCGAGACCTCTTCCATCGCGACGATGTGCGCGAGGTAGCCGAGCTCGGTGCCGCCGAACTCTTCCTTCACCGTCATGCCGTGCAGGCCGAGGTCGCCGAGCTTCTTCCAGAGGTCGTGCGGGAACAGGTTGTCGCTGTCGATGTCGGCCGCGCGCGGCGCGATTTCATGGGCCGCGAAGTCCTGGATGGCGCTGCGCAGCGAGTCGATGGTCTCGCCCAGGTCGAAGTTCAGGCCGGGATCGTGCATGTGTCTTGTCTCCTCTGAGGGGTCGGCGCGCAGGCGGTCCCACGCGGATTGGCGCTTGGAACCACGCAGCTTACGCCTGGCCGCGCCGCAATTGGCGCCACAATGGTTGCAAAATGCGCCACGCCGCGCCTGCCATCCGATGTCGTCTCCTGCCTTTCTCAGACCCGCCCGCGCCGTCACGCCAATGGCCTTCGTGCGAGCCATCGTGCGCGGCTACCAGCGCTATGGCATCGATCCGTCCGAGGCGCTGCGCGCGGCACAGATCACGCCGCGCGAACTGGCCCGGCCCGACGCCCGGGTCACGGCCGCGCAGTTCGAGGTGCTGTCGGATCACGCCATGCAGGAACTCGACGACGAAGCGCTCGGCTGGTTCTCGCGCCGGCTGCCCTGGGGCAGTTACGGCATGCTGTGCCGCGCCTCGCTGACCGCGCCCGACCTGGGCGTGGCGATCAAGCGCTGGTGCCGCCACCACCACCTGCTGACCGACGACATCGGCCTGTCGCTCGAGATGGCGGGCGGTGTCGCCACGCTGCGCGTGGCCGAACGCCGCGCGCTCGACGACGCATTCCGCGAGTTCTGCCTGGTGACGAGCCTGCGCTTCATGCACGGCTACATGTGCTGGGCCATCGACTCGCGCATCTCGCTGCGCCAGGCCAGCTTTCCGTTCGCGGCGCCGGCACACCGCGATGCCTATGCGTCGATGTTCACGCCCGACACGCGCTTCGACGCGGCCTGCGCGAGCATCGCGTTCGACGAGCGCTACCTCGCCCTGCCCTTGCAGCGCGACGAGCGCGCGTTGCGCACCATGCTCAAGCGGGCGCTACCCCTCACGATCCTGCAGTACCGGCGCGACCGGCTGCTGGGCCAGCGCGTGCGCGAACTGCTGCGCTCGCACGCCGGCGAAGCCACCACCGCCGAGGGGCTGTCCGCATGGCTCAATGTGTCGAGCCGCACGCTGCACCGGCAGTTGCACGAGGAAGGAACCTCGCTCCAGGCGCTGAAGAACGAGGTGCGCCACGAGATGGCCGTGGACCTGCTGCGCCGCACGGCGCGCCCCATCAAGCAGGTGGCGCTGGCGGTGGGCTTTCGCAACGAGAAGAGCTTCGCGCGCGCCTTCCTGCAATGGACCGGGCAGGCGCCGAGCGATTTCCGCCAGCAGGTGAAGAAGTAGAAGTAGCGCTCAGGCGGCCGCAGGTGCGTCGATGCGCGCCAGCGCCGCGGCGATGGAAGCGCTGTCCTCGGGGCGCACGAGCTTGGCGACTTCCTTGCCGTCGCGCATGAACACCAGCGTGGGCCAGAGGCGCACGCCGAACGAGCGGCCGAGCGGCCGCCCGCTGCCGTCCTCGACCTTGATGCGGCGGATGTGCGGGTACTGGGCAAAGGCCTCGGCGATGTTCGGCTGCGCGGCCTTGCAGATGCCGCACCAGTTGGTGCCGAACTCGACCACGGCGGGGCCTTCGAGGGCATCGATCTCGGCGCGCTCGGGCTGCGCCGTCTGGTATTCGGAAGTCATCGGGGTCTGGCTCCTTGTGAACGTGCTCGTTGCCATTGCAGCAGAAAGCGCGCGGGCCTGTTCGCCGCAGGGGTTTCAGGCCTGCTGCATGCCGTGCGCGGCGAGCAATGCGGGCAGTTCGCGCATGTCGCTGAACACCTGCAGCGCACCGACGCTGCGCAGTGCCTCGGGTCCGCTGTGGCCTGATTCGCCGGTGCTGTAGCCGAACACCGTGGCGCCTGCGGCCACGCCGGCGGCGGCGCCCGTCACGGTGTCTTCGACCACCGCGCAGCGCTTCGGATCGACGCCCAGCGCTGCCGCTGCTGCGAGGTACACGTCGGGATGCGGCTTGGAGCGCGGCATCTCGTGGCCGCTGAAGATGCGGCCCTCGAAGAACTCGATCAGGCCCGTCTTGGCCAGCTGCAGCTCGACCTTGTGGCGATCCGCGCCCGAGGCGCAGGCGATGCGCCCGTCTAGCGTGGCGTGGATCTTGCGGATCGCGTCGAGCGCATGGGGAATGGCCTCGAGGTCGCGTTCGAGCGCTTCGTTGCGGCGGCCGCGGAAGGTCTTGAGCCAGTCCTCGGTGATCCGCACGCCGGTCTTCGATTCGATGAGCGCGGCCTCGTCCTTCACGGCCTTGCCGGTGAAGGCGTTCATCGCCTCTTCGGTGCTGAGATGCCAGCCGAGCTCGCCGAGCATTTCGGCGAGCACGCGGTTGGTGATGGGCTCGGAGTCGACGAGTACACCGTCGCAGTCGAAGAGGACTGCGGCGAAGGGGAAGGTGGGCATTGCGGGGCTTGGTTCAGGCGGAGTGGGAATGGTAGCAATCCCGCGGGGCTCTACCTCTTTTCCCTCTCCCCCCGGGAGAGGGTCAGGGTGAGGGCTGGCGGCTTTGCCAGAAGCGCGCCGTATCCACCACCGCCGCCCTCACCCCAGCCCTCTCCCGGAGGGAGAGGGAGCAAGACCAATCAGGACGACACAGCCCGAATCGGTATGTACATCTCCCCACCCCCCGCCACGAACTCCCGCGACTTCTCGGCCATGCCGGCCGAAGCCGCTTCCGCCTCGGCCACCCCCTTCTTCGCCGCGTACTCCCGCACCTCCTGCGTGATCTTCATCGAGCAGAACTTCGGCCCGCACATCGAACAGAAGTGCGCCACCTTGCTCGAATCCTTCGGCAGCGTCTCGTCGTGGAATTCACGCGCGGTGTCGGGGTCGAGCCCGAGGTTGAACTGGTCCTGCCAACGGAACTCGAAGCGCGCCTTGCTCAGAGCATCGTCGCGCGAGCGCGCGCCGGGATGCCCCTTCGCCACGTCGGCCGCGTGCGCGGCGATCTTGTACGCAATGATCCCCTGCTTCACGTCGTCGCGGTCCGGCAGGCCGAGGTGCTCCTTCGGCGTCACGTAGCAGAGCATCGCGGTGCCGGCCCAGCCGATCATCGCGGCGCCGATCGCGCTCGAGATGTGGTCGTAGCCTGGCGCGATGTCGATCGTCAGCGGCCCGAGCGTGTAGAACGGCGCCTCGTGGCAGTGCTTGAGCTGCTCGTCCATGTTGGCCTGGATCATGTGCATCGGCACATGGCCCGGCCCTTCGATCATGGTCTGCACGTCGTGCTTCCAGGCGATCTGCGTGAGCTCTCCGAGCGTGCGCAGTTCGGCGAACTGCGCCTCGTCATTGGCGTCGGCACCCGAGCCGGGGCGCAGGCCGTCGCCGAGCGAGAAGCTCACGTCGTAGGCCTTCATGATGTCGCAGATGTCTTCGAAGTGCGTGTAGAGGAAGCTCTCCTTGTGGTGCGCGATGCACCACTTGGCCATGATCGAGCCACCGCGCGAGACGATGCCGGTCATGCGGTCGGCCGTCAGGTGGATGAACGCCAGGCGCAGGCCGGCGTGGATGGTGAAGTAGTCCACGCCCTGCTCGGCCTGCTCGATCAGCGTGTCGCGGTAGATCTCCCAGGTCAGGTCCTCGGCCACGCCACCGACCTTCTCGAGCGCCTGGTAGATCGGCACGGTGCCGATCGGCACGGGGCTGTTGCGCACGATCCAGTCGCGCGTGGTGTGGATGTTCCTGCCGGTCGACAGGTCCATCACGTTGTCGGCGCCCCAGCGGATGGCCCAGACGAGCTTTTCCACCTCTTCCTCGATGCTCGAGGTGACGGCCGAGTTGCCGATGTTGGCGTTGATCTTGACCTTGAAGTTGCGGCCGATGGCCATCGGCTCGACTTCGGGGTGGTTGATGTTCGCGGGAATGATCGCGCGGCCGCGCGCCACTTCGTCGCGCACGAACTCGGGCGTGATGATGCGCGGAATCTGCGCACCCATCGGGTTGCCGGCCACGCGCCTCGCACGCTCCTCGTTGGCGAGGTACTCGGCCATCCACTCGCGCTTGCCGTTCTCGCGCAGCGCCACGTACTCCATCTCGGGCGTGACGATGCCACGGCGCGCATAGTGCATCTGCGTCACGTTGGCGCCCGACTTGGCGCGGCGCGGCGTGCGCTGCAATGCCGAGGCGCCGGCGCGCAGTTCGGCCAGGCGCTGGGCATCGCGGTCTTCGTTCTTGGCGCCGTCGTCGAGCGCATGGTGCATGCGGCCTTCGTAGCTTTCGGTGTCGTTGCGTTCGGCGACCCATGCGCCGCGCACGTCGGGCAGGCCGCGGCGCACGTCGATCTCGACCTTCGGGTCGGTGTACGGACCCGAGGTGTCGTAGAGCGAGACCGTCTCGCCGTTGGTGAGCTGAACGTCACGCACAGGCACGGCGAGGTCGGGCCGGCTGCCGGGAATGACGCACTTGTGCGATGCGGGGAACGGCTCGCGCGTCAGCGACAGCAGCGAGGTGAACTTATCGGGGGCATTCATCGATCGGGCACTCCTTGTGGAAAGACAGGGTGCTCCGCAATCGCTCGGTGGCCTTCGGCAGATGCCCGCCACAAGATGGTGTGGCGGACCGAAGTCAGGGAGTGCAGCTCTTCTTACGCCGGTATGACCCGGATCAAGTTCGCGGGTCGGCAGCTTGCCATCTCAGCACGCCACATGCGTGCACCCCGGAGCGGTGCCTATTGTGCGGGCCGCCGCACGGGGCGTCAACCGGCAGGCTGCTGCAGGTCGCCGTCGAGGTAGTACCAGCGCTCGCCCTCGCGCACGAAGCGGCTGCGCTCGTGCAGGCGCGTGGCGGCACCGCTGGAAGCGCTGCGCTGGCGCGCGACGAATTCGACTTCGGCATGGTCGGCGTCGAGCACCGAGCGCGAACGCACATCGAGCCCCAGCCATTTGACGCCCGGCTCGAAGTCGATCGACGCCGGCCGCTTCGTCGGATGCCAGGTGGCGAGCAGGTAGGGGGCGCGCTCCAGCACGAAGGCGGTATAGCGCGAGCGCATCAGCGACTCGGCGTCGGGCGCGGGCGTGTGCTCGAAGTCGTCGACGTAGCGGCCGCAGCACATCGTGTAGCCGATGGGCTTGTCGCGGCGGTCGGTGCGGCCGCAGGGGCAGGGTCCGGAGGTGGGATCGGTGGCGCTCATGGAGACCGCTATTGGAACATTTCCGCGCGGCGCCCCCCGCGGCGCGCCGGATGGGTGCATCCACCGTTGGCGCGGCGCTTGCTACAAGCTAGGCTTCCGGCACGAGGAGATGATGCGATGTACCTCACGGCCTCCGAGCACAAAGCGCTGCGCGGCGTCTTCACGCTGTTGGCAGAAGACCGCGGCGAGCGCGAGATCCGCGAGCGCCTTGGCTGGGCGCTGCTCGACCTGCTGCGGGCCGACCAGTTCGCCTCGTACGTCTGGCACGCCGAGCACGGCAGCTTCGGCGAGCGCGTGGCCCTCAACATGGACCCGGCCAACCTCGACCGCTATGCCGAATGGCACCAGCACCACGACCCGATCACCTTCGTGCTGCAGTCGCGGCGGCGAGCGACGCGCGTGACCGAAGTGATGCCGCAGCGCGCGCTGATGCGCACGCCGTTCTTCGGCGACTTCCTCGCGCGCGACGGCCTGCACTGGGGCATGAACCTTCATGCGTTCGAAGGCGCGCATGCGTTGGGCGACCTGCGCATCTGGCGCCGCAAGGGCCGCAGCGACTTCGGCGACCACGAGAAGGCACTGCTCGACCTGGTGGAGCCGGCATTCGCCGGCGCGCTCAGGCGCGCGCAGCAGCATCGCGCGCCGGCCGCATCGCTGCTGAGTGCGCGCGAGCAGCAGGTGGCCGACGCGGTGCGGCAGGGCCTGACCGACAAGGAGATCGCGCGGCGCATGGGCGTGGGCGTGCCGACGGTGCGGACCTACCTGCGCCGCACCTTCGACAAGCTCGGCATCGAACGGCGCTCGGCGCTGGCGGCACGCATGGGCGCGGAAGCACCGGCCACGCGCTGAATGAGCCGCCCCCTGCCGCGCTACTTCGGCGCGGCGATGCGCCCGAGCACGGCTTCCACCGCGAGCCCCAGCGCCAGCAACCGGCGATCGCTGCCGGCGGGGCCGTCGAACTCCAGCCCGATCGGCAACCCGCTCGCCGCGCCGATCCCCGATGGCAGTTGCAGGCCCGGAATGCCGGCATTGCTCCCCGGGTCGGTGTTCTGGATCAGCGCGCCGAAGTTCTCGGGACTGCTCGACTCCGGCCCGGCCGCGAGCGCCACGCGCGGCACGGTGGCGAACACCAGCGCATCGAGGCGGTGCGTCGCGAAGGTGTCGCGATAGAGCTTCTGCAGCGCCGGCCGCGCGACCTTCATGGCGTTGTCGTAGGCCGGCTTCGCATCGACCAGGCCATTCGGCGCAGGCAGCTTGCGTGGCACGACGAAGGTCTCGAAGGTGCCCTTGACGTCGGCGCTCGCAATGCCGGCGACCAGCTGCGCCATGTCGACGCCGGTGCGGTACTTCGCGAGGTAGCCCACCATGTCGTCGTGCGCCTCGTAGAGCGCCAGCGGAAAGCCGATGGCGCCGTTGAGTTCCATGAGCTTCGGCATCTCCACCTCGACCAGCGTTGCGCCGGCTTCGCGCAGCCTGGCGAGCGCGGCGTCGGTGGCCGCGCGCGTGTCAGCGTCGAGGTTCTCGTGGAAGGCAGGCACCACGCCGAGCCGCACGCGCTTCAGGTCGGCCGGGCGAATCGCCCCGCCTCCGGCGATCACGCGGTCGAGCAGCGCGAGGTCGGCCACCGACGCGGCCATCGGCCCTGCGGTGTCCCGGGTGTGCGAAATGGGCGCGATGCCCTGCTGTGGATAGCGCCCGATGCTCGGCCGCAATGCGGCGCAGCCGTTGAACGCGCACGGGATGCGCACCGAGCCGCCGGTGTCGGTGCCCAGTGCGGCCGTCACGATGCGCGCGCCCAGCGCCGCGCCATTGCCGGACGACGAACCGCCCGCGATGCGGCTTGCGTCGTAGGCATTGCGCACGCCCACCTCGGGCCCGCTCTGGAACGCCGGATTCCATCCCGTCACGCCGAAGGCCAGCTCGTGCATGCTCGTCTTGCCGAGGATCACGGCGCCGGCCGCGCGCAGCTTCGCGACCACCGGCGCATCGGCAGCGGGCACGAAGCCCTTCAGCGCCGGCGTGCCGGCCGTGGCGGGCAGGCCCTGCACCTGGATGTTGTCCTTGATGACCACGGGCAGCCCGGCCAGCGCCTTGCACGCAGCGCCGCTACGCTGGCGCTGGCGTTGCTGCGCATCGGCGGCGCGCGCAGCCTTCAGCGCGCCCGCTTCGTCGAGCGTGACGAAGGCATTCAGCTCCGGCCGGGCCTTGGCCCGCGCGATCGAGGCCGTCACCAGTTGCTCGCTGGAGAGCGTGCCGGCGCAAAGCTGCCGGACCGCTTCGCTGGCGGTGAGCACGGCGATGTCGCCGGCGGCAGGCTGCGCGGCTGCGGCGGCGGCGCTGCACAGCAGAAGGGAAAGGGAAACGGTTTTCTTGGACGACTTGGGCACGACAGAACCTCCGATGACGAGGCCGCCATGCTGCACCGGCGCCGCGATGCTGTCTGTCGTCGAAACCGATGACAGAAAGCGCGGCGGGCGCTCAGGCCAGCGCGCGCTGGATCAGGAGCTTCTGGATGTCCGACGTGCCTTCGTAGATCTGGCACACCCGCACGTCGCGGTAGATGCGCTCGAGCGGAAAGTCGTTCACATAGCCGTAGCCGCCGAGCGTCTGGATGGCGGCACTGCAGACACGCTCGGCCATCTCGCTCGCGAACAGCTTGGCCATCGCGGCTTCCTTGAGGCAGGGCCGGCCTGCATCGCGCAGGCTCGCGGCATGCCAGATGAGCTGCCGCGCCGCCTCGAGCTGCGTGGCGCAGTCCGCAAGGCGGAAGCCCACGGCCTGCTGGTCGAAGATCGCGCCGCCGAAGGCCTGGCGTTCCTTCGCATAGGCGAGTGCGACCTCGAACGCGCTGCGCGCCATGCCCACACTCTGCGCCGCGATGCCGATGCGTCCGCCCTCGAGCGCGCCAAGCGCGATCTTGTAGCCCTCGCCCTCTTGCCCGATCAGGTTCTCGGCCGGGATGCGGCAGCCGTCGAAGTTGATCTGCGCGGTGTCGCTGCTGTGCTGGCCGAGCTTGTCCTCGAGCCGCGCCACGTTGTAGCCCGGCGCATCGGTCGGCACGATGAACGCGCTCATGCCACGCTTGCCCGCGGCCTTGTCGGTGACCGCGATCACGATCGCCACCTGGCCGTTCTTGCCGCTGGTGATGAACTGCTTGACGCCATCGATGACCCAGCCGTCGGCGTCTTTGCGCGCGGTGGTGCGCAGGCTCGATGCGTCGCTGCCGGCCTGCGGCTCGGTGAGGCAGAACGCGCCGAGCATCTGTCCTTGCGCCAGCGGCTCCAGCCACTGCTTCTTCTGCTGTGCATTGCCGTAACGCAGCATGATGGCGTTGACCGGGCAGTTGGTCACGCTGATGGCGGTGCTGGTGCCGCCGTCGCCGGCGGCGATTTCCTCGAGCACGAGCGCGAGCGTCAGGTAGTCGAGGCCGGCGCCGCCGTGCTCCTCGGGCACGCAGATGCCGTAGGCGCCCAGCGCCGCGAGGCCCTGGTGCGCTTCCTTCGAAAAGATGTGCTCGCGGTCCCAGCGCGGGGCGTGGGGCCAGAGTTCGGCTTGCGAGAACGCGCGCACCGCGTCGCGGATGGCTTCCTGGTCGGCACTGAGCAGCATGGCTGTGTCTCCTGTGTTTTTTTTCTTGGCGCGGGCCTGCAGCGGCTACTTGCCGGCGCCCAGGTCCATGATCAGCCGCGCGGCCATGTACAGGCGGCGCGGGATGGCGCTGGTGTCGACGTACTCGGCCTTGTCGCTGTGGTAGCCGAAGCCCGGCAGGCCCAGGCTTTCAATCACCGGCTTGCCCGAGAGCGCCGCATAGGCCGCATCGGTGCCGCCGCCGGTGCGTTCGGCAATGTCGAGCGTGCCGCCCGCCTCCTTGTAGAAGGCGATGGCCTTGTCGACCAGTTTGCGGCCGCCTTCGCCGGCATTGAAGGCCGGACGGCCGCGCGTGATGAGCACCTTGACGTCCGCTTCGGGCAGTTTCTTCTGCTGCGCACGCTCCTGGAGCGTCTTCATCGCGGCGTCGAAGTCCTCGTTGCGCGCGTAGCGCACGTCGGCATTCAGCGTGGCGCTTGCCGGGATGATGTTCGACACGTTGCCGGCCTTGGCGATGGTCCAGTTGAAGCGCAGGTTCTTCGACTTGTCGTCGATGTCCATCGTGCGCAGCACGAGATCGGAGGCCTCGACCAGCGCGTTCACGCCGAGCTCGGGCGCCGCGCCCGCATGCGAGGCCTTGCCGGTGATGTTGACCTGCACGTAGGCGATGCCCGAGGTGCCGAGGGAGAGCTTCTCGTCACCGGCGCTCGTGGGTTCGAACGACAGCACGTAGTCGGCCTGCTTCGCTTCTTCCTGGATCAGGTCGCGCGAACCGAAGGAGCCCTTTTCCTCGTCGGTGTTGAACAGCACGGTAATGGTGCCGAAGTCGCGCACGCCGTAGTCCTTGATCAGCAGCTTGAGCGTGTGCAGGATCACGGCGTTGCCGCCCTTGTCGTCGGCGATGCCGGGACCGTAGGCCTTGTCGCCCTCGATCTTGAACGGGGCCTTCGCGAGCGTGCCCTTCGGATAGACCGTGTCCATGTGCGACATCAGCAACAGGTTCTTGCCGCCGCGCCCCTTGAGCTTGCCGACGATGTTGTCGCCCACGACGAGCCCCGCCGACTTGTGCCGTGTGACCGTGAAGCCGAGGTTCTTGAGTTCGCCCTCGAGGTACTGGCCGGCGGCCGCGAGGCCTTCGGCATCGCCGGTGCCGGTCTCGAGGTTGACGAGTTTTTCCAGCGTCTTGATCAGCGCGGGCTGCTCGTCGGTGGCGGCCTGAAACAGCACGTTGTCGCGCTTCTGGGCCCAGGCGGCGCTCGCCACGAAGGCGGTGGCCAGCACGACGGCCATGGCGGTACGGTGAAAGGAAGGGCGCATGAAGACTCCTGCTCTACGCATTGTTGGTTGTTGGTCTGGGGGCGCCCGGGGGGCGTCCGCTCATAGCAATTCGAGTGCCACCGCCGTGCCTTCGCCTCCGCCGATGCACAGCGTCGCCACGCCGCGCTTCTTGCCGCGCGCCTTGAGCGCATGCAGCAGCGTGACCATGATGCGTGCGCCGCTCGCGCCGATCGGGTGGCCGAGCGCGCAGGCGCCGCCATGCACATTGACGATCTCGTGCGAAACGTCGAGTTCGTGCATCAGCGCCATCGGCACCACCGCGAAGGCCTCGTTGACTTCCCACAGGTCGACGTCGCGCACGCTCCAGCCGGTCTTCTTGAACAGCTTGGCGACAGCGCCGACCGGTGCGGTCGAGAACCACTCGGGCTGCTGCGCATGCGTCGCATGGCCCACGATGCGGGCGATCGGCGTTGCGCCGATCTTCCTGGCGTGCGATTCGGTCATCATGACCAGCGCCGCGGCGCCGTCGTTGATCGACGAGCTCGAGGCGGCGGTGATGGTGCCGTTCTCTTTCTTGAACGCGGGCTTGAGCGTGGAGATCTTGTCGAGCTTGACCTTGCCCGGGCCCTCGTCGATCGAGACCACGGTATCGCCGCCGCGGCCCTTCACGGTGACGGGCACGATCTCGTCCTTGAACGCGCCGGATTCGGTGGCGGCCTTGGCCCGCTGCACGCTGGCGATCGCGAAGGCGTCCTGCTGCTCGCGCGTGAACTTGTACTTGGCCGCGCAGTCTTCGCCGAAGGTGCCCATGGAACGGCCCGGCTGATAGGCGTCCTCGAGGCCGTCGAGCATCATGTGGTCGAAGATGCGGTCGTGGCCCATGCGGTAGCCGCCGCGGCCCTTGAGCATGAGATACGGCGCGTTGGTCATGCTTTCCATGCCGCCCGCCACCATCACCTCGTGGGTGCCCGCAAGCAGCAGGTCGTGCGCGAGCATGGCCGCCTTCATGGCCGAGCCGCACATCTTGCTGAGCGTGACCGCGCCGGCGCTGTCGGGCAGGCCGCCCTTGTAGGCCGCCTGGCGGGCCGGCGCCTGGCCCTGGCCCGCCATCAGGCAGTTGCCGAACAGCACTTCGCCGACGCTGTCGGGCGCAATGCCGGCGCGCTCCACGGCGGCCTTGATAGCAGCGCCGCCGAGGTCGTGCGCCGCGAGCGACGCGAAGTCGCCCTGGAAGCTGCCCATGGGGGTGCGTGCAGCACCGACGATGACGATGGATTCGGACATTTCAGATCTCCTTGTGGATGGATGTTCAGAAGTGGGTCGCATGCCCCTCGTGCGGGAAACGCTGCGATTCCTCGTACGGGAAGACGTCGAGCATCTGCCCGGCCTCGATGCGCTGCTTGTGGTGCTGCCAGAAGGCGGCGTCGAGCAGGTCGGCATGGTGCGCCATGAAGGCCTCGCGCACGGCGTCGTTGCCGAGCAGGAACGGGCCGAAGGTCTCGGGGAACACGTCCTTCGGGCCCACCGAATACCAGACCTCGCCGCTCATCTCGTCCTCCTCGTTGCGCGGCGCGGGCACCTTGCGGAATTTGCAGTCGGTGATGTATTCGATCTCGTCGTAGTCGTAGAAGACGACCTTGCCGCCACGCGTGACGCCGAAGTTCTTCCACAGCATGTCACCGGGAAAGATGTTGGCGGCGACCATGTCCTTGATGGCATTGCCGTACTCGACGACCGCATGCTCGAGCTGCTCCCTGGCGCGCCGTGCGTGCGCCGGGGTTTCGGGGTCGGCCAGCGTGTCGAAGGCCTCCTGCAGGTAGATGTTGAGCGGGATCATGCGGCGCTCGATGTAGACGTGCTTGAGCACCAGCTCCATCTCCCCGTTGCCGTCGCGGTCGGCGATCTCGAGCTGGCTGGGTGCGAATTTCTTGATCTCCTCGATGAGTTCGGGCTCGAAGCGGTCGAGCGGAAAGCCCACGTCGCTGTATTCGAGCGTGTCGGCCATGCGCCCGACGCGGTCGTGCTGCTTCACGAGCAGGTACTTGCCCTTGATCTGCTCGCGCGTGGTGTCCTTCTGCGGCGGATAGAAGTCTTTGATGACCTTGAACACGAACGGGAAGGAAGGCAGGTCGAACACCAGCATGACCATGCCCTTGATGCCGGGCGCGATGCGGAAGCGGTCGCTCGAATAGTTCAGGTGCGAGAGAAAGTCGCGGTAAAAGAGCGTCTTGCCCTGCTTGGCGAGGCCGAGCGCGTTGTAGATCTCGGCGCGCGGCTTGCGCGGCATCAGCGAACGCAGGAACTGCACGCAGGCCGAGGGCACTTCCATGTCGACCATGAAGTACGCGCGCGCAAAGCTGAAGAGCATCTGCAGGTCGTCTTCGCCGAACAGCACCGCGTCCACGTAGAAATGGTCTCGGCTGTCGTGCAGGATCGGCAGCGAGAACGGCAGCTCGGTGAAGCCGTTCATGATCTTGCCAACCACGTAGGCACCCTTGTTGCGGTAGAACAGGCCCGAGAGCACCTGCAGCTGAAAGTTGGCGCGCAGCTTCACCTGGTCGAAGCGCCCCATCATGGCATTGGCCACGCGCTCGGCGTCGCGCCGCTTGTCGGCGAAGCTGCCCTGCAGCGCATAGTCGTCGATCATCTGTTCGATGGTGTCGGCCAGCGTCTCGTCGCTCGGGTAGTAGGGCCGGTATGTGGGCGCGCCGCGCGGCTCGATGTATTCGGTGCTGATCGCCGGGCGCACGAAGATGAAATCGTTCTGGAAGTAGGCGCGGTGCAGGATCTTCGTTGTCACCGAGTTGAAGAAGCTCTCGGCCAGCTCGGGCTGGTGGTGGTCCACGAGCAGGCCGATGAAGTGCAGCTTGACCTGGTGCCACACCTCCATGGGCTGCTCGCCGGCCTTGAACTCCTTCTCGAGGCGGGCCACCGCCTCGTTCACCCGCAGGTCGTAGAACTCGATGCGCTCGCGCTGCGCGCGCTGCTGGCCATGCCAATCGGCCGTTTCGAACCGGTGCTTGGCGCGCGCCGACTCGGCGCGAAACAGCGTGTAGTGGCGGTTGAAGCCGTCGATCATCGCCTTGGCGATATCGTAGGCCAGCGGGGAATCGAGACGCTGCGGGAACATGCGTTCAGCCGGCGCTTGTGGGTGTCGCGTTCTGGCCGGCTTCGTCGGCGGCCGCCACGGCGGCACGCGGCAGCGGCGTGGCTTCGGACGGCGTGCTCCACTTGAAGCGGATGCGCTGCACCGCGGCCTTGTACACCGCGTCGAGCGGCTTGGCGCCGTCCACGCTCAGGCCCAGGTCCTGCAGCAGGCCGTCGTGCACGCCGAAGGTCCAGCCATGGATCGTGACCTGCTGATCGCGGCTCCAGGCGTCGACCATGACCGTGCTCACCGCCACGTTGACCACCTGCTCGGCCACGTTGAGTTCGCACAGCGCATCGGCGCGCACGTCCTCGGGCAGGCTGTCGAGCATCACGTTGTGCCGGTCGCGCACGTCCTGGATGTGGCGGATCCAGTTGTCGGCCAGGCCGATGCGCTTGCCGCTGAGAGCGGCCGCCACGCCGGCGCAGCCGTAGTGGCCCACCACCATGATGTGCTTGACCTTCAGGTGCTCCACGGCGAACTGGATCGCCGACAGCGCATTGAGGTCGGAGTGCACCACGATGTTCGCGACGTTGCGGTGCACGAACACCTCGCCGGGTTCGAGGCCGGTGATCTGGTTGGCGGGCACGCGGCTGTCGGAGCAGCCGATCCACATGTAGCGCGGCGTCTGCTGCTTCACCAGGCCGGTGAAAAAGCCGGGCCGGTCGCGTTCCATCTGTGCGGACCAGGCACGGTTGTGGGCGAAGAGGTCGTCGAGTGTTTCGGTCATGGCGGTGATTGTCGATGAGTCGTGGTTCGGTCGAAGGTCGATGCCGGCATCTCAGGCCGGCCTGGCGGCTTTCTGCGCGCGGGCCAGCGCCGCGCGGCCTTTTTTCTCCTGCTCGCGCACTTCGGCCAGATTGGCCTGCAGCTCGACGAGCTGCGCCTCGAGCTGCGCGCGGTGCGCGCCGAGCACGCCAAGGAACTTCTGCAGCTGCGCCACGGTGTCGCGCGGGCTGTCGTACATGTCGAGGATGTCCTTGGCCTCGGTCAGGCTCAGGCCGAGGCGCTTCGCGCGCAGCGTGAGCGTGAGCCGCGCCCGGTCGCGCGCGCTGTAGATGCGCTGCATGCCCGAGCGCTCCGGCGTGAGCAGCCCCATGTCCTCGTAGAAGCGGATGGCGCGCGTCGTGAGGTCGAACTCCTTCGCGAGCTGGCTGATGGTGAAGGTCTGCGCGGACATGTGGCGAAAGGTAAGGGCGGAATACGTCCGGAAGGGCGTTGCGGTGGCGACAGCAGGTTTGTGCCGCCGTCCCTACAATGGTGCCCTCAACCTATGACGTTTACGTAAACGTCAATCTTACATGAACCTCCTCGAACGCGAACTCCACTACCCCCTGGGCGACACCCTGCCCGTCCCCGGCGAAGCATTGGAAGTCGCACCGGGCGTGCGATGGATCCGCATGCGGCTGCCCTTCGCGCTCGACCACATCAACCTCTGGCTGCTGCGCGACAGCATCGGCGGCGTCGAGGGCTGGACGGTGGTCGACTGCTGCATCGCGCACGACGAATCCCGCGCCCAATGGGAACAAGTCTTCGAGACCCAGTTGCAGGGCCTGCCGATCCTGCGCGTGATCGTCACCCACATGCATCCGGACCACATCGGCCTGGCCGAATGGCTCTGCACGCGCTGGAACGCGCCGTTGTGGATCAGTTCGACCGACTACCACGTGGCACGTGTGCTCACCACCAGCGGCGACACGCTCGCGGGCGGCGAGGCGGCGGCGCGCTTCTTCGCCTCGCACGGCCTCAGCGACCCGGAGGCGATGGCCAAGATCCGCGCGCGCACCAGCTACTACGCGAACATGGTGCCTGCGGTGCCCGACTGCTTCGTGCGCATGATGGACGGCGACACCGTCATGATCGACGGCCATGCATGGCGCTGCATCAGCGGCTACGGCCACGCGCCCGAGCACATTGCGCTCTACTGCGACGAACTGAAGCTGCTGCTCGGCGGCGACATGATGCTGCCGCGCATCTCGACCAACGTGAGCGTGCACGCCAGCGAACCCGATGCCAACTCGCTGCGGCTGTTTTTGGACAGCATCGACAAGTTCAAGGCGCTGCCGGCCGACACGCTCGGCCTGCCGTCGCACGGCAAGCCCTTCACGGGCATCCACCGCCGCGTCGACCAACTGCAGGAACACCACCGCGACCGCCTGGCCGAGCTGCTCGAGGCCTGCATCGCAGGGCCGCTGACGGCCGCCGAGGGCCTGCCGATCCTGTTCAAGCGCGCGCTCGACCTGCACCAGATGACCTTCGCGATGGGCGAGACGGTCGCGCACCTGCACCTGCTGTGGTTCGCAGGCCAGGTGCGCCGCGAGCTGGGCGAGGACGGCGTCTACCGCTTCAGGGCGGCCTGACGAAGCAGAAGAAGCCGCCGCCGTGCGCGCCGCAGCCGGGGCCGCATAGACTTGGCGGCCATGAACATGCCGCACACGCTCGCCGCGCTGCGCGCCGGCCGGCTGGCGGGCGCGCGGCGGCTCGATCTCTCGTGCGGGCTGACCGAGTTTCCGCGCGAGATCTTCGCGCTCGCCGATTCGCTCGAAATACTGAACCTGTCGGGCAATGCGCTCGAGGCACTGCCTGACGACCTGAGCCGGCTGCACCGGCTGCGCGTGCTGTTCTGCTCCGACAACCGCTTCACCGAACTGCCCGCCTCGCTCGGGCAATGCCGCTCGCTCGAGATGGTCGGCTTCAAGGCCAACCGCATCCGCAGCGTGCCCGCGGCGGCGCTCGAACTGCCGCTGCTGCGCTGGCTGATCCTCACCGACAACCAGATCGATTCGCTGCCTGATGCGCTCGGGCGCTGCGCACGGTTGCAGAAGCTCATGCTCGCGGGCAACCGCCTGCAGGCGCTGCCGGCATCGCTCGCGGCCTGCGGGCAGCTCGAGCTGCTGCGCATTGCGGCCAACCGCTTCGAGCAGTTGCCCGCCTGGCTGGCATCGATGCCCCGGCTCGCATGGCTCGCGGCGGCCGGCAATCCCTTCGATGCCGCCGCGGAAGACGCGGCCATCGCCGCGCCTTCGGTGCCGAGCGTGCCGTGGCACGAGCTGGCGCTCGGCAAGAAGATCGGCCAGGGCGCCTCGGGCGTGATCCATGAAGCCGTGCTGCGCGGCGTGCAGCCGGTGGCGGTCAAGCTGTTCAAGGGGGCGGTCACGAGCGACGGCTGGCCGCACAGCGAGATGGCGGCCAGCGTCGCGGCGGGCGAGCATCCCACGCTGGTCGCGGCGCAGGGCCGCATCGGCGGGCATCCCAAAGGGTGCGACGGCCTGGTGATGGCGCTCGTCGATCCGGCGTTCGCCACGCTCGCGAGCCCGCCGAGCTTCGACTCGTGCACCCGCGACGTGTACGCCGAGGACGCGCGCTGGCCTTCGGCGGTGGCGCTCCGCATCGCACGCGACATCGCCTCTGCGATGCGGCACCTGCATGCGCGCGGCATCGTCCACGGGGACCTCTACGCGCACAACATCCTGTGGCGGCCGGAGGGCGGCGCGCGGCTCGGCGATTTTGGCGCTGCCTGGATGCCCGGCACGCTCGGTGCGGTCCAGGCACGTGCCTTCCAGGCCGCCGAGATGCGCGCCTTCGGCTGCCTGCTCGAAGAGCTGCTGGCACGCTGCACCGATGCGCCCGCGCCCGCCGTGGCCGCGCTCGCGGCGCGCTGCCTGCAGCCCGATGCGGCCGCACGCCCGACGTTCGACGAGGCGCTGCCGCTCATCGAGCGCGCGCTGTCCTCACCATGACGCGCCGCCCGCCACCGCAACTGCCGCTGCCCATGCGCGACGGCGTCGGCCCGAGCTGCGTCGGCCTGCCGCAAGGCCCGTGGCCGACCATCGCCGAGTTCCTGGTCGAGCGCTTCACCGCGATCACGCGCGAGGCCTGGCTCGAACGCATGGCCGCCAACGACGTGGTCGACGAGTACGGCGTGCCCGTGACCGCGTCGCGCCGCTACGAGGCGCCGCTCAGGGTCTATTACTACCGCACGCTCGACGACGAGGCGCGCATCCCGTTCGAGGAGCAAATCGTCTACCGCGATGCCGACCTGCTGGTGGTCGACAAGCCGCCCTTCGTGCCCGTCATTCCCACCGGCAAGTACCTGCACGAGAGCCTGCTGGTGCGGCTGAAGCGCAAGCTCGGCATCGACGACCTGGTGCCGATGCACCGCATCGATCGCGGCACGGCCGGGCTGGTGCTGTTCTCGGTGCGCCGCGAAACGCGCGGCGCCTACCAGGTGCTGTTCCCGGAGCGCCGCATCGACAAGCACTACGAGGCGGTCGTCCCCTGGCAGCCCGGGGTGTCGGCGGTGCCGGCCATCTACCGCAGCCGGCTCGTCGACGACGAAGCGCACTTCATGCGCGTCAGGGAGGAACAAGGCGGCGAGCCCAATTCCGAGACGCACATCGAGGTCGCGCAGCAGGCGGGAGGCCACGCGCTGCTCCGGCTCTCGCCGGTCACAGGGCGGCGCCACCAGTTGCGCGTGCACTGCATGGCGCTCGGCATGCCGATCGTCAACGACCCGATCTACCCCACGCTGCTGCCGCAGGGTGCCGACGATTTCGACCGACCGCTGCAGCTGCTCGCCAAGTCGGTGGCGTTCGAAGACCCGCTGAGCGGCGAAGCGCGCACTTTCACCAGCCCCCGAAGCCTGGCGCTGCCGCCAAGGTGACGGCGCGCGGGCGCGCGGCGCACTAAGCTTCCCTCCGGCATCTTTCAAGACTCCGGAGACACCTACATGGACACCACCCGACTCTTCTCGCTCGAGGGCCGCAGCGCCCTCATCACCGGCGGCTCGCGCGGCATCGGCCGCATGATCGCCGAAGGCTTTCTGGCCCAGGGCGCGCGCGTGTACATCTCGGCGCGCAAGGCCGATGCCTGCGACGCCGCCGCCAAGGAGCTCTCGGCCTTCGGCCACTGCGTGTCGCTGCCGGCCGACGTGTCGACGCAGGAGGGCATGAAGGCGCTGGTCGAGGCCTATGCCGGCCACGAAAAGACGCTCGACATCCTCGTCAACAACGCCGGCGCCGCCTGGGGCGCGCCCTACGACGAATTTCCAGAGAGCGGCTGGGACAAGGTGGTCGACCTCAACATGAAGACGCCCTTCTTCCTCACGCAGATGCTCACGCCGATGCTGCGCGCCGGCGCCACCGACCACCTGGCGAAGGTGATCAACATTGCTTCGATCGACGGGATCGCGGTCAATCCGCTCGAAACCTATTCCTACGCGGCCAGCAAGGCCGGCGTGATCCAGCTGACGCGCCGCATGGCCACGCGGCTCGCGCGCGACCGCATCGTGGTGAGCGCCATCGCACCGGGCGCCTTCGCCTCCAGCATGAACAAGGATGCACGCGACAACGCCGAAGAGGTGGGCAAGCGCATTCCCGCCGGCCGCATCGGCACCCCCGAGGACATGGCCGGCGCGGCCATCTTCCTGGCCTCGCGCGCGGGCGACTACGTGCTGGGCTCGACGCTGGTGCTCGACGGTGGCGTGATCCACACGCGCGGAACCGACTAGGCACAACGGGCTGCCCCGCAGCGCCGCGTCGCGGGATCAACGCCAGCGGGGAACGGCTTCGTCCTTGAGCTGCGCGCGCAGAACACCGTAGTCCGGCACCACGCTCTCCACCGTTTCCCAGAAGCGGTGCGAGTGGTCCATCACGCGCAGGTGGGCGAGCTCGTGCGCCACCACATAGTCGATCACCGGCAGGCGGAAATGGATCAGCCGCCAGTTGAGCCGAATCGAACCGTCGGCACTCGCGCTGCCCCAGCGCGTGGCGGCGTTCGAGAGCGACAGCTTCTGCCACTGCACGCCGAGCCGCGGCGCGAAATGGTCGAGGCGCTCGATGAAGAGGCGTCGCGCGCTGCGCATGAGCCAGGCCTGGGCGGCATCGCGGATCTGCGACGGCGCTGCGTTCTGCGCCACCGCAAGGCGCAGGACGCGCGCTCCCGTGCCCTCGGCGCCGGGCTCGTCGAGCGTGCCGCCGACGCTCGAGAAGCCGTGCTTCGGGTCGAGCCGGATCACGACCGGCTCGCCCATGAACGGAAATTCGGCGCCGTCCTTCCACTCGATGCGCGTGGCCTCGACGCGCGCCTGGCGCTGCTGCGTCTCGCGCAGCTTGCGCAGGATCCAGTCGGCTTTCTCCTGCACGGCGGCATCGACGTCGCGCAGCGTGACCCAGCGCGGGGCGCGCACCGACAGTCCCTCGGCACCGACGAGAAAACCGATGGTCTTGCGCTTGCCGCGTTTGAACTCGTAGCCCACGCGCGCCGAGCCCAGGACCACTTCGCGCGTGGCCTGCGGATGGACGAAGCTCGCGAGCGCCAACGTGTCGCGCAGCGGAATCGCGGGCACTGCGGGCGCGGCGCCGGCATGCGGCGCAGCCTCGTCGGTCGCGGAAGGCGCGGGCGCAGGCGACACGGCCGGCGGCGCTTTCTTCTTGCGCGGCGTGCGCGGACGGTGCTCGGGCGGTGCAGGCGCGGCGAACTCGCTGCCGAGCTTCTCGAACAGGTCCATGGTGAACTGCAGCAGTGCCTGCATCGTCCGGCTCTTTCCTGCCTGCGCCGCCTGCGCTCTCTTCAGCGCCCGTGCGCCTGCTGCGCCTCGACGGGCGGGCTGCTGTCGCGATAGGCCTCGGGATCGAGCCGGTGCATCTCGGCTTCGATCCAGGCCTCGACCTCGCGCATCAGTTCGTCGGGCTTGCGTCCAACGCTGGAAATGGCCGGGCCGATCGACACGTCCACCACGCCGGGGCGCTTGATGAAGGCCTTGCGCGGCCAGACCTTGGCCGAGGTGACCGCGATCGGAATGACCGGCACGCCTGTTTCGCAGGCGAGCCGGGTGCCGCCATTCTTGTAGGTGCCTTTTTGCCCGCGCGGAATGCGCGTGCCCTCGGGGAACATGATGATCCAGATGCCCTGCGCGAGCAGCTTGCGGCCCTGGTTCACCACCTTGTTGAAGGCCTGGGCGCGCTGACTGCGATCGATGTGGATCATGTCGAGCCGGGCCATGGCCCAGCCGAAGAAGGGCACGTAGATCAGCTCCTTCTTGAACACGTAGGCCAGCGGGTGCGGCATCAGCGTGGGCATGAGGAAGGTCTCGAAGGTGGACTGGTGCTTGACCAGCAGGATCGCGCCTGCGAGCTGGTCGGTGGGCAGGTTCTCCATGCCGCTCACGCGGGTGCGGATGCCCAGCAGCACGCGCGCACCGTCGATTGCCCAGCCGAGCCAGCGCGCAGCCATCCAGTAGAGCGGGATGCCGCGCTTCCAGAGCGAGCTGACGCACATGATGATGCCCCAGGGCACCACGGTGACGAGCATCCAGAGGGCATGGACCACGGAACGGAGAAAAGCCATCAGACAGCCACCTGCAGTGCGGCCTGCGCTTCGCGCGCAAGCAGAAAGTCGACAAAGGCGGCCAGGTCGTTGTGGACCATGGTGTTCGCCGGGTATTCGGAAGGCAGCGGATCGACGCCGCGGCAGGCGGCGCCCATGCCGGTGAGCAGCAGGTGCGGTTCGCATCCGGCCGCAGCGCCGGCCTGCAGGTCGCGCAGGCTGTCGCCCGCGGTCGGCACGCCCTTGAGATCGAAGCCGAAGCGGTCGGCGATCTGGCGGAACAGCCCGGGCGCCGGCTTGCGGCAGGCGCAGCCCTCGTCGGGGCTGTGCGGGCAATAGAAGACCGCCTCGACCCGCCCGCCCACGGCCGCGAGCATCTTGTGCATCTTGGCGTGCATGGCATTGAGCGAGGCCATGTCGAACAGGCCGCGCCCGAGCCCCGACTGGTTGGATGCGATCACCACGTGCCATCCCGCATGGTTGAGCCGGGCCACGGCTTCGAGCGCGCCGGGCAGCGGCGTCCACTCGACGTCGCTCTTCACGAAGTCTTCACGGTGCACGTTGATCGTGCCGTTGCGATCGAGGATGACGAGTTTCATGGGGTTGTCCCTTCAGACTCCTGGTGACGCCGCGCGAACGCCAAACCTCATGCCGCCAGCCGCTCGAGCTGCGCCACGCGGTTCATCGCCACGTGCAGCGACATCAGCAGGCCGAGCCGGTTGAGCCGCAGGTCGGCCTGCTCGGCGTTGACCATCACGCCGTCGAAGAAGGCATCGACCGGCTCGCGAAGGGCTGCCAGGGTCTGCAGCGATCCGGTGTAGTCGCCAGCGTCGAACTGCGCATTGGCGGCCGGCACGACCTCGGCCATGGCGGCGTGCAGCGCCCGCTCGGCGGGTTCCTGCAGCAGCAGTTCGCTCACGTGCGCATCGGCCTCGGGCGCCTTCTTGAGAATGTTGCCGATGCGCTTGTTGGCGGCGGCCAGCGCGGCGGCGGCCGGCAGCGCGGCAAAGGCGCGCACGGCCGCGAGCAGGCGCGGCACTTCGCCCAGGCGCTGCGGGCGGGGCGCGAGCACGGCGTCGACCTCCTGCGCGCTGGCGCCCTGTTCGCGCAGGCTGCCGGCGAGCCGGTCGAGCACGAAGTCCTGCAGCTCGGCGGTGGCGCGCTGGCGCTCGAAGCCCTCGATTCCGTCGAACTGCGCAGAGGCCTCGGCCAGCAGCGCGTCGAGGTCGAGCGGCAGGTACTTCTCGATCAACATGCGGATCACGCCGAGCGCATGGCGGCGCAGCGCGAACGGGTCGCGGTCGCCGGTGGGCAGGTTGCCGATGCCGAACATGCCGACCAGGGTCTCGAGCTTGTCGGCCAGTGCGACCACGAGGCCGACGGGATTGCGCGGCAGCTCGTCGCCCGCGAAACGCGGCTTGTAGTGGTCTTCGATGGCGTCGGCCACCGCGGCATCGAGGCCGTCGTGCAGCGCGTAGTAGCGGCCCATGATGCCCTGCAGCTCGGGAAACTCGCCGACCATGTCGGTCACGAGATCGGCCTTGGCGAGCTGCGCGGCCTGGGTGGCGTGGGCCGCGAGCGTGGCGTCGCCGAGCTTGCCGGCCAGCGCCTGGGCGATGCCGCGTGCAATGCGCATGACGCGCTCGACGCGCTCGCCCTGGGTGCCGAGCTTGTTGTGGTAGACCACCTTGGCCAGCGATTCCACGCGCGAAGCCAGCGACTTCTTGCGGTCCTGGTCGAAGAAGAACTTCGCGTCGGCCAGCCGCGGCCGCACCACGCGCTCGTTGCCGCCGACGACCGCGCTGGCGTCGTCGGGGCTGATGTTGCTGACGACCAGGAACTGGTGGGTGAGCCGGTTCTGCGCGTCGAGCAGCGGAAAGTACTTCTGGTTGGCCTTCATCGTGAGGATGAGGCATTCCTGCGGCACTTCCAGGAATTCGCGCTCGAAGCTGCAGACCAGGACGTTGGGGCGCTCGACCAGCGCGGTCACTTCGTCGAGCAGCGCGTCGTCGTGAATCGGCACGGTGCCGCCGCCCACGCGCACCGCCGCGGCCGCGAGCTGGCGCGCGATCTCGGCGCGGCGCGTCTCGAAGCCCGCGATGACGGCGCCTTCTTCCTGCAACTGCAGCGCATAGTTGTTGGCATCGCGCAGCACCACCGGGTCGACAGCCGCCTCGAAGCGGTGCCCGCGGGTCTCGCGGCCGGCCTTCAGGCCGAGCGCCTCGACTGGCACGATGGCGTCGCCATGCAGCGCCACGAGGCCGTGCGCGGGCCGCACGAAGCTCACGCTGCTCCAGCCCGGCAGTTCGCATCCGCTTTCGAGCTGGTAGCTCATGACCTTGGGGATCGGCAGCTTGGCGATGGCTTCGGCCAGCGCCTTCTGCAGGCCTTCGGCGAGCGTCGCGCCCTTGGCGGTGCTTTCGTAGAACAGGGCCTCGGCCTTGCCGTCCATCGCGCGCTTCAGGCCCGCAACGGCCGACGCATCGGCACCGAGCGCGCCCAGGCGCTTCAGCAGCGCGGGCGTCGGCTGGCCCGAGGCATCGAGCCCCACCGACACCGGCATGAGCTTCTGCGACACGGCCCGGTCGGCGGCCCGATCGGCCACGAGCGTGAGGTGCGCCGCCAGGCGGCGCGGCGAGGCATAGGCGGTGAGCACCGAGCCGGCTTCGGCCAGGCCTTGCGCCAGCAGCTGGTCGCGCAGCACGCCGGCAAAGGCCTCGCCGAGCTTCTTCAACGCCTTGGGCGGCAGTTCTTCGACGAACAGTTCAACCAGCAGGGAATTCTTGTTGTTCATGGGGATGGTCATCGCTCAGGCTGCCTTTTTGGGTGCGATCTGCGCGACCCATTCGCGCGGCGCCATCGGGAAGCCCAGCCGCTCGCGGCTCTCGTAATAGCTCTGCGCCACGCTGCGCGCGAGGTTGCGGATGCGGCCGATGTAGGCGGCGCGTTCGGTCACGCTGATCGCGCCGCGCGCGTCGAGCAGGTTGAAGCTGTGCGCGGCCTTGAGCACCTGCTCGTAGGCCGGCAGCGCGAGCTGTTCGGCCATGAGGTGCCTGGCCTGCTTCTCGTGTGCGGCGAAGGCGGTGAAGAGGAACTCGGCGTCGCTGTGCTCGAAGTTGTAGGTCGACTGCTCGACCTCGTTCTGCTTGTAGACGTCGCCATAGCTCAGGCCTTCGGTCCAGGTCAGGTTGTAGACGTTGTCCACGCCCTGCAGGTACATGGCCAGGCGCTCGAGGCCGTAGGTGATCTCGCCGGTGATCGGCTTGCAGTCGATGCCGCCGACCTGCTGGAAATAGGTGAACTGCGTCACTTCCATGCCGTTGAGCCAGACCTCCCAGCCCAGGCCCCAGGCGCCGAGCGTGGGATTCTCCCAGTCGTCCTCGACGAAGCGGATGTCGTTCTTCTTGAGGTCGAAGCCCAGCGCTTCGAGCGAGCCGAGGTAGAGCTCGAGGATGTTGGACGGCGCGGGCTTGAGCACGACCTGGTACTGGTAGTAGTGCTGCAGCCGGTTCGGGTTCTCGCCGTAGCGGCCGTCCTTGGGGCGGCGGCTGGGCTGCACGTAGGCGGCCTTCCAGGGTTCGGGGCCGAGCGCGCGCAGGAAGGTGGCGGTGTGCGAGGTGCCCGCGCCCACTTCCATGTCGTACGGTTGCAGCAGCGCACAGCCCTTGTCGGCCCAGTACGACTGCAATTTGAGAATGATTTGCTGGAAGGTCAACATGAAGCAGGCCGGCGTGACCGGACATTGGACGGTAGCGCGGTGAAGAAGCACCGCGAAAGCAGGCGATTTTACGGTCGGAGGGCAACTCTCCCACAGCCGTCCGGCATGGTTGCTGCCGCGCCGGGCGCGCAGCGTGTGCGACAAACGAGGGCCGGCCGCGCGCCACCGCTTCACAGACAGACATGCAACCGCCCCACATCGGCCCAGAATCCCCCCTGTTCATCGTCCTCAACACCAGCTCCGGCAGCGAGGACGCCGCCGAGGCCCGCCGCACTATCGAAGAAGGCTGCGCCGCGGCCGGTCGCCGCCACCGCATCTTCGAGATCGACGGGCGCGTGACGGTCCAGGCGCTGGCGCGCGAGGCGGTCGAGCGGGCGCGCGCGGCGGGCGGGATCGTGGTGGCGGCGGGCGGCGACGGCACGATCAATGCGGTGGCCCAGGCCACGCTCGGCAGCGGGCTGGCCTTCGGCGTGCTGCCGCAGGGCACCTTCAACTACTTCAGCCGCGCCCATGGCATTCCGCGCGACACCGCCGAGGCGCTGCAGGTGCTGCTGACCCAGCGGCCCCGGCCCGCGCAGGTGGGGCTGGTCAACGACCGCGCCTTCCTCGTGAATGCCAGCATGGGCCTGTATGCCGAGCTGCTCGAGGACCGCGAGAGTTACAAGGTGCGCTATGGCCGCAAGCGCTGGGTCGCCTTCTTCGCCGGGCTGCTCACGGTGATGCGCGGCCGCCGCCACTGGAACCTGCGCATGGCCTGGCGCGGGCAGGAACGGTCGATCCGCACACCGACACTGTTCGTCGGCAACAACCCGCTGCAACTGCTGCAGGTCGGCATCGAACATGCCGACGCCCCCGAGAACGGCCAGCTGGCCGCCGTCACGCTGAAGCCCCTGGGCATGCTCGCGATGCCGGGTCTGCTGGTGCGCGGCGCGCTGGGCCGCTTGGGCAGCGCCGACGAGGTGCTGAGCTTTCCGTTCGAATCGTTGACGGTGAATGCCGGCCGCTCGCGCGGCCCGCGGCGCGTGAAGGTGGCGACGGACGGCGAGATCGCCTGGGCCGAGATGCCGCTCCTTTTCCGTGTCTCGCCCGAGCCGCTGTGGCTGGTACGGCCCGAGGTGGCACCGGAACTGGAGGCCGCCAAGCAATGAGCGGCCTGCTGCAGATTTCCGATCCGCATTTCGGCACCGAGCAGCCCGAGGTGCTGTCCGCGCTGGAACGCTTCGCGCGCGAACTCGCGCCGCAGGTGGTGGTGCTCTCGGGCGACATCACGCAGAGGGCCACGCGGCGCCAGTTCGCGGCGGCGCGCACCTTCGTCGACCGGATCGCGGCACCGGCGGTGGTGGCGATTCCGGGCAACCACGACATTCCGCTGTTCCAGCTGGGCGCACGCCTGCTTTCGCCCTACGGCCGGTATGCCGAGGCCTTCGGCGCCGAGCTGGAGCCGGTGTTCGAGTCCGCCGACTGGCTGGTCATCGCGGTCAACACCACGCGTTGGTACCGGCACGAGGACGGCGAAGTGTCGCCCGCGCAGGTCGAGCGGGTGGCGGATCGGCTGGCGCGTGCGCGCCCCACGCAGCTGCGCGTGGTGGTCACGCACCAGCCGGTGCTGGTGACACGGCCCGAAGACCTGCGCAACCGGGTGCACGGGCATGAAGCAGCCATTGCGCGCTGGTGCGCGGCCGGCATGGACCTGATCCTCGGCGGCCATATCCACTTGCCTTTCGTGCGTCCGCTCGCCGCGGCCTGCACCGCCTGCCCGCCCACGGCGTGGGCAGTCCAGGCCGGCACGGCCGTGTCGTCGCGCGTGCGCGGCGGGCACCCCAACTCGGTGAATGTGGTGCGCACGACGGATGCAGACGGCAGCCGCATCTGCCAGGCCGAGCGCTGGGACCATTCGGCGATCGAAAAGGCGTTCGTCTGCGCCAAGACATGGCAGCTGCCGCTGGCGGAGGGTTTCAAGGGACCGGGCTAAAGTCAGGCGCATGCCCATGGATGCCCCCGCTCTCGTTCTTCTTGCGCACCAGTTCGGCGAGCATGCCCTGGCCTGGTTTGCGGCCGCCTTCGTCGTCTCGGTGCTCGGTACGGGCGCGGTCTGCGCGAGCCTGCAGCGGCGCCGCGCCCGCACCGCAGCGGACGGCGAACCCGACGAGCCGCGGCTCGCGGGTGCGCTGGCCGTCGGCTTCGGCGGCATCCTCGCGGCGGCGAGCCTGGTGGCCTACATCGCCTCGAAGCTCGGCGACGGGCGACTGCTGGGACTGGCCGACCAGGCGCTCGCCGATGCTATCGCGGCGCACGTGCCCTGGGGAGCGCTGGTAGTTTTCAGCTGGCTCACGCACCTCGGCGACTTCGAACTGCTGGCGCCGGTCTGCATCGCTGTGGCCTGGCTGCTGTGGCGCCATGCGCACCGCGGGCTCGCGCTCGGGTGGGTGATGGCGCTCGGCGGCATCGTGCTGCTGAACCCGGCGCTCAAGCGCATCTTCGAGCGCGCGCGGCCGCTGCACGACCACGGCCTCACGGTCGAGACCAGCTTCAGCTTCCCGAGCGGCCACGCCGCCGGCGCGATCGTGAGCTACGGCATGCTGATGTACTTGGCGTTGCGCCTGCTGCCGCCGCGCTGGCATGTGCCCGCGGCCATGGCCGGCACGGCCGCCATCGTCACCATCGGCTCCAGCCGCGTGTTTCTGCAGGTGCACTTCGCGAGCGATGTGCTTGCCGGGCTGGCGACCGGCCTGGCCTGGCTCCTCGTGTGCGTGGGCAGCCTCGAATTCGCGCGGCACCGCAGGCGCCGGCGCCTCCGCTGAGCTGCACCGCTTCGTGCCTCAATACTCCCAGAAGATGCGCTGCAGTTCCTTGGTGTCACTCGTTCTAGTGAGCGCCACCATTGCAAGGACGCGCGCCTTCTGGGGGCGCAAGTCGTGCGCCACCACCCAGTCGTACTTGTCGTCGGGCTGCTCGGCATTGCGCAGCACGAAGCCGTCGGCCACGCGCGAGGCACGGATCACGACCACGCCATCGGCGCGCGCCTTCTGCAGGTTCGGCACCACGCGCGCTGCCACCGAGCCGTTGCCCGTGCCGCCATGGACGATCGCCTTCACGCCGGCCTTGGCATAGGCATCGACGGCGATCGGCGAGACCCCTTCGTAGCCCAGCGCGATTTCCACCGGCGGCAGCGCATCGATGCTGTCGATGTTGAACTCCGAAGTCGTGGTGTGGCGTTTCACGGGCGCGCGGAACCAGTAGTTGCGGCCTTCGACCACCATGCCGAGCGGGCCCCACTGGCTCGAGAACGCACTGGTCTTGATGTTGACGTTCTTGCTCACGTCGCGGCCGCTGTCGATGTTGTCGGCCATGGTGACGAGCACGCCCTTGCCGGCCGCGTCCTTGCTGCCGGCCACGCTGACGGCGTCGTACAGGTTGAGTGCGCCGTCGGCCGAGAGCGCGGTGCCGGGGCGCATGGAGCCGACCACCACGATCGGCTTGCTGGTGTGCACGGTGAGCGTCAGGAAGTACGCGGTCTCCTCGAGCGTGTCGGTGCCGTGGGTGATGACGATGCCGTCCACGTCGGCCTGCTTCGAAAGCGCCGACACGCGCTTGGCGAGCGTCAGCAGGTGGTCGTTGGTCATGCTCTCCGACGCGACCTGGAACACCTGCTCGCCGCGCACGTTGGCGATCTTCGTCAGCTCGGGCAGGCCGGCGATCAGCTTGTCGACGCCCACCTTGGCGGCCGCATAGGTGGCGCTGTTGACGGCCGAGGCACCGGCCCCTGCGATGGTGCCACCGGTGGCCAGGATCACCACATTGGGAAGCGCCTGCTGCGCCTGGGCGATGGCGCTGGCGGCAAGCAATGCGGCACCGGCCGCGAAGGCCCGAAGGCGGGATGAAAGGTACATGCACAACTCCTTGCGTTAACAATTCTGCGAAGCGGCGAGAAGATACATGAACCATGGCGGTATGCCGCCCCCGGGCCATGCCGCCATGGCATGCGGCCATGCGCGTGGGATTACCATCGGGCCGGCGCACTGCCGCCACCCGCCCATGAACGCCGATTCCGCCGCCCTCCCCCCCGCCCCTGCCCTGGAGATGCCCGCGCCCGAGGGTCCGCTGTCGCGGGCGCGGCCCGGGCGCGAGCGCATCATGGCGGCGATCCGGGCAGCGGCCATCGCCGAATTCAGCCTCAACGGCCTGAAGGGCACGTCGACCCAGGCCATCGCCGCGCGCGCCGGCCTCACCAAGCCGCAGCTGCACTACTACATCGCCGGCAAGGAGGAGCTCTACGAAGAGCTGCTGATGCAGGTGCTGCATGCCTGGAAGGTGGTGTTCTCGTTCGAGGACGCGAGCGACCCGGCCACGGTGCTCGGCGACTACATCCGCAAGAAGCTCGACCATGCCTTCGACAACCCCGAGATCTCGCGCATCTTCACGCGCGAAGTGCTCGACGGCGGCCGCAACCTCGACCGCTACTGGCCGAACGCGCGCGCCTGGACGCAGAAGAAGGTCGACATCATCAACGGCTGGATCGCGCGCGGGCAGATGCGCCCGCTCGACGCGCGGCTGCTCTTGATGCACATCTGGGCCATGACCCAGAGCTATGCCGACTACGCGATACAGACGCGCGTGATGCTCGGCCTGCCGCCCGACGCGCCCATCGAGCGCGAGCCGATCGCGCGCGAGCTCGTCGGCTTCGTGTTGAGCGGCTGCGGTATCGAAGCCTAGTTTTCCGCTGAATCGGCGCCTCTGCGCCCCAAGCCGGTGCCTCCGCGCTGGCACGTCGCTTGCATAACCTGACCACTTGCTCTGATTAAGCGGTCAAACACCATGCGCGTGCTCGTCGTCTACTGCCATCCGGTTGAAACCAGCTTCCACGCTGCACTGCACCAGGAGGTGCTCAGGAATCTGCGTGCGGCCGGGCACGAGGTGGACGACTGCGACCTTTACGCTGAGGGCTTCGACCCGGTGCTTTCGCGCGCGGAGCGCCTGGGCTACCACGACGTGCCGCAAAACCGGTTGCCGCTGGCATCCCATGTCGCCCGGCTGCAATGGGCCGAGGGCATCGTCTTCTGCTTCCCGACCTGGTGCTTCGGGCTGCCGGCCATGCTCAAGGGCTACTTCGACAGGCTGTTCATGCCAGGCGTGGCTTTCGACATCAGCGATCCGGCCAACGTGAAGCCGATGCTGACGCACATCAAGCGCATCAGCGCCGTGGTGACCTACGGCCGGCCGCGCTGGGTCGCCTGGTACATGGGCGACCCGCCGCGCAAGATCGTCACCCGCTACATGCTGCGGCTGACCGGCCGGCGCGCAACGGTGGACTACCACGCCCACTACCACATGAACGTGGCGACCGAGCCTCAATTGAAGCGCTTCATGGCGCGCGTGGGCCGGGCGATGGGGCGCTTCGCATGACCGCGTCGCCCGCTCTGCTCGACAACGTGCGGCTGCCGCGCTGGCTGCTGCCGGCCGACTGGCCGGGGCGCGAGAGCGTGCCCGTGCTCGCACGCATCGCGCTCGAGGCCGGCCGCGTGCAGTCGGTGCGCCCTGCCACCGATGCGGCCCGCTCTGCCGCAGGGTGGAACCTCGACGGCGCGCTCGCACTGCCGGGCTTCGTGGACGCCCACACGCACCTCGACAAGGCCTTCACGCTGCCGCGCATGCAGCAGGTGCAGCCGGGGTTGCTTGGCGCCATCGATGCAATGCTGGCCGATCGCGCCCACTGGACGCCTGCCGATGTGCGCGAGCGAGCGGCCCGCGCGCTGCAATGGGCCTGGGAATGCGGCACCACGCAGGTGCGCACGCACGTCGACTGGTGGGAGCCCGATGCGTTGCCGATGGCCTGGTCGGTGTTGGCCGAGCTTGCACAGGAATGGCGCGGCCGCGTGCGGCTGGAGCAGGTCGGCCTGATCAAGCTGCCGCTGTTCGAGGATGCCGCGCAGGCGCTGCGGCTCGCGCAGCAGGTGAAGGCCACCGGGCCGCATGCGCTGCTCGGCGGCTTCGTGCACTCCACCAACTGGAGCAACACCGCGCTGCGCAACCTGCTGCTGTCGGCCCAGGCCTGCGAGCTCGACGTGGACCTGCACGTGGACGAGGAACTCAACGCGCAGGCGGTCGGCCTCGAGACGACGGCCCGCATCCTGCGCGAAATCGGCTATGGCGGCCGCGTGGTCTGCGGCCATGTCTGCGCACTGGCGGTGCAGCCGGAAGCGCAGGCGCTCGCCACGCTCGACGCGGTGGCGCGCGCCCCGATCACCGTGGTCTCGCTGCCCGCCACGAACCTGCTGCTGCAGGACGCAGTGACCGGCCGCACGCCGCGCCTGCGCGGCATCACGCTGGTGAAGGAGGCGCGCGAGCGCGGCATCCCGGTGCTGTTCGCGAGCGACAACGTGCAGGACCCCTTCTGCCGGCTCGGCAGCTTCGATCCGGTCGAGGCGCTGGGCACGGCCGCACTCGTGGCACAGCTCGACGACCCTTTCGACACCTGGTCCGAGGCGCTGTGCCGCGCGGACTGGCTGCGGCGCGAGCCGGCCACAGTGCCCACGCTGGTCGGCGCCAGCAGCGACCTGGTGCTGTTCACGCAAGCCGACCGCCACGGCTGGCCCTCGCGCAGCGCTCAGCGCGTGGTGCTGCGCGACGGCCAGGTGACGCAAGGCGACCCGACCCCGTTTCTTCCCACGTAGAGAACCCACAAGGCGCCCATGCTCCACGGCTACATTCCACCCCACCGCTTCCTGCCTTACCTCAGCTGGACCGAGATCGCGGCCCTGCCGGACCGCGAGAACACCGTCATCGTGCTGCCCTGCGGCGCAATCGAACAGCACGGCCCGCACCTGCCGTGCTCGGTCGACAGCGTGATCTGCTCGGGCGTGATGGGCAAGGCGCTCGAGAAGCTGCCCGCGGAGGTGCGCGCCTTCGCGCTGCCGACCATCACCTACGGCAAGTCGGAAGAGCACCTGCACTTTCCGGGCACCATGACGCTGACCGGCACCACGCTGCTGTCGACCGTGATCGAGATCGGCGAATCGGTGTACCGCTCGGGCTTTCGCAAGCTGCTGTTCGCCAATGGGCACGGCGGCCAGCCGCAGGTGCTCGAGATGGCGGCGCGCGAGCTGCGGCTGCGCCATGGCGACTTCGTGGTGCTGCCGCACGGCGTCTCGCGGCTGCCGAGCGCGGCCAGCCAGCAGGTGAGCGAGCAGGAGAAGAAGCTCGCGATGCACGCAGGCCATTCGGAGACCGCATTGATGCTCGCGCTCGCACCCGACACGGTGCACATGGCGCGCGCCGTGGCCAACTTTCCGCCTCCGTTCCCGATCAAGCTGCTGTCGCCCGACGGCCGGCCGGCCTGCGCCTGGACCGCGCGCGACTTCGGCCCGAGCGGCGTGATCGGCGACCCGACCACCGCCACCCGCGAACAGGGCGAGCAGATCCTCGAGACGCTCTCCGACAGCTGGGTGCAGGCGCTGACCGAACTGCATGCGCTGCGCTGGCTGGTGCGCGAGGAAGCCACCTGGGAGCGCGGTCACCAGCAGGGCTTCGTCCAGCAGCACTTCACGCCGGCCTGAGCCTGCTTCTTGCATCCGGCATTTCCGTAGCTCTCTCTCTTCCCAACCTCACGCACTCTCGAAAGGTCGACTCCCATGCGCTCCTTCGCACGCTCCCTGGCCGGCGCCGCCGCCATCGTCTTCCTCGCTGCAGCCGCTCCCGCGCACGCCGAAGACAAGTTCACCTACATGACCAACTGGTACGCGCAGGCCGAGCACGGCGGCTTCTACCAGGCGGTGGCCGAAGGCATCTACAAGAAGCACGGGCTCGACGTGACCATCCGGATGGGTGGCCCGCAAGTCAACATCACGCAAATGATGGCCGCGGGCCAGGCCGACTGCATCATGGGCTCGAGCGACATCCAGATGATGCAGGTGCGCGAAGGCGGCGTGCCGGTGGTCAACGTGGCGGCCTTCTTCCAGAAGGATCCGCAGGTGCTGATCGCGCACGACGACGTGAAGAAGTTCGAGGACCTGAAAGGCAAGACGCTCCTGATCGGCGCCCAGGCCAACCGCGGCTACTGGCCCTGGCTCAAGGCCCGCTTCGGCCTCAAGGACGAGCAGACGCGTCCCTACACCTTCAACATCCAGCCCTTCGTGGCCGACAAGAACACCGCGCAGCAGGGCTACCTGACTTCGGAGCCGTATGCGATCCAGAAGGCCGGGGTGAAGAGCACCGTGCTGATGTTCAGCGACCACGGCTTCCCCGCCTATGCAACCACGGTCTCGTGCATGGAGAAGACAGTGAAGGAGCGCAGCAAGCAGGTGGCGGCCTTCATCAAGGCCTCGGCCGAAGGCTGGAAGAGCTACCTCGCCAATCCCGCACCCGCCAACGCGCTGATCAAGAAGGACAACCCCAACATGACCGACGACCAGCTCGCCTACAGCGTGGCCAAGCTCAAGGAGATGGGCATGATCACCGGCGGCGATGCGGGCCAACTCGGCATCGGCGTGATCACCGATGCACGCGCCAAGGCGAGCTACGACTTCCTCGTGAGCGCCAAGCTGCTCGATCCTGCAAAGGTCGAACTCGCCAAGACCTACACGACCGAGTTCGTGAAGGACGCCAAGGTCCTGCCTTGAAGCCGACGCTGCCGGAGGCCCGCGCATGAACCGCATCGAACCCCACACGCTTGCGCCGCCGGCTGGCCTCGCGCCCACCGTGCCGGCGGTCGAAGTGCTCTCGGCCGAGAAGACCTACCCCAACGGCACGCAGGCGCTGCTGCCGGTGGACCTGTCGATCGCCGAAGGCGAGTTCGTCACGCTGCTCGGCCCTTCGGGCTGCGGCAAGAGCACGCTGCTCAAGATGGTGGCGGGCATGCTCGAGCCAAGCGACGGGCGGCTGCTGGTGTGGCGCAAGCCCGTGGCGGAAATCCACAGCTGCCCGCGCAAGCTGTCGTTCGTGTTCCAGTCGGCCACACTGATGCCGTGGGCCAGCGTGAAGACCAACGTGCGGCTGCCGCTCGACCTGGCCGGCGTGCCGCGCAGGGAGGCTGAGGCACGGGTGATGGACTCGCTCGCGCTGGTGGGCCTCGAGAAGTTCGCCGACGCGCTGCCGCGTGCGTTGTCGGGCGGCATGCAGATGCGCGTGTCGATCGCGCGCGGGCTCGTCACCGAGCCCGACCTGCTGCTGATGGACGAGCCCTTCGGCGCGCTCGACGAAATCACGCGCCACAAGCTCGACGCCGACCTGCTCGATCTCTGGCGCAAGAAGAAGCTCACGGTGGTCTTCGTGACGCATTCGATCCACGAGGCGGTGTTTCTCTCGACCCGGGTGGTGATGATGGCTGCGCGGCCCGGCCGGGTGGTGGAGCAGTTCGTGATCGACGAGCCTTATCCGCGCAGCCCCGACTTCATGGTGACGCCCGAGTTCGCGCGCCATGCCCGGCGCCTGCAAGAGAGCCTGCTGCGCGCGAGCCGCGCCGACGAGGAGCACGCACGATGACGACGACCGCCCGAAAGAACCCGCCGCTGCTGGCCCAGCCGCGCGTGCAGCGCGTTGTCTATCCCCTTCTCATCGGCGTGGTGCTGGTCGCGCTGTGGCAATGGATGGTGGTGGCCATGGAGCTGCCGCCCTACCTGGTGCCCTCGCCGATCCTGATGGTGCAGACGCTCGTCACCGACTGGGCGCCGCTCGGCAGTGCGCTCTGGGTCACGCTGAAGATCACGCTGCTGTCGTTCGCGCTCGCCACGGTGGCGGGTGTGCTGGTGTCGTTCCTGTTCGTGCAGAGCAAGCGCATCGAGACCGCCCTGTTTCCGTATGCCGTGCTGCTGCAGGTGACACCGATCGTCGCGGTGGCGCCGCTGATCATCATCTGGGTGAAGAACCCTGTAGCGGCAATGACCGTGTGCGCGGCGCTCGTGGCGCTGTTCCCGATCATCAGCAACACCACGCTCGGGCTGCGCAGCATCGACCCCGACCTGCAGAGCTACTTCAAGCTCAACCGCGCGACGCGCTGGCAGCAGTTGGTGCGGCTGCGCATTCCGAGCGCGCTGCCGTATTTCTTCGGCGGGCTGCGCATCTCGAGCGGCCTGGCGCTGATCGGCGCGGTGGTGGCCGAGTTCGTGGCCGGCACCGGCGGCGCGGGCGCCGGACTGGCCTACCAGATCCTGCAGGCCGGCTTTCAACTGAACATCCCGCGCATGTTCGCGGCCCTGCTCCTGATCTCACTGACCGGCGTCGCGCTCTTCGTGCTGATGGCCTGGCTCACCAAGCTCGCGCTCGGATCGTGGCACGCGAGCGAACTTTCTCAGGACTGACCTTGACCATGAACGCTTCCATCTCCGCCATCGAACAACTTCTGTTCGAGCTGCCGAACCTCGACTGGATCACCGACGAAAGCCGCGTGGCACGCCTGTCGCAGGACTTCTCCTGGTTCAGCCCGGTGCTGAACCGCCAGCTCAAGGACAAGCGCGCCGACGCCGTCGTGCGGCCGCGCACCGAGGACGAGATCCGCGCCGTGGTCGGTGCCTGCGCACGGCGCGGCATACCGATCACGATCCGCGGCAGCGGCACCGGAAACTACGGCCAGACCACACCGCTCGCGGGCGGCGTGGTGCTCGACATGACCGGCTACAACGCGTTCCTCTGGGTGCAGCCCGGCGTGGCCCGCGCGCAGGCCGGCATCCGCCTGGGCGAACTCGAGAAGCAGACCCGGCCCTCGGGGCAGGAGATGCGCAGCGTGCCTTCGACCTACCGCAGCGCTACGCTCGGCGGCCTGTTCGGCGGCGGATTTGGCGGTGTGGGCTCGATCAACTACGGGCCGATCGGCGCGCCCGGCAATGTGCTCGGCATCCGCGCCATGACCATCGAGCCCGAGCCGCAGGTGGTCGAGCTGCGCGGCGCCGAGGCGATGCGCATGCACCATCTCTGGGGCACCAACGGGCTGGTGCTTGAAATCGAGATCGCGCTCGCACCCGCGCATCCGTGGCTCGAGACGCTCGTGACCTTCGACAGCTTTGCCGACGCGCTGCACTTCGCCGACAAGCTCGCGAACGCGCCGGGCATCGTCAAGCGCGAGATCGCCTTCTTCGCCGCACCGATCGCGGACCACCTGGCGCAGCTCGCAGCGCACCTGCCCAAGGGCTGCCACACGGTACTGTCGCTGGTGGCCGAGTCGTGCGAGGCCGCGATGCTGCAGCTGGCCGAGGTGCACGGCGGCAACGTGAGCTACCGCAGGACGGCCGCCGAGGTGCAGAAGAGCAACCGCACGCTGGCGGAGTTCACCTGGAACCACACCACGCTGCATGCGCTGAAGGTCGACCCCACGCTGACCTACCTGCAGAGCGGCTTCGTGCCGGGGCAGCATGTGGCGCAGGTCACCGAGATGGAGCAGCTGCTTGGCGGCGAGGTCATGATGCACATCGAGTTCATCCGCAACGTGGCGGGGCTCATGACCTGCAGCGGTCTCCAGCTGGTGCGCTTCAGCACCGAGGAGCGGCTTGCCGAGATCATCGAGATCCACCGCGCGCACAAGGTGCACATCAACAACCCGCATGTGAACATCGTCGAGGACGGCAAGGCGGGCGGCCCGCTACCGCCCGAGGTCATCGCAATGAAGCAGCGCTTCGATCCGCTGGGGCTCCTGAACCCCGGCAAGCTGCGCGACTGGCCGGTGAAGAAAGCCGAGCCGCTCGCGGCCTGAGCCGCACGTCGGCTTCGCGTTGCTTCAGTTCTTGCGGCGCAGCGCGAAGGCGATCGCCACGACGGCGAAGGCAAGGCCCCACAGCGGCCAGAGCCCGAACGGCGCCACCCAGCGTGCGAACGGCGTGAGGCCGGTACGGCCTTCGACCGTCGCCTCGAGCACGCCGCGCGTGAGCCGCGGCAGCGCATGCGTGACGCGGCCTTCGGCGTCGACGACGACCGTGGCGCCGGTGTTGGTGGCGCGCACCATCGGGCGCGCGAACTCAAGCGCGCGCATGCGCGAGATCGCCAGATGCTGGTCGATGGCCACGGTGTTGCCGAACCAGGCGATGTTGCTCACGTTGAGCAGGATCGTGGGCGCGCTCGCCTCGTTCTTGAAGTTGGCGCCGATCTCGTCGCCGAACAAATCTTCGTAGCAGATGTTCGGCGCGATGCGCTGGCCCTGCCAGGCGAACGGCGCCTGCGCGAGGCCGCCGCGGGCGAAGTCGCCGAGCGGTATGTTCATCATGTCGATGAACCAGCGGAAGCCCGGTGGGATGAACTCGCCGAACGGCACGAGGTGGTGCTTGCCGTAGCTGTAGGGCTCGGCCACACCAGGCCGAAACCCGAGCACGGCATTGCGGTAGGTGCCCTGCCCGCCGAGCGGCAGGCCGACGATCGCGGCCTGTTCGCCCTGGCTGTAGCGCGCCTGGATGGCGTCGAGGTAGCCGGCGGGCAACTGCTGCGGCAGCAGCGGCAGTGCCGTCTCGGGCGTGACGACCAGCGAGGCCGTCGCATCGCGCAGCTGCTCGCCATACCAGCGCAGCGCGAGGTCGATGCCGCCGCCGGGGATGAACTTTTCGTCCTGGGGGATGTTGCCCTGCAGCAGCGCGACCTGCAGTGTTCCGCTCGATGCCTTGGCGCCCTGCGCGGTCACGAGGTGCGGCGCGGCGAGCGCCGCCGCGGCGACGAGCACGGCGCCCCACACCGCCCTGGTGCGCGCGGGCCGCAGCAGGCCCGCGAGCGCGGCCACGAATGCCGCGACCGCGCCGATGCCGTAGACACCGATCCACGGCGCCCAGGCGGCCAGCGGCCCGTCGACATGAGCATAGCCGCCAGCGCCCCACGGAAAGCCGGTGAACCAGCTGCCGCGCACGAGTTCGGCCAGGGTCCAGAGCGCCGCGAAGACCAGCGCGCCGGCCAGGGCGCGGCGCGGGCCGCGCACCACGAACCAGGCGCAGGCCACCGCGTAGTAGAGCCCGAGCGCCGCCGCGAGCGACAGCACCGCGATGGCCGCCAGCGGTGCCGGCAGCCCGCCATAGGTGTGCATCGAGATGAAAAGCCACCAGAAGGTGCCGGTGAGCCAGGCGGTGGCGAAGAGCCAGCCATGCAGGCCCGCGCGGCGCCAGCCCGCACCCTCGGCGCGGAGCCACCCGAGCAGGCCCACGAGCACGGCGAGCGAGACGAGCTGCAGCCACCAAAGCGGACGGCCGTTGCCGGGCCAGGCGATGGCCGCGGCCTGTGCGAGGCCCGCGAAAGCAAAGCCGAAGACGCGCAGCAGGCCGACGGCGGGCCGCATCAATCGGAAGCGTCGGCGCCGCGGGCCGGCGACACCTTGAACCAGCGCACCGCGCCGCCCTTGGTGTGCAGCACGACGAAGTCGAAGCCGCCGATCGCGTGGTGCTCGCCGCGCTTGGGCACGCGGCCCATCTCGTGTGCGATCAGGCCGCCGATGGTGTCGAAGTCTTCGCCGAGCTGCTCTTCGTCGAAGACGATGCCGAAGGCCTCGCCCACGCGTTCGATAGGCGTGTCGCCCGAGACGCGATAGGTGTGGTCGGCCAGGCCGAAGATGTCGCCTTCGTCCTCGGCAATGTCGAACTCGTCCTCGATCTCGCCGACGATCTGCTCGAGCACGTCTTCGATGGTGATGAGGCCGGCCACGCGGCCGAACTCGTCGATCACGATCGCAAGGTGGTTGCGGTTGCCGCGGAACTCGCGCAGCAGGTCATTCAGGCCCTTGCTCTCGGGCACGAAGGTGGCGGGGCGCAGCAGCGCGCGGATGTTCAGGCCCGGCGCGCGCTGGAGCTTGAGCAGGTCCTTCGCGAGCAGGATGCCGATGATGTTTTCCTTCTCGCCTTCGTACACCGGAAAGCGCGAGTGCGCGGTGTCGATGACGAGGTGCAGCAACGCGTCGTAGGGTGCGTCGATGTTCACCAGATCCATGCGCGGCGCGGCCACCATCACGTCGCCCGCGGTCATGTCGGCCATGCGCAGCACGCCTTCGAGCATCACGCGCGACTCGGCGCCGATCACCTCGTTGTCCTCGGCGTCCGCGAGAGTCTCGATCAACTCGTCGCGCGAGTCGGGTCCGGGGTGGATGAATTCGGCCAGTTTCTGGAGGAATCCGCGCTTGTCTTCCCGTTCGACGGGAGCGCGTTCAGGGTGAGGTTCGGCCACTGCGGGAGGCGTAGTTGAAGAGGCACAAGGATACCGGATTGCGTGTGACAGGCTCTACCCCCGTCAAATCCCTGGCGCCAAGGGAGGATGCAGCCGCTTGCGGCGCAGCCCGGCTGACCAGCCTACTGGGCCGACTTGCCGCGCGCATCGCGGATGCCGCTGCGCACTTCCTGCAGGCTCGCGAGAAAGGCCCAGAACTGTTTGGCGCGGCTCTTGAGGTGGTAGTCGACCGCGGCGAAGTGCTCGAGCGCGATTTCGCTCATGCGGCTGTCGAGGGTGGCGCCGGGCAGTTGCAAATGTGCCTCGGACTCCGAACCGCTGCGCACCACGGTCGCACCGGCGTTGCGGGCGATCTTCAGCATCGCGGCGTTTTCGCTCAGTGCATGGATGAAGAGCATCCCGACGCCTTCGTTGCGTGCAACGACCACGGCGCGCTCGAACAGGCGGGCGCCGTAGCCGCGGCCGCGCGCATGCGCCGCCACCGAGACGCCGAACTCGGCACAGTCGCTGTGCTGGCCCGCAGGCGCGAACGCGAGGTGCGCCATGGCGATCAGGTCGAGCCGGCGGTTGTAGATGCCGAAGAGTTCGTCGCGGTCGAAATCGAGCCCGTCGACGTACCGCTGCACTTGGGGGTCACCTGCGGCATAGCCGAAGCGCAGGTAGCGATCGTGCGGCGAAAGCGCCAGCAGGTGGCGCGCGATGCGGTCGCGCTCGCGCGGGCCGATCGAGCGGATCGGCACCATGACGGGGGCGGGCGCGGGTGTCGCGCGCGGTTGCGCCTCAACCATCGGCGCCTTCAGGAATGAGCCGAGGCCGAGAGACGCCTGCAGAAGGGTCTTGGCGGTAAGCATGCTTCGAATATAAGGGTTTTCCCTTAACTTCCAAGTCCACAGGGGTACTTTCCGGCTTCATTTGTGAACCAATTGTGGATCGCCCATGGCATTGGCGCCACCGATCCGTGGCTAGACGGGTACAGCCGTGGTCGCCTTTACACGATCGAGCACGAAGCTGGTCTTGCAGTCCTCGACGCTGGGATGCTTGAGCAGGGTGTCCATGATGAAACGGCTGTAGTGGCCCATGTCGGCCACCACCACGCGCAGCAGATAGTCCATCTCGCCCGTGAGCGCCGCGCATTCGACCACCTCGGGCCAGGTCTGGACGCTGGCGCGGAACAGGTCCATGGGATTGCGCTTGTGGCTTTCGGTGTGCTTTTCGAGCCTGACGTTCAGGTAGGCCGTGAGCCCGAGGCCCACGACTTCGGGGCGCACGAGTGCGACGTAGCGGTCGATCACCCCGCTTTCTTCGAGACGCTTGACTCGCCGCAGCACGGCGCTCGGCGAGAGGCTGACCTGCTCCGCGATCTGGTCGTAGGTGGCGCGGCCGTCTGCCTGGAGCGTGCGCAGAATCAGCCGATCGATCTTGTCCAGTGCTTCCATGGACGCATTTTTGCAGGTTTCCTGCGCTGCGGCTTGCTTCAGCGCCCGACAACGCTGAAATCATGAACGCCTTCCGGCCTACATTGTGAGGACTGGCCTTTCGTTGCCACCTTTTCATTTCAGCCCCACATTCCCTTTCGGAGACTGCCCATGAGCCACACCGACGCCCCCGCCTTCACCCCCTGGGAGAACCCCATGGGCACCGACGGTTTCGAATTCATCGAGTACGCGGCGCCGGACCCGGTCGCCATGGGCCAGGTGTTCGAGCGCATGGGCTTCACCGCCGTGGCCAAGCACCGTCACAAGAACGTGCTGCTGTACCGCCAGGGCGGGATCAATTTCATCGTCAATGCCGAACCCGATTCGTTCGCGCAGCGCTTCGCGCGCGAGCACGGCCCGAGCGTCTGCGCCATCGCCTTCCGCGTTCAGGACGCCAAGCAGGCCTATGAGCGCGCCATCTCGCTCGGTGCCTGGGGCTTTGCCGACAAGGCCGGCCCGGGCGAGCTGAACATTCCTGCGATCAAGGGCATCGGCGACAGTCTGATCTATCTCGTCGACCGCTGGCCCGGCAAGAACGGGGCGAAGCCCGGCGACATCGGCAACATCGGCTTCTACGACGTGGACTTCGAGCCGCTGCCCGGCGTGTCCTCGCAGGAAGCGCTCGCGCCCATGGGCAACGGCCTGACCTACATCGACCACCTGACGCACAACGTCTACCGCGGCCGCATGAACACCTGGGCGGCGTTCTACGAGAAGCTCTTCAACTTCCGAGAGGTCAAGTACTTCGACATCGAGGGCCAGGTCACTGGTGTGAAGAGCAAAGCCATGACCAGCCCCTGCGGCAAGATCCGCATCCCGATCAACGAAGAAGGCAAGGAACAGGCCGGCCAGATCCAGGAGTACCTGGACATGTACCGCGGCGAAGGCATCCAGCACATCGCGATGGGCTCGGACAACCTCTACGAGACGGTCGATGCGCTGCGCGCAAAGGGCGTGACGCTGCTCGACACCATCGACACCTACTACGAGTTGGTGGACAAGCGGATCCCGGACCACGGCGAGGACGTGGCCGAGCTGCACAAGCGCAAGATCCTGATCGACGGCAAGAAGGATGCGCTGCTGCTGCAGATCTTCAGCGAGAACCAGCTCGGGCCGATCTTCTTCGAGTTCATCCAGCGCAAGGGCGACGACGGCTTCGGCAACGGCAACTTCAAGGCACTGTTCGAGAGCATCGAGCTCGACCAGATGCGTCGGGGCGTGCTGACCGCCACAAAGTAGGCGGCCGCGATGAACCGCTGGCCCACCTAACCCGAGAAGAGCACTTCCATGGAAATTCCTGCCACTGCTGCTGTCGTGGCGCCGGCCGTCTACGGCGCTTCGGACCGCCCGCCTCGCGGCGACTATTCGCGCGGCGGCGCCGTTCATGCCGACTACACCTGCCCGCAGGACTGGGCCAGCTACACGGCGGCGGATCACGACACCTACAAGCGCCTCTACGAGCGCCAAGCGGCGCAGCTGCCGGGCCTTGCCTGCGATGCGTTCATCCAGGCGCTGCCCCTGCTGGGCGTGAAAGACCGGATCCCGCGCTTCGAGGAGATCAACGAGCGCCTGCACAAGGCCACGGGCTGGGAGATCGTCGCAGTGCCGGGGCTGATCCCGGAGCTGCCATTCTTCACCCTGCTGGCCAACCGCAAGTTTCCGGTGACCGACTGGATCCGCAAGCCCGAGGAGTTCAACTACATCGTCGAGCCCGACGTGTTCCACGACCTCTTCGGCCATGTGCCGATGCTGTTCGACCCGGTGTTCGCCGACTACGTGCAGCGCTATGGCCAGGGCGGCATCAAGGCGCACGAACTCGGTGCAGGCGAGAAGCTGGCGCGGCTGTACTGGTATACGGTCGAATTCGGCCTGATCCGCCAGACCGACGGGCTGCGCGCCTATGGGGCCGGCATCCTGAGCTCGGTCGGGGAACTGCAGCACGCGGTGCGCAGCAGCGAGCCGCATCGGCTGCCGCTTGACCTGATGCGCACCATGCGCACGCAATACAAGATCGACACCTACCAGAGCAACTACTTCGTCATCGAGAGCTTCGCGCAGCTCTTCGAGCTCACGGCGCCGGACTTCACGCCGCTCTACCGCGCGCTCGAAGTCGAGCCGGACGTTCCCGCCGGGGTGCTGCTGCCGGGCGAAACCGGCAAGGCCTAATCCCGGCGGCTCTGGTTTCTTTCTTCTTCGCTCGCTATCGCTCAGGCGACAGCGGGCGCAAGACTCCTAGGACAAGCCCGCTGGCGTGCGGGCCTACGCGGCTCTCACAATTCGCGCAAAGGAGCTCGCATGCAGACATCCGCGCAACGACAGAACTATCCGGCCGACGTGCCGCACGAGATCGATCCGGACACGTACCGGTCCCTGCCCCACATGTTCGACGAGGCCTTCGGCCGCTACGCCGATCGGCCGTTCTCGGTCTGCATGGAGCGCTGGATGTCGTATGGCGAGCTCGACACGCTGTCGAAGGCGTTGGGTGCGTGGCTGCAGTCGCTCGGGCTCGAGCCAGGCGCCCGCGTGGCGATCATGCTGCCCAACATTCCCCAGTTCGCCGTCACGATGTGCGGCGTGCTGCGCGCGGGCTACACCTGCGTGAACGTGAATCCGCTCTACACGGCGCGTGAACTCGAGCACCAGCTCAAGGACTCGGGCGCCACGGCGATCGTCATCCTCGAGAACTTCGCTGCGACACTCGAGCAGGTGATCGACCGCACGCCGATACGGCATGTGGCCATCACTTCGATGGGCGACCTGCTCGGCGGGCTGTACGGCACCTGGATCACAGTGGCGGTCCGGCATCTGGCGAAGATGGTTCCGCCTTTCAAGCTGCCCATCGGCGACGGGCGCACCGTGACGCCGTTTTCCGAAGCGATCACAGAAGGGCGCGGACGCACGCTCGGGCCCGACCAGACCACGCTCGACTCGATCGCATTCCTCCAGTACACCGGCGGAACCACGGGCCTTTCGAAGGGCGCGGTGCTGACCCACCGCAACATCGTTGCCGCCACCCTGCAGGCGGAGGCCTGGTTCACCCCCGCCCTGGCGCGCGCCGGCGACCTTGCCAAGGTCAACAGCATTGCGGCGCTGCCGCTCTATCACATCTTTGCGCTCACGCTGTGCCTGCTGGTGATCCGGCAGGGCTCGCACATGACGCTGATTCCGAACCCGCGCGACTTCGACAAATTCGTCGCGGTACTCAAGAAGCGGCCTTTCCACATGCTGCCCGCGGTGAACACGCTGTTCAACGCGCTGCTCATGCATCCGGAGTTCAAGTCGATCGATTTCTCGACCCTTTTCGTTTCGCAGGCCGGCGGCATGGCAGCGTCGGAAGGCACGGCCCGGCGCTGGTTCGAGGTAACCGGCTGCCCGATGATCGAAGGCTGGGGCATGAGCGAGACTTGCGCCATCGGCACCAACAACCCGGTGTCGAACACCACGTTCACCGGCACGATCGGCCTGCCGCTGCCGAGCATAGCGATCGCCATCAAGGACGACGAGGGCAACTCGCTGACTGCGGGCACGCCGGGCGAACTTTGCATCAGGGGACCGAACGTGATGCGGGGCTACTACAACCAGCCCGAGGAGACTGCCGCGGCGTTCACTGCGGACGGGTTCATGCGCACGGGCGACATCGCCGTCATGCAGGACGACGGCTACACCCGCATCGTCGACCGCAAGAAGGACATGATCCTGGTGAGCGGCTTCAACGTCTTTCCCAACGAGCTCGAGAACGTCATCTCTCTGTGTCCTGGCGTGATCGAGTGCGCGGCGATCGGCGTGCCCGACGAAAGGCAAGGCGAGGCGATCAAGGTCTTCGTGGTCCGCCGTGATCCCGCACTGACCGAAGAGGCCGTCATGCAGTACTGCCACAGCCAGCTGACCGGCTACAAGCGGCCCAAGCACATCGAATTCCGCGACGCGCTGCCGAAGACCAACGTCGGCAAGATCCTTCGACGCGAGCTTCGAACCAACACGCATGCCTGAATGAGCGACCACCCTGCCGCGGCCGGATTGCCGGCGAACCTCGTCGTTTTCGAGCGCGGCTGGCTGTCGTCGAACAACGTGCTATTCACCGGCCCGGACGAGACCACGCTGGTCGACACCGGCTATGTGGCGCATGCCGGGCAGACGCTCGCGTTGGTGGAAGGCGTACTCGGCGGCAGGCCGCTCGACCGCGTGCTCAATACCCATCTGCACAGCGACCACTGCGGCGGCAACGCCGCCCTGCAGCAACGCTATCTGGCGCTCCTCACGGACATCCCGCCCGGCGATGCTGGGTTGGTGTCGGCATGGGACGAAGAGGCCCTGAGCTTCAGGGCAACCGGCCAGCGCTGCGCACGTTTTGGATTCACCGGGCTGCTTCGGCCCGGGACCGAATGCGTGTTGGGCGGAACGCCCTGGCAGGTGCACGGTGCACCAGGCCACGATCCGCATTCGGTCATTCTGTTCGAGCCGCTTTCACGAACCTTGATTTCTGCCGACGCGCTCTGGGCCAACGGCTTCGGCGTCGCCTTTCCCGAGCTGGTCGGCGAACCGTCGTTCGACGATATGGCGGCCACGCTGGACAGCATCGAGCGCCTAGGCCCGCAGCAGGTCATTCCGGGCCATGGCGCAGTCTTCTCGGAGGTGGCGGGCGCGCTGGCCGCCGCGAGGCGGCGGCTCGAGGGCTTCCAGCGGGATCCTGTCAAACACGCGCGACACGCCATCAAGGTGCTGATGAAGTTCAAGCTGCTGGAACTCCAGTCAGTCGACAGGGCGGAGTGGGCCGGTTGGATCACCGGTACCCCTTATCTCGAAAGCATCCGATCGCGGTTTTTTGCCGCGATGGCATTGGATGCGCTGGCCGGCGAGATTCTGAAGGAATTGGCCGCATCGGGCGCCGCTGCAGTGGACGGCGAATACATCCGAAACGTCTGATACAGACCAAGCGATGTTTGGTCAACAGAAAAGCGCCCGTCGGAGACAAGGCGCTTTATTAAACTGACAAAAGAAAAAGCCCAACCCTTTCGGGGCTGGGCTTTTCTTGGCTGTAAGAGCCTGACGATGACCTACTTTCACACGGGAACCCGCACTATCATCGGCGCTGACGCGTTTCACTGTCCTGTTCGGGATGGGAAGGAGTGGTACCACGTCGCTATGGTCATCAGGCATAACTTGTTGTCGTACTGATCACATGATCAATACAACGAATTCATAGAGTTTGGAATCAGCTTTGGCGAATTATTTTGAATGCGTCAACTTGGCATAACACCTTGATCTGACCGATCAAAGTTATAGGGTCAAGCCGCACGAGCAATTAGTATCAGTTAGCTTAACGCATTACTGCGCTTCCACACCTGACCTATCAACGTCCTGGTCTTGAACGACTCTTTAGGGGGCTCAAGGCCCCGGCAGATCTCATCTTGAAACGAGTTTCCCGCTTAGATGCTTTCAGCGGTTATCTCTTCCACACTTAGCTACTCGGCAATGCCACTGGCGTGACAACCGATACACCAGAGGTGTGTCCACTCCGGTCCTCTCGTACTAGGAGCAGGCTTCCTCAAATCTGCAGCGCCCACGGAAGATAGGGACCAAACTGTCTCACGACGTTTTAAACCCAGCTCACGTACCTCTTTAAATGGCGAACAGCCATACCCTTGGGACCGGCTACAGCCCCAGGATGAGATGAGCCGACATCGAGGTGCCAAACACCGCCGTCGATATGAACTCTTGGGCGGTATCAGCCTGTTATCCCCAGAGTACCTTTTATCCGTTGAGCGATGGCCCTTCCATACAGAACCACCGGATCACTATGTCCTGCTTTCGCATCTGCTCGACTTGTCAGTCTCGCAGTTAAGCACGCTTATGCCATTGCACTATCGTCACGATGTCCGACCGTAACTAGCGTACCTTCGAACTCCTCCGTTACGCTTTGGGAGGAGACCGCCCCAGTCAAACTGCCTACCATGCACTGTCCCCGATCCAGATAATGGACCTAGGTTAGAACCTCAAACACACCAGGGTGGTATTTCAACGTTGGCTCCACAAGATCTAGCGACCCTGCTTCAAAGCCTCCCACCTATCCTACACAGATCTGTTCAAAGTCCAATACAAAGCTACAGTAAAGGTTCATGGGGTCTTTCCGTCTTTCCGCGGGGAGATTGCATCATCACAAACATTTCAACTTCGCTGAGTCTCAGGAGGAGACAGTGTGGCCATCGTTACGCCATTCGTGCAGGTCGGAACTTACCCGACAAGGAATTTCGCTACCTTAGGACCGTTATAGTTACGGCCGCCGTTTACTGGGACTTCAATCAAGAGCTTGCACCCCATCATTTAATCTTCCAGCACCGGGCAGGCGTCACACCCTATACGTCCACTTTCGTGTTTGCAGAGTGCTGTGTTTTTAATAAACAGTCGCAGCCACCGATTTTTTGCAACCCATTCATGCTTCGTTGTTCACTACACACTAATAGGGCACACCTTCTTCCGAAGTTACGGTGTCAATTTGCCGAGTTCCTTCTCCTGAGTTCTCTCAAGCGCCTTAGAATACTCATCTCGCGCACCAGTGTCGGTTTGCGGTACGGTCGTTGTTAGCTGAAGCTTAGTGGCTTTTCCTGGAACCTCGTTCAGTCACTTCACGGACAAGTCCGCTCGATCGTTGGCCTCGGTATATGTGCACCGGATTTGCCTAATGCACGCCTACATCCAACTAAACCAGAATAATCCAATAACTGGATGACCTATTAAGATCCGTCCCCACATCGCACTAACAATCGGTACAGGAATATTGACCTGTTTCCCATCAGCTACGCATCTCTGCCTCGCCTTAGGGGCCGACTCACTCTACGCCGATGAACGTTGCGTAGAAAACCTTGCGCTTACGGCGAGGGGGCTTTTCACCCCCTTTAACGCTACTCATGTCAGCATTCGCACTTCTGATACCTCCAGCACGCTTTACAACGCACCTTCACAGGCTTACAGAACGCTCTCCTACCACTTGCAATAAATTGCAAATCCGCAGCTTCGGTAACTGGCTTAGCCCCGTTACATCTTCCGCGCAGGACGACTCGATCAGTGAGCTATTACGCTTTCTTTAAATGATGGCTGCTTCTAAGCCAACATCCTGACTGTTTTAGCCTTCCCACTTCGTTTCCCACTTAGCCAATTTTAGGGACCTTAGCTGGCGGTCTGGGTTGTTTCCCTCTTGAGTCCGGACGTTAGCACCCGGTGCTCTGTCTCCCAAGCTGTACTCATCGGTATTCGGAGTTTGCCTTGGTTTGGTAAGTCGCCATGACCCCCTAGCCAAAACAGTGCTCTACCCCCGATGGTAATACTTGAGGCACTACCTAAATAGTTTTCGGAGAGAACCAGCTATTTCCAAGTTTGTTTAGCCTTTCACCCCTATCCACAGCTCATCCGCTAGTTTTGCAACACTAGTCGGTTCGGACCTCCAGTACCTGTTACGGCACCTTCATCCTGGCCATGGATAGATCACTTGGTTTCGGGTCTACACCCAGCGACTGATCGCCCTATTCGGACTCGATTTCTCTACGGCTTCCCTATTCGGTTAACCTTGCCACTGAATGTAAGTCGCTGACCCATTATACAAAAGGTACGCAGTCACCCCTTACGAGGCTCCTACTTTTTGTAAGCACGCGGTTTCAGGATCTATTTCACTCCCCTCCCGGGGTTCTTTTCGCCTTTCCCTCACGGTACTAGTTCACTATCGGTCAATGATGAGTATTTAGCCTTGGAGGATGGTCCCCCCATATTCAGACAGGATTTCTCGTGTCCCGCCCTACTTGTCGTTAGCTCAGTACCACACAGGTCATTTCACGTACGGGGCTATCACCCGCTATGGCCAGTCTTTCCAAACTGTTCCGTTATGTCTTGTGCTATCACTAACAGGCTCTTCCGATTTCGCTCGCCACTACTTTCGGAATCTCGGTTGATGTCTTTTCCTCGAGCTACTGAGATGTTTCAGTTCACCCGGTTCGCCTCGCATGACTATGTATTCATCATGCGATACCTTTGCAGGTGGGTTTCCCCATTCGGAAATCTCCGGATCAAAGCTAATTTGCCAGCTCCCCGAAGCTTATCGCAGGCTATCACGTCCTTCGTCGCCTATCATTGCCAAGGCATCCACCACGTGCTCTTATTCACTTGACCCTATAACTTTGATGTCTCTTGCGAAACTACAAAATCATTTCAAGGAATATGTCAGGTCTTTCACCTGACGCGTTATGCCGTACATTCAATTCGATTTGATTCGAAATTGAAGTTTCTTTTGACGCAATCAAAAATTCTATGTTGCTGATGGCACGGTCTGCACTAAACCTTTACGAATGTGCAGTTTCCATCAGCAACGCTGATTCGACTCTATGAATTTTTAAAGAACAGCCGATTGATCAAGAGATCTCGATCAACAACAAAGAAGCCTCATGCTCGCGCACAAAGCTGCTTTGGTGTTGAATTTAAGTATCGATTTATTGGTGGAGGATGACGGGATCGAACCGACGACCCCCTGCTTGCAAAGCAGGTGCTCTCCCAGCTGAGCTAATCCCCCAAACTCTCACACGAGAAATCAGAAGATTTGGTGGGTCTAGTTGGGCTCGAACCAACGACCCCCGCCTTATCAAGACGGTGCTCTAACCAGCTGAGCTACAGACCCAATCGAGAATCAATGAAGATTTCGACTTCTTCCAACAACCGATAAGTGTGGGCGTTTAAATTAAATTGCTTGTTTCCAGAAAGGAGGTGATCCAGCCGCACCTTCCGATACGGCTACCTTGTTACGACTTCACCCCAGTCACGAACCCTGCCGTGGTAATCGCCCTCCTTGCGGTTAGGCTAACTACTTCTGGCAGAACCCGCTCCCATGGTGTGACGGGCGGTGTGTACAAGACCCGGGAACGTATTCACCGTGACATTCTGATCCACGATTACTAGCGATTCCGACTTCACGCAGTCGAGTTGCAGACTGCGATCCGGACTACGACTGGTTTTATGGGATTAGCTCCCCCTCGCGGGTTGGCAACCCTTTGTACCAGCCATTGTATGACGTGTGTAGCCCCACCTATAAGGGCCATGAGGACTTGACGTCATCCCCACCTTCCTCCGGTTTGTCACCGGCAGTCTCATTAGAGTGCCCAACTAAATGTAGCAACTAATGACAAGGGTTGCGCTCGTTGCGGGACTTAACCCAACATCTCACGACACGAGCTGACGACAGCCATGCAGCACCTGTGTTACGGTTCTCTTTCGAGCACCCCTCTATCTCTAAAGGATTCCGTACATGTCAAAGGTGGGTAAGGTTTTTCGCGTTGCATCGAATTAAACCACATCATCCACCGCTTGTGCGGGTCCCCGTCAATTCCTTTGAGTTTCAACCTTGCGGCCGTACTCCCCAGGCGGTCAACTTCACGCGTTAGCTTCGTTACTGAGTCAGTGAAGACCCAACAACCAGTTGACATCGTTTAGGGCGTGGACTACCAGGGTATCTAATCCTGTTTGCTCCCCACGCTTTCGTGCATGAGCGTCAGTGCAGGCCCAGGGGATTGCCTTCGCCATCGGTGTTCCTCCGCATATCTACGCATTTCACTGCTACACGCGGAATTCCATCCCCCTCTGCCGCACTCCAGCGATGCAGTCACAGATGCAGTTCCCAGGTTGAGCCCGGGGATTTCACAACTGTCTTACATCACCGCCTGCGCACGCTTTACGCCCAGTAATTCCGATTAACGCTTGCACCCTACGTATTACCGCGGCTGCTGGCACGTAGTTAGCCGGTGCTTATTCTTACGGTACCGTCATTAGCCCTCTGTATTAGAAAGAGCCGTTTCGTTCCGTACAAAAGCAGTTTACAACCCGAAGGCCTTCATCCTGCACGCGGCATGGCTGGATCAGGCTTTCGCCCATTGTCCAAAATTCCCCACTGCTGCCTCCCGTAGGAGTCTGGGCCGTGTCTCAGTCCCAGTGTGGCTGGTCGTCCTCTCAGACCAGCTACAGATCGAAGGCTTGGTGAGCCTTTACCCCACCAACTACCTAATCTGCCATCGGCCGCTCCATTCGCGCAAGGTCTTGCGATCCCCTGCTTTCATCCGTAGATCTTATGCGGTATTAGCACAGCTTTCGCTGCGTTATCCCCCACGATTGGGCACGTTCCGATGTATTACTCACCCGTTCGCCACTCGCCGCCAGGATTGCTCCCGCGCTGCCGTTCGACTTGCATGTGTAAGGCATGCCGCCAGCGTTCAATCTCAGCCAGGATCAAACTCTATAGTTCGATCTTGATTTGCGCCTGATCTCGCGACCAGGCAAAACTCACAAAAACGGAATTGAAGTGAACTTCACTTCTATTCTCATGAGCGTTTTTAAGTCTTGCGACTTGTTCCGAAGAACTTACGCAATTACCTTCAAACGCCCACGCTTATCGGCTGTAGATTTTTAATGAACCCCGAAGCAACTTATCGTTTACTTCGTCTTGCTTTGCTGCGATCAGCGAAGCCTTGTAGTCTAACACGGTTTTTGAAGAACCGTCAAACTTTTTTCGCTGCCACTTCTTCTTTTCCGCACTCCGCAACTTCTGTCACAGGGCGCTGAAGTCGTTCAGCGAAGCCTTCGATTATGCACTGCTTTTTCAAACCGCGTCAACTTCGAAGGAAGTTTTTTCTTGGGGCTTTCAAGGCACTCACTCGCAGAGAGCGAATGCCTCGAAGCTTGCTCGCAGCGCCTCGAGAGACACTGTTTGCTTGCCCTTTTGTGTGAGCACCTTCTGGGTGCTCACACAAAAAGGAAAGCCCAACCCTTTCGGGGCTGGGCTTTTCTTGGCTGTAAGAGCCTGACGATGACCTACTTTCACACGGGAACCCGCACTATCATCGGCGCTGACGCGTTTCACTGTCCTGTTCGGGATGGGAAGGAGTGGTACCACGTCGCTATGGTCATCAGGCATAACTTGTTGTCGTACTGATCACATGATCAATACAACGAATTCATAGAGTTTGGAATCAGCTTTGGCGAATTATTTTGAATGCGTCAACTTGGCATAACACCTTGATCTGACCGATCAAAGTTATAGGGTCAAGCCGCACGAGCAATTAGTATCAGTTAGCTTAACGCATTACTGCGCTTCCACACCTGACCTATCAACGTCCTGGTCTTGAACGACTCTTTAGGGGGCTCAAGGCCCCGGCAGATCTCATCTTGAAACGAGTTTCCCGCTTAGATGCTTTCAGCGGTTATCTCTTCCACACTTAGCTACGCGGCAATGCCACTGGCGTGACAACCGATACACCAGAGGTGTGTCCACTCCGGTCCTCTCGTACTAGGAGCAGGCTTCCTCAAATCTGCAGCGCCCACGGAAGATAGGGACCAAACTGTCTCACGACGTTTTAAACCCAGCTCACGTACCTCTTTAAATGGCGAACAGCCATACCCTTGGGACCGGCTACAGCCCCAGGATGAGATGAGCCGACATCGAGGTGCCAAACACCGCCGTCGATATGAACTCTTGGGCGGTATCAGCCTGTTATCCCCAGAGTACCTTTTATCCGTTGAGCGATGGCCCTTCCATACAGAACCACCGGATCACTATGTCCTGCTTTCGCATCTGCTCGACTTGTCAGTCTCGCAGTTAAGCACGCTTATGCCATTGCACTATCGTCACGATGTCCGACCGTAACTAGCGTACCTTCGAACTCCTCCGTTACGCTTTGGGAGGAGACCGCCCCAGTCAAACTGCCTACCATGCACTGTCCCCGATCCAGATAATGGACCTAGGTTAGAACCTCAAACACACCAGGGTGGTATTTCAACGTTGGCTCCACAAGATCTAGCGACCCTGCTTCAAAGCCTCCCACCTATCCTACACAGATCTGTTCAAAGTCCAATACAAAGCTACAGTAAAGGTTCATGGGGTCTTTCCGTCTTTCCGCGGGGAGATTGCATCATCACAAACATTTCAACTTCGCTGAGTCTCAGGAGGAGACAGTGTGGCCATCGTTACGCCATTCGTGCAGGTCGGAACTTACCCGACAAGGAATTTCGCTACCTTAGGACCGTTATAGTTACGGCCGCCGTTTACTGGGACTTCAATCAAGAGCTTGCACCCCATCATTTAATCTTCCAGCACCGGGCAGGCGTCACACCCTATACGTCCACTTTCGTGTTTGCAGAGTGCTGTGTTTTTAATAAACAGTCGCAGCCACCGATTTTTTGCAACCCATTCATGCTTCGTTGTTCACTACACACTAATAGGGCACACCTTCTTCCGAAGTTACGGTGTCAATTTGCCGAGTTCCTTCTCCTGAGTTCTCTCAAGCGCCTTAGAATACTCATCTCGCGCACCAGTGTCGGTTTGCGGTACGGTCGTTGTTAGCTGAAGCTTAGTGGCTTTTCCTGGAACCTCGTTCAGTCACTTCACGGACAAGTCCGCTCGATCGTTGGCCTCGGTATATGTGCACCGGATTTGCCTAATGCACGCCTACATCCAACTAAACCAGAATAATCCAATAACTGGATGACCTATTAAGATCCGTCCCCACATCGCACTAACAATCGGTACAGGAATATTGACCTGTTTCCCATCAGCTACGCATCTCTGCCTCGCCTTAGGGGCCGACTCACTCTACGCCGATGAACGTTGCGTAGAAAACCTTGCGCTTACGGCGAGGGGGCTTTTCACCCCCTTTAACGCTACTCATGTCAGCATTCGCACTTCTGATACCTCCAGCACGCTTTACAACGCACCTTCACAGGCTTACAGAACGCTCTCCTACCACTTGCAATAAATTGCAAATCCGCAGCTTCGGTAACTGGCTTAGCCCCGTTACATCTTCCGCGCAGGACGACTCGATCAGTGAGCTATTACGCTTTCTTTAAATGATGGCTGCTTCTAAGCCAACATCCTGACTGTTTTAGCCTTCCCACTTCGTTTCCCACTTAGCCAATTTTAGGGACCTTAGCTGGCGGTCTGGGTTGTTTCCCTCTTGAGTCCGGACGTTAGCACCCGGTGCTCTGTCTCCCAAGCTGTACTCATCGGTATTCGGAGTTTGCCTTGGTTTGGTAAGTCGCCATGACCCCCTAGCCAAAACAGTGCTCTACCCCCGATGGTAATACTTGAGGCACTACCTAAATAGTTTTCGGAGAGAACCAGCTATTTCCAAGTTTGTTTAGCCTTTCACCCCTATCCACAGCTCATCCGCTAGTTTTGCAACACTAGTCGGTTCGGACCTCCAGTACCTGTTACGGCACCTTCATCCTGGCCATGGATAGATCACTTGGTTTCGGGTCTACACCCAGCGACTGATCGCCCTATTCGGACTCGATTTCTCTACGGCTTCCCTATTCGGTTAACCTTGCCACTGAATGTAAGTCGCTGACCCATTATACAAAAGGTACGCAGTCACCCCTTACGAGGCTCCTACTTTTTGTAAGCACGCGGTTTCAGGATCTATTTCACTCCCCTCCCGGGGTTCTTTTCGCCTTTCCCTCACGGTACTAGTTCACTATCGGTCAATGATGAGTATTTAGCCTTGGAGGATGGTCCCCCCATATTCAGACAGGATTTCTCGTGTCCCGCCCTACTTGTCGTTAGCTCAGTACCACACAGGTCATTTCACGTACGGGGCTATCACCCGCTATGGCCAGTCTTTCCAAACTGTTCCGTTATGTCTTGTGCTATCACTAACAGGCTCTTCCGATTTCGCTCGCCACTACTTTCGGAATCTCGGTTGATGTCTTTTCCTCGAGCTACTGAGATGTTTCAGTTCACCCGGTTCGCCTCGCATGACTATGTATTCATCATGCGATACCTTTGCAGGTGGGTTTCCCCATTCGGAAATCTCCGGATCAAAGCTAATTTGCCAGCTCCCCGAAGCTTATCGCAGGCTATCACGTCCTTCGTCGCCTATCATTGCCAAGGCATCCACCACGTGCTCTTATTCACTTGACCCTATAACTTTGATGTCTCTTGCGAAACTACAAAATCATTTCAAGGAATATGTCAGGTCTTTCACCTGACGCGTTATGCCGTACATTCAATTCGATTTGATTCGAAATTGAAGTTTCTTTTGACGCAATCAAAAATTCTATGTTGCTGATGGCACGGTCTGCACTAAACCTTTACGAATGTGCAGTTTCCATCAGCAACGCTGATTCGACTCTATGAATTTTTAAAGAACAGCCGATTGATCAAGAGATCTCGATCAACAACAAAGAAGCCTCATGCTCGCGCACAAAGCTGCTTTGGTGTTGAATTTAAGTATCGATTTATTGGTGGAGGATGACGGGATCGAACCGACGACCCCCTGCTTGCAAAGCAGGTGCTCTCCCAGCTGAGCTAATCCCCCAAACTCTCACACGAGAAATCAGAAGATTTGGTGGGTCTAGTTGGGCTCGAACCAACGACCCCCGCCTTATCAAGACGGTGCTCTAACCAGCTGAGCTACAGACCCAATCGAGAATCAATGAAGATTTCGACTTCTTCCAACAACCGATAAGTGTGGGCGTTTAAATTAAATTGCTTGTTTCCAGAAAGGAGGTGATCCAGCCGCACCTTCCGATACGGCTACCTTGTTACGACTTCACCCCAGTCACGAACCCTGCCGTGGTAATCGCCCTCCTTGCGGTTAGGCTAACTACTTCTGGCAGAACCCGCTCCCATGGTGTGACGGGCGGTGTGTACAAGACCCGGGAACGTATTCACCGTGACATTCTGATCCACGATTACTAGCGATTCCGACTTCACGCAGTCGAGTTGCAGACTGCGATCCGGACTACGACTGGTTTTATGGGATTAGCTCCCCCTCGCGGGTTGGCAACCCTTTGTACCAGCCATTGTATGACGTGTGTAGCCCCACCTATAAGGGCCATGAGGACTTGACGTCATCCCCACCTTCCTCCGGTTTGTCACCGGCAGTCTCATTAGAGTGCCCAACTAAATGTAGCAACTAATGACAAGGGTTGCGCTCGTTGCGGGACTTAACCCAACATCTCACGACACGAGCTGACGACAGCCATGCAGCACCTGTGTTACGGTTCTCTTTCGAGCACCCCTCTATCTCTAAAGGATTCCGTACATGTCAAAGGTGGGTAAGGTTTTTCGCGTTGCATCGAATTAAACCACATCATCCACCGCTTGTGCGGGTCCCCGTCAATTCCTTTGAGTTTCAACCTTGCGGCCGTACTCCCCAGGCGGTCAACTTCACGCGTTAGCTTCGTTACTGAGTCAGTGAAGACCCAACAACCAGTTGACATCGTTTAGGGCGTGGACTACCAGGGTATCTAATCCTGTTTGCTCCCCACGCTTTCGTGCATGAGCGTCAGTGCAGGCCCAGGGGATTGCCTTCGCCATCGGTGTTCCTCCGCATATCTACGCATTTCACTGCTACACGCGGAATTCCATCCCCCTCTGCCGCACTCCAGCGATGCAGTCACAGATGCAGTTCCCAGGTTGAGCCCGGGGATTTCACAACTGTCTTACATCACCGCCTGCGCACGCTTTACGCCCAGTAATTCCGATTAACGCTTGCACCCTACGTATTACCGCGGCTGCTGGCACGTAGTTAGCCGGTGCTTATTCTTACGGTACCGTCATTAGCCCTCTGTATTAGAAAGAGCCGTTTCGTTCCGTACAAAAGCAGTTTACAACCCGAAGGCCTTCATCCTGCACGCGGCATGGCTGGATCAGGCTTTCGCCCATTGTCCAAAATTCCCCACTGCTGCCTCCCGTAGGAGTCTGGGCCGTGTCTCAGTCCCAGTGTGGCTGGTCGTCCTCTCAGACCAGCTACAGATCGAAGGCTTGGTGAGCCTTTACCCCACCAACTACCTAATCTGCCATCGGCCGCTCCATTCGCGCAAGGTCTTGCGATCCCCTGCTTTCATCCGTAGATCTTATGCGGTATTAGCACAGCTTTCGCTGCGTTATCCCCCACGATTGGGCACGTTCCGATGTATTACTCACCCGTTCGCCACTCGCCGCCAGGATTGCTCCCGCGCTGCCGTTCGACTTGCATGTGTAAGGCATGCCGCCAGCGTTCAATCTGAGCCAGGATCAAACTCTATAGTTCGATCTTGATTTGCGCCTGATCTCGCGACCAGGCAAAACTCACAAAAACGGAATTGAAGTGAACTTCACTTCTATTCTCATGAGCGTTTTTAAGTCTTGCGACTTGTTCCGAAGAACTTACGCAATTACCTTCAAACGCCCACGCTTATCGGCTGTAGATTTTTAATGAACCCCGAAGCAACTTATCGTTTACTTCGTCTTGCTTTGCTGCGATCAGCGAAGCCTTGTAGTCTAACACGGTTTTTGAAGAACCGTCAAACTTTTTTCGCTGCCACTTCTTCTTTTCCGCACTCCGCAACTTCTGTCACAGGGCGCTGAAGTCGTTCAGCGAAGCCTTCGATTATGCACTGCTTTTTCAAACCGCGTCAACTTCGAAGGAAGTTTTTTTCGACCTCTACCTTCTTGCCGCCACCCCTTGAGGGCAGTCGCTTGAAGTGCCGTGAGGCAGTATCAGTCGAGCCCACGAGTATATGCCAAATCTTGTGTGTTGCAAGACTGCCGCCAACAAAATCACCGCAGGCTTTCCGTACCGGGCAGCGCTGCGCGCTGCCCGGTACGGAAAGGAGGCTGCTCCGATAATCCGTGCCACATGGCACTCATCACACTCCTTGACGCCCAACTCGCGTTCGGCCACGTTCCGCTGCTCGACCATGCGGACTTCTCTCTTCTGGAATCTGAACGCATCGGCCTGATCGGCCGCAATGGTGCAGGCAAGTCGTCCCTGCTCAAGATACTGGGCGGGCTCGAGAAAACCGACGACGGCACGCTGCAACTGCAGCAAAACCTGCGGATCGCCTATGTGGCCCAGGAGCCGCAGCTCGATCCGGAGGCCGACGTCTTTACCGCCGCCAGCCAAGGGCTGGCATCTGTCATTGCCGTGCGCGATCTCTATTTGTCGGGCGCCGAGGGTCTCGACCTGGACGCGCTGCAGTCGCAGATCGAGGCCTTTGACGCCTGGAACTGGGAACAGCGCGTCGAGGAAACGCTGCACCGGCTCCACCTGGACCGCGATGCGCGCGTCGGCTCGCTCTCCGGCGGTACGCGCAAACGCGTGGCCCTGGCGCAGGCACTGGTCGCCGCACCGGACGTGCTCCTGTTGGATGAGCCGACCAATCACCTTGACCTGGATTCCATTGAATGGCTGGAGCAGTTGCTGATCGATTTCAAGGGAAGCGTGGTCACCGTCACCCATGACCGCAGCTTCCTGAACCGTGTCGCCACCCGCATCGTGGAGCTGGACCGTGGCAAGCTGCATTCCTATCCAGGCAACTTCGAACAGTACCTGCTGCAAAAAGAGGAACAGCTCGCCCAGGAAGCGGTGATCAACGCCAAGGCCGACAAGCTGCTGGCCCAGGAGGAAATCTGGATCCGCAAGGGGGTGGAAGCTCGCCGAACGCGCAGCCAGAGCCGCATCAGCCGGCTCGAAACACTGCGGGCAAGCCGCGGGGCACGCCGCGACGTGCAAGGCAGCGTCAACATGGACGTGGCGGCGGGCCAATCGAGCGGAAAGATCGTCGCCGAACTCACCGAAGCCAGCAAATCCTTCGGCGACAAGACGATCGTGCGGAAATTCACCGGCACCATCCTGCGCGGCGACAAGGTGGGCCTGTTGGGCCCCAACGGCGCCGGCAAGACCACGTTGCTCAAGCTCATCCTGGGTGAACTCGAACCCGACAGCGGCAAGATCCGCCGCGGCACCAACCTGCAGGTGGCGTACTTCGACCAGATGCGCGACAAGCTCGACCTCGACGCCACGCTCGAGGACTTCATCAGTCCCGGCAGCGAATGGATCGAGATCGGCAGCCAACGCAAGCACGTGAAGAGCTACCTTTCCGACTTCCTGTTCTCGCCGGCGCGGGCCAACTCGCCGGTCCGCTCGCTCAGCGGCGGTGAACGCAACCGCCTGCTGCTGGCCCGGCTGTTCGCGCGGCCCGCCAACGTGCTGGTGCTGGACGAACCGACCAACGACCTCGACATCGACACACTGGAACTGCTCGAAGGCCTGCTGCAGGACTACGACGGCACCGTGTTCCTGGTCAGCCATGACCGCACCTTCCTCGACAACGTGGTGACCAGCACGATCGCCTTCGAAGGCGATGGCCACTGGCGCGAGTACGAGGGCAGCGTGCAGGACTGGCTTATCCAGTCGAAGCGTGCGCGGGAGATCGCCGAGCAGCGCCAGCCCACGAGCCCCGCCGCGCCAGCACCCGCCGCTGCGTCGGCGCCGGCATCCACGCCCTCCCCTGTGCCCACCGCTGCGCGCAAGAAACTCAGCTACAAGGAACAGCGCGAGCTCGACGCACTGCCGGCGCAGATCCAAGCGCTCGAGGCGGAGCAGAAGCGCATCGCCGAAATGCTGGCACTCGATGGCGGCGCGATCTACGCCACCGACGCGTCGCGCGCCGCCGAGCTGAGCCAGCGCCATGCCCAGATCGACGACGAACTGCTGGCGGCGCTGGAGCGCCAGGAAGAGCTCACGGTCAAGCGATAGCACCCTACCGGCCGCTCCCGCTGTCCGACGCGGGTCTACTGCAGAGTAGGCTATATATGCAGTTTCCAAGCTCCGGGAAGCAGCATGCCATCCATTTACACGTTCGTCGGCCGGTCCATCGCTCTGCTGATGCTGGTGCTGCAAGGCGCCTGCGCAGAGCTGCCGAAGCACGTGGAGCGTCCGGTTTCGACGGCGATCGCCTCGCCAGGCGGCACAGCGCTCGAGGCCCTGGTCCAGCAGCGGCGCAAGGCCGATGGCGCGCGCTTTGAATCGGGCTTCCTGTTGCTGGGCGGCCCGCCCGCGGCCTACGGCAGCCGGCTGGCCTTGATCCAGGGCGCGCAGAAGACGCTTGACCTGCAGTACTACGCCATCCACGCCGACGCGAGCACCGCGCGCCTGCTGCGCGGCATCCGGTCGGCGGCCGAGCGAGGGGTGCGGGTGCGCATCCTGCTCGACGATTTCCACAGCACCGGCAAGGACGCGCTGGTCCTGGGCCTGGCCTTCGTTCCCAACATCGAGATGCGGCTGTTCAACCCGCTGGCCGGAAAGCGCGACTCGTCGCTCGCGCGCATGGTCAACTCGATCGGCGATGTCTCGCGCATCCAGCAGCGGATGCACAACAAGCTCTTCCTGGCCGACAACGTGCTCGGCGTGACCGGCGGGCGCAACCTCGGCGACGCGTATTTCGGCAACGCGCTCAACGGCAACTTCATCGATCTCGACATCCTTGCGGCGGGACCGATCGTGCGCGACCTTTCGCGCAGCTTCGACAGCTACTGGAACAACGAGCGCGCCTACCCCGTCCAATCGCTGATCCAGCGCGAAGAACTGCAGGCCATCCGCGCGCGCGCCGAGAAGGCGGAGCGGGAGCTGACCGAAGAGAAGGCGGCCTCCGCGGAGAACACAGCGCCGGCACCAGCCCCGGCACCGCCCAATGGCGAACAGAAACCCGGCGCCGCGCCCACGCCCGCGCAGCTGGCCCGCGCCTGGGACGAAAAGCCGCTCGACCTCAGAACCGCGCGCTTCGTCTGGGCGCCCGCGGTGATGCTCGCCGACCAGCCGGAAAAGATCCCCGCCGAACGCGGCGCCGACAAGGCGCCGGGCCTCGTAGTGAGCCAACCGGGCGATGCGGCCGGATCGTCACGGCGCGCCGCGTCACTCGAGGCCTCGTCCGACATAGCGGCCGGCAGCGAGACCGTGGTCGAGGGCCTGCTTCAGCTGATCGGCCAGGCGCGCAGCGATCTGCTCATCATCTCGCCCTATTTCGTGCCCGGTCCGGACATGAAGCAGGCATTCGCCGCCGCCAAGCAGCGCGGGGTGCGCATCCGCGTGCTGACCAACTCGCTGGCATCGAACGACGCGCCGGTAGCGCACGTCGGCTACGCGCGGCACCGCGAGGATTTGCTCAGGATCGGTGTCGAGCTCTTCGAACTGCGCAGCGAGCAGGCAACGGTCAGCAACGCCTTCGGCTCGTCGGGCAGCGGCGCCCCCGGGGCATCGCGTTCGATGCTGCATTCGAAGGTGCTGGTGATGGACGGCCAGTTGCTCGTGGTGGGCTCCATGAACCTCGACCTGCGCTCGCAACTGCAGAACACCGAGATCGCGCTCCTGGTGCGAAGCGGCGAACTCTCGCGCGCGGCCTCGGCGCAGATCGAGCGCGGCATGCGCGAAGGCTCGTGGCGCGTCGAACTCGACAAGGACAAGCGCTCGCTGGTCTGGCACGCGCCCGAAGGCAGCGGCCTCAAGGACACCTCGACCGAGCCCGATGCGAGCCTCACGCTGCGCCTGCTGCTGAAGCTGTTCGGCCCGCTGGCGCCCGACGCGTTGCTGTAAGCGGCGTTCAGTGCTTGTGCTGGTGGGCCGGTGCTGCGGTGCCCGCCGGCGCGCCCACCGGCAGCTTCAGCTCGAGCGAGGTCTTCTGGCCCTTCGCGTCCTCGAACTTCAGCGTGACCGGCACGGTCGCTCCTTTCGCGAGCGCCTGCTTCAGATCCATCATCATCACGTGGTAGCCGCCGGGCTTGAGTTCCACGGTCTGCCCCGGCGGCAGCTCGAGGCCGCGCGGCAGCTCTCGCATCCGCATGGTGTCGCCTTCCATCTTCATTTCGTGGATCTCGGCGACGCCCGCGGCCGGCGTCGAGATGCCGACCAGCCTGCCGCCAGCCGGTGCGGTCAGCTTCATGAAGGCGCCGGTGCCGCTCTGTCCCGGCACCGACGGCCGCACCCAGGCATCGCGCACATCGACCGTGGCGACGCCCTGCGCCACCACCTCGAGCCTGGCCGCTGGGCTCTTGAGCCCGGCAGTCGACGTGCCCGACGCCGGCACCTCGGCCCAGTCGATGCTGCCGACGTCGCAGGTCTGCTGCACCTTGAACCACAGCGTCCCCGGCGTGCTCGGCACCTTGCCGCGCAGCACGAACTCGGCGCGTTCGCCGGCTGGCAGCGCCGCCTGCGGGTTTTCGGCGGTCCAGCGCACTTCGCCGTCGCCAGTGTTCTTCTGTACGTCGAGCTTCCAGCCCTTGCGTGCCTGCGCGTCGCTCAGGATGAAGCCCTTGGGCAGGCGGACCGCCAGGCCCGTCGTGGCCTTGGCGCCCTCGCAGGCATGGCCGACACGGAAGGCGGCGTTGTAGTCGCTGCCGACCGTCGCGCCGCCGCCCGGCAGCGTGACGTGGGCACAGGCGGCTGCCGCGCCGGCGAGCAACGCAGCGGCCGCGGCCGCCTTGCGTGGAAGGTGCAGTGGGTTCATGGGAACTCCTAGAAAGGAAGGCAAAAAATGGTTCGCCGCCCGCGGTCGCATTCGGACGCGCAGGGCAGCAGGCGGACAGGCAATTTGCGCCGGGTGCGGCACTGGGGCACTGCGTGCGCCCCGGGGCGGCGGCGTCAGGCGGCTGGAGGCCCGCGTGCCGGAAGCGGTGCCGCGCTGGCGGCGGCAGTGCGCGAAGGCGCCGACCGGAGCGCGCGCTCCGGCGGCAACGCAAAGGCCGAGGCCTGCGCCACCCGCGACGGCGGCGGCGCCCCCGTCAGCACGCACAGCGGGCAGTCCAGGTGCGCGGCGCCCAGTTCCTGCACACCGTCGTCGGTCTGGACCACGGCCTTGACCGCGCCGGCGCTGGAGCACACCAGTTCCACGGCCTGCGGATGGACCAGCGGCGAGGCCGCTGCCGCGCCGAGCGAGAGCACGAACCACAGCAGCACCCCGCGGCCGAGAAGGCCGAAGAAGCGGGAGCGGTTTCGCAGCAGTTGCATGGCGCTGGTGATTATCGGCGCTGTTTGCCCTTGGCCGCCGGGGCGGCCCGCGTCGCGGGCTTGGCGCTCGCCGCCTTGCGGCTGCCGGTCTTCGCGGCGGTCTTTGCGCCCGACGATCTGGTCGTGGCCGTCTTGCCACCCCGCGCAGCGCGAGACGATGGCGCGGCCCGTGCGCCGCGTGCACTGCGTGCGGCCGGTTCCGCACGGGCCGCCTTGGGGGCCGGCGCGGCCGGCAAGGCCGCCGCCGGCTGGGCCACCAGCGGCACCGCCGTCACCTTGAACCCGCGCGATGCCAGGATCGCCGGCAGGCTCTGCGGCCCGACCATGTGCAGCGCGCCGACCGCCGCGAACACGCGTTTGCCCCCGACGTGCATGCGCTCGATGCCGTCCGCGAGGCCCGGGTTGCGGTCGTCCAGCAAGCGCTTCATGAGCCGCTGCTCGGCGGGCGTGTTGAGGCAGTTGCACCACTCCGGGTAGCGGCCGAGCTTTTCGGCATCGCCGCGTGACCAGATGTCGGCGAGCTCCTTCATCTGCGCTCGCAGCTGGCCCGATTCGAGTTCGCCGAGCGCGGCGTCGATCTGCTCGGCCTGCTCGGCTTCGGAGCCGCCGGTCAGCGCGTTCAGCTGCGCGGCGGCGGTCTCGAGCGCGAACACCGGGGTGCCGTTGTTCCGGGCCGCAACCGCCATCGACTCGTCCACGCCGAATTCGGGATACAGCCCGTCGGCGCGGGCCACCAGCCCGGCCAACGCCATCACCTGCAGGATCGGCTGCAGCCCGGCCGTCTTTCCCGGCTCCATGCAGGCGGCCTCGTTCTGGCGCGCGAGCCGGCGGGCGCGCTCGCCGTTGAGAATGCGCCCGACCACGGCGGGGTCCGCAGGCTGCGTCAGTGGGCGCATCGCGGCCTGGTCGCGCACGTCCAGCTCAAGCGCGAGCGCATCGCTTTGCTCGAGCGCCTTCTGCACCGTCGGCCCGGGCCGCACCCACTCGGCGCGGCCAACGTGGAGGGTGCCGTAGAGCCAGGAGGTCCGGCCGTCGCGATCGGCGCGCCACAGCAGCCCGCGGTCCACGGCATTCCACTGGCCGACGGCCCCGCCCTTGCCGAGGCTCGCAATGGCCGAAGGCGGGCAGGCCGCGTGCGCCGCGACCGCCAGCACGGCACAGGCGCCCGCCAGCAGCAGGCGCGGTAGCCCGAAGAAAAAGGAGGGGCGCAGGCGCCGCTGGTGATCGGTGTCGCGCATCCGCGCAACCAGGATCCGGAGTATCCGCAAGGCTTGCTCCATAAATGTAAACAAGTCCGGCATTCTCACAGCACCGCTCTCCATAATCCGGAACATGCACAGCATCTTCCATCTCGCCTTCCACGTCCGAGATCTCGACGCGGCGCGCCGTTTCTATGGCGACGTCCTGGGCTGCGCCGAAGGCCGCAGCACCGACACCTGGGTCGATTTCGACTTCTTCGGCCACCAGATCTCGTTGCACCTCGGCGAGCCCTTCGCCACCACGCGCACCGGCCAGGTGGGCAGCGCGCTGGTGCCCATGCCGCATTTCGGTGTCGTGCTCGAACTGCCCGACTGGCAGGCGCTGGCCGCGCGGCTCGAGGCAGCGGCCACCGAGTTCGTGCTGCGGCCGCAGGTGCGCTTCGAGGGCGAGCCCGGAGAGCAATGGACCATGTTCTTCCTCGATCCGTTCGGCAATCCGATCGAGGCCAAGGGCTTCCGGTCGCTCGCCTCGCTTTACGACAAATGAGCCTGCTGCGCCGCGCCACCTCGCGAGCCGGTGCGGTCGCGGCCGCAATCGCCCTGGCGTTGCTTTGTTGGGGCGGCGCGGCGCATGCCGCCGTGCTCGACTGTGAGCTCAACGGCCGCAGCGTGAACCCGTCGGACGGCGGCAGCACGGCGGGCAAGACCGGCCTCATGCGCTGCAAGCACCGCGACAGCGGCGAACTCCAGCGCGAGCAGCAACTGCAGAACGGCGTCTTCATGGGCCTGGTGCGCTTCTACGAGAAGGGCAAGCTCGCGCGGGAGCACATCCTCAACGCCGCGGGCAACATCCACGGCCTGGCGCGTGAGTTCGCGCCCAACGGGCAGGTGTTGCGCGAAGCGGTCTACGACGACGGCCAGGAGCGCGGGCTGGTGCGCAGCTTCCATCCAGGAGGCCAACTGCGCCGCGCCACCTTCTATCCGACCATCGGCACCGACCGGGCTTTCGCCGAATTCACCGAGCGCGGGCAGTTGTCGGCGCTGCGCTGCGGCGAAACCCCGATGCTCGCGCCGGCCGTGGACGACGCCAAGCTCTGCGGCTTTATCGGCGGGCCGTCGCAGGTCGAGCTCTTCGATGCGCGCGGGGTGCTGCGCTCGCGGCTGTCGTTTGCCATGGGCAAGCGGGTGCGTTCACAGAGCTTCTACGACAACGGCAAGCCCGCAGTGCTGGACGAGACCATCGGCAACCAGCGCATCGAGCGCCAGTTCTCGTCCGAAGGCGTGAAGCGGCGTGAAACCGCCTGGCTGCTGCTCGAGCGGAGCGCGGTCAAGCAGCGCGAGCAGGCGTTCTCCGAGAAAGGCACGCTGATCCGCGACCAGCGCTGGAACAGCGCGGGCGTGCCGATCGGGGACGACAGCTACTACCTCAACGGCCAGCCGCGGGGCCGCTCGGCCTTCAGCGGCAGCGGCGAGGCACGCACCGTCGAGATCACCGAGTTCTACGACACCGGCCAGCGCGCTGCCCAGGGCCGCTTCAAGGCGGCGGTTCGCGGGCGACAGGTGCCGATCGGCACGCACCGCCGCTTCAGCGAAACCGGCGTCCTGCTCGCCGAATCGAGCTTCGATGCCAAGGGCCGCGTGACGCGCGAGCGCAGCTGGGACGAGAACGGCGAGCCGCTTTCCGACGACGAGGTCTTCGAGGACGGCTCGCGCAAGGCCTACGCGCGCTGAAACACGCGCGGCATCTAGTCATCTAGTCCAGCTTGATGCCGGCCTGCTTGATGATCGGCCCCCAGCGCCGCGATTCGGCGCGCGACAGCGCCGCGAACTGCTCGGGCGTGCCGGGCATCGCCTCCATGCCGAAATCGTCGAAGCGCTTCTGCACCTGGGGCTGGCTGAAGGCGCGGTTGAGCTCGCTGTTGAGTCTGGCCACCACCGCTGCAGGCATGCCGGCCGGCCCGAGCACGCCCTGGAAGGCGAACACCTCCGAATTGGAGACACCCACCTCGGCCAGCGTCGGCACCTCGGGCAGCTGCTTGCTGCGCGCGCCCGAACCGATCGCCATCACGCGCACCTTGTTGCCCTTCATGATCGGCAGGCCCGAGGCCAGGTCGAGGAACATGCACGGCACCTGGCCGCCCATCACGTCGGCCATGGCCGGCGCGGCGCCGCGGTAGGGAATGTGGGTGATGAAGGTGCCGGTGCGCACCTTGAACATTTCCATCGCCAGGTGGTGCGGCGAGCCGTTGCCGGGCGACGCGTAGTTGACCTTGCCCGGATTGGCCTTCACGTAGGCAAGGAACTCCTTGAAGTTCTTGGCCGGAAAGTCCGGGTGCACCACCAGCGCGAGCGGAAACTTGCCGATCGCGCCGATGTAGCTGAAGTCCTTCTCCGGGCTGAACGGCAGCTTGCCGAACAGGTGCTCGTTGAACGCCAGCACGGCGTTGTCGGCCGACAGCACGGTGTAGCCGTCGGGCTTGCTCTTGGCGACCAGGTCGGCGCCGATGTTGGTCGATGCGCCGGGCCGGTTGTCGACCACGATCTGCTGGCCCAGCGCCGGGCGCATGGCCTCGGCGAGCGAGCGCGCGATCACGTCGGTGCCGCCGCCCGCCGGGTAGGGAACGACCCAGCGGATCAGTTGCGAGGGATAGTCCTGCGCGCGGGCGAGCGGCGCGGCGGCCACGGCGGCGCCCGAGGCGAGCGTGGCAAGAAGGGTACGGCGGTCCATGAAGGTCATCTCCAGGTTTGTTATTTATTCGGGCGCGGACAGCGATGGTACGGGCAGTGCATGCAATGCGTCGGCCAGCGCGGTGCGGCAGCGCGCCTCGTCGCCGACCTGCTCGAACAGCAGCAGCGCCAGCCGCGCCAAAAACAGCGATTCGCGCTCGGGGCCCGCCTCGCTGATCGCGCGCGCGCACTCGGCATAGAGCCGGTCGCGGGCCTCGGGCGGCAGTGATGCGGGGATGGGCGTCGTCGTCGTGGTCATGCGGTGGTTTCCTTCGAAAGAGCGGCAGCGGCGCGTGCGAGCGCCTGCGCCAGCGCGCCGGCCGGCAGGCGAGGCCAGCGCGCGGCCACATGGCCGTCGGGGCGCAGCAGGTAGACGGCGCCGCCGCCAGCGCCGAGCGCCTCGAACACGGCCGGGCCCGCCTGCGCATCGGCGCCCTCGACGGCCATTCCGCCGATGGTGCGAACCACGAACGGCCAGGCGCCTTGGCGGCTCGCCTGCGCGAGCTCGTTCGCCGGCGGCGCATCCGCTGCGCCGTCGGGCCGCAGCACGAGCAGCGTGAAAGCCGGGCCGATCCAGTCGGTCAGGTGGCCCTGGGCGAGCGGCTGTTCGGGCATCACCTCGCCGGCAAGCGGCCCTGCCGGCAGCGCATCGCCCTCGCTCGACAGCGGCGAATCGGCATAGCGCACCGCCTGCGTCTGGCGCGGATTGATCAGCTGCGCAATGCCGCGATGCCGCTGCGACAGCGACAGCGCCGCCTCGCGCAGCAGGTCGAAGCCGCGCGACGGCGGCGACATGAACTCGGTGCTGCGCATCGCGTTTTCGGCATTCACGTGGAAGGCGCCGATGCGCTCTTGCGAGTACGAATCCATCAGCGCGGCATCCGACCATCCGCGCGCCACGAAGGCCAGCTTCCAGGCCAGGTTGTCCGCATCGTCGAAACCCGAGTTGAGGCCGCGCACACCGAAGATCGGCATCGCATGCGCCGCATTGCCGGCGAACAGCACGCGGCCGTGGCGGTAGTTCGCCAGCGTCATCGCACCGGCGCGGTAGACCGAGGTCCAGACCGTCTTCCACGGCAGGTGGCCTTCGCCGATCGCGTCGAGGTGGCGCTGCACGAACGTGGCCACCGCCGCCGGCTCGAGCGCCTCCTCGGTGCTCTGCCCCGCGCGGAGCTGGTAGTCGATGCGCCAGATGTCGTCGGGCTGGCGGTGCATCAGCACGGTCGAGCCCGGATTCCACGGCGGGTCGAACCACGCGCGGCGCTCGGTCGGGTGCGTGCTGTGCAGTTCGATGTCGATGATGACGTAGCGCCCCTCGTAGGCCGTGCCCTCCAGCGCGAGCCCCAGCGCCTTGCGCACGAAGCTCTGGCCGCCGTCGCAGGCCGCGAGCCATTGCGCCTGCAGCCGGTAGCTGCCTTCGGGATGGCGCACGTCGAGCAGCACGCCTTCGGCGTCCTCGGCCAGTCCGGTCAGCTCGGTGGCCCAGCGCAGGTCGATGAGGCCCGGCGTCGCCGCGTTGCGGCGCTCGATCTCGTCCAGCAGGTACTGCTCGATGTAGTACTGCTCGAGATTGATCATCGGCGGCAGCTTCTGCCGCTCGTCATGCGGCATCTCGAAGCGGAACACTTCCTCGGTCTTGTAGAAGCTGCGCCCGCCGGTCCATGCCAGCCCCTTGGCCAGGAAGGCCGGCAGCACGCCGAGCCGTTCCATGATCTCCAGGCTGCGGCGCGAGATGCAGGCAGCGCGGCTGCCCACGCAGACCGTGTCGTCGGCCTCGAGGATCACGCTGCGCACGCCGTGGTTGGCGAGCCCCAGCGCGAGCGCCATGCCGACCGGCCCGCCGCCCGCGATCACCACGGGATGGCGGCCCGGCTCGATGCCTTCGGGGTCGAGCGCCGGCCATCGCGCGGCATGGCGCGTGTAGTGAAAGGCGCCGACCGAGGCCGGCAGTTCGGAAGGATTCGTCATGCAGCGGGATTGTCCCGATGGCTGGCGACGCCCGTTGTCGTAACTTCGTATGAAGTGAATACCCTTGGACTTCAGAACGCCGGATGAAGCGCTGGCGCATCCACCCCACCGCCGACGAGCCGCTGTCGGCCGCCATCGTCGGCGACGTGCTCGCGGGCATCGGCACGCCGCACCTCGCGGCAAGCTGCCTTGCGGCCATGCACCGCGTGATGCCGGTGACCTTCTGCACCGTGTTCGCGGTCGACGTGGCCGGCCGCATCGAGGCGGTCTCGGCCGCGAGCAGCTACGGCACCACGGCCGAACGCACCGCCGAGCGCTACGTGGCGCAGCGCTTCGACCAGCTCGATGCCAACATGGCCTGGCTCGCGACGCGCAAGCTGCCGAAGCAGCGGGCGCAGCTCTGGCTCGGCCACCAGCATGCCGACGAAGTGGCCGACCCGGCCTACCGCGCGGCCTGCTACGGCGACGTGGGCATCCGTGAACGCGCCTCGGTGCTGCTGCTCACGCCGGCGGGCCAGCGCGTGGCAGTGAGCTTCTACCGCAGCCTCGCGCAGGCCGAATTCGGTGAGAGAGATTTTTTGGCCATCGCCCGCCACGCCACGCTGCTGGCCGACGCCACCGTGGCCCATGGCCGCAGCACGGTGGCCGCGCGCGAGGCGGTGGCGCCCGGCTTCACCGCGAGGCTGCTGGGCTTGAGCCTGCGCGAGCGCGAGGTCATCGGCCAGCTGATGGCCGGCCACACGGCCAAGGAGGCCGCACGCGCGCTCGGCGTCGAGCTCACGACCGTTCGAACGCACCAGTACCGCGCGTTTCGGCGCCTCGGCATCCGCTCGCAAAAAGAGCTGCTGCTGCGCGCCGGGGAGGCGCGCCCGTAGCGCGCGAGCCTCTCTCTGTTACTTGGCCCCGTCGAGGCGCTTCTGCATGCGTGCCGAGCGCTCGGCCGACGGCGGATGCGAGCTCATCAGCGAACTGCCGGAGGCGCCGCTGCTCAGCTTGGCGAGCTTGTCGAAAGCGGTGACCAGGCCCTTGCGCTCGAGCTTGCGCTCGGTGAGCAGGTCGAAGGAGTAGTTGTCGGCTGCGCTTTCGTTCGCCTGTGAGAACTGGGCGTTGACGAACTTCTCGCCCAGCTCGCCCGCCTGCGACTGCGACAGCTGCGCCGCCACGCCGCCCGCAGCACCGGCCAGCCCGCGCAGCGCGGAGGCGGCGTAGGCGGTCTGCATGCGCGACTTCGAATGGCCGAGCGCCACATGGCCGATCTCGTGGCCGATCACGCCGCGCAGTTCGTCGTCGTTCATCAGGTCCATGAGGCCGCTGTACACGCGGATGCAGCCGTTGGCCATGGCCCAGGCATTCACGTCCTTGGTCATGTAGACCTTGTAGTTCGCGGCCTTGCCGTTGACCGTGTTCGGCATCTGCTTGACGACCTGCGCCAGGCGCGTGGCGTAGCGGCTGCCGGCCGGCGCGATCTGGTTCTTCTGGTCCATGGCGGCGCACGACTGGTCGGACATGGTGGTGATCTCGCCGTCGGTCAGCGACATGGCCTTGAAGGCCGAGCCGCCGGCCTGGGCCAGCGCGCCGGTGTCGACTTTCTGGAGGGTTTCGCAGCCGACCAGGGCGGTGGCGGCAATGACAGCGGCAGCAAGTGGCAAATAACGCATCGGAAACAACTCCTCTTTTTTCTCAGTTGTGGATGGGGCGCGGATTCGCCCCGGTTGCACCGCTGGGGCCGATGGCCCTGGCGGCATCGGAATCAATCTTCGGCCAGGTCCGCGGCTGGGCGGTCCACGAGCGACACCGGCGCCTCCTTCGGCCGCCCGTTCATCGACACGATTTCCTGGTCGATCGCACCGAACAGCGAACGGCCGTCGAGGCCCTTCATCTCGATACGGATGGTGTCGCCGAACTTCATGAATTCGGTCGCTGGCGCGCCGTCCTGGATCGTCTCGATGCAGCGCTTCTCGGCAATGCACGAATAGCCCTTGGGCCACTCCATGCGGCCGTTCTTCTCGACGCCCTTGTTGCTCACGGTGCCGCTGCCGACGATGCTGCCGGCGCGCACGTTGCGCGTCTTGGCGACGTGGGCGATGAGCTGACCGAAATGGAAGGTCATCTCGGTACCGGCATCGCAGAGGCCGACCTTGCGACCGTTCCAGCTGCTCTGCAGCTGCAGGTGCACGCGGCCGTCCTGCCAGGCTTCGCCGAGCTCGTCGAGCGTCACGGCCACGGGGCTGAAGGCGGTGGCCGGCTTGCTCTGGAAGAAGCCGAAACCCTTGGCCAGCTCGGCCGGGACCAGGTTGCGCAGGCTGACGTCGTTGGCCAGCATCACGAGCCGGATGCCGTCGAGCGCCTGCTCGGGCGTGGCGCCCATCCGCACGTCGCCGGTGACCACCGCGATCTCGGCCTCGAAGTCGATGCCCATGGCCTCGCTCGGCACCACCACGTCGTCGGTGGGGCCGAGAAAGTCGTCGCTCGCGCCCTGGTACATCAGCGGGTCTTGGTAGAAGCTTTCGGGCACCTCGGCGTTGCGCGCCTTGCGCACCAATTCGACGTGGTTCAGGTAGGCCGAGCCGTCGGCCCACTGGTAGGCGCGCGGCAGCGGCGCCATGCACATCGCGGGGTCGAACGGAAAGGAATGGCGTGCGCGGCCGGTGTTGACCGCGTCGTACAGGTCCTGCAGCTGCGGGCTCATGAAGCCCCAGTCGTCCAGCACCTGCTGCAGCCGGCTGGCGATGCCCGTGGCGTAGTGGGCGAGCGTGAGGTCGCGCGAGACGACGACGAGCTGGCCGTCGCGCGAGCCGTCCTTCAGGGTGGCGAGTTTCATGATGGCAATGCGTGGGCAGGGGCCCGGCAGCGGCGCCGCGCCCCCACTAAACTGGGTGATTGGCCGGCAGTGTACCGAGGTGTTCCGGGTGAACCTCCGCGCCGCACGGCCACTCCACACCCCATGCCGACGCTCGCCGCCGCCTCCCTGCCGCCGCCCGCCGCGCCGCCGCCGGCGCGGCCGTCCTGGCGCGCGCTCGCCGGGCTGACGCTGGCGGTGGCGCTGGCGCACCTGCTGCTGCTCGGGCTCGCGCCCACGGCCATGGGGCCCGATCCGTCGCCGCTCGCGAGCCGGTTCAGCACGCGGACCATCGTCATCGCGCCGCCAGCCCCGCCCCCGGCACCGCCTGCGGCCGCGGCGCCTGCCGAGGCCCGGCCGGCACCGCCAACCAAACCGAGGCGGCCGCGCGAGGCGAGTCCGCTGCGGCCACGGCCGGCCGTTGCACCTGCGCCCGCGCCGGCACCCCGGGTTTCGGCGCCGCCGCCGCCCGAGGCGCCGGCGCCCGCGGTAGAGGCCGCGATCGACCCCGGCGCCACCCCCGCCGAACAAGCCGCCAGTGCACCAAGCGGCGCGGCCACCGCCGCCGCAGCCGGCGCCGGCAACGCCGCGCCCAACGGCGACGGTGCCGGTGCGGCCGGCGCCAACCAGGGTCAGGTCGTCGGCTCCGAATCGCTGCGCATCCCGGGCTCGGTGAAGCTGGCCTTCGCCGTCACCGGGCAACAGGGCACCTCGCCGATGCAGGGCGTCTTCGGCGACCTGGTCTGGCTGCAGGACGGCAGCAGCTACGACGCACGCCTGTCGCTCAAATTCCTGTTCCGCACCATCCGCAGCCAGCACAGCACCGGCCACATCGGCCCGACCGGCATCGAGCCGGCGCAGTTCTCCGAAAGCCGCAAGGGCGAGGTGGCCTCGCACTTCCTGCGCGACCAGGGCCAGGTGATGTTCAGCAACAACGCGCCGCCGGTGCCGCTCCAGCCCGGCGCGCAAGACCGGCTCAGCGTGGTGATGCAGCTCGGCGGCATGTTGGCGGGCGATCCGGGGCGCTACCCGCCCGGCAGCCGCATCGCGGTCCAGACCGTCGGCCCGCGCGACGCCGGTGTCTGGGTCTTCGTCGTCGAAGGGGAGGAACAGATGAGCGTTCCGGCCGGCAGCTATGCGGTGCGCAAGCTCACGCGCAGCCCGCGACGCGAAGGCGACGACAAGATCGAGATCTGGCTCGCGCCGGCGCTCGGCTACCTGCCGGTACGGATGAAACAGACACAACCCGACGGCGACTTTGCCGACATGCAGTTGCGCGAATCCCTTCCCGCCGGGCCTGCTAACTGACGCGAAGGTGAAGACATCAAACCACAGGAAGCATAGGAATTAATGCGTTTTCGCTACTTCGCGGACAACCCGCCTTGAAACTGGCGCGTTGATTGCTATGTACACCCAATGAACGCCATCGACATCCTCACAGGCCCGGCAATGAACATGCTCTACGACTCGGAGTCCTTCGTCGTCGTGCACGTGCAGCCGAACGACAGCGACACCCCGGCGCTTGCGAATGTGCCGGTGCTCGAACGCCACGGCTTCGAGATCGTGGACAAGCGCTCCGGCAAGGAGGTCTACCTCGACGGTTCCTGGGCCGAGCTGTTCCAGCAGCAGATCGCCGCGTGGCAGCTCAACACCCCCACCCAGGAAGAGGTCGAGGACACGCTCGAGGGCTACGCCGAACTGGCGCACACGCCGGTGCTCGTCCACTGAGACCGTCCGCCTGCGGCCACCGAGAAAAGCGCCCGATCGGGCGCTTTTTCGTTGGCGCCGCCGCCGGTCACTTGCGCAGGTAGATCCAGCGGTACATCGGCCCCACGAGCAGCAGCACCGCGACCAGCCGGCAGACCTGGAACGCCGTGACCACGGGCACGCCGAGCTGCAGCACCTTGGCGGTGATCGACATCTCGGCGATGCCGCCCGGCGAGGTGCTGAGGATCATGGTGGCCGGATGCAGCCCCGTGGCCCAGGCCAGCAGCCAAGCCGCCCCGGCGCAGAGCCCCAGCATCGCGACCGTGCCCAGCGCCACCGCGCCGAGCCAGCGCGGCGCCGTGTAGAGAAATTCGCGGCTGAAGCGCACGCCCAGGCTCACCGCAATGACGAGTTGTGCGGTGTTCGACAGCCACGTCGGCACCGCCGACAGCGACAGGCCCGCCACGGTCAGCCCCATCGCCACCAGCAGCGCACCCATGAACCATGGATTGGTGCGGCCCAGCGCACGCATCGCGAGCCCGCCGATGCCGGTGGCAACCGCCAGCAGGGCGAGCCCGCCGGCATTCACCTCGCGCAGGGCGGCCAGGTTGGTCTCGAGCCCGTGCAGCCCGCTCCATTGCATCGCGAACGGAATGGCGATGGTCACCACCACCAGCCGCAGGCTGTGCGCAGCGGCCACGAGGTCGGTGCGCGCCCCGGCCGATTCGGACAGCAGCGTCATCTCCGATGCGCCGCCGATCGCACCCGCGAAGTAAGTGGTGGCTCTCATCGATTTCGGCGGCACATGCGGCATCCGCTTGGCTTGCAGGGCATGCAACCAGTGGCCGAAGCCCCAGCCGAGCAGCAGGGCCCAGGCGATCGCGAGCGCAATGGCCCACCAGATGCCTGCCACCAGCGCCACCACCTGCGGCGTGAAATAAAGCCCGAGCACCGTGCCGATGGTCCACTGGCCCGCGTTGCGCAGCGGCGTGAAGCTCGCGGTCGGCGCGCCGGCGATGGAGGCCACCGACACCGCGAGCAGCGGACCGATCATCCAGGGCAGGGGCGTGTGCAGCGCCAGGCAGACCTCCGCCGCGGCGAGTGCAAGCAACAGCGTGGCCAGCACGCGAACCAGAAAGCGGAAAGACGGCACGGGAAAAAAGCGGAAATGGACGGCACGGCGTGCACATGCCAACGCATAGTATGGCGCGATGCAACGCCTCCCTTCCCCTGCGCGGGCTTCCCGCATCCTCGGACTCCTGCTTGCCGCCGTGGCGCTTTCCGCCTGCACGACGGGCCTGCAGCACAAGCCCGATGCCCCCATCGCGCAGCGCGCCGCCGCGCTGCTGCCGGCCGACGTGCTGATCCTCGGCGAGCAGCACGACGCGCCTGCGCACCATGCGATCGAGCGCGAGACCGTCGAGGCGCTGGCCGGCCAGGGCCGGCTGGCGGCGCTGGTGCTCGAGATGGCCGAGGAAGGCACCGGCGCCGTCTCGCTCGGCCCGAAGGCCACCGAGGCGCAGGTGCGGGCTTCGCTCGCCTGGAACGACAAGGCCTGGCCCTGGGCGCACTACGGGCCGACCGTGATGGCGGCGGTGCGCGCCAGCGTGCCCGTGATCGGCGGCAACCTGCCGCGTGCGCGCATGAAGAACGCCATGGCCGACGTCTCCCTCGACGCGCAGCTCGCCGGCGAGGCCTACCGGGCGCAGCAGGACGCGGTGCGCGAAGGCCACTGCGGGCTGCTGCCCGAATCACAGATCGGCCCCATGACGCGCATCCAGGTGGGCCGCGACCGCGCGATGGCCCAGGCGGTCGTCAAGGCACGCCAGCCCGGCAAGACGGTGTTGCTGATCGCCGGTGCCGGCCATGCCACCAAGGCGCTCGGCGTGCCGCAGCACCTGCCGACGGACGTGACGGTCAAGGCCGCCCGGCTCCAGGCCGGCGAGTCGCCCGACCCCAACCAAGCGGCCCGGACCCGGTCGGAATACGACGCCGTCTGGTTGACGCCCCCGCTGCCGCCGAAGGACTACTGCGCCGCGCTGCGCGGCCGGCCGTAGCGCAGCGGCCGTCGCCTCAGGCCGACTTCCTGATCGAATCGGCCAGCGTGTTGACCAACGTGTCGATGTGCTGCTTCTCGACGATGTACGGCGGCGCGATCACCAGCACGTCGCCTGCGGGCCGCACCAGCGCCCCGTTGCGGAAGCAGTCCAGGAAGATGTCGTAGGCGCGCTTGCCCGGCGCGCCCGCGATCGGCGCGAGCTCCACCGCCGCGGCGAGGCCGAGGCTGCGGATGCCGATCACGTTGGGCAGGCCCTTGAAGGCGCTGTGGAACGCATCGCCGAGCACCGTGCCCATCTCGCCGGCGCGTGCGAACAGCTTTTCCTCTTCGAACAGCTCGAGCGTCGCGATGGCCGCGGCGCAGGCTACCGGATGGCCCGAATAGGTGTAGCCGTGAAAGAACTCGACCACGTGCTCGGGCGCGTCGGTCTTCATCATCGCGTCGTAGAGCTTGTCGCGGCAGACCACGCCGCCGAGCGGGATCACGCCGTTGGTCACGCACTTGGCGAAGTTCAGCATGTCGGGCACCACGCCGAAGTAGTCGGACGCGAAGTTGGTGCCCATGCGGCCGAAGCCGGTGATGACCTCGTCGAAGATCAACAGGATGCCGTGCTTGTCGCAGATCTCGCGCAGCCGCTTAAGGTAGCCCTTGGGCGGCAGGTACCAGCCCGCCGAACCGGCCACCGGCTCGACGATGATCGCGGCCACGTTGCTCGGGTCGTGCAGCGGCAGGATGCGCGTCTCCAACTCGATCAGCGGGTCTTCCGCCCACACCGGCTCCTCGTTGTGGATGTAGGCATGGTTCACCGGGTCGTGGATGAAGCGCATGTGGTCCACGCGCGGCAGGAAGGCCGAGCCGAACACCTTGCGGTTGCCCGGGATGCCGCCCACCGACATGCCGCCGAAGCCCACGCCGTGGTAGCCGCGCTCGCGGCCGATGAACACGTTGCGGTGGCCCTCGCCGCGCGCGCGGTGGTAGGCCAGCGCCACCTTCATCGAGGTGTCGGCCGCCTCCGAGCCCGAATTGCAGAACAGCACCTTGTTGAGGTCGCCCGGCGCGAGCGAGGCGATCATCTCGGCCGCCTTGAACGCGCGGTCGTTGCTGATCTGGAACGCGGTCGCGTAGTCGAGCGTGTCGAGCTGCTTCTTGATCGCCTCGTTGATCGGCTTCCTGTTGTGGCCAGCGCCCACGCACCACAGTGACGAGATGCCGTCGATCACCTTCTTGCCGTCGTGCGTGGTGAACTCCATGCCGTCGGCCGCGACGAACACCCGCGGCTCCTTCTGGAAGTGGCGGTTGGGCGTGAAGGGCAGCCACTGGTTGCCCATGTTGAAGTCCTGGTAGGCCATGTCTCGCTCCTGCGGTTATATCTGCGGGGAAAATCGCGATTCTGGCACCCCTGCGACAATCACGCCCCTCATGACGACCCCAACGCCCCCCGTGTCCGCCACGCCCGCCTACATCCTGAACCTTTCGTGCCCCGACCGGACGGGCATCGTGCATGCCGTCTCGGGCTTCCTGCTGGAACGCGGCGGCAACATCGAGGAGGCAGCCCAGTACAACGACCACGGCACCGGCCTGTTCTTCATGCGCGTGCGCTTCGCCTGCAGCGAGCATTCGGAGGCGGCGCTGCGCGAGCAGCTCGCGAGCTTCGGTGCGGGCTTCGGCATGAACCTGCAGCTGCATGCCGCGGCCGAGCCCATGAAGACCGTGATCCTGGTCAGCAAGGAAGGCCACTGCCTGAACGACCTGCTGTTCCGCTGGAAGAGCGGCCTGCTCGCGATCGACGTGCGCGCGATCATCTCGAACCACCGCGACTTCTACCAGCTCGCGGCCAGCTACAACGTGCCGTTCCACCACATTCCGGTGACGGCCGCGACCAAGGCGCAGGCCGAGGCGAAGCAGCTGGAAATCATCGAGGCCGAGGGCGCCAAGCTGGTGGTGCTGGCGCGCTACATGCAGATCCTGAGCAACGACCTGTGCAACAGCCTGGCCGGGCGGGCGATCAACATCCACCATTCGTTCCTGCCGAGCTTCAAGGGCGCCAAGCCCTACTACCAGGCGCACGACCGCGGCGTGAAGCTCATCGGCGCCACCGCGCACTACGTCACGGCCGACCTCGACGAGGGCCCGATCATCGAACAGGACGTGGCGCGCGCCGACCACACCGACACCGTCGAAGACCTCACGGCCCGCGGCCGCGACACCGAGAGCCAGGTGCTCGCGCGCGCGGTGATGTGGCACAGCGAGCACCGGGTGCTGCTGAACGGGCACAGGACGGTCGTTTTCCGCTGACGCAGCGCCCGCTTCCGGCCCGCCTCAGTTGCGGTTCGGATTGTTCGGACGGCGGTCATGCCGGTTCGGCACGCCGTCGCCGTCGCGGTCCCAGCCACCGCGGCGGTATTCCCAGCGGCCGTCACGCTGGTCCCAGCGCGGCGCGCGGTAGGCATGGCCCGGACGTGCGCGCACATGGGTTCCGCGCACCCACACATGTCGTCCGCCGCGCCACTCGTAGTGCCCCGGCGACCACACGTAGCCGCGGCGCGGCGGTGGCACGCGCTCATAGCGCGGCGGCGGCGGCGGCACCTGGATGGTGACCACGGGCTGTGCCTGCGCAGTCGTGGGAAGCATCAGCGCCCCGCCCGCGGAAAAGAGCGAAGCGGCGCCGATGGAAAGAGTGATTGCGAGTTTTTTCATGGGGAGCCCTCATGAAGTTGTTGGAACCTTCATGCTGCAGGGCCCATGTGTACCGCCTGTAAGCGTTGCCCGAGATCTTGTGTAGAGGTGTATCGCGAAAACTGGCGCTTCGTTGGCGCTCACTCCTGCAATTCGCGCAGGTCGATCGCCGTGGCCATGGCGGCATGGCCGGCCCTGTTGGGGTGCAGGTGGTCGCCGTTGTCGTAGGCAGGGTTCAGCGCCAGCGGGTTGCCGGGGTCGCGCAGCACGGCATCGAAATCGACCACGCCATCCACATCCTGGCGGCTGCGGATCCATCGATTGACCTCGGCGCGCATGGCCTCCGAACGCTCGGTCCAATAGGGTGTGTTGCCGAACGGCGGCACGGTGCCGATCATCACCTTCACTCCCTTGGCGCGGGCCTGCCTGATCAGTTGCTGCAAGCCTTCGGTGATGCGCTCGGCCGTCGCCACCTCGTGCGCGGGCGTGGGCCGTCCCGGCATGCCGGGAAACACGCTGCGGCCGATGTCGTTGGTGCCGAGCAGCACGATCGCATGCGTCACGCCGGTCTGTCCGAGCGCGTCGCGCGCAAAGCGCGAAAGCCCATTCGGCCCGACCCCATCGACCAAAAGCCGGTTGCCGCCGATGCCGAGGTTCAGCACCGACACCGGCGCCGCGGCCGCAGGGCTGCCGCGCAGCCGCGTGGCCAGCATCTCGGGGTACGAACCGTCGCCCGCCTCTGCGCCACCCGCCGTGATTGAATCGCCGAAGGCCGCCACCACGCGCACGGGCTGCGAGGTCATCACGTCGAGGCCGGTCACGAGGTGATTGAGCGGCAGGGGCGCGACGTCGTCGGGTTTGGCCACCGCCACCGCGTTGCCGCCCACCACCCAGCTCGTGTCAGGCGCCTGCAGGTGGACCGTCGCGAACGGGGCTGCACGGTCGAAGAACACACTGACCGCCACGGCCTGCCCGGCCTCGACCTTCAGCGCCACGCCGTCGCTCCATGCCTCCGCGCCCGGCGCGACGACGGTGCCCGTGCGCCCGCCGAAGCGCAGCATGCGCAGCGACGCCGGCGACACGGCCCCTGCGCCCGTGCCGTGCGCCACGCTGCCCGCCGCGATGTGCAGCGGCGCCTTGCCGAAGCGGTTCGAGAAACGGATGCGAACGCGTTCGCCGGCCAGCGACGATGCAAACTGCTGCCGCAGCGTCTGACCCTGGAAGGCGTCGCCACCGGGGCGCGGCGCGGCGGCCTTGACCAGGGGATTGGCGCTGAGTTCGCGAAAGTCGACCGGCGCCACGGCCCAGGCGGCCACCCAGTGCGCCTCGACGGGCTGCCGCACGCGCGCATCGGGCTGCGCCGCCTGCGCGGCCACTGCGCCGACAAGCAGCAGCACGCCCGCCGCAGCCATCCCATGCCGCATAACGAACTGGCGCAGAGCGGAAGAAAGCCGACGAAGACCCAGTGTCATGTGCGCAAAGCGGTCCAGTTTACGGAGCCGCCGTGACAGCGCGCCTTACAGGGTCTGGTTCATGGTTACCAAGTGTCGACGTAAGGCCGCGGCGCTTCGGCCGAGGTCCGTGCCGACGCCAATCCGCGCACCAGCCATGTGCGCGTTTCGGCGGGGTCGATCACCGCGTCGATCTCGAGCGTCTGCGCCATGTGGATCGCCTCGCCGTTGGCGTACTGCTCGGCCACGAGCTTCTTGAAGAGCGCATCGCGCTCGTCGCCTTCGGGCACCGCCGAAAGCTCCTTGCGGTAGCCGAGCCGCACCGCGCCCTCGAGCCCCATCGCGCCGAACTCTCCGGTCGGCCAGGCCACCGTGAACACCGGCGCGTCGAAGCCGCCGGCCGTCATGGCCTGCGCGCCGAGCCCGTAGCCCTTGCGCAGCACCACCGCGAAGAACGGCACGCGCAGGTGCGAAGCCACCATGAACATGCGGCAGACATGGCGCACCTGCGCCTGGGCCTCGATCTCCGGTCCGACCATGAAGCCCGGTGTGTCGCACAACGAGACGATCGGCAGCCCGTGCGCATTGCACAGCTGCATGAAGCGCGCCGATTTGTCGGCGGCCTCCACGTCGATGGCGCCGCCCAGGTGGTGCGGGTTGTTCGCCATGAGCCCGACCGGCCTCCCTTCGATGCGCGCGAGCGCGGTCACGATGCCCGCGCCGAAGCCCGCGCGCAGTTCGAGCAGCGAGCCGCTGTCGGCCACGCCGCGCATCGCGGCGCGCACGTCGTACACGCGCAGCCGGTTCTCGGGCACCACGTGGCGCAGCCCGCGCGGGTCGGCGCATTGCCAGTCGTCGACCGGCCCCTGGAAGTACGACAGGTACTGCTTCGCGGCCGCCACCGCGGCGGCCTCGTCGTCGACCAGGATGTCGATCACGCCGTTGCGCGACTGCACGCTGCTCGGCCCGATCTGCTCGGGCGCGAAGGTGCCCAGGCCACCGCCCTCGATCATCGCGGGGCCGCTCATGCCGATGTTGCTGGCGCGCGTGGCAATGATCACGTCGGCGCAGCCCAGGAGCGCCGCATTGCCCGCGAAGCACCGCCCGTGCACGATGCCGACCACCGGCACCTTGCCCGAGAGCGCGGCGAACTGGCTGAAGGTGTGGTTGTTCAGGCCCGCGACGATCGGCATGTCGGTGTCGCCCGGCCGTCCGCCCCCGCCTTCGGCGAACAGCACCACGGGCAGGCCGAGCTGGTGCGCCACCGCGAGCAGCCGGTCGGTCTTGTGGTGGTTGCGCATGCCCTGCGTGCCCGCGAGCACCGTGTAGTCGTAGGCCAGCACGGCACAGCGCGAACGCTCGGGGCCGAACTGCCTGGCATTGATGCTGCCGAGGCCCGTGACCATGCCGTCGGCGGGCGTGTTGGCGATCAGGTCCTCGAGCGTGCGGCGGCGGGTCTGCGCCGCCACGGCGAGCGCGCCGTATTCGATGAAGTTGGCCGGATCGTCTGCCGTGTCGCACAGGTCCGCGATGTTCTCGCGCGCGGTGCGCCCGCCCTGCGCATGCCGCTTCGCGACGGCCGCACCGCGGTTCGCGTCGAGCGTGAAAGCATGGCGGTCGATGACCTTCTGCAGGTCGGGCCGAATCGCATCGAGGTCGCGCGCCTCGCCCGCCTCGGCTTCGGCGGCGTGCGCATCGACGGCCTCGAGCCGCACCAGCGACTGGCCCTCGACGAGGTAGTCGCCCGGCTCGGCCAGCAGCGCGACCACGCGGCCCGCCACCGGCGCATGCAGCAGGTGCTCCATCTTCATCGCCTCGAGCACGCCGAGCTGCGCGCCGGCCGGCAGCACGTCGCCCACGGCCACCTCGAACTGCACGAGCTTGGCGGGCATGGGCGCCTTCACGGTCAACCCGTCGTCGGCCGCTTCCGCGGGCGGCGGTGCGCTGGACGAAGGGACCTTCGGCCGCTGCCGGCGCACGTCGTTCTTCTCCAGCGCCGCGGCGGCGGCCAGCAGATCGCCCAGGTGGTCCTCGACGAAACGCGTGTGCACCGCCTGGCTTGCGAACTCGGTCCGTGCCGCGATGGCGCGCAGCAGCGACAGGTTGGTGGCGACGCCGTCGATGTGGCATTCGCCGAGCGCGCGCGATGAGCGGCGCAGCACGTCGGCGAACTGCGCCGAAGGCGAATGCACGATCAGCTTGGCAAGCAGGGTGTCGTAGTGCGGCGATGGCGCAAGGCCCGCATAGCCGTGCGTGTCGACACGCACACCCGGCCCCGCGGGCAGGTCGAAGCGCGCGAGCACGCCGCCCGAGGGACGGGCGTGGCCTTGCGCGTCGAGCGTCTCGGCATTGATGCGCCACTGCACCGCGAAGCCGCGCTGCGGTGCCGTGCGGCCGGACGCCACGCCCAGCGCCTCCAGGCGCTGGCCCGCGGCCACAGCCACCTGCAGCTGCACGAGGTCGAGGCCGGTGACCGCCTCGGTCACCGTGTGCTCGACCTGCAGGCGCGCATTGGCTTCGATGAAGACGAACGGAAGCGTCGGCGAAGCGGCATCGACCAGGAACTCGAAGGTGCCGAGGCCGCGGTAGCCGACGGCCTCGGCCAAGCGCAGCGCGGCCTGCGTGAGCGCGGCGCGCAGCGGCTCGGCGAGCGAGGGACTGGGCGCGATCTCGACGAGCTTCTGGAAGCGCCGCTGCAGCGTGCACTCGCGCTCGCCGAGGCTCGCCACGGCCGCGCCGTCGCCGAGCACCTGCACCTCGATGTGGCGCGCATGGCGCATCAGCCGCTCGACGTACACGCCCTCGACGCCGAAGGCGGCCCTGGCCTCCGACATGCAGCGCGCATGCGCCTCGGGCAGTTCGTCCGCCCGAAGCACCGCGCGCATGCCACGCCCGCCACCGCCGCCGATCGCCTTGATCATCACGCCCTCGGCGCCCTCGGCCTGCTGCTCGGCGAAGAAGGCCTCTGCCTCGGCGAGCGTCACCGCGCCGGTGCTGCCGGGCATCACCGGCACGTCGCACTGCGTGGCCAGCGCGCGCGCCTTCGCCTTGTCGCCGAACAGCGCGAGCTGCGCGGGCGTCGGGCCGATGAAGACGAGCCCAGCCGCTTCACAGGCCTCTGCGAAATCGGCACGCTCGCTGAGGAAGCCGTAGCCGGGATGCACCGCATCGCAGCCTTGCGCCCGCGCGACGGCCACCAGCGCTGCGATGTCGAGGTAGGCCGAGGGCCCGGTGGCATCGAGCGCCACGGCCGCATCGGCGAGCTGTGCATGCAGCGCCTCGGCATCGTCGCGCGCATGTACCGCCACGCTCGCGATGCCGAGATCGCCGAGCGCGCGCACCAGCCGGACCGCGATCTCGCCGCGGTTGGCAATCAGGACTTTGGAGAACACGAAGAAGCCTTTCAGGTCTGGTCTTTGAGCAGGCGCCGCAGCACCTTGCCCGCGCCGGTGGTCGGCAGCGCATCGATGAAGCTCACCGCACGCGGCGCCTTGTAGCTCGCCATGTTCTCGCGCGACCACGCGATCAAAGCACCGGCCTCGAGCGCGGCACCGGGCTTCTTCACGATGAAGGCCTTGACCACCTCGCCCTTCTCGGGGTCGGGCTGCGCGATCACCGCCGCCTGCGCCACTGCGGGATGCTTGATGAGGATGGTCTCGACCTCTTCGGGGAACACGCTGTAGCCCGAGACCTTGATCATTTCCTTGAAGCGCCCGATGAAGGTCAGGTAGCCGTCGGCGTCGATCTTGCCCATGTCGCCCGTGTGGACCCAGCCGTTGCGCAGCGTGGCGGCCGTGGCCTCGGGCTTGTTCCAGTAGCCCTTGAAGGTGCCGGGACTGGTCAGCACGATCTCCCCGACCTCGCCGGTGGGCATGTCGGCGCCGGTGTCGGCATCGGCGATGCGGATCGACACGCCCGGCACCGGAATGCCCTGCGTGCCCCAGCGCGGCGCATGGTGCGGCGTGTAGGTGTCGCAGGTGTGCGTTTCGCTCAGGCCGTAGGCGGCTTCGAACGATGTGCAGTTCGGCGCATGCGTGCGCCACTGCGCGGCGAGCGGCTCGGTGAAGGCGATGCCGAAGCTCGTGACCGGATTGCGCCGGAGGCTCGAGAGATCGAAGCCTGCGATGTCGGGCACCTGCATGCAGGCCACGTTCATCGGCGCGATGCTGTACCACCAGCTCACCCGGTACGCCGCGACCGCCTGCAGCGCGGCGCGCGGGTCGAAGCGGTGCAGCAGCACCGACGCCGCGCCCGTGAGCACCGGCACGTTCACGCCCATCAGCATGCCCGCGATGTGATAGAGCGGTGCGATCGACAGCAGCACGTCCTGGTCCGTCACGCCGTTGCAGTCGGCCGCGGCGCGCGTCTTGAAAAGCGCATTGCCGTAGCTCAGCATCGCGCCCTTCGGCAGCCCCGTGGTGCCCGAGGTGTAGGTCATGAGCGCGACGTCGTCGAGATCGACGACCACGGGCTGCGGCACCGCACCGCTGCGCATCACTGCAAAAAAGTCTTCGCACCCGGCGGGCACGCTGCGCGCGATGCCGCGCTCCGCCGCAAGTTCGGCCGGCAGCGCGGGCGTGGGCTCGGCCGGCAGCAAGTCGGCGTAGTGCACCACGAACACGTGCGCGAGCGCACTGTCGGGCTGCACCTTGCGAACCACCGGCAGCAGCGACGCGGCCGCAACGATCACGCGGGCCTTCAGGTCGCTGACCTGGTAGGCGAGCTCGTGCTCCTTGTTGAGCGGCCCGCTCGGGCAGACGATGGCGCCGATCTTCTGGATGCCGAAGTGCGCGACAAGGTATTGCGGACAGTTGTTAAGAAAGAGCACCACCGGCTCGCCCTTCTTCACGCCGATGGCCTGCAGCCGCGCCGCGAAGGCATCGCTTGCGCGGTCAAGCTCGGCCCAGGTCATGGTGTGGCCGTACCAGATGCAGGCCGCACGCTCGCCGCGCTCGCGCGCATGGGTGTGCAGGTACGCGTGCAGTGGCTGTTGCAGCCGAGGCGGCAGTTCGCTCATCGGGCGTGGCGTGGCCGTTGCTGTTGTCTCCATGGCGTCACTTCCTCAGGGTTATCGATAGCCGCCTGTGCAGGGCAGGCGCTTGCCAATGGTGCATGGTGCACGAACAATCCTACCCATGGGTATAACTTCGGCGACACGGCACAAACCCTCTGCACGCGGCCAGGCCGCTGCGGCGGCAAGGCAGCCCATCATGCGAACCGACCTGCCGCAGGGCACCGGGCGGCAGCGGGCTGCCACGCAGGGCACCGACGTGCAGCGCGAGCGCATCCTGCAGGCTGCGGCAGGGCTCTTCGCCGCGCAGGGCTACGCCAACACCACGATGGCGCAGATCGTGCGCGCACTCGGCGTGACGAAGCCCTTCGTGTACTACTACTTCCGCGACAAGCAGGAGATCTTCGAGGTGCTGTCGTGGCGCCCCACGGTCGACTGCTTCACCGCGCTCGACTTCGCCGCCAACGATCCGCGCCGCGCCAGCGAGAAGGTGCTCGAAGGCATCGAGCGGCTGATCCGCGCAACCGTGGCACACCACCCCTGCGCCTTCTTTCCGTACCGCGAACCGCAGGTGTACCGGCCCGAGTACCTGGCGGCGGCCAAGAAGCTCGCCAACCACTTCTACGAACTGCTCTGCCCGCTGCTCGAGGAAGCGCGGCGCGACGGCGACCTCGATTTCACCGAAACCAAGATCACCGCGCTGGCGGCTTTGAGCCTGCCCGGTTTTCTCTACACCTGGTACCGCCCGAATGGCCGACTCTCGCCCGACGAGGTGACGGCCGAACTCACCCGGCTCGCCACCCGGGTGATCGGCCTTCGCACGCCGGCGCCGCGCTGAAGGCGCGGAGGCCGCCGGCTTTGCCGCGAAGTGTTTTTCTTGACAACCATGGGAGACAAACAGCAATGACACCGAAGACCGCACGCCTCGCCCCTGTCGCATTCGCCACATTGATGGCCCTCGCCGGCACGACCCAGGCGCAGGACGCCACCTACAAGGTCGCCTACATCGATCCGCTGTCTGGGCCCTTCGCCAACGTCGGCGAACTGATGCTGACGCACATCCAGTTCGCCGTGGAAGAGATCAACGCCAAGGGCGGCGTGCTCGGCGGCACCAAGCTGCAACTGCTGCAGTTCGACAGCAAGCTCTCGGCGCAGGAGAGCCAGAGCGCGCTGCAGGCCGCGATCGACCAGGGCGCCAAGGCCATCATCACGGGCGGCTCGGGGTCGTCTGTGGTCGCCGCGCTCGTGCAGTCGGCGAACCGCTGGAACCAGCGCAACCCGGGCAAGGAACTGATCGTGCTGAACCACTCGTCGGTCGATCCCGAGATGACCGGCAAGAACTGCAGCTTCTGGCACTTCCAGACCGAGGCCAACACCGCGATGAAGATGAAGGCGCTGGCCAACTACATCAAGAAGACGCCCGACGTCCAGAAGATCTACCTGCTGAACCAGGACTACGCCCACGGCAAGCAGTGGGCCAGCTACGGCCGCCAGATGGTGGGCCTGGCGCGGCCCGACGTGAAGTTCGTCGGCGAGACCCTGCACCCGATCGGCCGTGTGAAGGACTTCTCGCCCTACATCGCGAACATTCGCCAGAGCGGCGCCGATTCGGTGATCACCGGCAACTGGGGCCAGGACATGACCCTGCTGCTGAAGGCCGCGGGCGACGCAGGCTACAACCTGCGCTACTTCAACCACAGCGCGGGCTCGGTGCCCGGCACGGTGCTCGCAGTGTCGCAGGCCAAGACAGGGCAGCTCACCTGGGTCGCGGAATGGCACCCGGGCCAGGCCGACACGCCGCGCGCCGAAGCGCTCGCCAAGGCCTACAAGGCCAAGACCGGCAAGGACTTTCTCGCGCCGCGCATCGACCTCACGCCGCGCATGCTGGCCGCCGCCATCAACAAGGCCCGCAGCACCGACAGCGTGAAGGTGGCGAGCGCGCTCGAGGACATGACTTTCGATTCGGTGGTGGGCCCGGTGCGCATGCGCGCCGAAGACCATCAGCTGCTGCTGCCGCAGGTGGTCAACACCATCGCACCGGTCGACGGCAAGGCCGTGAAGGTGGGCTGGGAAGGCACCGACTACGGCTTCCGCACCGACGCGGTCTACACCGGCAACGAACTGGCGCAGGGCACCGACTGCAAGATGGTGCGCCCCGGACGCTGAAAACCCGCGCAAGGCATGGTCTTGGCGCAGGCTTCGTACACTGCGCGCATGACCTCTCCCGTTTCGCCCGCGCCATCCGACCCGTACCTCTGGCTCGAGGACATCGACGGCCACGAGCCGCTCGAATGGGCCCGCCAGCACAACGCGGCCACCGTGCAGCGCTATGCGGCATCGCCGGAATTCGAGCGCATGGCCGAGGGCATCCTCGAGGTGCTCGATGCCGACGACCGCATTCCGATGGTGCGCAAGATCGGGCCCTTCTTCTACAACTTCTGGCGCGACCGCAAGCACCCCAAGGGGCTTTGGCGCCGCACCACGCTGGACGAATACCGCAAGCCGCAGCCCGCGTGGGAGACCGTGCTCGATCTCGATGCGCTCGCGGCGACCGAGAACGAGAACTGGGTCTGGCACGGCGCCGACACCCTGCAGCCCGGCTACCGGCGCTGCCTGCTGTCGCTCTCGCGCGGCGGCGCCGATGCCGACGTGGTGCGCGAGTTCGATCTCGAAGACAAGCAGTTCGTGGCCGGCGGCTTCGAACTGCCCGAGGCCAAGAGCAGCGTCGCGTGGAAGGACATCGACCATCTCTACGTGGCCACCGATTTCGGCCCGGGCTCGATGACCACCTCGAGCTATCCCCGCATCGTGAAGGAATGGCGCCGCGGCACGCCGCTGGCCAGCGCCCAGACCGTCTACGAGGCCGGCACTGACGACATGACGGCCAGTGCCTGGCGCGACACCACGCCCGGCTTCGAGCGCGACTTCGTCTCGCGCCAGATGGATTTCTACGACAGCGAGACCTGGCTTCGCACGCGCGACGGCCGGCTCGTGAAGATCGACGTGCCCGACGACGCGAACACCGATATCACGCGCGAGTGGATGCTCGTGGAGCCGCGCAGCCCCTGGACCGTGGGCAGCACCACCCATGCACCCGGCTCGCTGCTGGCCGCGCGCTTCGACGACTGGATGGCGGGCCGGCGCGAGCTCACGGTGCTGTTCGAGCCCGGCGAGACCACCGCACTCGACGACTATTCGTGGACCCGCCACCACCTGATCCTCAACGTGATGCACGACGTGGTGAACAAGCTCGAGGTGCTCACGCCGCAACCGGGCCAAACGCCGTGGCGGCGCGAGCCGCTGGGCGGTGCGCCGGCGCTGTCGACCATCGCGGCCGGCGGCATCGACGAAGACGAGAACGACGACTACTTCCTCACGGTGAGCGGCTTCCTGCAACCAACCACGCTCTACATCGGCACCGTCGGCGGCGGCGAGCCCGCGCCGCTGAAGCACAGCCCCGCCTTCTTCGACGCGGAGCGCTTCTGCGTGAGCCAGCATTTCGCCACCTCGAAGGACGGCACCCGCGTGCCCTACTTCGAGATCGCGCCGAAGAACCTGCAGGCCAACGGCCGCAACCCGACGCTGCAGTACGCCTACGGCGGCTTCGAGATCTCGCTGCAGCCGAGCTACAGCGGCAGCATCGGACGTGCATGGCTCGAACGCGGCGGCGTCTACGTGGTCGCGAACATCCGCGGCGGCGGCGAGTACGGCCCGCGCTGGCACCAGGCCGCGCTGCAGCAGAACCGGCTTCGCACCTGCGAGGATTTCGCGGCCGTGTCCGAGCACCTGATCGCACGCAACATCACCTCGCCGGCGCACCTCGGCGCCATGGGCGGCAGCAACGGCGGGCTCTTGATGGGCAACATGCTCACGCTGTACCCGCAGTTCTACGGCGCCATCGTGAGCGAAGTGGCGCTGCTCGACATGCGGCGCTACACGCAGCTGTCGGCCGGCGCTTCGTGGATCGCCGAGTACGGCGACCCCGACGACCCCGCCGAATGGGCCTGGCTCCAGGCCCTCTCGCCCTACGAGAACGCGAAGCCCGGCGCGAAGTACCCGCCCGCGCTCTTCACCACCTCGACGCGCGACGATCGCGTGGGCCCGGTCCATGCGCGAAAGATGCACGCGAAGCTCGCGGCCATGGGCCACCAGACCGCGTTCTACGAGAACATGGAAGGCGGCCACAGCGCGGCGGCCGACAACAAGGCCGCGGCCTTCATGGATGCGCTGGGCTACGCCTTTCTCTGGCAGCACATCGGGCGATCGGCATGACGAGCAGCAACAGCAGCGGCGCCACCGTACTCGAACTGATCGGCGCACCGACCGACGTGGGCGCCAGCGTGCGCGGTGCCGGCATGGGTCCCGATGCGCTGCGCGTGGCGGGCCTGCCCGAGGCGCTTTCCGCGCAGGGCTTCGAGCTGATCGATCGCGGCAACCTCGCGGGCCCGGCCACGCCGTGGACGCTGCCGGCCAACGGTCTGCGGCACCTCGACGAGGTGATCGCCTGGAACCGCTCGGTGTACGCCGCCATCGACACCGCACTCGGTGCCGGCCACGTGCCGCTCATGCTGGGCGGCGACCACTGCCTCGCGATCGGCTCGATCAGCGCCGTCGCGTGGCATGCGCGCAAGCGCGGACGCAAACTGCGCGTGCTGTGGCTCGACGCGCACTCCGACGTCAACACCGAGACCACCAGCCCGAGCGGCAACCTGCATGGCATGCCGGTGTCGTGCCTGCTGGGGCACGGCCCGGCTGCGCTCACCGGCTGGAGCGGCGAGCGCGCGGCGGTCGAGCACGACGCGATCCGCTTCATCGGCATCCGCAGCGTCGATGCCGACGAGAAGGAAGCAATCCGCACGCTCGGCCTGCATGTGTTCGACATGCGCCACATCGACGAGCACGGCATGCGCACCACCATGACCGAGGCGCTGCAGGACGTGGACGAGGACACCCACCTGCATGTGAGCTTCGACCTCGACTGCCTCGACCCCGGCATCGCGCCCGGCGTGGGCACGGGCGTGCGCGGCGGCCCGACCTACCGCGAGATGCAGCTGTGCATGGAAATGATCGCCGACACCGGCCGCCTCGGCTCTGCCGACATCGTCGAACTCAATCCCGCGCTCGATGTGCGCAACCAGACCGCCGAGGTCGCGGTCGAGCTGCTGCAGAGCCTGTTCGGCAAGTCGACGCTGGTGCGCTGAGGCCGGTGCGCGTCAGGGCCGCTGCTCAACCTGCGAAGTGACTGCCCGGTTGGCGTATTGCTGGTAGGCCGGCAGCGCGATCGCGGCCAGGATGCCGAGGACGACGAGGATCGGCAGCAGCCATGCGCCGATGAGCACGCTGGTGGTGTTGGGCGGCGGCGGCGCGCCGAAGCGGTTGCTGCCCTGGGTGCCCGACTTGAAGACCCAGATGAGTGCCACCAGCGGGATCAGCGCCAGCAGCAGCATCCAGCCGGACCAGTCCATGTCGTGCGAGCGCTGGATGCCGATCAGCACGTAGAACACGAAATAGGGAATGGAAATCACCAGGGTCATGAGCCCGATGGCGCCTTCGGACTCGCCGGCGCCCGCGAACCCGATGACCGCGCCGAACGCGAAGGCCGCCGCAATGAACAGAAGGTACGAATAGAAGGTGTACGCGAGAAAACGCGCGCGCCCGATGCGGCCCTTGGCGGACCACAGCTTGACGGGCTGCACGCCAGGGTCGCCGTCGTAGACGTCGGCCACCGCGGCGCGCGGGGCGGCATACGGATTGACTGCTGGTTCGGACATGGTTCTTCTCCTCTTGGTTGATGAAAACGTTGTGCCTGGGCACGCTACAGAAGGCCCGCCCGCTTGACCGCGTGGTAGCGGTTGACCAATGCGACCGCCAGCCCGGCCGGCTCGACATCGACCGACAGCGGATCGTTGCCGACCACGCGCGCAAAGGCGTCGCGGCGCGATTGCTCGAACAGGTGGGCCGCGGCCACTTCGACCGCATCCTGCGGCCGCGCGATCGGCTGGCCCGCGATGCGCCCGAGCACCCGCTCGCGCAGGCTCGCGACCAGCACCAGGTGCTGGCGGCGCAACAGCCGGACCGCGGGGCGCAGCTCGGCGGCATCTTCGTCGCGGAAGTTGGTCAGCACGATGACCAGCGCGCGCCGCCGCTGCACGGCGAGCAGCTGCTGCGCCGCGAGCAGGTAGTCCGAATGCGTGGCGCCGGGCTGAATATCGTGCAGCCGGTTCATCAGCGCATTGAGCGTGGCCGTGCCCTTGCGCGGCGCGAAGTCGCGCCGCTCGGCGGGCGCGCAGCCGAAAGTCATGGCGCCGACCTCGTCGCCCTCCTTCAGCGCCACGTAGCTCAGCAGCATCAGCGCATTCAGCGCCTCGTCGAAATGGCTGCCGGCCTGCGCCGCGGTGCCGGTCTCGTCGGCCCGCATGCGGCGGCCGCAGTCGAGCAGGAAGAACACGCACTGGTCGCGGTCGTCCTGGAATTCGCGCACGATCGGCCGGCGATGGCGCAGCGTGGCCTTCCAGTCGATGTGGCGCAGCGAATCGCCGGTGCGGTAGTCGGCGAGCTGGCGGAAGTCGGTGCCGAGACCGCGCTGCGCATAGGTCTTGATGCCGATCTGCGCCAGGCGCCGGTCGCCCGAAAGCCAGGCGTAGCGCGCGAGCGCCGCGAAGTTGGGATACACCCGCACGCGCCGCGGCTCGCCGAGCGCCTGCCGCATTTCGAACGCGCCGGCGCGCGTGCGCCAGCGAAGCTGCGTGGCACCGAACTGCGCCACGCCGCGCAGCGTGGCGGTGGCCGTGTAGCGCAGCGTCACGCGCGCGGCCGGCGGCACGGTCACCGTCTGCGGCAGCCCTTCGAACGCGAAATGCACGTCCACCTCGTCGAACACCGACACCTGCCAGCCATGCGTACCGTCATTGACGAGCGTCAGGGTCAACACCGTGGGCACGCCGATCGAGAAGGCGCCCGGCAGCGTGCGCTCGACGCGCAATGGCGCCGCGCGCCACAGGCGCCAGCTGCGCCAGAGATCGATGCCCACGCCCAGCGCGCCGGCCCCCAGCAGCAAACCGGCCGCCGTGGCGACCCCGTCGATCGGCATGCCGAGCAGCAGGGCCAGCGCCGCGGCCACGGCCGCGCCGCCGAGCACCCAGACGAGGGCGCGCGCGGGGATCGGGACGGCACGCGTCATGGTGTCCGGTGGTTCACAGCCTCGGGGCTTCTACGCTATCGCGCGCCGCGCGGAGCAGCGCATCGACGCTGGTGCCCTCAAGCTGCGCATCGGGCGAGATCGTCACGCGGTGCCTGAGCGCCGGCAGCGCCTGGCGCGCCAAGTCGTCGGGCGTGATGAAGTCGCGCCCGGCCATCAGCGCGGCGGCGCGCGCGGCACGCACCAGCGCCATGGTGCCGCGCGGCCCGGCGCCCGACGACAGGCCGGGCCAGTCGCGCGTGGCGCGCGCGATGCGCACCGCATAGTCGATCACGCGCTCGTCGGCCTGCACCAGGCACGCGAGCCGCTGCAGCTCGAGCACCTGCGCCTCGTCGAGGCAGGGTGTCACCGCATCGAGCGGAAACTGGTTGCCCGCGCGCTGCAGTGTGGTGAGCTGCACGATCGCGTTCTCTTCGCCGTGGCTCGGATAGCCGATGTCGATCTTCAGCAGGAAGCGGTCGAGCTGCGCCTCGGGCAGCGGATAGGTGCCTTCGGTGTCGATCGGGTTCTGCGTGGCCAACACCATGAAGGGCCGCGGCAGCGGCATGGCCCGGCCTTCGAGCGTGACCTGGTATTCCTGCATCACCTCGAGCAGCGCGCTCTGCGTCTTGGCCGGCGCGCGGTTGATCTCGTCGGCCAGCAGCAGATGGGTGAACACCGGCCCCTGGTGCACGCGCAGCCTCCCGATGCCGCCCTCGCCCGGCGCCGAGGGATCGAGCACCGAATGTCCCGTGATGTCCGAGGGCATCAGGTCGGGCGTGAACTGCACGCGCGCATAGCGCAGCGACATGGCCTGCGCGAGCGCACGCGCGAGCAGGGTCTTGCCGAGCCCGGGCACGCCTTCGATCAGCACGTGGCCCGAAGCCACGAGCGCCACCAGCACCTGGTCGACGGCCTCGATCTGGCCGACCACGGCGCGGCCGACCTCGGTGCGCAGCGCCTGCAGCCACTGGGTCGCGCGCGTCAGTTCTTCGGGGGAAATGGCTTGCATGGTTGCTCTCGGTTCGGGATCAGGGAAGGAAGGACGAAGAAGAAGTCGAAGTCGAAGTCGAAGTCGACGTGCGGGCGCCGGCTGCGTGCGCGTCGAGGCGGCGGCGCGCTTGCTCCAGCACTTCGAGGTCGAGCGCCATCGCGTCGGGGCCGCGCTCGCGCACCGCCATCGCGTGGCCGAGGCGGGCGGCATCGATGCCCGTGGCCGCGGCGATCGCTTCCGCACGCGCGGTGGCATCGCGCTGCGCATGCTGGCGCAGGTGGCGCCGGGCGGATTCGTCGAGCGCGCGCAGTTGCGCCGCATGCAGCGCGCCGTTGCCGTGCATGTGCAGGAACGCAGCCGTGCCGCGCACCTGCTCCGCCATCGAACGCCGGTGCGTGCCGGCCGCGGGCGCGAGCGGACCGAAGCGCACCGCGCCGCGCCAGAGTGCCACCGCCAACGCGAGCAGGCCCGCGACGAGCGCCACCCATCCCTTCTGCCAGAGCCACTTCAGGAACGGCTCGCGCGCCTCCTCGGTGACGAACCAGACCTGGCTGCCGGCGCCGGCCTGGAGCGCGGCTACTGCAACCAGTGCGTTGTCGGCCCGCAGCAGATGGCTGTTGTGCAGCAAGCCCCAGGGCAACACGGTGACGGACCCGCGGCCGACGCGCACGCGGATCGCCTCGGTGCCGCGCGGCGCCTGCACGGCCCACAGCGGCGGGTCGGCCGGGTCGGCCGCCACGAACTGCGCGCCGGTCCAGGCGGCGCAGATCCGAAAGCTGCGGCCGCCTTGGAACGTCGCGGGCACGCTGTGGGGTTCGATCACCGCGTGGCAATCGGCGTCTTTCGCGCGCCGGGCGCGGTCGGCGCGCGCGGCCCTGGACTGCTTCGCCGGCGCCGCGGCCTTCTCCGTCTTCTTCTCGTCGTCCGCGCGCTCGGGCCGGGCCCAGTCTTCCTCGGCGAGCGGTATCCAGTCCTCGAGCATCTCGTCGCGCACCAGGTGAGCGGGCATCACGAGGTGTCCGCCCTGCTCGACCCAGTCGCGCAGCCGTTCGGCGCGCTCGGGAAAGAGGTCCCAGTGGCTCGAACCGAGCAGCAGCCGCGCGTTCGCAGGCGGCATCGCGTCGAGGCTGTTGCGCTGGACGACGGTGGCGCCGAGCGCGCGCAGCAGGCCCTGCACCGCGTAGAGCGAGTTGGTCTTGGCCTCGCCTGTCGCGGGCGTCGGCACTTCGGTGTCGGCCCACTCGGTGGCGGACACCAGCCAGCCACCGAACAGCGCCAGCACCAGCACGGCCGCGATGCGCGCCATCCAGGGGTTCATCGGTGCGGCACCTCGCCGGGCGCCGGTGCCGCGGCATCCGCCCCGGCACCCAGATGGCGGTCGAACTCGCCGCACACGGCCAGCACCTGCGCGGTCGCGGGCAAGCGCCCGCCGTAGGCCGCGAGCTGCCAGGCATCGACCAGCCGCACCAGGAAGGCCTGCGCCGCGGCAGGCAGCCGCGCGGCCGCGAGCGCCACGCACTCGCCCTCGGTGCTGGCGGCGCGCACCGGCACGCCATGCACATGCACGAGGCGCGACAGGGCGCCGCGGTACAGCAGCGACAGCGCCGGCCGGTGCTGCCCGCGCTGCCAGAGCGCGGCCACGGCGCCGCCGATGTCGTCGGGCAGGCTCCGGGGCCGGATGTCGAGGCTACCGACATGGCTCGGCAAGGTGTCGCCGGGCAGCCGTCCGCCGGCCGCGCGCACTTGCGTCCAGCGCCGCAGCCGCAACACCAGCCAGGCCAGCGCGAGCGCACCCAGGCCCCACACGAGCCAGCGCGCGCCTTCGGCGACGGCCTTCGCGAAATCGCGCAGCCAGTCGATGCTGCCGTCATCGGCCTTTTCGTCTTCCTTGTCGTCTTCCTCGCCGCGGTCCTTGAAGCGCAGCTTCTTCTCGGTCTTCGTGCCGGGCAGGTTGGGGTCGGCGCGCAGCCGCTCGACGGCGGCGCCGACCTGCTCGCGCGTGGCGGCCGGTGCGGGTGCGGCGGCCACGGCGGGCAGAGGCATGGCGCATGCGCACAGCACGGCCAGCACGCCGGCACCGAGCCGCGGCCGGAGGTCAGCGAAAGCCATGCCGGAACTCCTGCTCGATGTCCCAGGCCTCGAGTTCCACGCGCCGGTTCAGGTACATCGCGAAACCGGCCGCGACGTAGAAAGGCTCGAGCACGCCGACCACCACCGCGTACGCGGCCGCGACCAGCAGGCTCTCGCCCGTACCGGCAGAATTCACGAGCCAGTCCATGACGTCCCTCGCATCGCCTTCGGGCGCGAACCACAGCAGCAGAGACAGAAGGCAGAAACAGAGCGCCATCTCCACATGGGCGAACACCAGCTGCATGCAGCCGGCTGTACCGCGCCGCGCATGCAGCAATTGGGCACGGCGCTTGCGGCGCGCGCTGCCGCGCTGCCCTTCGAGCTGGTCGACCGCCTGCGTGAACGAACGCCAGGGCGAGAAGCGCCGCCACAGGAGCGTGCGAAACCACTGGCCGCCCCAGACCTGCCCGCGCCGCGCCCAGAGGTCGGTCCAGCGCGTCTCCTGCCCGAACACCGCGCGCGAGAGCACGAACAGCAGGCTGCGGTCGAGCCAGGGCTTGAGCCAGAAGATGACGAGACTCGGCAGCCAGCCCGCGATCTCGACCGTGCAGAGCGCGAGCACCACCACCACCGCATACACCGGCAAGAAGGTGCCCCAGACCGAGCGCGCGTGGCGGCGCACGAGCGCGGCGCCGAGGTCCGACGCCTCGGCCATCGACCGGGGGCGCAGCATGATCGCGAGGCCGTCAACCTGCATCGCGGCTCCTTGGGGCGGCTTCCCTGCGCGGCCGGCCCTGCCAGCCGAAGTAGGCCAGCACGAGCGCCCAGCAGGCGGCGCCGACGCCGTACTTCACGGCCGGCGCGACCCACCGCGCCGAGGACCAGAAGGCCTCCACCGTCGCGGCGAGCAGCAGCAGTCCGAGCACGCCGTAGACCACGACCACCGCATCGCGCGCGGCCAGCCGCAGCGCTTCGAGCCGCGTGTGGCGCCCGGGGGCGAGCCACGAGTGGCCGAGCCGCAGGCCCGCCGCGCCGGCCAGCACGATCGCCGTGAGCTCGAAGGCCGAATGGGTGACGACGAAGGAAAGGAAGTTCCCGGCATGCCCGGCGCCGATCAGGTAGCCGCCGACCGCGCCGATCTGCGTGCCGTTGAACACCAGCACGAAGGCGCTGCCCACGCCCGCGAAGATGCCGGCCGCGAAGCAGCGAAAGCCGATGCCGATGTTGTTCATGACGTAGTAGCCGAACATCTGCCAGTCGTCGCCGGCGCCGCGCGTGCGCCCGAGCGCTTCGGCCTGCGTGCCGTACATCGCGTCGAACTCCTCGACGTCGCGCGCATCGAGCAGGTGCAGGATGAAGCCCGGGTCGCGCCAGGCCGCCCAGCCCGCCACCAGCAGCGGCACGAGGAACATCAGCATGGCCGCGAGCAGGTAGGCGTGGTGCGCGCGCACCGCCTGCGGAAGGTCGACCAGCGCGAGCCGGCCGAGCCGCGCGAGCCCGTAGTCGTGCCGGCGGTAGATGAGCCGGTGCGCGTCCTGCGTGAGGTTTTCGAGCCGCTCGGTCAGGTGAATCGGATAGGCCCGGGCCTGCGCCAGCGCGAGGTGCTCGCACACGCGGCGGTAGAGCGCGGCCAGGCGCGCGCCGTCGAACCGGCGCTTCTTGTCGGCCGTGGCGATGACGGCCTCGAGCTCGGCCCAGAGCGGCGCGTACGCGGCTTCGAAGTCGAGCGGCGTCATCGCCCGCCTCCGCGGCGTCCCATTACCCACTGCGCGACGCCGAGCAGCCGCTCGGACGCGCTGGCGCCGGCCGCGCCGGGCGCCAGCACGGGTTCGGCCACGCGCGCGAGCTCGTCCAGGCGCTCGGGCGTCAGCCGCGTGGCGCGCCCGGCCCAGGAGACCACCGCCAGCTGCTCGCGCGCCGACAGCGGCCGTGCCGGTGCCTGCGCTTCGGCAGCGGGCACTTCGCCATGCAGGCGCACCGGATCGCCGAACACCACCAGCGTGCCGGCAGCGAGGTCGCCGAGCCGCTTGCTGTCGGCGCGCCAGAGCATCGAGACGATGCCGGCGCCATAGAAAGACGGCACGAAGTCGGCCGCGCGCAGCAGGTTGCGCGTGAGCGCGGCGGCAGGCGTGACGGGCAGGCCGGAGTCCATCACCACGCGCAGGCCCATCACGCGCTTGCCGGGCGTCGCCGCCGCGCGCGTGAGCTCGAACACCACGGGGTAGAACCATTCGAGGCAGAAGTAGCTCACGAGCAGGATGCCGGCGCCCATCTTGCCGAGCAGGCCGACGGCCATGGCGATCGCCGCGAAGATGCCGAGCCGGATCGCGAAATCGATCAGGTAGGCGAGCCCGCGCGCCACCAGTCCGGCGGGCCGCAGCGACAGCGCGATGCCCTCGGGTGTTTCGGCGGTGTAGAGCGTGTCGAGTCGCACAGGCGGCACCCGACCTTCTCAGGCCTGGAGTACGACGGTATCGGCGATCTGGTCGTGCAGGCAGCGGCGCGATGCACGGAAGATGAAGAGGCAATCGACGATGACGAAGATCTGCCCGACCATCGGGATCACGGCCGTGAGGAACTGCAGGCTCTCGCGCAGGCCGAGGATGCGGCCCAGCGACGGCTTGCTGCCGTCGGGGCGTGCGATGCGGATCCGCAAAATCGCCTTGCCGATGGTCTGGCCGCGGGCCGCGAGCAGGTAGCCGTGCAGCGCGACGTAGGTCAGAAAGCCCACGAGGGCGCCGAAAAGCTGGGGTTCCCAGAGGCTGCTGCCGTCGTCGTCCCACACGTTGATCGGCGTGAGCACCGACAGCAGCCAGATCACGCCGACGGCGATGCCGCCGTCGAGCATGGCTGCGAGAAATCGCTTGCCGCGCGATGCAAGCTCACCCGGCTGCGCGTCGCCGGGCAGCACCACGTCCTCGACGTGCGACTGCGGCGGCGCGTAGCGCGCGTCCTCCGTCTGCCCTTCCATGGACCCCTCCAGAAAGCGGTTGAATACTTGCTTGTTTTCTTGTCTCAACGATTCTAGTGGGGCGATTTGACAGGCCGGAGCCGCGTCAGCCGCGGTTCGGGGATGGCGGCACGGGGAAGGTGGTGGCCGGGGCCGCCGGCGCCTCCGCGGGCCTGTCGCCGGACGGCAAATCGGGCGGCACGTCGGGGCCGCCGCCCTGCAGGAAGCGGTCGACCAGCGTGAAGAAGCGGTCGTAGAAGCGCTCGTCCGTCAGGGTTTCGCTCGCCACCTTGACCATCGCGTCGTCGCTGCCGCCGAACGGCAGCGAGAGCGAGCCGATGGCACCCACGCCGACGCTCGCCGAGTTGTTGACCTTCTTGATGCCGTAGCGGTCCTGCAGCGCGGTCGCGAACGCCACAGTGCTCTGCTGCCGCCCCGCGCGGCCGCCTTCGCGCGCGCAGACCACGCGGAACTCGACCTCGACGTGCACCTCGGGCGCCGGCTGGAAGCTCTTGCGCCCGGTCACGAGGTCGGCATTGGCCGCCAGCACCATGTAGCCCTGACTCAGGAGCGCGCGGCGCGCAGCCTCGCAGGTTTGCGCGTCGGTCGCGGGGTAGGTGCGCGTGTGGGTGGTGGTGGAGTCGAACTCCTCGGTCGCGTACGACGTGCGGCGCGACGCGCTGCTGCCGCAGCCCGCGACGAGCAGCGCGGCCAGCAGCCCCAGAACGAGCACCGGGCGGCGGAAGGCGCAGAAGGAAGCAACAGCGGAAGAACGGATGAGGGTGGTCGGCATGGGCCGCGAATCCTAACCGGGCCAGGCCACCAGCCTATCGAGAGGGCGTACCAGGAACACCGCGGAACCGGCTTTGCCGGGCCGCTGGTGTTGCCCCCTGAGGGGGAGGCGGCTACACGAAGTGAGCCGCTACGGGGGTGGGTCAAGGATAGAGTCCGCGTTCCTGGCGAGCCGTCAGGATGCGTTCGCAGGCCACCGCATAGGTTGCAGTGCGCAGCGTGATCTTGTGCTTGTCGGCCGTGTCCCAGATGTGGTTGAGCGCATTCATCATGATGCGGTCGAGGCGCACGTTGATCTCGTCCTCGTCCCAGAAGAAGGACGAGAAGTCCTGCACCCACTCGAAGTAACTCACGGTCACACCGCCGGCATTGCAGATCACGTCGGGCACCACGAGCACGCCGCGCTCGGCGAGGATGTCGTCGGCCATCGGGACCGTCGGGCCGTTGGCGCCTTCGAGCACGAGCTTGGCGGTGGTGGTCTTCGCGCGCTCGGCCGTGATCTGGCCCTCGAGCGCGGCCGGAATGAGGATGTCGCAGGCCACGCCCCAGAAGTCTTCGTTCGGCACGATGTCGCCGCCGGCCTGGAAGCCGACCACGCCGTCGGTGCGCGAGATCGGCACCAGTCGGGTCAGGTCGAGGCCGTTGGGGTTGACGATGGTGCCGGTGTGGTCTTGCACCGCCACGATCTTGGCGCCGGCTTCCGCGAAGAGTTCGGCCGCGACCGAGCCCACGTTGCCGAAGCCCTGCACCGCGATGCGCGCGCCGCGCAGGTCGAGGCCGAGGCGGCGCGCGGCTTCGCGGCCGGTGACGAACACGCCGCGGCCCGTGGCCTTGACGCGGCCGAGGGAGCCGCCCAGGTGCAGCGGCTTGCCGGTGACCACGCCGGTGGCGGTGCCGCCGACGTTCATGGAGTAGGTGTCCATCATCCACGCCATGATCTGCGCGTTGGTGTTCACGTCGGGCGCGGGGATGTCGGTGTGCGGGCCGATGATGATGCCGATCTCGCTGGTGTAGCGGCGCGTGATCTTCTCGAGTTCCTGCTGCGAGAGCTTCTTCGGGTCGACGCGGATGCCGCCCTTGGCACCGCCATAAGGCAGGTTGACTGCCGCGGTCTTGATGGTCATCCAGGCCGACAGGGCCATCACTTCCTCGAGCGTGACGTCGGGGTGGAAGCGGACGCCGCCCTTGCCCGGGCCGCGGCTCATGTTGTGCTGCACGCGGTAGCCCTCGAAGTGGGCGATGGTGCCGTCGTCCATCTCGATCGGCACGTCGACGATCAGTGCGCGCTTGGGGCGCTTGAGCGTCTCGACCCAGCGGGCCAGCGGGCCCAGGTACGGCACCACGCGGTCGACCTGCGAGAGGTACGTGCCCCAGGGGCTGTTGGCGGTCGGGCTGACGAAGGAGAGCTTTTCACTCATGAAGACACCTTGGTTGGAACGGATCCCGCCACGATAGACCTCCCGCGACCGCCGCGCCACGCCTTATGCGCGCGGCGAAAGCGGTTATGCAAGAGCGGTTTGGGCCGCCTCAGCTGGCGCCACTGAGCAGCGCGGCATTGCCCCCCGCGGCCGTGGTGTTGACGGTGACGGTCTGCTCGGCACAGAAACGGTACAGGTAGTGCGGCCCGCCGGCCTTGGGGCCGGTGCCGCTCAGGCCCTCGCCGCCGAAGGGCTGCACGCCCACGACCGCGCCGATGATGTTGCGGTTGACATAGACGTTGCCCACGTGCGCGCGCGCCGCCAGCGCCTGCGCGCGCGAGTCGATGCGGGTCTGGATGCCGAGCGTGAGGCCGTAGCCGAGCGCGTTGATTTGCTCGATCACCGCCGCGGGGTCCGCCAGCGCGCCGCTTCCCCAGCGCGCGATCTGCAGCACCGGGCCGAAGATCTCGCTGGTCACGCCGTCGATCGCCGGCACCTCGTAGGCATGCGGCACGATCAGGTTGCCGCACTCCCCCTCCGCCGCCTTCGCCGAGGACGCCGCGGGGTACAGGCGCCTGGCTTGCGCATCGAGGCGCGCCAGATGGCGGCGGATGTTGTCCGCGGCCTCGCCATCGATGACCGGGCCGACATCGGTCGACAGCAGCGCCGGATCGCCGGCCGCAAGTTCGCGCGCCGCGCCGCAGACCATCTCGATCACTGCATCCGCGATGCCTTCGTGCAGCACCAGAAGCCGCAGCGCCGAGCAGCGCTGGCCGGCCGAGCGGAACGCGCTCTGCACCACCGCGTCGGCCACCTGCTCGGGCAGCGCGCTCGAGTCGACCAGCATCGCATTGATGCCGCCGGTCTCCGCGATCAGCGGCACGATCGGGCCGTCCTTGGCGGCCAGCGCGCGGTGGATGGTGCGCGCCACCTGCGTCGAGCCGGTGAAGACCACGCCGGCCACCCCGGGCGCCGCCACCAGCGCAGCGCCCACCGTCTCGCCGGGCCCGTGCAGCAGCTGCAGCGCATCGGCCGGCACGCCCGCCGCATGCAGCAGCGCCACGGCTTCGCGCGCCACGGCGGGCGTCTGCTCGGCCGGCTTCGCGAGCACGGTGTTGCCGGTGGCGAGCGCGGCCGCGACCTGCCCCGTGAAGATCGCGAGCGGGAAATTCCACGGGCTGATGCACACCCATGGCCCGCGCGCGATGAGCCGCAGTTCGTTGCGCTCGCCCGTGGGCCCGGGCAGCACCACGGGTTGCATGATGCGTTCGGCCTCGTCGGCGTAATAGCGCAGGAAGTCGACCGCCTCGCGCACCTCGGAGACCGCGTCGCCCCAGGTCTTGAAGGCTTCCTTGACCAGCAGTGCGCAGAACCGCGGCAGCGCCTGCTGCAGCGCATCGGCCGCCTGCCGCAGCATCGCGGCACGCGCGGCCACGGGGGTCTGGCGCCAGTCGCGAAAGCACGCCGCGCTGGCGGCCACGGCCTGGGGCACGCGCGCGGGATCGTATTCGGCCACGCCGGGAACGCGGCATGTCGCCAGCGCTGCGCTCAGCGGCGCGCGCATCGAGGCCACCGCAAGATCGACGCCGTCGCTGTTGCGCCGGGCCGGCGGCGCACCGAAGAGCGCGGGCGGCAGCGGCAGCAGCGGGTTGTCGTGCGCGATGTGCAGCGGCGACATCAGCAGTTCGCCGACCGGCACCGCGTCGTCGCCGAGCTGGTTCACGAACGAGGAGTTGGCGCCGTTCTCGAGCAGGCGTCGCACCAGGTAGGCCAGCAGGTCGCGGTGCTGGCCCACCGGCGCGTACACGCGCACGGCGACGCCCGGGTGCTGCTTCATCACTTCGCGGTAGACGCCCTCGCCCATGCCGTGCAGGCGCTGCAGCTCGAAGGGCGCGCCCGCCGCTTCGGCCATCTGCAGGATCGCGGCGATGGTGCCCGCGTTGTGGGTCGCGAACTGCGGGTAGACCGCGTCGGGTGCCGCGAGCAGCGCGCGCGCGCAGGCCAGGTAGCTGATGTCGCTGTGGTGCTTGTGCGTGAAGACCGGGTAGTGCGGCAGGCCGAGCTCCTGCGCGCGCTTGATCTCGGCGTCCCAGTAGGCGCCTTTCACGAGCCGGCACATCAGGCGCAGCCCATGCCGGCGCGCCACCGCCGCGACATGCGCGACGAGTTCGAGCGCGCGCGTCTGGTACGCCTGCAGCGCCAGGCCGAAACCCTGCCACTGCAGGTGTGCGGACGCCACGCGCGCGGCGAGGGCCTCGAAGACGTCCAGTGAGAGTTCGAGCCGATCGACCTCTTCGGCATCGATCGTCAGGTTGAGGTTGGCCGCGGCCGCGAGTTCGCAGAGACGCCACACGCGCGGCACCAGCTCGTCGAGCACGCGCTCGCGCTGCGCCTCTTCGTAGCGCGGATGCAGCGCGCTGAGCTTGATCGAGATGCCGTCGTTGCGCTCGGGCGTGGCCGCGGCGTCGGTGCCGGCAGCAATCGCCGCGATGGCGCGGGCGTAGCTTTCGAGGTAGCGCAGCGCATCGGCGTCGGTGCGCGCGCCCTCGCCGAGCATGTCGTAGCTGAAGCGCAGGGCATCTTGCTTGCGGTGCGCGGCGCGTGCCTCGCCGAGCGCTTCGGCAATGGTCTGGCCGAGCACGAACTGCCGCCCGAGCAGCTGCACCGCACGCAGGGTGGCCGCCACCACGGTGCGCGACCCGAGCTTGGCCATGAGACCCGGTGGATGGTTGCCCTCGGGCAGGAACTTCTTCGACATGGCGATGGCCGCCGACGAAAGGCGCGAGAGCGTGGAGTCGGCCGCGCCCTCGAAATCGGCGCGGCCGAGCTGGTCGGCCGTGAGCGCGATCGCCGTGGCGGCATCGGGCACGCGCAGCAACGCCTCGGCCAGCCGCATCAGCGCCAGGCCCTCGGCGCTCGAGATCGGGTATTCGCGCAGCAGGCTTTCCATGGCCCAGAACGGCGGCGGATGGCGCCGCACCGCTTCGACCCAGGGCGTGGCCAAGGCCGCGGCGGCATGCCAGTCGAGCGCGTGTTCGAGGGCCGCGAGCCGGTCGGCGACGACCTCGGACTCGGGGCGGTAAGGGATGGGCAAGTGCATGGCGATTCCTTGAAGGTATCCCCTATAGTCTTTCGACATACGCCGAATCTTCTGCCAAAAAATAAGGTTTCAACCGGATAATTCTCGGATGCCAGACCTCGACCGCATCGATCTCCGCCTGCTGAAGATTCTTCAGCAGGATGGCCGCATCACCAACCTCAAGCTGGCCGAAGCGGTGGCGCTCTCGCCCACCGCGGTACTTGCGCGGGTGCAGCGGCTCACACGCGAGGGCTTCATCCAGGGCTACGAGGCCCGGCTCGACCCGCACAAGCTGGGCCGCGGCTTCACCGTGTTCGTCGAAGTGCTGCTCGACCGCACCACGCCCAACGTGTTCGACCAGTTCAAGGCCGCGGTGCAGGTGCGCGACGAGATCATGGAATGCCACATGGTCGCGGGCGGCTTCGACTACCTGCTCAAGACGCGCATGGCCGACATGGCCGCCTACCGCGAGTTCGCAGGCACCGTGCTGTGGCAGCTGCCCGGCGTGCGCGAGACCCGGACCTACGCGGTGATGGAAGAAGTGAAGAGCAGCGCGCGGTTGCCGCTGGCGGCGTAGTGGCGCTAGCGGCTCAGGCCGCCTTGCGCGCGCGGCCGCCGAAGATCGCAGTGCCGATGCGCACCATCGTGCTGCCTGCGCTCACCGCCGCCTCGAGGTCGGCGCTCATGCCGAGCGAGAGCGTGTCGAGCCCGATGCCCGCTGCGCGAAGGGCGTCGTAAACGGCACGGGCGCGCAGGCACAGTTCGCGCTGCGCGGCGACATCGCTTGCCGGTTCGGGAATGGCCATGAGCCCGCGCAGCCTCAGTTGTGGCAAGGCCGCCACAGCGTGCGCGAGCGGCAAGGCCTCGTCCGGCGCCACGCCCGACTTGTTGGCGCCACCGTCCACGTTCACCTGCAGGCAGACGTTCAGCGGCGGCAAATGCGCCGGACGCTGCGCAGAAAGCCGCTCGGCGATCTTCAGCCGGTCGATGCTGTGGACCCAGTCGAACTGCGCAGCCACGGGCCGCGTCTTGTTGCTCTGCAGGGGGCCGATGCAGTGCCATTCGAGCTCGGCGCGCAGGTCGGCCAGCGCCTCGATCTTGTCGAGCCCCTCCTGAACGTAGTTCTCGCCGAAGGCGCGCTGCCCGGCCGCGAAGGCCTCGCGCACGGCCTCGGGGCCGAAGGTCTTCGACACCGCCAGCAACCGGACCTCGGCCGCATCGCGCCCCTCGGCCGCGCATGCCCTTTCGATCCGGTTCCTTACTTGCTGGAGGTCGTCGCCAATCATCGTCATAATCGCCCAGGAAAAATCGTATCAAAACGTCACCGAACCCGACCGAGGACCCCGTGGACATCACCCAACTGCTGGCATTCAGCGTCAAGAACAAGGCCTCCGACCTGCACCTGTCCGCGGGTCTGCCGCCGATGATCCGCGTGCACGGCGACGTACGGCGCATCAACGTCGACGCGCTCGACCACAAGGCGGTGCACGCCATGGTGTACGACATCATGAGCGACACGCACCGCAAGCACTACGAAGAGTTCCTGGAGGTCGACTTCTCGTTCGAGATCGACGGCCTCGCGCGCTTCCGCGTGAACGCGTTCAACCAGGCGCGCGGCGCGGCGGCGGTGTTCCGGACCATTCCCTCGAAGATCCTGACGCTCGAGCAGCTCAATGCACCGAAGATTTTCGCGGATCTGGCGCTCAAGCCGCGCGGCCTGGTGCTGGTGACGGGGCCCACGGGTTCGGGCAAGTCGACCACGCTGGCCGCCATGGTCAACTACCTGAACGAAAACGAGTACGGCCACATCCTCACGGTGGAAGACCCGATCGAGTTCGTGCACGAATCCAAGAAGTGCCTGATCAACCAGCGCGAGGTCGGGCCGATGACGCTGTCGTTCGCCAACGCGCTGCGCTCGGCGCTGCGCGAGGACCCCGACGCGATCCTGGTGGGCGAGCTGCGCGACCTCGAGACCATCCGCCTCGCGATGACCGCGGCCGAGACCGGCCACCTGGTGTTCGGCACCCTGCACACCTCGTCGGCCGCCAAGACCATCGACCGGATCATCGACGTGTTCCCCGGCGAAGAGAAGGAAATGATCCGCGCGATGCTGTCGGAATCGCTGCAGGCCGTGATCTCGCAGACGCTGTGCAAGACCAAGGACGGCCAGGGCCGCGTGGCGGCGCACGAGATCATGCTCGGCACGCCGGCCATCCGCAACCTGATCCGCGAGGCCAAGGTGGCGCAGATGTATTCGGCGATCCAGACCGGCCAGGGCGCGGGCATGCAGACGCTGGACCAGAACCTGACCGACCTCGTGCGCCGCAATGCCATTTCGGCGGCCGAAGCGCGCAGCAAAGCGAAAATCCCCGAGAATTTCCCAGGTTAAGAGGCGCCCTCATCATGGAACGCGATCAAGCCAGCCAGTTCATCAACGACCTGCTCAAGCTCATGGTGAGCCGCAACGGCAGCGACCTGTTCATCACGGCCGACTTCCCGCCTGCGATCAAGGTCGACGGCAAGGTCACCAAGGTGTCGCAGCAGGCGCTGGGCGCGCAGCACACGCTGGCGCTCACGCGATCCATCATGAACGACCGCCAGACGGCGGAGTTCGAGCGCACCAAGGAATGCAACTTCGCGATCTCGCCGACCGGCATCGGCCGCTTCCGCGTGAACGCGTTCGTGCAGCAGGGCAAGGTCGGCATGGTGCTGCGGACCATCCCGGCCAAGCTGCCGACCATCGACGGCCTCGGCATGCCGCAGGTGCTCAAGGAAGTGTCGATGACCAAGCGCGGCCTCACCATCCTGGTGGGTGCCACGGGCTCGGGCAAGTCGACCACGCTGGCCGCCATGATCGACTGGCGCAACGAAAATTCGTACGGCCACATCGTGACGGTGGAAGACCCGGTCGAATTCGTGCATCCGCACAAGAACTGCGTGGTGACGCAGCGCGAGGTGGGCATCGACACCGACAGCTGGGAGGCCGCACTCAAGAACACGCTGCGCCAGGCACCCGACGTGATCCTGATGGGCGAGATCCGCGACCGCGAGACCATGGAGCATGCGGTGGCCTTCGCCGAAACCGGCCACCTCTGCATGGCCACGCTGCACGCCAACAGCGCCAACCAGGCGCTGGACCGGATCATCAACTTCTTCCCCGAGGAGCGCCGCGCGCAGCTCTTGATGGACCTGTCGCTGAACCTTCGGTCGCTGGTCTCACAGCGCCTCGTGCCCACCGAAGATGGCCAGGGCCGCGTGGCGGCCGTCGAGGTGCTGCTGAACACGCCGCTGATCTCCGACCTGATCTTCAAGGGCGAAGTGGGCGAGATCAAGGAGATCATGAAGAAGAGCCGCAACCTCGGCATGCAGACCTTCGACCAGGCGCTGTTCGACCTGTTCGAGAGCCACTCGATCAGCTTCGAGGACGCGATTCGCAACGCCGACTCGGCCAACGACCTGCGCCTGCAGATCAAGCTCAACAGCCAGCGCGCGCGCAGCACCGACCTGTCGGCCGGCACGGAGCACTTCGCGATTGTCTAGACGCCGCGCCCACGTGACGCAGCCGCTGCATTGGGCTTAAGCTCTCGCCCATGAGCAGCATCAACACCCGAACCTACGAATCCACCCCCGCGCAGACCGTGGCCTTTCTCGGCCTCGGCGTCATGGGCGGGCCAATGGCCGGCCACCTCGCGAAGGCCGGCCACACCGTCACGGTGTACAACCGCACGCCCGCCAAGGCCGAGGCCTGGGTGGCCGAATTCGGCGCGCCGGGCCGCCATGCCACCACGCCGCGCGAGGCGGTGGCTGGTGCCGACATCGTGTTCAGCTGCGTCGGCAACGACGACGACCTGCGCGCCGTGGTGCTTGGCCCGAACGGCGCTTTCGCAGGCATGAAGCAGGGCGCCGTGTTCGTCGATCACACCACCGCCTCGGCCGACGTGGCGCGCGAGCTCTCGAACGCCGCCCTGTCGCTAGGCGTGCAGTTCGTCGACGCGCCGGTCTCCGGCGGCCAGGCCGGCGCGCAGAACGGCGCGCTCACGGTGATGTGCGGCGGCGACAAGGCCGCTTTCGAACGCGCAAAGCCGGTGATCACCGCGTTCGCGCGCGCCGTGACGCACCTGGGCGCGAGCGGTGCCGGGCAGCTCGCGAAGATGGTCAACCAGATCGCCATCGCGGGCCTGGTGCAGGGCCTCTCCGAAGCCATCGCCTTCGGCCAGCGTGCGGGCCTGGACATGAAGCTGGTGCTCGACGTCATCGGCAAGGGCGCCGCCCAGAGCTGGCAGATGGACAACCGCGGCCAGACCATGATCGACGGCAAGTTCGACTACGGCTTTGCGGTCGACTGGATGCGCAAGGACCTCGGCCTGGTGCTCGACGAGGCCAAGCGCAACGGCGCGCGCCTGCCTGTGACCGCGCTGGTCGACCAGTTCTATGCCGACGTGCAGCAGGCCGGCGGCAAGCGCTGGGACACCTCGAGCCTGATCACCCGGCTGAAGTAAGAAAAGGCCGGATCCAATAAGAAAAGCCCGCACAACAGTCTGTGTAAATAGTCGGCGTTGAGTCCGCGAGAAGTGCCCTCCAGGCGTTGTCTGGAGGGCATTTTTCATTGGA